>JAXMMJ010000001.1:0-44118 GCA_034366585.1 Hylemonella sp.
CGAGCGCGCCGGCCACGATGCGAACGCCAGCGGCCGCTTCGTAGGCGTAGAGCGCGTGCGTACCGACCACCGTGAAATGCTGGGCCAAACCGCTGTCTTCCAGCTTGTTGAGCAGGTCCACCACCAGGGCGGGCACGCGACCGGCTTTGACGGCTTTGTTGAGCCTTTGAGCGGTGGTGGCCGCGGCTTTGAGGCTGGCCAGCCGGGCCTCCGTCTCTGCCTTGCGCGCCTTGAATGCGGTGTAAGTGGCTTCCAGTGCCGGGCTTCGGGCGCCCAGTCGCTGTTGCCGGTTGCGCCGCCCGGTCTTGATCAGGTACTCATAAGCGCCCTCTTGCTTCCAGTACATGCCGCCTTCGTACTGGCGCGCGAGCGCCTTCACACGCGTCAACTCGGCGAGAATGGTCTGGGCGTCGATGACTTGGCGGGCGGCCTCGTCGGACAGCGGGAGGTAGTTCATTCACCTGTTGTAAGCAAAAAATGCAATTTAACAGGTGAATCCTTTTAAATCAACAACTTAAAATTCAATTTAGGCTCCCCGGCTGCGTTGTCCTCTCCAGCCGCCCCACCTCAAAACCCTTCTCCCGCAACCGCCCCAGCAAGGCCTGATACGCCCCCGCCTCCACCGTCGGCGTGCGCGACAGGACCCACAGGTATTCGCGGCTCGGTTCGCTCACGGCGACCAGCTGGTAGTCCGCATCGAGGTCGATGACCCAGTAGTTGCCCCAGACCATGGGCAGCCACGACAGCCAGGCGGGGGCGAAGCGCACTTCAAGCCTGGGCGAATCGGCGGGGCCGTCCTGGCGCGCGCGGCCCACGGCTTCGGCCACTTCGCCGTTGGCCTGGCGGCAGCGGTTGATGACGTCTAGCTGGCCGTCGTCGCGCAGCCGGTACAACGCACTCGTGTCGGCCACGCACTGGCGCTGGAAGCGGTTGGGATACTTCGCGATCTCGTACCAGGTGCCCAGGTAGCGGCCGACGTCGAGCCGGGCTATGGTCTGGAGCGGCTCGGGTGGCGCGGAGGTCTGCGCCGATGCGGCGAGCGGCGACAGCAGGGCCAGCGCGAAGGCCAGCTGCCGCAGCGTGGGCGATGGGGTGAACGAAGAGGTGGGCGTGGTCATGGCTTCGGGTGGGTTGGGCTCAGTGTGCCCGGTTCCCACACGGCGCGATGTCTGCCACCGCACCCAGGCCGCCTCAGCCCTTCTTCGTCAGCCCCAGCCGCTCGATCGTCGCCTTCTCGGTCTTGAAGGTGCGCTCGCCGTAGGCGGTGTAGTCGGCTGTGCTCATGTAGACCGTGGGCATGAAAAACTTGTCCAGCGTTTCCTGCACCTTGGCGTCGTCCAGCGTCTTTTTGAACGCGTCGTGCAGCACCTTGACGACGGCCGGGTCCATGCCCTTGGGGCCGCCGATGCCGAAGGGCGATTCGGTGATGGTGTCCCAGCCGCTTTCCTTGACCGTGGGCACGTCGGGGAAGGCCTTGTTGCGGTTGCTGCCGAGCGTGGCGAGGAGGCGCAGTTTGCCGCTCTGCACGTGCGGCGCGAATTCGGTGGTGCCGCTCATCATGCGGATGTGGCCGCCGAGAATGGCCTGCATGATTTCGGCCGAACCCTTGAACGGAATCGGGTTGAGCTGGATGCCGGCTTTTTCGCTGAACTCTTCGATCGCGAGGTGTGGCGTGGTGCCCGTTCCCGTGTGGCCGTATTCGAGTTTGCCGGGGTTGGCCTTGGCGTAGGCCACCATCTCCTTGAGGGTCTTGAACGGTGCGTCCGCCGTGCAGGCGATGCCGAAGGTATAGCCGGTGAGGCAGACGATGTGGCTGATGTCCTGCACCGGGTCGAACGGCATCTTCTGCATGTGCGGCAGGCGGTAGATGCCCAGCGTGCCACCCACGCCGGGTTTGTTCTCGATGATCACGGGCACGCCCAGCGTCTTGCTGGCGCTTTCAGCGAAGGCGCGCATGACACCGTCGCTGCTGCCACCGGCGGGCCAGGGCGCGATCAGCTTGATGGGGCGGCTGGGGAACTTGTCCTGTGCGAACGCGTGCGTCGGCAGGAGCGCCGGAGCGGCCACAGCGGCAGCGGCCGACAGGATCTGGCGGCGGTTGAAGTTGGCGGGGCGGCTGGACGGGTGGCTCATGCGGTGTCTCCTGTTGCAATGAAGTGAGACATGCAACATAGAACCAGCGGGCCCAACCGGGAATGGGGCATGCCCGGTGCTCCCCCCGGAATTCGTCACTCGCGCGACGCAGGCTCAGGTCTTCAAGCCTTCAAGCGGCGGTCTGCTCGCCCAGCAGGTCGTCGGCCTTGCCCAGCGGCCCGCCGTCGTCCAAGGTCTGCCAGTCGCTGGTGAGCAGTTCCATCAGCGCATGGTCCAGGGTGTCGATATCAATGTCCAGAGGCTCGACCAAGCCCTCAGGCTGCAAACGGGAAGGTCCACGGTTCATCTGGGTCCTCCGATCTGATCGACGGCTCGCGCCGGACAGGGCGAACGACGGTGCGATCACCACCCGAGTGTTCTGCAAAGCGGGCGGCTTGACCAGTATCAAACCGTTTCAACATGTTCAGGGACCCATCGGCCTTGCACGCTGAGGACTTCAGATGCGAGTGGCATCGGCCCGCTGGCGCGCGAATTCCACGTACCAGTCCAGACAGCCCGGGTTGGCCATGGCTTCCTTGTTGATCACCTTCTCCAGCGGCTGGCCGAGCAGCAGTTTCTTGATCGGCAGCTCCTGCTTCTTGCCCGAGAGCGTGCGCGGGATCTCGGCCACCTGCAGGACTTCGTTAGGCAGGAAGCGCGGTGACAGCGCGGTGCGGATGGCGCCGTTGATCTTGGCCGTCATGGCGTCGTCCAGCGTGAGCCCCGGGCGCAGCACCAAGAACAGCGGCATGAAGCTTTCGCGGCCGATGTATTCGAGATCCACGAACATCGAGTCCAGCACCTCGGGCAGCGCCTCGACCGCGCTGTACAGCTCGCTGGTGCCCATGCGCAGGCCGTGGCGGTTGATGGTGGCATCGCTGCGCCCGTAGATGATGCAGCTGCCACGTGCCGTGATCTTCAGCCAGTCGCCGTGGCGCCAGGCCGGGCCGGCCGACGCCGGCGCGTCGCCGCCACCGGGGCGCCGCCCGTGCCCGGCCGGGTACATGTCGAAGTAGCTCGACAGGTAGCGCTGGTTGCCAGCGTCGTTCCAGAAATACAGCGGCATGCTGGGGATGGGCTGGCTGCAGACCAGCTCGCCCACCGCATCCAGCACCGGTTCGCCCTGCTCGTTCCAGGCCTCGACCGCGCAGCCCAGCACACGGCACTGCATCTCACCGGGCACCTGGGGCAGCTCGCGGTTGCCGGCGATGAAGGCGCCAGCAAAGTCGGTGCCGCCCGAGATATTGCTCCACCAGATGTCCGGGGTACCGATGGCTTTCATCTGCGCGTTCGTCCAGCGCTGCACGTCCTCGCTCAGGGGCGAGCCCGTCGAGCCCAGGGCGCGCACCTGGCGCAACGGGCCGCACTGCCTCAGATCAATGTCGGCCTTCATGCAATTGGCGAAGAAGGCGGCGCCCGCGCCGAAGAAGGTGGCACCGGTATCGGCGACGAAACGCCATAGCGTGGTCCAGTCCGGTGCCTGTTTCTGGCCGGCCGCGTCCACCGTAGCACCACCGGGGCTGCCGTCGAAGATGCAGACCGTGGTGCCGGTCAGCAAGCCAGCGAGCTGGCAGTTCCACATGACCCAGCCGGTCGAGCTGTACCAGTGGAAACGCTCGCCCCAGCTGTTGGGGGCATAACTGCAGCCGATGTCCGTGTTCAGCGTGAAGGCCAGGGCCACGATCATGATGCCGCCGTGCCCGTGCACGATGGGTTTGGGCAGGCCGGTGGTGCCGCTGGAATAGACCACCCACAGCGGGTGGTCGAAGGGCACGCTCAAGGGCTTGAAAGCCGCCGTCTGCGCATCCTGGCGCGCCACCGTCTGCGCCCAGGGCGCCACACCCACACCGGCGCGCACCTTGGCTTTCGGCAGGCCGAGGCTGGACAACACGATCAGGTGCTGCACCGTGGGCAGCGCCGCACAGATCTCGGCCACCGCCGCGCGCCGGTCGGTGTCGCGCCCGCCGTAGTGCACGCCGTCGCAGGCGATCAGCACCTTGGGCTCGATCTGCTTGAAGCGGTCCAGCACGGCGGCCGTGCCCATGTCGGGCGCGCACAGGCTCCAGATGGCGCCGATGCTGGCCGTGGCCAGGAAAGCCACCATGGCCGCGGGAATATTGGGCAGGTAGGCCACCACGCGGTCGCCCTTCTTCACCCCTTGCGCCTGCAGGTGCAGGGCCAGCGAGGCCACCTGGCGCTGCAGCTCGGGCCAGCTCAGCTCGCGCGCCGGCTCACCCGCTGCCAGGCTCCGCTCGCTGTGGCTGACGATGGCCGGAAAGCCTGCGGCGTGCGCCATCTGAGCGTGGCGCAGCACCTGCTGCACGTAGTTCACCTGGGCCCCCGCAAACCAGCGGGCGCCCGGCATGCGGTTATCGGCCAGGGCCGCCGCGTGCGGCGTGGGCGAGTAGACGCCGTAGCAGTCCCAGATGCTTTGCCAGAAGGCGTCCAGATCGGTCACCGACCAGCGCCACAGCGCGTCGTAGCTGTCGAAAACCAGCCCGCGCTGTTCGCGCAGCCAGTTCTGGTAGAGGCGGATTTGCGGAATGTAGGGGGCTTGCATGGTCTCCTGCCTTGTTCTTTTGCTCGGCTCAGGCACTCTAGCATCGCCCTCCATCCGCAGGATGGCGTACCGGCCCCTGTCGACCCGACGCCTGTGCATCTTGACATTTCGCACAATCGTGCTAAATTTCTAGTCATGAACCTGGACGCCAAGACCGCCAAGACCGCCAAGAGCGAACTGACCCGCGCCGCCATCGTGGGTGCCGGCATGGACCTGGCAGCGGCCGAGGGCCTGGAAGCTCTGACCCTACAGGCCGTGGCCGACCGGGTGGGCCTGTCCAAGAGCGGGGTGTTTTCGCGCATCGGTTCGCGCGAGGCGCTGCAGAAGGCCGTGGTCGAGGAGTTCGGCCGCCGCTTCCTGGCCGACGTCTTCGTACCCGCCATGCAGCAGCCCAAGGGCCTGCCGCGGCTGGACGAAATCGTGCAGCGCTGGATCGCCCGGCTCGCCCTGCCCGAGCCGCGTAGCAGCTGCATCTACATCCCCGGCGCCTTCGAGCTCGACGACCGCGAGGGCGAGCTGCGTGAGCTGCTGCTGCAGGAGATCACGCGCTGGCGCGCCGCGCTGCGCCGCACGGTGCTGCAGGCGGTCGAGACCGGCCACCTGCGTGCCGACACGGTGCCCGAGCAGCTGGTCGGCGAGATCTACGGCCTGGCCATCAGCCTGCTGCACGACGCCCGCTTCCTGCGCGATCCTTCGGCGCCCGCCCGCGCCGCGGCCAGCTGGTTACGCCTGCGCAAGAGCTACCTGGCCTGAACGCCAGCCCACCCTCATGTTCCGCCCTCTTCTTTTTGTTCGCCCCAATTTCGCACGACTGTGCGAAGAAAGGAAATCACCATGTGGATCATCTTTTCCGGCCTGGGCCTGTACCTGCTGCTGCGCAGTCTGATCGCCGCCTTCAAGTCGCTGCGCAGCATCCCGCGCAGCAACCGCGACTGGATCTTTTTCTGAGGACCCCCACCATGTCGACCGGCCCCCAGACCGCTGGCGCCAGCTATTACGGCAACAGCGCCCTCGTCCGCCTGGCCCGCCTGGGCCTGTCCGTATCGCAGCAGTTCTGGCCTGGCCTGGCCGTGCGCGCGGCCCAGCGTCTCTTCGGCACGCCGCTGCCGCCACGCTGGCTGCGCCGGCCCCGGGCCTGGCCAGCGCACTGGTCGATCGAGCGCTGGCCTTTCGAGCGCGCCGGCCTCACGCTGTACCGGGACCGCACGGTGGCTGGCGATGCGCCCGCCGTGCTGCTGGTGCACGGTTGGGGCGGGCACGCCGGCCAGATGCTGCCCTTGGCGGCGGCCCTGGCCGCTCGGGGCCTGCAGGCCCTCATCCTGGAAATGCCGGCGCACGGGCGCAGTGCCGGCAGCACCACCAACCTGCCGCAGTTCGCGCGCGCCGTCGAGTACGTGGCGGCGCGCCTGCAGGCCAGCGGCCTGACGCTGCATGCGGTGGTAGCGCATTCCCTGGGCGCCAATGCGGCGGCGCACGCCCTCAGCCGCGGCCTGTCTGTGCAAGGCCTGGTGATGCTGGCGCCACCCGCTTCACCGCACGCCTACACGCAGCTGTTTGCGCGCATGTTCGGGCTCAGCGAGCCCACGCGTGGCGCCATGCAGCGGCGCATCGAGGCGCGCGAAGGCATCCTGATGCCGCAGTTCGAGCCGCCGGCCGTGGGTCCGCGCATCCGCGTGCCCACCCTGGTGGTGCACGACCGGGGCGACCGCATCAACCGCTATGCCGATGGTGAGGCCTACGCCCGGGCCATCCCCGGGGCGCAGCTGCAGGCCACGGAAGGGCTCGGCCACATGAAGCTCCTCAAGGACCCGGCCGTGCTGGCCAGCGTGGCCGACTTCGTCAGCCTCAGAGGCTGAGAGTGAATTGAGCGTGGCCTCTCAGGCCACGCTGAAGTTGTCGAGCAGGTAGCGCCCAAAGTCCTCGGCGCTCATGGGCTTGCCGAAGTGATACCCCTGCAGCAGGCTGACACCCTGCTGGGTCAGCACGCCTGCGATGTCCTCGGTCTCCACGCCCTCGGCCACGGTCTGCAGCCCGAAGGCCGAGGCGATCTTGACCACGGCCTGGATCAGCTGGCTGCCCTGCTCGGTCTTGGCACGGCGCACGAAGGAGATGTCGATCTTGATCTTGGAGGCCGGCATGTCGTGCAGCTGCGAGAGCGAGGAAAAGCCGGTGCCGAAGTCGTCGATGGCGATGCCGAAGCCGGCTTCGGTCAGTTCGGCCAGGCGCTTCTCGGTGTGCTCGGCATCCTCCATGGCCACGCTCTCGGTGATCTCCAGGTCCACCACCGAGACGGGGATGGCCAGCCGGTCCAGGTCTTCCAGCAGGTCGGCGGTGAAGGTAGGCGTGAAGAGCTGGCGGCGCGAGACATTGACCGAGATGCGCATGTCCAGCCCGCGCTGGCGCCAGCGGTGCAGGTTGTCGATGGCCTGCTTCCAGACCTGCTGGCCCATCTCGCGGATCAGGCCCAGGTTCTCGGCCATGGGCACGAAGGTGGCCGGCGAGACCCAGCCATAGGTCTCGTCCTGCCAGCGCGCCAGCGCCTCGCAGCTCACCACGCGGCGGGTGCGCGCATCCACGATGGGCTGGAACCAAGTCTGGATCTTGCCCTCCCGGATGGCCGTGGCCAGCCGGTTCTGGATGTAAAGCGCCTTGCGGTCTTCGTCGCGCTGCGCGATCTCGGAGAAGAAGCGCACCGTGTTGCGACCCTGCTGCTTGGCCGCGAACATGGCGCGATCGGCCTGCGAGAGCAGGGTCTCGACGGTCTTGGCGTCCGTCGGGAACAGGGCCACGCCCATGCTGAAGGTGGCGTTGAACTCAGCCTCACCCAGACGGATCGGCGTCTGGCAGACGGCGGCCAGCTTGGAGATGGCCTCCTCGGCGTCAGCCTGGCTGCCCAGGTCAGTGAGCAGCACCACGAACTCGTCGCCCCCCCAGCGCGCCAGCGTGTCACCAGCGCGCAGGCAGTGGCGCATGGCGCCCGACAAGGCCACCAGCAGCTCGTCGCCGGTCTTGTGGCCGAACTGGTCGTTGACGTGCTTGAAGTGGTCCAGGTCCAGGAAGCCCAGCGCCACCGTCAGGCCGCTGCGTTCGGCGCTGCGCACGGCCATCTTGCAGCGGTCCTCCAGCAGCACGCGGTTGGGCAGGCCGGTCAGCGCGTCATGCAGGGCCATGTGGGTCACGTGCTTTTCAAGCTGGTAACTCTGCGTGATGTCGCGCAGCACGCCGCGCACACTGCCACCGCGTCGCGTGCCTCTGATGAAGCGGTACTCGATCCACAGCTCCTTGGCGTCGGGGCGGCGCAGGCGCAAGCGCCCGCTCAGGCTGCTTTTCTCGCCATCGCCCAGCTGCTGGAACTGCATCTGCAGGTTTTCCACGTCTTCCAGGTGGACGTGCTCGAAGATGCGCGCGCCGGGCTGCACGTCGATGCCAGCCAGCCGTGCCCAGCCCGGGCTGGCGCGCAGGTAACGACCGTCAGCGGCCAGTTCGACCACGCCTTCCTCCAGCATGTCCAGCGTCTGCAGGTGGGCAAAGTGCTCTTCGTCGTGCTGCAGCACGCTCTGCATGAGCGTGTGGCTGGCCTCGGCCGCTTCGCCGATCTCGTCGGGGTCGGAGCGCGCTTGCGCCAGCGCCCGCTCCACGGGCGCGTTCAGCGCATGCTCGCGGGCAAACAGGGTGGTGGCGCGCGACAAGCTGGCGATGCGCAGGGCCGCGGCATTGGCCCAGCGGCCCAGCACCAGCCACAGCACGGCGGCCAGCAAGGCCATCAGCGTGAAACTGCCCAGCAGCACCAGCGCCGGCGACAGGGCCTGTTGCACGTTCTGCCTCAGCACCAGCACCGGCACCCCGGGCTCATCAACCAGGATCGGCAGGCTGCGCTGCTCCTGCTGACCCTCGCCGTCGCTGATCGGGCCGCTGTAATCGACCGACAGCTGGCGGCCGAAATCCTGCGACCCGTCGGAGCTGGCCAGCACCTGGCCGTCGTGCACCAGGTAAAGGCTGGTGTCCGAAGCGCTCAGCTGACGCATCACGCCGTGATCCAGCGGCTGCAGCAGCACCAGCCGCCCGGTGCCCTGGACACCCAGCCACAGCGGCACGCTCTGCACCCGGAAGACTGTGCGGTGCTCCGCACTGTAGAACCAGCGCGGTTGCGGCCGGCCGATCGAGAAATGCCGGCGCAGCACGGGTCCCTCCGGGCCGTACTGGAACACGACCCGGCCCTTGTCGTCCAGCACCGCCCCCGAGGGAAAGCGGTCGAGCTTGCCTTCCAACGCCGCGAAATAGGCGCGCAGGCGCAGCCAGTTGGCGGCCTGGTCGCCCTGCGCGAATACCCGCATGAAATCGATCTGCGACTTCACCTCATCGGCATTGCGCAACCAGGTGTCCTGCAAAGAGGCATAGCTGCGCTCCAGGTGTCGTAGCGCCTCGTCGGCACTGCGGCGCTGGGCCTGCTGGACCTGCATCTGGTAGCCTAGCAGGGCCAGCAGGCTGCCACTGAGCGTGACGATCAGGAAAACCAGGGCGAAACGCGCGATCAGCTGGCGCTGCAGGCTGTGCCGCGCGGCATCCTGCCAGGTCGAAGGGCTGGCCAGGGGGGCGTCAACCGGGCTGCGCGGCATCGTCGCTCAGGGCATGCGCCCAGCCCAGGTGGTGTTGATCATGTCGCGCACGCGTGAGGCCCGCCCCTGCGGCGTGTTCTCGGTGACACGCATGAAGCGGTCCAAGGTCTGCGCGATCAGGACCCGGCGTTTCCCTGTCATCAAGGCGCGCTCCCCGCCCAGCGCGCATCGACCAGGCTGCGCACACTCAGGCCCTTGGCCACAATCTCGGGTTCGGTGGCGCGCAAGAAGCGGTCCACCGTGGCCAGCTGCTCGTCGGAAATGCGGCCGTCAGGGGAGTAGATGTTCTTGCGCAGCTGCAGCACATCAAGCAGCGTCTTGCGCTCTTCAGGGTCGCTCGGGCCCAGCGCCTCCACCATGTCCTGGGCCTTGTGCGCGGCGATCCAGACCAGCGTGCGCTTGAGTGTGCGGACCACCTTCTCGACCAGCTCGGGGCGAGCGGCCACCATGTCCTCGCGCGTGGCGACCATGCCGTTGAGGAACAGGCCGCCCATCTGCTTGCGCGTGGTGTCCAGGTCATGGTAGTCCGCCAGGGGGAAGGCCACCTTCTGGCGCACCAGGCGGGTCACGAACGGCTCGTCGCCCACGATGGCGTCAACCGCCCCGGAGCTCAGGGCCGCATGCTGGCTGTCATAGGACTGCCCGGCCGACACATAGTTGACCTGATCGGGTTTGAGACCGGCCTGGGCCAGCAGGTGTTCGGCAAACAGCTGCGAGGTGGAGCGCCCGCCGGGCACATGTCCCTTGACGCCCACCACCCGCCCCTTGAGGTCGGCGATCGTCTGAACCTTGCCGCGCAGATTGGCGCGCACCAGCAGGGTGTAGGCCGGGACACGCGTCATGGGCGCGATGCAGACCACCGGTTTGCCGTTGAGCTTCTGCAAGGCCAGGGCCGACAGGCCCGCCGCCGCAAAATCACTGTTGCGCTCCAGCATGGCGCGGATGGCCTGCGGGCCACCCCCGGTGTAGCGGATGTCCAGCTCCAGGCCTTCCGCAAGATCGGCGCCGATCTTGCCGGCCCGCGTGATAGGCAGACACAGCAGGTTGCCCGGGCCGGGCCCGGAGATGGTGGCGCGGCTGGGCGTTGCGGCAGCGGCCGGTCCGAAGAGCCCCCCCGCTACGGCCAACTGCCCGGCACGGACCAGGAAATGCCTGCGCTCAAACATGACGGCACCTCAGTTGTGTCAATCCAGCGGGCAGATTACCCGAATTCACGCCTGGACGGCACCGGCGCGCGGTAAAAGCCCGGGTTTCGTGCACAGGTGCACAGCCGGGCACCGCGAACACCTTACTGAGTGCCGAAGATGCGATCGCCCGCATCGCCCAGCCCCGGCAGGATGTAGCCGTGGTCGCTGAGCTCGCGGTCAATGGCCGCCGTGTAGACCGGCACGTCCGGGTGTTCCTTGTAGAAGGTGTTGATGCCCTCGGGGCAGGTCAGCAGGCACAGGAACTTGATGGACTTCGGCTTGCACTGCTTCAGGCGCGCCACGGCGGCGGCGGCCGAGTTGCCGGTGGCCAGCATGGGGTCGACCACCACCACGTCGCGCTCCTCCATGTGCTTGGGCATCTTGAAGTAGTACTCCACGGCCTGCAGGGTCTTGGGATCGCGGTACAGGCCCACATGGCCCACGCGCGCGCCGGGCACCACCGAGAGCACGCCGTCCAGGATGCCGTTGCCCGCGCGCAGGATGCTGGCAAACACCAGCTTCTTGCCGTCGATGACCCGGCCCGTCATGGTCTCCAGCGGCGTCTCGATCTGCACGTCCTGCAAGGGCATGTCGCGGCAGACCTCGTAGATCATCAGGCTGGCCAGCTCATTGAGCAGGCGGCGAAAGCTGCTGGTGCTGGCCTCCTTCTTGCGCATCAGGGTCAGCTTGTGCTGCACCAGGGGGTGGTCGATGAGGTGGACGTTGGCGCGCGCGGCCGGGTCGATGGCGATCATGGTGCTTACTTTCGCTCGGGCTGATGGATGAACAGGGCTCGCCGTATTTTCCCCCGGGTTTGTCTGGTGGGGCCATCAGGGCAAATCCCTTAGCATCGCGGCACCCCACAACCAGGAGAGAGAACAATGAGCCTGTTTCAATGGACCGAGAAAAGCGCCGACGTGCTGCAGCAGGGCGGCGTGATCGCCCCCGACGAGCGCCTGCCCTGGCCGCAGACCGCCGTCATGGGCGTGCAGCACGTCATCGCCATGTTCGGCGCCACCGTGCTGGCCCCCATCCTCATGGGCTTCGATCCCAACATCGCCATCCTGATGAGCGGCATCGGCACCCTGATCTTCTTTTTCATCACCGGCGGCAAGGTGCCCAGCTACCTGGGGTCGAGCTTCGCCTTCATCGGCGTGGTGATCGCCGCCACGGCCTATGCCGGCAAGGGACCGAACGCCAACATCGGCCTGGCCCTGGGCGGCATCATCGCCTGCGGCGCGCTCTACACGCTGATCGGCGTCATCGTGCAGGCCGTCGGCACCGGCTGGATCGAACGCTTCATGCCGCCGGTGGTCACGGGCGCGGTGGTCGCGGTGATCGGCCTGAACCTGGCCGGCATCCCGGTCAAGAACATGGCCGCCGGCAACTTCGATGCCTGGATGCAGCTCGTCACCTTCGTCTGCGTGGGCCTGGTGGCCGTGCTCACGCGCGGCATGGTGCAGCGCCTGCTGATCCTCGTGGGCCTGATCGCCGCCAGCATCATCTACGCGGCACTCACCAATGGCATGGGCCTGGGCAAGCCCATGGACCTGTCGGGTGTACTGAATGCCGCCTGGTTCGGCCTGCCCAACTTCGCCACCCCGGTGTTCGAAGCCAACGCCATGCTGCTGATCGCCCCCGTGGCCATCATCCTGGTGGCCGAAAACCTGGGCCACATCAAGGCCGTCACCGCCATGACCGGCAAGAACCTGGACCAGTACATGGGCCGGGCCTTCATCGGCGACGGCGTGGCCACCATGGTCAGCGGTTCGGCCGGCGGCACCGGCGTGACCACCTACGCCGAGAACATCGGCGTCATGGCCGCCACGAAGATCTACTCCACCGCCATCTTCTTCGTGGCCGCGCTGATCGCCGTGCTCCTGGGCTTCAGCCCCAAGTTCGGCGCCGTGATCCAGGCCATCCCGCTGCCCGTGATGGGCGGCGTCTCCATCGTGGTGTTCGGCCTGATCGCCGTGGCCGGCGCCAAGATCTGGGTCGACAACAAGGTGGACTTCAGCGACAACAAGAACCTGATCGTCGCCGCCGTCACCCTGGTGCTGGGCACGGGCGACTTCACGCTGCGCTTCGGCCAGTTTGCGCTGGGCGGAATCGGCACCGCCACCTTCGGCGCCATCCTGCTGTACGCGCTGCTGAACCGCAAGCGCTGAGCGGCACACACCCATAAAAAACGCCCGCCGGCTTGACCCGGCGGGCGTTTTTCATGGATCGGTTCAGGCATTCTTCAGGCGTTCACTCTTCCAGTAGACGTCGTCGCCACCGTTCATGCGGTTGAGCACACGCGCCAGCACGAACATCAGGTCGCTCAGGCGGTTGAGGTACTGACGCGGGGCCTCCTTGATGGCCTCCTCGTTGCCCAACGCCACCACGGCGCGCTCGGCACGCCGCGCCACCGTGCGGCAGACGTGGGCCAGCGCCGCTGCGCGCGTACCGGCCGGCAGGATGAACTCCTGCAGTCGCGGCAGCTGCTCGTTGTGTGTCGCCAGCGCCTCGTCCAGCGCCAGCACGGCCTCGCCCTTGAGCAACTCGAAGCCGGGGATGGACAGCTCACCGCCCAGGTTGAAAAGCTGGTGCTGGATCTCCACCAGCAGTTCGCGCACGTCGGCGGGCATGTCCTCGCACAGCAGCACGCCAATGTTCGAGTTGAGCTCGTCCACCTCGCCCATGGCGTGCACGCGCAGGCTGTTCTTGGAGACGCGCTGGTTGTCCCCCAGGCCGGTGGTGCCGTTGTCGCCGGTGCGGGTGGCGATTTGTGTCAGGCGATTTCCCATGGTGGCAACCTTGCATCAGAATGTCAGGGTAAGGCCGGGCTTGCCCCGGCATCACAATCGTCACATTATTCCCCAGACCCGCCCTGCGGAGACCCTGACATGAATGCACCCGCCCCCGCCCACCAGCTCCAGCCCGACGTCGCCCTGCGCGCAGTCCCGTCCGCGCTGATCGACGCCCTCAAGGCCCGCTTCGGCGAGCGCTGCTCCACCGCCCTGGTGGTGCGCGAACAACATGGCCGCGACGAATCCGCCTACACCAGCGTGCCCCCGCCAGCGGCCGTGGTCTTTGCCGAAAGCACGGCCGACGTGGCTGCCGCCGTGCAGCTGGCCAGCCAGTACGAGGTGCCCGTCATCCCCTTCGGCGTGGGCTCCTCGCTCGAAGGCCATCTGCTGGCCATCAAGGGCGGCATCAGCATCGATGTCAGCCGCATGAACAAGATCCTGGCCGTCAACGCCGAAGACCTGACCGTCACCGTGCAGCCCGGCGTGACGCGCAAGCAGCTCAACGAAGAGATCAAGAGCACCGGCCTGTTCTTCCCCATCGACCCGGGCGCCGACGCCAGCCTGGGCGGCATGAGCGCCACGCGCGCTTCGGGCACCAATGCGGTGCGCTACGGCACCATGCGCGAGAACGTGCTGGCACTGGAGGTGGTGACCGCCAGCGGCGAAGTCATACGCACCGGCACACGCGCCAAGAAGAGCAGCGCCGGCTACGACCTCACCCGCCTCATGGTGGGCAGCGAAGGCACGCTGGGCGTGATGACCGAGATCACCCTGCGCATCTACCCGCTGCCCGAGGCCATCTCGGCCGCCATCTGCTCCTTCCCCAGCATCGAGGCCGCGGTGCGCAGCACCATCCAGATCATCCAGATGGGCATCCCGATCGCGCGCGTGGAGCTGATCGACGCCCACACCGTGCGCATGGTCAACGCCCATGCGAAGCTGAGCCTGCGCGAGGAGCCCCTGCTGCTGATGGAGTTCCACGGCTCGCCCGCCAGCGTCAAGGAGCAGGCCGAGACCGTGCAGGAGATTGCCAGCGAGCACGGCGGCAACGCCTTTGAATGGGCCGTCACACCCGAGGAACGCACCCGCCTGTGGACCGCGCGGCACAACGCCTACTTCGCCGCCATCCAGAGCAAGCCGGGCTGCCGCGCCATTTCCACCGACACCTGCGTGCCCATCAGCCGCCTGGCCGACTGCCTGCTGGACTCCGTGGCCGAGGCCGACGCCAGCGGCCTGCCCTATTTCCTGGTCGGCCACGTGGGCGACGGCAACTTCCACTTCGGCTACCTGATCGATCCGGCCAGCCCCGAGGAATACGCCACGGCCGAAAAGCTCAACCACCAGCTGGTGCACCGCGCGCTCAAGCTGGGCGGCACCTGCACCGGCGAACATGGCGTGGGCATGCACAAGATGGACTTCCTGCGCACCGAGGCCGGTGACGGGGCCATCGACATGATGCGCACCATCAAACGCGCGCTCGACCCCAAGAACATCATGAACCCCGGCAAGATCTTCACGCTCTAGGAACCCCCCGCCCCCCATGACCAGCCCGGCCCCGCCCCCGCCCGGCCCCCAGATCGACACGCGCCGCGGCGTGCTGGGCGTGGTGTTGCTCTACGCCAGCTTTGCCACCTTGTGGATCCTGCTGTCCGACCGCGTCGTCGAGTGGCTGTTCAGGGACGCGGAGGCCATCATGCTGGCCAGCATCTTCAAGGGCTGGTTCTTCGTGGCCGTCACCTCCGCGTTGCTCTACTGGTTGTTGAGCATGCGCGCGATGCCGCTCACCGCCCAGCCCCAGCCCCGGCCCACCCGCATCCGGCGCGTGCCGCTGGCCCTGCTGGCCCTGCTGACGGCCACCATCGTCACACTGGTGGTGCTGACCGTCTGGTACGGCCTGCGCGAGGAAAAGGAGAAAGCCTACGCCCAGCTGCTGGCGATCTCTGAATCCAAGGCCCGCGAAATCTGGACCTGGCACAAGGAGCGGCTCAGCGACGCCTCCTGGGCCAACAAGGCACCCTATCTGCGTAACCAGTGGCTGAGCTGGCGCACCGAGGGCAACGTGGCGGCCGGCCGCACGCTGCAGGCCTTCCTGAAAAGTTATGTCAGCGATGCCGCCTTCCCGCGCATGGAAATCGTCGATGCCCAGGGCCACAAGGTGCTCGACAGCAACGACCCCGACCTGCTGCCGGTCAACCCGGAATCGGCCCCCTTTGTCGACCCGACCCTGCACCTGGCCGTGCTGCGCGCGCTGACGCTGGGCGAGCCCATGCGCGCCGGCCCCTGGCGCGATGCCACCGGCACGCTGCGTCTGGCCTTCGTGGGCCCGCTGGCCGGCGAAACCGCCCACCCCGCCGCGCTGGTGCTGCACATCGACCCGCCCGAATACCTGCACCCCGCGCTGACCGATTGGCCGCTGCCGCAGAAAAGCGCCGAGGCCTTTCTCTTCCGCCAGGACAACGACCAGCTGCTGTTCCTCAGCGAACTGCGCCACCGCAAAGATGCCGCGCTGCAGCTGCGCCTGCCGCTGGCCGGCGGCGACCAGCTGAGTGTGCAGGTGCTGCGCGGCGATGTCGCGCCCGGGGTGCTGATCGAAGGCCTGGACTACCGCAACGTGCCGACCTACGGCGTGGCGCAGCGCATCGGCGACACCGAGTGGTGGCTGATGACCAAGCAGGACCGCGCCGAGCTGCTGCAGATCGCCCTGGTGCGCAGCGCCTGGATGGTCATGGCCGGCGCCCTGGCCCTGCTGGCCGTGGGCGGCGCGCTCTACCTGCACAACGAGCGCCTGCGCCTGCAGGACTCGGCCCGCGAGATCGAGGAGCTGCGGCGCATCGAGCATTCGCTCAGCGAAAGCGAGGCCCAGTACCGGCTGCTGGCCGAGAACAGCAGCGACGTGGTGTGGCTCTACGATCTGGTCAACCAGCGCTTCCTCTACGCCAGCCCCTCGATCGAAGACCTGCTGGGCTACACCGTGAGCGAGACCCTCAAGCTCTCGATGCGCGATGTGGTCAGCCCTGATATGTACCCGGTCACCGTGGCCCGCATCAAGGCCCGCGTGGACGCCTTCCTCGCCGGCGACGAACGCGCCCGCACGCAAACCCTGGAGTCGATCAATCTGCACAGGGACGGCCGCCACATTCCGGTGGAAGCCGTCAGCACCCTGCTGGCCGACGAACGCGGCCAGATCACGCGCATGCTGGGCGTGTCGCGCGATATCTCCGAGCGCAAGAAATCACAGGCCCAGCTGCTCCAGCTTTCGCAGGCCATCGAACAGAGCCCGGCCAGCGTCATCATCACCGGCCTGGACGGCAATATCGAATACGTCAACCAGGCCTTCGTGGCGACCAGCGGCTACCAGCGCCATGAGGTGCTGGGCGAGAACCCCCGCATGCTGCGCTCGGGGCGCACGCCGCCCGAGGTCTACGCCTCGATGTGGTTCACGCTCAACGCCGGCCAGCCCTGGCACGGCGAGATGATCAACCGCCACAAGAGCGGGCGCGAGTACGTGCAGAGCATGAACCTGGCCCCGGTGCGCGACGCGCAGGGCCAGGTCACCCACTACCTGGCCGTGCAGCTGGACGTGACGGCGCAGAAGGATGCCGAGGACAAGGCACACCAGCTGGCCTGGTTCAACCCGCTCACCGGCCTGCCCAACCGCCACCGCCTGCTGCAGGACATCCAGGACGTGCTCGATGCCCATGGCCGCACCCACGAGCAGTGCGCCCTGCTGCTGCTCAACCTGGACCGCTTCCAGACCGTCAACGACGCGCTGGGCCACGGCGCCGGCGACCAGCTGCTGAAGAAAGTAGGCGAACGCCTGGCCGACCTGCTGCACGTCGACGACCGGCTGGCCCACCTGAGCGCCGACGAATTCGCCATCCTGCTGCATGGCGGTGACACCGGCAGCGAAGGCACCAGCGCCCTGGCCCTGCGCCTGGCCCAGACCCTGCAGGAGCGGCTGGACCAGCCCTTCGAACTGGAAAGCGCCGTGGCCCTCAAGATCAGCTGCTGCGTCGGCATCACCCTGCTCCCCCAGGGCCCGGGCGACAACCCGGGCGATGTGCTGCGCCGCGCCGACACCGCCCTGCACCGCGCCAAAGACAGCGGCGCGGGCCAGACCGCCTTCTTCGACGTGTCCATGGAGCAGCTCATCAGCCGCCGCTTCCTGATCGAGCGCGACCTGCGCCGCGGCCTGGCCGCCAACGAGCTGCGCCTGTACCTGCAACCGCAGGTCAATGCCCAGGGCCGCGTCGTGGGAGCCGAGGCGCTGGTGCGCTGGCTGCACCCCGAGCACGGTCTCATGGCGCCGGGCACCTTCATCCCCATCGCCGAGGAAAGCGAGCTCATCACCGAACTGGGCCGCTGGGTGCTCAAGACCGTGTGCCGGCACCTGGGCGAGTTGCGCCGCGACGGCCTGCGCCTGCCGATTGCCGTCAACATCAGCCCGCGCCAGTTCCACCAGCCCGGCTTCGTGCACGTGGTGCAGGACACCCTGATGGCGCAGGGCGCCGCACCGGACGACCTGGTCATCGAGATCACCGAAAGCATCGTGATGGACCAGATGGACAGCGTGGTGCAGAAGATGTCGCACCTGACCAGCCTGGGCGTGAAGTTCTCGCTTGACGACTTCGGCACCGGCTACTCGTCCCTTGCCTACCTCAAGCGCCTGCCCATCCACGAACTCAAGATCGACCGCAGCTTCGTGCAGGACGCCCCCACCGACCCCAGCGACGCCGCCCTGGTGGAAGCCATCCTCTCGGTGGCACGCCACATGCGCCTGAAGGTGGTGGCCGAAGGGGTGGAAACCATCGAGCAGTCCGACTTCCTCAACGCACGCGGCCAGGTCATCCAGCAGGGTTATCTGCATGGCCGCCCGGCCCCGGCCGACGAGGTGCTGGCACGCTGGCGCCAGAGCCAGCAGGCAGAAACGCAGCAGCCCCCGGCATGAAAAAAGCGGGCCGAGGCCCGCTTGTTATCGAACGCCCTATGGGGCTCAGCGCGTCACGCGCACACGCGTTTCTTCCTTCACCGTGTAGCGCACTTCCACCCGACGGTTCTTGCTGCGGCCCTCGGCCGTGGTGTTGTCGGCCACCGGGTCGGCCGCCCCCTTGCCGTCAGTCGTGATGCGGCTGGCCGCCACACCCTTGCCCACCAGGTAGGCCTTGACGGCATCGGCACGGGCCTGCGACAGCTTCACGTTGGACTGGGCATTGCCCTGGCTGTCGGTGTAGCCCGTGATGGTCAGGCCGGCTTCCGGGTACTGCTTGGCTGCGTTGACCACCTCATCCAGCTTGCTGCCTGCGCCGGGCAGCAGCTTGCTGGAGCCGGTGGCGAAGCTGGCGCCTTCCAGGCGCACGGCCTTGTCGACGACCTGCGTGCGGAAGGTTTCGGCCGGCGCCGCGGCGGGTGCCGGGGCGGGAACGGGCGCCACCACGGGCGCAGGGGCCGGGGCAGCCGCCACCGGAGCGGGTGCCGGTGCCGGCGCAGGAACAACCGCCTTGGCCGTCACGCCACCTTCGCATTCGGGGATGGCCAGCTCCGGCGTCCAGGAACCGGTGTGCCAGCACAGGCCGAAACCGCTGCGCACGACGAAACCGTTGCTATCGCTCCAGTAGCCGGGGTTGGCGCGCACGTTCTGCGCCTGCAGGGAGCCGCTGGCCCCGAGCAGGGCGATGGCAACGGCGACGAGGGTGGTCTTGTGGCGTGTATTCATGAGAGTTCCTTTGGGTGATGGCCGCTATTGGCGACGACATTTTCAGTCTAGTTAAGATCCGCCTTGCTGCATTGATGCAAAGCAGGATTCGGGGTGCGTTTCTGCAGAAATTCTCAGAATGGAACAGCGCTCAAGACCCTTGCCTGTGCAGGCAGGCCCAAAGCGGCAGGGGGCCATAAATGCGGTAGGAGCCCGCGGTGCCGTCGCTCACATAGAGATAGCCTGTGCGGTCTTTCTCCTGCACATGCAGCCGATACGCCAGGCCGTCGCGGCGCTGGGTGTTGGGCGCGAACTCCACGGCATACAGCGCCTTGATGCCCAGTTGCGTGTCGCCCGGTTTCAGCTCGGAAGCGCGCTGGCGCAACTGGTCCATGCAAGGGTCCGTGAAGAAGGACTGCTGCAGGGCCTGCATTTCCTTCTCGATCTGCGCCTGCGTGGCCGGCGGCGGTGGCGGCAGGCGGGTGCCCGGGCCGGCGCAGCCCACCAGCAGCACGGCCATCCCCAGGGCCAGCCAGACGATCTTGTGCGGTGTCTTGCGCATGACAAAAGCTCACTGTGCCTGAGCCTGCTTTATCGCGGAGCGACGGCGCGCTGTCAATCCGCGCCGCGCACGCACAGCCACCACCGCGTCGGCTTTACGGCAACGGTTGCGCCACCTCGGGCGCCGGCTCCAGCAGATGCCCGGTCTTGACCAGGATGGTGCAGCCCTCGATGCTGAAGGGCCGGTGCGCGCTCAGGTGCGGACTGCGCAGCCAGCTGCCGGCCGGGTAACGCCCGTGCTCGTCTTCAAACACACCTTCGACCACAAAGATCTCCTCGCCGCCGTAATGCCGGTGCGGATTGAACTGCGTGCCCGGCGCCCAGCGCACCAGCGCCGTGTGGGTGGTGCCGAACTCGGCCAGCGGCAGCACCGTGAGGCCCTCCACCAGCCCCTGGTACCAGGCCGCGCGGGTGGCGTCCACCACCACCCGCGCCTGGTCCTCCGGCTGCTGGTAGCGCAGCTTGACGAACAGCGTGCAGCCGCTAGCAGACGCCGGGGCATGGGCCGAACCCGGCGGGTTCTTCAGGTAGGTTCCGGGGCCGTAGTCACCAGTCTCGTCGCTGAACACACCCTCCAGCACCAGGATCTCTTCGCCCAGCTCGTGGGTGTGGCGGGGAAACTGTGAGCCGGGCGCATAGCGCACGATGGACGTGGCGCGCGCCACCTCTTCGCCCTGGCGCTCCAGCAGCTTGCGCTGCACGCCCGCGGCAGGCGCGTCGACCCAGGGCAAGTCGGCGCTGTGCAGCACCACGCGTTGGGTGTAATCGGTATTCAGTTGCATGGGCCCGCATGGTAAAGACAAGGCGCCCGTCTGTCCCGCCGCGCGGGCTATGCCCCTACGGGTGTCTTCAACTCAAGCGACGGATCACCAGCGCGATACCGCCCAGGATGGCGAGCGACGCCAGCAGCAAGCGGAGCGTCAGCGGCTCACCCAGCCAGAGGATGCCACCCACGGCCGCGATCACCGGCACGCTGAGCTGCAGCGTGGCCGCACTGGTGGCCTTAAGGTGCGGCAGCGCGGTGTACCAGATGGCGTAGCCGATGCCGGAGGTGATGGCGCCAGAAGCGATGGCGTACAGCGCGCCCGCCGTGTCCACCTGCGCACTGCCCATGAACAGCAGGCTCATGATGAGGGCCACCGGCACCGTGCGCACGAAGTTGCCCGCCGTCACGCGCAGTGCATCGCCGGCGCCCTTGCCGCGCAGGGAGTAAACGGCCCAGGCCAGGCCGGCCGTGATCATCAGCAGGGCAGCGCCGAGTGGCGGCGCGGACAGCCCCGGCAGCAGCAGGCCCACCAGCCCCGCAAGCGCCAATGCCAGACCAATCCACTGCAGCGCCTTGAATCGCTCGCCCTTGACCAGCCCCCAACCAATCATGCCGGTCTGCACCGAACCGAAGAGCAGCAGCGCGCCGGTGCCGGCGGGCAGGCTGACGTAGGCAAAGGAGAAGGCCGCTGCGTAGGCGAACAGCGCGAGGGCCGAGGGCCAGCTGCCGCGGCCGGTAACGCCACGCCGGGTGAACTGCACCAGCAGCCAGAGCGTGAGTGCGCCGGAGATCAGGCGGATGGTCGTGAAGCTGGCGGCGTCGATGGGGGTGTTCTGCAGGGCGGCGCGGCACAGCAGGGAGTTGCCGGCGAAGGCGAGCAAGGCCAACGCCGTTGCGAGAGTCAGTGGCGCTGGCAACATGCCGTGCTTAACCTAGCCAAAAGTTTGTGCATGAACTAATAGAGCCTTGATAGCGCCCATTGCTTCTTCCTCAAGAAAGGCATTATCCAAGGCTCATTCTTCTGTGCGTACAGAAATCGTTCACTGTTATGGGCTGTGCGTCGATTTATTTCTCTTACAGCATTTGGAGTGGCATTCAAGTGTCCGCCTGTAGTGCGCGGGCTGCGTGTTGCCCAAAGCGCTAACGAACTCGACAGAGGCAGCGTGAGCTCTGAAGAAGGACTTCCGATCCCTTCGTGCTCAAAAAAGAAGACGGGGTTATCGCTCGTAAGAAACTGTTGACTGCCGCTCCATAAGAAAACCCAGTGCATAGACAACATTGTTTCCACTATTTGTGGGCCTGTCTCTGATTGAAGACCTTGGTACCAAAGCTCTGGCGCTGGGTTTTGTTTATGTCTCGCAATGATCTGCTCTGCCTGTTGACGCAGACCATCAATTCGCTCTTTTAGTTCTGGTTTGCTGATCTCTAATTGGTCCAGTTCTTCTCGCAGATTGGCGTGCACTTGATCTGCCACCTCGGGCATCTTGGAAAGCGCTCGTTCGCGCCCTCGTGGGACGCGCTTCCATAGGGTCACCACGTATTTCGCGAGAGCGAGACGATCTTCTTCGCTCAGACGTTCTCTTACACGCACCTTAGTGATTGCCGGTTTAGCCGGATCCTCGATCTTTGTGGCCAGGAAAGATTCAATGTCTTCAGAGTACATCCCAGTCTCATTAGCAATCGACTTGGCCTGTGTAGGAAAGCATCTACTTTCAAGTTTGTCGTAAGCCCAAATTCGCCCGCTCGCTTCGAAGCCCTTCAGATAGAACTGGGGAACAAAATGGTGTCCCATAATTTTCGAGCAGAGGATATTTGCCTGTTTGCGAACATCTAGAGTAGCGGCGCACGATACACCCACACCGGCTTCCCCTGCGCCCCCTCCAGCTTGGCCACCGGCGTCAGCCCCACGGCCTCAAACTCCAGACTCACCAGCCAGGCCCCGGGCTTGAGTTCCGCCCTCGCCTTGTCGATCGCACGTGGCATGCTCTCGGGCCGCTGGAAGAGATAGACCAGATCATAACCCGACCAGTCGGCTTTCCAGATATCACCCCGCTGCACCTGGGCCCAGGGGCAGCGACGCGCGCAGAGCCAGCGCAGGGGCCAGCTCCATTCGATGCCGTGCAGCTCGCCCAGAGGGTAGGCCTGCCGTAGCGCGTCGAGGCCGTGGCCCAGGCCACAACCAGCATCGAGTACTTTCGCCCCCGGCTCCAGCGGCGCCACACCGGGCAGTTCATTCAAGGCATCGACCGGTGTGGGAAACAGCGGCGCGTCGCGCCAGGCGTTGAGTGGATAGATCAGTGCGAGCAATGCGAGCGGCAGCAACCAGCCCCAGGCCGGAATGCTGGGGCCGCCGGCGAGCAGCAGCGACAGCGGGTAACCGAAGCCGATGAACATGCGGCGCCACCAGGTCTGGCCCAGCAGGCTGAGCAGCACACCGAGCAGCGTGGAGGCCGCGAGTGCATCCGTGGTGCCAAGGCCGGCACGCAAGAGCAGCGAGAGAGACAGCCAGCACAGGCCCCAGCTGAGGAAGGCCGGCAAGGGCCAGGGCAGGCGCTGGAGCATGGCGAGAACTTAGTCGCGGGCCACCGCAGAACCGGCTTTGCCGGGCTGCTGGTGGCGCCCCCTTGAGGGGGAGGAGCCGAAGGCGCCTCGGGGGTGTTTCACTTCAGTTGCCGCCGCTGCGGCGCAGCCGGTCGATCAGGCCGTTGAGTTCGTCCAGCGAGCCGAACTGGATGCTGAGCTCACCCATCTCTTCCACGCGGCCGTGGCGCTTGACGCGTTTTTTCACACGCACTTCCACTTCGGCGGTGAGCAGGTCCGACAGCTCTTCTTCCACGCGCTTGAGGTCGCGTGATTTTTCCTTGCCGGGTTTCTGCGGCGTGAGCGAGAACTCGGCGCTGAGTTTCTTGACCAGGTTCTCGGCCTCGCGTACCGACATCTTTTTGGCGGTGATCTGGTTGGCGGCGGTGATCTGCGTGGCGCGGTCCAGCGAGAGCAGCGCGCGCGCGTGGCCCATGTCGATGTCGCCGGCCATCAGCAGGGTCTGCACCGGCTCGGCCAAATTCAACAGGCGCAGCAGGTTGCTTGCAGCGCTGCGCGAGCGGCCCACGGCTTGCGCGGCCTGTTCGTGCGTGAGACCGAATTCGCGGATCAAACGCTGCAGGCCCTGCGCTTCTTCCAGCGGGTTGAGGTCTTCGCGCTGGATGTTCTCGATGAGGGCCATGGCGGCGGCGGCCTCGTTGGGCACGTCGCGCACCAGCACGGGCACGCTATCCAGGCCCGCGAGTCTCGCGGCGCGGAAACGGCGTTCGCCGGCGAGGATCTCGTGCTTGCCGGCGTTGGGGCCGTCGGTGAGCTTGCGCACCAGGATCGGTTGCATGATGCCCTGGGCCTTGATGGACTCGGCGAGTTCGTACAAGGCGCCTTCGTCCATGCGGGTGCGCGGCTGGTACATGCCAGCCACCATCTCGTCGAGCTTGAGGCTGCCGGTGCTCTGGCCTTCGCGCGCCTCGTTCATCGCGGCCACTTCGGCGCGGGTGTCGTCGACCTTGGGGCCCAGCAGGGCTTCGAGTCCGCGGCCGAGGCCCTTGGGTTTTTTGGTGACCATGTCGTTCTGCTCTCTGTTGTCAGTGTGTTGTGTTCAATTCGGGGAGAGCCATCAGGCCCTCCAGCAGGGCGTGGCCCTGGGGCCAGTCGCCCAGGCCGGAATCGGCATTGAGGTGGCCGGCATCGCCGGCGTCGATGAATTCGGAGCCCCAGTCTTGCGCCAGGCCCTGGGCCATGTCGTAAGGGCAGCGGTCGTCGTTGCGGCTGGCAACCAGGATGCTCTTGAAAGGCAGGGCCTTGCGCTCGATCGGCCACCAGCTGGGCAACATGGCGCGCGTCGCGTCACGCGCCACGTCACCGGGCGCCACCAGCAGCGCGCCCTTGACACGGTACACGTTGCGCGAATGCGCAGCCCAGGCTGCGACCAGGATGACACCCAGGCTGTGCGCGACCAGCACGGCCGGCTCGGGGCACAGCAGCACGGCCTCTTCGAGCTGCATCTGCCAGTCGCCGCGCATGGGGCGCTCCCAGTCGTGCTGCTGCACGCGGGTGTAGCCGTGCGCGGCTTCCCACCGGCTCTGCCAGTGCGCCGGGCCGGAGTTATGCCAGCCCGGCAGGATGAGGACACTTGCGGGATGCATGCTATTGTTTTTGTAGCTTACGCGGCTGGCCGGTGGATCACATCTTCTGGATGCGGTCGACCATCTCCTGCGCGAAGCTCACGAAGGACTGCGCGCCCTTGGACGCCGGGTCGAACACCACGCCGGGCACGCCGTAGCTGGGCGCTTCGGCCAGGCGCACATTGCGCGGGATGACGGCGTCGAACACCTTGTCGCCGAAGTGAGCCTTGAGCTGCTCGCTCACCTGCGCCTGCAGGGTGATGCGCGGGTCGAACATGACACGCAGCAGGCCGATGATCTGCAGGTCGGGGTTGAGGTTGGCGTGCACCTGCTTGATGGTGTTGACCAGATCGGTCAGGCCTTCGAGCGCGAAGTACTCGCACTGCATGGGCACGATCACACCATGCGCGCTGCACAGGCCGTTGAGCGTGAGCATGGACAGGCTGGGCGGGCAGTCGATCAGCACGAAGTCGTAGTCCTGGTCCACTGCGGCGAGCGCATTCTTGAGGCGCTTCTCCCGGCGCTCCACATCGACCAGCTCCACCTCGGCGCCGGCGAGTTCTCGGTTGGCACCCAGGATGTCGTAGCTGCAGCCGCCTTCGATCAGCTTCTCGCTGCGCACGCGCGCCTCGGCAATGGAGGCCGACTCCAGCAGCACGTCGTAGAGGCTGAGCTTGAGCTGGCGCTTGTCCACCCCCGAACCCATGGTGGCATTGCCTTGCGGGTCCAGGTCCACCATCAGCACACGCTGCCCTACCTTGGCCAGGCCGGCGGCTAGGTTGACGGTGGTGGTGGTCTTGCCGACGCCGCCCTTCTGGTTGGCAATGCAGAAAATTTTCGCCATCAGGTCGTCCCTTTTATATGTGTGAGATCAGCGGGTGAAAGCAAGACGCAAGCCGAAGCCGATCAGGCAGAGGCCGGCAATTTTCTGGAGCACCCGGCCGAACAGCGGGTTGGCGCGCAAGTGCCCGGCCAGGTGGTGCGTGAGCAGGGTCATGCCCAGGCCATAGAGAAACGTGAGGAAGGCGATGGTCACGGCCATAAAGCCGAAGGTGAACAGGCCCTGGTGCGTGGCCGGGTCGACGAAAAGAGGGAAGAAGGCCAGGTAGAACATGATGGCCTTGGGGTTCAGCAAGGTGATGACCATGGCCTGGCGCAGGTAATGCCCGGCCTTGATGTTGAGTACCGGCGCCGCGCCGGGTTTGGCCAGCAGCATCTGGACGCCGAGGAAAGCCAGGTAGGCCGCCCCACCCCACTGCAGCAGATTGAAGGCAGTCGGGTAGGCGATCAGCAGCGCGGCCACACCGGCCACGGCCGCCCACATCAGCACCTGGTCGCCCAGGATCACCCCCAGGGTCGCAGCCAAGCCACCGCGCACCCCGCCCTTGCTGGTGGAGGTGATCAGCGCCAGATTGCCGGGGCCCGGGATCAGCAGAAAAATGATGACGGTGACGACAAAAGCGCCGTAGTCGGCTACGCCAAACATGGGGGATGGGGTCTTGAATGGGGAGGCTTGGGGAAGGGTTGAGTGTACGGCAGCTTTTCTGGGGTTCTGGCTTGGGGGAGTGCTGGTTTGCCCGGGTTTTGTGTTTCACGTGGAACACTTTGCGTCTGGCGTTCTTGCCTGCGGCGCTTTTGTAGTCCCCCACTCATCCCCCCGCCCTTCTCTACCCCCGCCGGGGTAGAGAAGGGGGCCTGGATTTGATGGTTGGTTTTCTGGACAGGCTTCTATGGGGCGGGGCGTCGCCACTGCCTTTGGTTTGTCTGGATTTCTGGGCTACGGTCGTAGTGAACGGCTCGGAAGTAGCTAACCACTAACGGTGGTTGGCTGCGCCAACCTACCGTTTTCGAGTCCAGAAGGCGGGCCGCACGCACCGCTCTTTTCTCGTCGCTGGCGCGCAGTAGCCAGCCAGAGCCGCACTGACCCAGCACCGTTTACTACGACCGGCTCCGGGAAATGTGGGCACCCAAACTACGGCGGCGACCTCACCCCCGTAGAAGCCTAGCCGGCGCGCAATTCCAAAATCGGGCTCCCCCTTCCCGCCCCGGCGGGGGTGGGAAGGGGGCTGGGGGGATAGGGGGGGGGGAAGAAGAAGCGCTGGCGCAGCCAGAACCTCAGGAGCCAGAAAGCCGCATCCAGACGATGCACCGCTCAGCATCCAGCCCCGGAACCGTCAGTTGTTCCACGTGAAACACCTGGACCCCGGCCGGGAGCGCCGCAAGCTCCTCCACCGGATCCTTCCCCTTCATCGCCATCCAGACCCCCGCCGGCGCCAGAGCCGACCGAGACCAGGACGTGAAGTCCACCAGGGAGGCAAACGCCCGGGAACAAACCACATCGTAATGGTCGTCCAGGTTTTCCACCCGGGCGTGCAGGCCCTTGAGGTTGGAGAGCTTCAGGGTCAAGGCGGCCTGCTGAATAAAGGTGGCTTTTTTGGCCACGGTGTCCACGCAGCTCACGGCGATGTCAGGGCAGCAGATGGCGATGACCACGCCGGGCAGGCCGGCGCCGGAACCAACGTCGAGCAGGCGCAAGCCCTGCCCGTCCGCCGGCTGGCGGCCGGCGAGTTGCTGCCGTAGCGGACGGATGACGGCCAGGCTGTCGAGCAGGTGGTGGGTCAGCATCTCGGCCGGGTCACGCACGGCCGTCAGGTTGTAGACCTTGGTCCACTTCTGGATCAGGGCCAGGTAGTCCAGCAACTGGGTGATCTGGGCCTCGGACAGGTCCAGGCCGAGTTCGGCCACCCCGTTTTTCAGGGTCGTCTGAAGATCCAGGCTCATGCCGCCTCGGCCACTTCGGTCTTGGCGAAACCGCGGAAACCACCTTTTTTCAGGTGGATCATCAGCAGGGAAATGCTGGCGGGCGTGATGCCGGAGATGCGGGAAGCCTGGCCCAGGGTTTCGGGACGGTGCTTTTGCAGCTTCTGCCGGGCTTCAATGGACAGGGCAGAAACCGCCATGTAGTCCAGATCGGTGGGCAGCTTGAGGTTTTCGTAATGGGAGGCACGCTCCACTTCGTCCTTCTGGCGGTCGATGTAGCCGGAATACTTGGCAGCAATCTCCAGTTGCTCGACCACGGTGTCATAGAGCTCGCCCAGGGTTTCACGTGAAACATCCACCCCGGCCGGCGCAGCCGGATCGGGATTCACCGGCGCCTTGGCGTACTTGCCACCGTCCAGAGACATGAGGCCGGCGTAGCTCACATCCGGCCGGCGCAGCAGGTCGAAGAGGTGGTACTCACGTTCGATCGTGGTGCCCAGCACCCGCTCGGCCTCGGCCGCAGACAGGATGCGGGGGTTGACCCAGGTGGCCTTGAGGCGCTCGGTTTCACGTGAAACAGCGTCGCGCTTGCGGCAGAAAGCGTCCCAACGGGCATCGTCCACCAGGCCCAGCTGGCGACCGGTTTCGGTCAGGCGCAGGTCGGCGTTGTCTTCGCGCAGCTGCAGGCGGAATTCGGCCCGGCTGGTGAACATGCGGTAGGGCTCGGTCACGCCCTGGGTGGTCAGGTCGTCGACCAGCACGCCCAGATAGGCTTCGTCGCGGCGCGGCTGCCAGGCTTCGGCACCCCGGCACTGCAGTGCGGCGTTGATGCCGGCGAACAGGCCCTGGGCCGCTGCCTCTTCGTAGCCGGTGGTGCCATTGATCTGGCCGGCGAAGAACAGACCGCCGATTTGTTTGGTCTCGAAGCTGCCCTTGAGCGAGCGGGGGTCAAAGTAGTCGTACTCGATGGCGTAACCGGGACGCAAGATGTGGGCGTTCTCCAGGCCCTTCATGCTCCGGACCAGGTCGTACTGAATATCAAAAGGCAGGCTGGTGGAGATGCCGTTGGGGTAGTACTCGTGGGTCGTCAGGCCCTCGGGCTCCAGGAAGATCTGGTGGCTGTCCTTGTCCGCAAAGCGGTTGATCTTGTCTTCGACGCTGGGGCAATAACGCGGTCCCACGCCTTCGATCTTGCCGGTGAACATGGGGCTGCGGTCGAAGCCGGAGCGGATGATCTCGTGGGTGCGCTCGTTGGTATGGGTGATCCAGCAGGGCATCTGCTGCGGGTGCATGGCCGCCTTGCCCATGAAGCTGAACACGGGCACGCCCTGCCCTTCATTCATACCGCCGGGCATGCCGTCGCCCGGCTGCTCGGTGCACTGCGAAAAGTCGATGGAACGGCCGTCGATGCGCGGCGGGGTGCCGGTCTTCAGGCGGCCCTGCGGCAGCTTGAGTTCTTTCAGCCGGGCCGAGAGGCTGACGGCGGGCGGGTCACCCGCGCGGCCGGCCGCGTAGTTGTTCAGGCCCACATGGATCTTGCCGTCCAGGAAGGTGCCGGCGGTCAGCACCACGGTGCGGCTGCGAAACCTGATGCCGACCTGGGTCACGGCGCCGACCACCCGGTCGCCCTCCACCATCAGGTCGTCCACGGCCTGCTGGAACAGCCAGAGATTGGGCTGGTTTTCCAGCCGGCGGCGGATGGCGGCTTTATAAAGAATGCGGTCGGCCTGGGCGCGGGTGGCGCGCACGGCCGGGCCCTTGGAGCTGTTGAGGATGCGGAACTGGATCCCGCCCTCGTCCGTGGCAATGGCCATGGCACCGCCCAGCGCGTCCACCTCTTTCACCAGGTGGCCCTTGCCGATGCCCCCGATGGAGGGGTTGCAGCTCATCTGGCCCAGGGTCTCGATGTTGTGCGTCAGCAGCAGCGTCTTGCAGCCCATGCGGGCAGCCGCCAGCGCGGCTTCGGTGCCGGCATGACCGCCGCCGACGACGATGACATCGAATTCTTGTGGGTAGAGCATGGAAGGAGAGTCCCGGTGGTCATGCACGCGTGCTGCGCGCCAAGGCCCGGAAGAAGGTGAATACCCGCTTTAGGCCCAAACCCGCATTTTACCGGGCCTGCCCATTTTGTGTGCAGCAGATCCGCACCGGCCCAGGCTTGCCGGTCGCGTCCACGGCATCGTTATGCAGGCACTGCATAACGTCACAAGAACCTGGCTTTGGACTTGGAACACGCGCAGGCATAAGCTCGGGCGAATCACCCCAGAGGAAAGCCCGATGACCCAAACCCCCGCAAGCACCCACGCCCTCCCCTCCTACCTGCAGGCCGATCACCTGGGCCCCTGGGGCACCTACCTGCAACAGGTCGACCGCGTGACGCCCTACCTCGGCCCGCTGGCCCGCTGGGTGGAAACCTTGAAGCGTCCCAAGCGCGCCCTGATCGTGGACGTACCGATCCAGCTGGACAACGGCAGCATCGCGCACTTCGAGGGCTACCGGGTGCAGCACAACACCTCGCGCGGGCCCGGCAAGGGCGGCGTGCGTTTTCACCAGGACGTCACGCTGTCAGAGGTGATGGCCCTGTCGGCCTGGATGTCCATCAAGAACGCGGCGGTCAACGTGCCCTACGGCGGGGCCAAGGGCGGCGTACGCGTGGATCCCAGGAGCCTGTCGCTGGGTGAGCTGGAGCGTGTCACGCGCCGCTACACCAGCGAGATCGGCATCATCATCGGCCCGAGCAAGGACATCCCGGCGCCGGACGTGAACACCAACGAACAGATCATGGCCTGGATGATGGACACCTACTCCATGAACGTGGGCGAGACCGCCACGGGCGTGGTCACCGGCAAACCCCTGGCCCTGGGCGGTTCGCTCGGACGCCGCGAGGCCACCGGGCGTGGCGTCTACACCGTGGGTGCAGAGGCGGCGCAACAGATCGGCCTGAAGATCGCGGGCGCACGCGTGGCCGTGCAGGGCTTCGGCAATGTGGGCAGCGTCTCGGCGAAGCTGTTTGCCGAAGCGGGCGCCCGCATCGTAGCGGTGCAAGACCACGCGGGCACGGTCTACCGCGAAGCGGGGCTGGACCTGGTCGCCCTGGGCAAGCATGTGCAGCTCACCGGCAGCGTGACCGGCTTTGCATCTGCCGAGCCGCTGGCCGCCGCGGCCTTCTGGCAAGTGCCCTGCGACATCCTGATCCCCGCCGCGCTCGAAGGCCAGATCACGGCGGCCAACGCCGGGCTGATCACCGCCCGCATGGTGATCGAGGGCGCCAACGGCCCCACCACACCCGAGGCCGATGACATCCTGCAGGAGCGCGGGGTACTGGTGGTGCCCGACGTGATTGCCAACGCGGGTGGTGTGACGGTGAGCTACTTCGAATGGGTGCAGGATTTCTCCAGCTTCTTCTGGAGCGAGGACGAGATCAACGCACGACTGGTGCGCATCATGAAAGAAGCCTTCGCCGTCATCTGGCAGGTGGCACAGGACAACCGCGTGAGCCTGCGCACCGCCACCTTCATCGTGGCCTGCAAGCGCATCCTGCACGCACGCGAGCTGCGCGGGCTCTATCCCTGGGACAATAGCCGGCATGAACTGCCGCCCCGGCTGCGCTGCCTGCTGCATCGCGCCCTCCATTTCCAGCCCCATCCCCGGCATGCCGCAGGGCAAGCCGGCCGGCGTGCGCTGCGTGCAGCTGGACGCGGTCAACCGCTGCCTCATCTTCGGCCAGCCCGAACGGCCCAAAGTCTGCGCCAGCCTGGCACCCTCGCCGGCCATGTGCGGCGACTCGGCCGAACAGGCCCTGCACTATCTGCAGCGACTGGAAAAAGAAACCGCGCCGACCTGAAACAGGCGGGCGCGGCGGAGTCGAAGAAGCTTCTTGTTGTTCTTCGGTCTTGTTCTTCTTAGAAGGGGTAATGGCGGGGCGTGGTCTGCATCGTGATCCAGCGCAGTTCGGTGAACTCGTGGATGCCGGCCTTGCCGCCGAAGCGGCCGATGCCCGAACCCTTGACGCCGCCGAAGGGCATCTGCGCCTCGTCGTGCACGGTGGGGCCGTTGACGTGGCAGATGCCGGAGTCGATGCGACGCGCCACGTTGAAGGCGCGGGCGATGTCGCCGCCGAAGACAGCAGCCGACAGGCCGTACTCGTTGTCGTTGGCGCAGGCCACGGCTTCTTCCACGCCGTTGACGCGCACGATGGGCTTGACGGGGCCGAAACTCTCCTCGTGGTAGATCTTCATGGCCGGGGTCACGTGGTCCAGGATGGTGGCGGGCATCAGCGTGGTGGTGGCCTTGCCGCCGCACAGCAGCTTGGCGCCCTTGGCCAGCGCGTCGTCGATCAAGGCATTGCAGTGCTCTACAGTGCTCATGCCGATGACAGAACCCAGCACCACGGGCTCGGGCTTGCGCGGGTCACCCAGGGGCAGGGCCTTGGCCTTCTCGACGAACTTCTTGACGAAGGCGTCGGCGATCTTCTGGTCCACGATGATGCGCTCGGTGCTCATGCAGATCTGGCCGCTGTTGGCAAAACAGCCGAAGGCCGCGCCGTTGACAGCGTCGTCGATGTCGGCGTCATCCAGGATCACCATGGGCGCCTTGCCACCCAGCTCCAGCACCACGGGCTTGAGGTACTTGGCGCAGGTCATGGCGATGATCTTGCCCACGCGCGTGGAGCCGGTGAAATTCACACGGCGCACCGCCGGATGCGCCACCATGGCTTCCACCACCAGGCCGGCATCGGCCGGGGCATTGGTGATGTAGTTCACCACGCCAGGCGGAAAACCTGCGTCCTGGAAAGCTTCGATGATGAGCTGGTGCGTGCGCGGGCAGTTCTCCGAGCCCTTCATCACCACGGTGTTGCCGCAGGCGAGGGGCACACAGATGGCACGCACGCCCAGGATGACGGGTGCGTTCCAGGGCGCAATGCCAAGCACCACGCCGGCGGGCTGGCGCACCGCCATGGCCAGCGAACCCGGAATGTCCGAGGGGATCACCTCGCCGGCCACCTGGGTGGTCAGCGCCGCTGCCTCGCGGATCATGCCTGCGGCCAGGAACACATTGAAGCCGGCCCACTGGCCGGAGGCGCCGGTTTCGGCGGCAACGGCCTCGATGAACTGCAGCGTCTTGGCCTCCAGCGCGTCGGCGGCCTTGAGCAACAACATGCGGCGCTCGCTGGGACCGGTCTGGCTCCAGGTCTTGAAGGCTTCGGCGGCGGCTTCGACGGCCATCACGGCATCGGCCGGAGAAGCCGCGGGCGCACGGGAAGCCACGCTGCCATCGAGCGGGTTGCGGCGTTCGAAGGTGGCGCCGCGCTCGGCCGTCACCTTGAGGCCGTTGATGAGCATGGACATATCGGACATGGTTTTCTCCTTGAGGAAATCGATTCGTTAAACAGTGGTGTTCTTGCGGCGACGCTGCACCGCATCAGCCGCGGTGGTCTGGTCGGCGGCGTCGGCGCCAAGGTAGGCTTCGCGCACGACGTTGGAACGCTCCAGCAGGCGCGCCGGGCCGCTGGCCACCAGCGTGCCGCGCTCCAGCACATAACCGCGGTCAGCCACGGCCAGTGCTTTCTTCACGTTCTGCTCCACCATGAGCACAGTCGTGCCGGCATCGGCGATGCGACGGGCGATGGCCAGCAGCTCGTCCACCATGCGCGGCGCCAGGCCCAGCGAGGGCTCGTCCAGCATCAGCAGGCGTGGCGCACTCATCATGGCGCGGGCAACGGCCACCATCTGCTGCTCACCCCCACTCATGGTGCCAGCGAGCTGGTGGATACGCTCACGCAGCTTGGGGAAATCGCCCAGCACCTGTTCCAAACGACGCGCGCGCTCGGCCCGGTTCACCAGCCAGCCACCGAGCTCCAGGTTCTCCAGCACGCTCATCTGCGGGAAGAGCTGCCGGCCCTCGGCCACCAGGGTCACGCCGCTGCGCACGATTTCATGGGTCTTCTCGGGTAGGTCCTCGCCATCAAGCAGCACCATGCCCTGGCGCGGGATCAGGCCCATCAGGGCCTTGAGCAGCGTGGTCTTGCCGGCGCCGTTGGGGCCGAGGATCACGGTCAGGCCGGGCTTGACCTCGAAACGCAGATCACGCAGCACGAGGAAGGCGCCGTAGCCAGCGCTCAGGCCTCGTGCCTGCAGATGGGCGTGCTTGTCGTCGCCCAACACAAAGGGGGTGTCGCGGTACCACATCATGCGGCCACCTCTTCGTCGTCGGTTGAGGTTTCGGCCATCTCGTCACCCAGATACGCTTCGATGACCTCGGGGTTGCGCACCACGTTGCGCGGCGTGTCGTCGGCAATCTTGCGGCCCTGGTGCAGCACGATGACACGCTCCACATGGCGCAGCAGGGTCGTCACGGCGTGCTCGATCCAGATCACGGTCAGGTCCAGCTCGTCGCGCAGGCGGCGGATCAGGCGGGCCATCTCCTCGATCTCGGCTTCGGTCAGGCCGGCGGCCACTTCGTCGAGCAGCAGCAGCTTGGGCCTTGTGGCAAGGGCCATGCCGATCTCCAGCAGGCGCTGCTGCGAAGGGGTGATGGCCGCGGCCGGCAACTCGGCCTGGTTTGAGAGGCCGATCAGTTGCAGGATGCTCATGGCATCACGCAGCGCCCAGGGCACACCGAGCTCGTCGCCCCAGAAAACGTACTTGCGACGGCGACGCCCGGCGAACTTGAGGCCGAATTCGATGTTGGCCGCCACCGTCATGTCGGGAAAGACGCGCGGGGTCTGGAAGGTGCGCGCCACGCCGTGCGCGGCAAACCGGTGCGGGCCCCGCCCCGTCAGATTGCGCCCATTAGACACCAGACGACCGGAGGTGGGAACAAGTACTCCGGAGATCGCATTGAAGAAGGTGGTCTTGCCGGCGCCGTTGGGGCCGATGATGCCCACCAGTTCACCGGGCGCAAAACTGGCGCTGACGGCGTCCACGGCCACCAGGCCGCCGAAACGCACGGTCACGTTGTGCGCCTCCAGCAGAGGCGTGATGTGCTCAGACAAAGTGGCTCTCCTTCTCGCGGCGCTTGGCGCGCTGCTTCTCACGTTCCTTCTCGCCGCTGAGTTCGCGCCTGATATCACGCGCCCAGTCGCGGCTGTCGTACCACCAAGCCTTGAAGGTCTCCCAGCGCAGCGAGGCCAGGCCGCCCGGCAGGTACAGCACGCACAGGATGAGCAGCAAGCCCAGCGACATCAGATAGATCTGCGGGAACTGCAGGCGCAGCGACTCGGCCAGCACGCTGAAGATGATGGCGGCCAGCAAGGGCCCCCAGAGCGTGAGCACGCCGCCGATCAGCGTGATCAGCACGGTCTGGAAACCGATGAAGGGGTTGAACACGGTGTGCGGGTCGATGTAGGTCCAGCGCACCGCCATCGCCGCACCGACCGCGCCGGCAAAGGCAGCGGTGATGGCAAAACCCGCGATCTTGACCAGCCGCGTGTTCACGCCCAGGGTCTGGGCCCGCTGCTCGTCCGCGCCGATGCCCATGAGGGCCAGGCCGAAGCGTGTGCGCCGCACCACGATGGAGGTGGTCACCGCCAGCAGGGCCGGGGCCAGCATGGTCAGGTAGATGGTGTCGCGCTCGGGCACGACGGTGAGCACACGCCCCACGGTGCCAGTGACCGTCTTTTCGAAATAGGTCACGGCGTGCAGGATCAGCTCGGTCATGCCGAAGGTCAGCACGGCAAAGTAGGTGCCGCGCAGGTGCAGCACGGCCGCGCCCATGACGATGGCCACCAGCACGGCGATACCCGCGCCGATGGCGATGGTCTCGACCCAGCTGAACTGGCCCAGCAGGATGGCGCTGGTGTAGGCCCCAATGCCGAAGAAGGCCGAGGTGGCCAGGGACAGGTAACGCGTGCTGCCGCAGAACAGGCCCCAGCTCGAAGACAGGGCCACGTACATCAGGCAGGTCAGCGCCATGGAGACGACGAACTCGCTGGCGTAGAACGGCAGGGCCAGGCACCAACCGGCAAAGGCCAGCAGCACCAGCAGGTCGCGGATGAGGAATTGGCGCGAATTCATGCTTCAGTCCCGCAGGGCCGCCCCAAGGGACTGAACGCCCCCTCCGGGGGCAGCGCAGTGCACGAAGTGACAAGCGTGGGGGTCATGCTTTCCTTCCTTTACGGGCAAACAGACCTTCAGGACGCAAGAGCAGCACGGCGATGAACACCGCGTAGGACAGCAGGGCCTTGAGCGAGGGGTTGGTGAAGTGCATGCCCAGGGCCTCGATCACGCCCAGGAACAGGCCGCCGAGCAGCGCGCCGCTCATGCTGCCAAAACCGCCCAGGGTGATGACGATCAGCGCCGTCACGGTATAGGGCTGGCCCATATAGGGCGTGATGGTGTAGGCCATGGACAGGAGCGCGCCGGCGATGCCCGAGAGGCCCAGGCCGATGCCGAACATCAGCGGGTGCAGGCGTTTGGTATCGATGCCCATGAGCTGCGCGCCGATGGGCGACTGCATGAGGGCGCGCACGCCCTTGCCTAGCAGCGTCATACGCAGGAGCACGATGAGCGCGCCCGAGAACAGCAGGGCCAGGGCAAAGACCAGCAGCTTGTTGGCCGCGAACTGCACCTCGCCGAACTTCACGGGCTCGGTCAGGTAGTCGTAACCGCGCAGGTCCCCGCCCCACAGCCAGGACACGAAGTTCTGCACCAGGAACATCAGGCCGAAAGCGACCATGAGGCCGCGCGCCTCGAACACGTCAAGGTTGGGCGAAGTAGCGGTCAGGCGGCGAAAGCACAGGAAGTGCAGCACCACACCCAGCACAAGCAGCACGAGAAAAGCCACGGGCACCATGAGCAGGGGTGAAATGCCGAACTGCGTCTGGACCAGCCAGGTCAGGTAGGCGCCGACCATGAGGAACTCGCCGTGGGCGATGTTGAGGATGCGCATCAGGCCGTACTGGAGGTTGAGCCCCAGGGCAACCAGCGCATAGATGCCCCCGGTGATGAGACCGGAGGCGATCAGTTCGAGCCAGGCAGTAATAGACATGTTGAGAAGGTTCCGCCCACCCCTGCCTAAGCAGAAGCGGGCGGAAAAAGAGAACAAGGACGGGTCAGAAGCCCGTCAGGAAAGAAATCACCACGCGGGTTTCGGGGCCAGCTTGGCGGTGGCGACCTTCTGCGGCCACACCACCTCGAACTCACCCTTTTGCCACTGGCCTACGGTGCCCGGGGTGCCCACGTTCTCGCTGCCGACGAACTTGATGTCGCCCAGGATGGTCTTGTGCGTGGTGTTGGCCACGTAGTCGCGGATGGCCTTGCGATCCAGGCCGTGCGTCTTGACCGCATTGGTCAGGATCTCCAGGCCGGCCCAGGTGGCGCCGCTGGCCCAGCGGTCGGGTTCCTTGCCGCCGAACTTCTTGGTGTGCGCGTCGAAGTAGGCCTTGGCGCCGGGGCTGGTCTTGCTGTTCCAGGAGCCCATGCCCAGCACGCCCTCGGCGCCGGCGGGTGTCATGACGTTGCGGTAGAGCTGGAAGGCGGTGCCGACCGAAGCGTAGAAGTACTTGGGGTTGAAGCCGATTTCCTTGGCCTGCTTGCTGGCCAGGATGGTGTCCGGTGGGTAGGTGAAGCCGACGAAGGCGTCCGGGTTCTTGTCCTTCATGGAGCGCAGCACGGGCGACAGGTCCTTGACGCCGCCGGGGTAGCTCTTGTCTTCGACCATGCTGATGCCCGAACCCTGCAGCGCCACTTTCAGCGCGGCGTAGTTCTCCAGGCCGAACAGGTCGTCCACATAGATGACGGCGATGGTCTTGGCGCCATTGGCCTTGAGCATATCAACCAGGGCCTCGCACATGGGCTTGGGCTGTTGCAACAAAAGGAAGAAGTAGGGCAGCTTCATCTCGATCAGGCGCTTGGACAGGGCCGTGGGCGCCAGGAAGGGGTAACCGAAGCGGTTGGCCAGCGGGGCCACGGCGAAGTTGGCATTCGACCCCCAGGGCGGCAGCACCAGGTCGACCTTGTCGGAACCCATGAGCTTTTCATAGGAGCGCACGCAGGTCTCGATGTCGCTGCGGTCGTCGGAGCTGATCAGCTCGATCGGGCGCTTCTCGCCCTTGACGTTGAGGCCGCCCGCAGCGTTCTGCTGCTCGGCCCACAGCAGGTAGTTGGGCTCCTGGCTGACCTGGGCACCGCCGGTCCACGGGCCGGTACGGGCCATGGCATAACCCACACGCACCGGGGCGGCTGCGAACAGATGCGGGGCAAAGGTGGCAGCACCGACAGCAGCGGCAGTGCCTTTGAGCAGGGTACGTTTTGTTTGTTGAACCATGGTTGTCTCCGTTGGATTTGCTTTTCGGGATCGCACAGCAATACTAGAAAGCCCCGCGGCTTGCGGCTTTGCTGAACGTGCACAAAGTAGTTGACGGTTCATGCAAGGACACCCGGGTTAACCCTAGGCATCGGGTTTGTCCCGGGGCAGTGATGCGCCGATAATCCGGCCAGCATGACCCACGCCACGGCCGTCACCACCGACGATTACGCCCCCGCCGACCGCGCGCCGGTCTGGCGCGACTGGATCTGGAAGCAGTTCGGCGGGCTGGAGTCCGATCTCTATGGCGATACCGACTTCGACGGCCACATGGCCTCGGCCCGCGCCGGCGACCTCATCCTCACCAAACTCGAAGCCAACCGCCACCGCGTGGTGCGCACCCGCGACATGGTGCGCGCCAGCGACGAGGGTTACCTGAAGATCGTCGCACCCATGAAGGGCTCGGCGGGCGTGGAGCAGATGGGCCGCCAGGCCTGGGTGACCCCCGGCGCCTGGACCATCTACGACACCACCGGCAGCTACTCGGTGGCCAACCCGGAACGCGTCGAGCACCTGATCGTGATGGTCCCGAAGGCGCAGATGATCGAGCGCGGCCTGCGCCTGGAGAACCTGATGGCGCGCCCGGTGGGCGGGGCCAGCGGCATCGCGCGCGTGGCGCTGTCCACCATGCGCAGCACCTTCCAGGAGCTGCCGCACATGAGCGCCGATGCCGCCCGCGGCGCCGGCGAGTTGATCGCCCAGCTGGTGCGCCTGTCCCTGATCGAGCTCTCGGGCCAGGAAACGCAGCTGACGCAGCGCGAGGCGCTGAAAGACCGTATCCGCGGTTACGTCGCCCTGCACCTGCGCGACCCCGACCTGACGGTGGACCAGATTGCCGTGGCCCTGAACTGCAGCAAGCGCCATCTCTACAACGCCTTCGCGGAGGAAGACCAGACCCTGGCCAGCTACATCCAGGGCCTGCGCCTGGAGGCCTGCATCCGCGAACTGCAGCACCCCATGGCGCAAACCCGCCCGATCACCGACATCGCCCTGTCCTGGGGTTTCAACAGCCCCTCGCACTTCAGCCGTGTGTTCCGCGAACACACGGGCAAGAGCCCCAGCGAATTCCGCGCCGCGTCGCCCACGTGACCCCGCAACGTTGATCGTTGCGCCGGCATGGTGGACAGTGCGGCATCGGCCCCACCCGCAAGGAGACCCCATGCACATCCCCTCCCTGAAAGAAGTCGTCAGCGAACAGGAGTGGCAGCTGCGCTGCGACCTCGCCGCGGCCTACCGTCTCGTGGCCGCCTACGGCTGGAGCGACCTGGTGTTCACCCACATCAGCGCGCGCATCCCCGGCCCCGAGCACCATTTTCTGATCAACCCCTACGGCCTGATGTTCGACGAGATCACGGCCTCCAGCCTGGTGCGCGTGGACCAGGACTGCAAGAAGCTCAGCGATTCGCCCTTCCCCGTCAACCCGGCAGGGTTCGTGATCCACAGCGCCATCCACGCCGTGCGAGAAGACGCGGGTTGCGTGCTGCACACGCATTCGCGCGCGGGCGTGGCGGTCAGCGCGCAGAAGTGCGGTGTGCTGCCGATCAGCCAGCAGTCCACCTTCGTGCTGGGCTCGCTGGCTTATCACGCCTACGAGGGCGTGGCCCTGCGTGATGAAGAGAAGCCGCGCCTGCAGGCCGACCTGGGCACGGCCAACTACCTGATGCTGCGCAACCACGGCCTGCTGACGGTGGGCAAGACCATCGCTGACGCCTTCCTCAACATGTACATCTTCGAGAATACCTGCCGCATCCAGATCGATGCGCAAGCCGGTGGCGAGCTGGTCATGGTGGACCCGAAGATCCTGCAGGGCATCGCCGGTGTGATGAAAACCGCCACCGCCGGCCAGGGCGCCAACCTGGCCTGGCCCGCGCTGCTGCGCAAGGCCGAGCGGCTGGACCCCGGCTACAAGACCTGAACGCGCCGGGCGAGCCCGCTATTTGCTGAACAGCTCGCCCAGCTTGCCGCCCACCGATGCGCCGGCGCCCGTGCCCACACCAGGCATCAGCAGGGTCCCCAGGGCTGCACCGATCTTGGCACCCGCTGTCAGCGACACCTCGGGCGCGTCCACCGTGCCACCCACCAGCAAGGGCACGCCCACGGCGCCACCCAGGTCTACGTTCACGCGCCCATTGAGTTGCTGCGTGGCGGACACGCTGACCTGACCGGTGGCGCTGAGCGCGCCCGAGCTGGCCGCCAGGTTCTGCAGCTCGATGGCCTTGCCGCGCGTCGTGACCTGACCGGATAAGGTGTCCAGCGGCGTGTTGCCGCCACGGCTCACGCCCACCGTCTGCACCGCCTTGGCCAGATCGATGCCGTGCAGCACGCCGCTGCGCACCGTGAATCTCGATTGGGTCTGCAAAAGATCGAGCAGCGCCGAGGGCTGGCGCGCCCGCGCGTTCAGCGTGGTGCTAGCCTCCAGCCGGCCGCTCAGGGGCTGGCTGGCGCGCACGGCCTCGGTCGGCTCGGGTGCCGTGAGCTGCGAGAGCTCGACGTCGCGCGTCTGCAACTGGCCCTTGAGCACGAACTCGGCGCCGGCCTCACCCACGGTCTGCACCTCCACGCGTCCCTGCACCGTGCCGCCAGCCACCTGGAGCAGAACCTCCCAGGCCAGTTCATCGCTGCGGCGCAGGTCCAGGCGCGTGCCCTGCAGGCGCCCGTGCAGGACATCCAGTTCCAGCCGCTCGGGCAGGGCATCGCTGTCGAGCCGGGCCTCGGCCTGGATCACGATGGCCTGGCCCCGGGCATCGACCCAGCTCAGCTCGTCCAGCACGGTGCGCCGCGGCAGCAGCTGCAGCGAGGACGCAGTCTGCGGCGACTTGTCGCGCTGGCGGATCTTCTGCAGCGAAGCGAGCAAGGCGTCGATGCCCTGCTGGGGCAGCACGGCGCGCCGCACCACCAGGGTGGAAATCGCAACGCGGCCGATCAGCAGATGCAGCCAGGCCGGGCGCAACTCGATGCGCGCCACCTTCAGCGGCTGGCGCGTGCGCAACTCCACGCCGTCCAGCGCCACGCCGGGCAGCGGCCACAGCGTGAGCCCCACCCGCTCCAGCTTGAGCGGCACACCCAGCACCGCCGTGGCCTCCTGCTCGACACGCAGACGGAATTCATCGGTGGATACCCAGCGCTGCACGACCAGCAGCGCAGCGGCCAGCACCAGCAGCAGTGCGCCCGGCCCCCAGATCAAGTATTGGCGCGCTCGGCGCATACGGGCCTCAGAGGCTGAGGGGAAAAAGCGGCCATGAGAAATTTGCTCTCAGCCCTTGGCGGGCTGCTTCTTCAGCTGCTGGATGCGCTCGGCTTCCTCGGCGAGGATGCGATCGAGCATGCGGGCATCCGGGTCCTGCCAATTGCCGCCCGACCCGCGCACCATCCAGGCCGTAGCACGGGCAAATTCCTCCAGGCTCAGGTCATGGCGCCCGCCCTTGGGCGGCATGGCCCGCACACCCACCCAGGCGTGCGCCGTGAGCACGTGCTGGCCTTCCGCGATCAGCTTGCTCCAGGCCTTCTTGTCGCCCATGCGCGGCACATTCGGCAGGGCGGGATTGACGCCGGGGCCATGGCAGGCCATGCAGGTTTCACGGTAGACCTGCTCGCCGGACTTGAGCGCGGGCGCCGTCTGCGCCAGGGCCGCGGCCGGCACCGCCGAGCACACCAGCAGGACGGCACAAAGTTCTTTCATCAGGGTCTCCTTGATGATCCGGTTTCCGAACAGGCGCTCAGGTTACTGCTGCCCCGCCGTGGCGTCCAGCTGGAAGAGGCCGGGGATCACAGAATAGCGCAAGCCGGACTGCCAGCGGGGACGTACGCGCAACCGGTGCCCATCTGGACCGGCGATCCTTGAAGGTTCACCTGTGCCGTGGTGAACCGTTGAAAGGATCAGAACTCGGTATGCAAACGCAAACCGGCGAAATCAGCAGGGCCGCGATCGGCGTTGTAGGCGGGATTCTGGATGCGCTGGTAGTCCAGGGTCAGAAAGACGTGCCGCCCCAGGCCCACGCTGTAATAAACCTCGAAAATGGTCTCCGGCTGATAACGCAAGGCACCATCTCCGATGAAAAAGGAAATGCCGCCAGCCTCCAGATAGGCTCTGCGCTGGGCCGACAGGCCATTTTGCGCCAGCATCAGGCCCAGCGTGTCCTGGGGACGGCCCCATCCAGCCCCCTGCAGCGACAGGCCGCCAGCGAATGACTGATCGGCCTCTGTGAAGGCGTAGGTTTCGGTGCCCCCGTCGGCCTGCATGGCGCGCAGGAACACGCCGGCCGTGGACGACAGCGCCTGTTCCACATTGATGCCCAGGCCGGTCTTGAATTGCTCGCCATTGCGCACCTGGAAGATATCCGGCGCGCGGTTGTTCGCCCGGCCCCAGTCGATGGCATCCTGGTAACGCGCGAGGACGGCGCGGTTACGCCAGAGCAGCACGCGCACCTTGCCCGGCAGCGTCCCCAGCTGGTGTCCGCGCTCCACTTCGATCTGGTCGCCGTAGTGGTTCAGGATATCGAAGTCCACCGGCAAATCATTGGGGGTGACCGGGCCGGTCATGCGACCCAGCCGCAGCACCCAGTTGTCTTGATACCACTCCAGCGCAGCACCCCAGCCGAAACCACGCGCGTCGGCGGCGTAGTCGTAGGAGGCATGTGTCATGCCGCTCCAGTTCATGAACTGGCGACGCGAGTCCTTGGCATAGGCATTGTTGTCAAAGACATCCAGGACCGAGAAGTTGCCAGCCGTCAGTACCACGCGGTTGCGATCCACCGCGCCGGCCAGCTGGTTGAGATCGGCCTCGCGCACCTCGTTGCCGCCACCGCCTCCCCAGGTCTGGCGCAGAAACAGGCGCTGGCGGTAGTACTGCAGGCTGTCGCTGGAAGCCCGGGTCACCTCGCCATTGGTGAAACCGCCCAGGCCGGTCAGCTGGGAAAAGGCATGCCCCTGGGAGAACTCGGGATTGAAATAGATCTCGCCGCCGGCCCAGGGCCGAAAACCCAGGTAGGCCGTGGCGCTGAACGTGGTGCTGTACTCGCGACCCGCCGTCAGACTGTTGGCGCCGGAGTAGGCCGCATTGAAACCAGGCTTGTACTGCCAGATGTACGTCGACTGGAATCGCAGGTCCCAGACCGCTGGCTCGAGGTCGACAGCCTGTGTCTGCCCCAGCGCGGCCCATGGCAGCAGACTGGCCACCAACACGACGGAAAAGGGAAATCGGGGGAAGGGCACGGCGCTGGAGGGTGAGATAGCGCGTATTGTATGAGGGCCCCGTGGCGGAACCATGACACCCGCATGGCAAACTTCATGCAGGCATTCTTGGAGTACCCCTTTGCAGCTTCATTGCTTCCGGATCCTGACCGCAGCCTGGCTGGGTCTCGCCGTGCCCGCGGCCATGGCGCAGGACAGCGACAAGGCCGCGTCCCCCGCCTTCAAGCTGACCGCCGGCCTGTACCAGTCCAGCGGTGGCGGCGCTGCGAGCAACGACTCGACCGATATCAACCTGCGCCACAGCTCCGGGCTGGGCTCGGTCTGGATCGGTCGTTATGTGGCGCCAGCCCGCGAACTGATCCAGGACCGTGTCGGCTGGGACCGCACCTGGTCGGTCGGGGCCGTGCGCATCCAGCCCTCGGCGCAGCTGGCCACCGGCGGCGCCCTCAACGGCAGCGTAGGGCTGGAAACCGGCGAGGACTGGTATGTCGGTGCCGGTTTCGGACGCACCAACCAACGTGAAACGGTCAACCTGAACTTCGACCCCAACGACGCCTACAGCCTGAGCGGCGGTTACCGCTGGGCCGAGGGCCATTCGCTGGGCGTGCTTTATGTGCGCGACAACCGGCTCAACCCCGACCAGCAGCATCTGCACCTGGTCTGGCGCACGCCCCTGTCCGACGGGCACCGGCTGACCGTGGACCTGCTGTTCAAGCGCGGGCTGGTGGAAGACGAAATGATCGAGCGCAGCGGCCTGTCGGTGGCCTATGACTGGCCGCGCTGGTTCATGCGCCTGAGCTATGACCCGAAGGTCAACTTCACGCCACAGGACATGTGGCGCCTGGCCTTCGGCACGCGCTTCTAGGACGTCACGCCGCCGGCCGGGCCTGGAACAGCACACTGGCGCACAGGCCGTGGCCTCCCGGCGCGTCGCCGAGTTCGAACTGCGCCTGCATCAGCAGGGCGAACTTGGCCACGATGGCCAGGCCCAGGCCCGCGCCCTGGCCCAGGCGCTCGGCATGCGGGCCGCGCACGCCGCGCTGCATCAGGTGCTGGCGCTCCTGTGCTGTCAGGCCGGGTCCGTTGTCGATCACCGAGAGCCGGACGCGATCGCCCTCGCGCGCCAGCTCCACGGTCAAGGTGCTGGCCTGGCCGGCCGGCGCGCGCCCGTAACGCAAGGCGTTGTCCAGCAGGTTGCCCAGGATGCCTTCGATCAGCCCGACGTTTCCGGCCACCTGCACGGGCTGGTCCAGGCCCTGCACGCCCAGGTCCACGCTGGCCGCATCGGCGCGCGGCAGGTAGCGCAGCACCGTGTCGCGCACCAGCTCGTCCAGCGCCACCGGGCCGGTCTGCACGCCAGCGTCGGCCTCCTCGGCCAGGGCCAGGGCCA
>JAXMMJ010000002.1:0-36008 GCA_034366585.1 Hylemonella sp.
TGGAGTTTCATGGTGCACCACCCCTACGGCGAGTTCGCGCTCTTCGTGGGTGAACTGCCGGGGGAGGAAGGCGGGCCACCCCAGCCCTTCGAGGTCTGGGTCAACGGCGCAGAGCAGCCGCGTGGCCTGGGTGCGCTGGCCAAGACCCTGTCCATGGACCTGCGCTCCAACGACCCGGCCTGGCTGCGCCTCAAGCTCGATGCGCTGGCCACGGTGGCCGAGGAGCGCTCCTTCGAGATGCCCTTCCCACCGCACGGCGAGCGCCGCCTCTTCCCCGGCGTGGTGGCCGCAACAGCCGCGGTGATCCGCTGGCGCTGCGAGCAGCTGGGCGTGTGGCGCGAACGCGCGCAGGCACCGGCCACGCCGGTGCTGGACGCCATGTTCAGCCGCGAGGAGCCGCTGACCGGCCCCTCGGGCACGCTGGCCTGGGCGGTGGACATCGACAACCCGGCCACGGGCGAGGCCTTCACGCTCACGCTCAAGGAGGTCACCCTGCCCGCGCCCGAAGGCGGCAGCGTCACGCGGCCGTGCGCGGTGGGCTTCTCGGGCAACTACCCGCGCGCGCTCGACGGGCTGGCGCGCATCCTCTCGCTGGACATGCGCGTGGTCGACCCGGCCTGGATCGGCATGAAGCTGCGCAAGCTGCTCAACTACGCCGAGCCGCTGGGGCAGTTCATGGCCTTCGTGCCCGGCCTGCCGCACGGCGAACGCCGCCAGCAGACCTGGCCCTCCACCGTCGCGTACATGGCACGCCTCATCATCCACCGCTACGCCATGCTGGGCGTGCTGGACGAAGAGGGTTTCCCGCTGCGTGAGATGGGCGTGCTGGAAAGCCCGGGCGAACACGCCGAAGGCGAGGAGCCCGCCGCCATGGCCGGGCGCACCTGCCCCGAATGCGGCAACCCCACGGTGATCAAGAAGGACGGCTGCGACTTCTGCACCGCCTGCGGCTACGTGGGGCAGTGCGGCTGATCAGCTCAGTCGGCCGCTGCGCGCAAACAAGGGCGAGGACGCGCTGACCAGCGCCAGGTCGGCTGCGGCCTGCTGCAGCGCCGGGCCGAGTTCCTGCATGCGCTGCAGCGTGAGCCGCTGCAAAGGCCCGGCGATGGTGATCACCCCCACGGCCTGCGCGCCACGGCGCAGGATGGGCGCGGCCATGGCCGTCATGCCCGGCGCGTAAGACTCGACGATCAGGCTGTAACCACGGCGCCGGTCTTCGTCCAGGATCTTCATGAGGGCCTTGTAGGTGGTGGGCGCCTTCGGGCCATATTGTTTGGGGTTGGCGAAGCCTTGCGCCGCCACCAGGGCCGTGGCGCGCTCTTCACTGAGGGTCATGAGCCAGGCGTGCCCGCCCGCGCTGCAGGACAGGGGCACGGCCATGCCCATGTCCGGGTCGTAACGCAGGCCCGCACGCGCGCCCTGCGCCTTGGCCACGAAGGTGAGCCGGTCGCCGTCCACCAGGGCCAGGCGCACCAGTTCACCCGAGATGGCGGCCAGCCGGTCGATGACGGGCTGGGCCAGGTCGACGATGCCTGAGCTGCCAAGGAAGCTCAGCCCCAGGGCCGGCAGCTTGGTCGTCAGCGCGTACTCACCCTGCTCGCGCAGCTGGCGCACATAACCGCAGCGCACCAGTTCCTGCAGCAGGCGATGGCAGGCGCTGCGCGGCAGGGCCAGGTCGTCGGCCAGCGCGGCCAGGGCCAGCCCCTCAGGCTGGGCCGCCAGGGTTTCCAGGATGAGCAGGGCGCGATCGACCGCGCCGACGGCCAAGCGTCCGGTGTCATTTGACATGGTGAAACGGGATTCCTGTCTGGAACGGGATTCAAAACGGCTTTCTACCATGACGACACACCCGCAGCGACGGGTGGCCCCATTCCTACAGGAGACACACGTGAAACAGAAACTCATGACCGGCCTGATCGGCGTCGCGCTCACACTGGCAGCAGCGAGCACTTCGGCACAAGACATCCAGGACCGCGTGATCAAGTTCGGCCATCTGAACAATGCCGATCACCCGGTCAGCCTGGGCGTGAAACGCTTCGCCGAGCTGCTGGCGGCCAAGAGCGGCGGCAAGCTCAAGGTGCAGGAGTTCCCCGCCTCGCAGCTGGGCAACGAGATGCAGCAGCAGTCCGCCCTACAAGGCGGCGTGCAGGAGATGTCGGCCCCGGCCACCACCTCGCTGGCGGGCATCGTCAAGGAGTTCGGCCTCGTCGACTTTCCCTTTGCCGTCAGCAACTTCACCCAGGCCGACGCCCTGCTCGACGGCCCCTTCGGCCAGGCCCTGCTGGCCCGGCTGCCGGAAAAAGGCCTGGTGGCCCTGGGCTACTGGGACCTGGGTTTCCGCAACGTGACCAACAGCAAGCGCCCCATCACCAAACCCGAAGACCTGGACGGCCTGAAGCTGCGCGTGATCCCCAACCCGGTGTTCCTGGAGACCTTCAAGGCCTTCAAGGCCAACCCCGTGCCCATGCCCTTTGCCGAGCTCTACGGTGCGCTGGAAGCCAAGGCGGTGGACGGCCAGGAGAACCCCTTTGCCGTGATCCTCTCCAACAAGTTCTATGAGGTGAACAAGTACGTCAGCGCGACCAACCACGTCTACGCGGCCAACATCATGCTGGTGAGCAAGCGTTTCTGGGACCGCCTTTCGCCGGTCGAGCAGAAGATCATGAACGACGCGGCCAACGAATCCCGCGCCTACCAGCGCCAGGTCAGCCGCGCCGCGGCACAGAAAGCCGTGGCCGAGCTGCAGGCCAAGGGCATGCTGTACAACGAGCTCAGCCCGGCCGAGCAGGCGCGCATGCGCACCGTCGCGGCGCCGGTGGCCGAGAAATTTGCGGCCAGCTACGACCCCGCCATCGTGAAGCTGTACCGCGACGAACTGGCCCGGGTGAGCAAATGAGCGCACAGCCGACCTTTCTGGTGCTGCACGGCCCCAACCTGAACCTCTTCGGCCGCCGTGAGCCGCACATCTATGGCACGACCACGCTGGCCCAGATCAACGACTACATGGGTGCACTTGCCGCAGAGCTGGGCGTGCAGCTCGTGACCTTCCAGTCCAACCATGAAGGCGCCCTGGTCGACAAGCTGCACGAGGTCATCGACAGCGCGGCCGGTGCGCTGCTCAACCCCGCCGGGCTCACCCAGCACGGCGTGAGCCTGCACGACGCGATCAAGGCCATGCCCTTCCCGGTGGTCGAGGTGCACATGAGCAATATCGCTGCACGCGAGCCCTGGCGCAGCCACTCCATCATCAGTCCGGCCGTCAAGGCCACGGTGCAGGGACTGGGCTGGCGCTCATACACAGCGGCCTTGCGCGCGCTGGTCGAGCTGGTCCGTGACGCACAGGCGCCACGCGCCTGAAACGGGCTGGCCATGTCCATGAGGCCATGGCCGGCGCCGGGCATTGCCGCCGGGCCCGGGGCCGGCCTATACTTCGCGAATGAACGAACCAGTACAAAAGGCCCGGACACGAACGGCCCGCGCTGCGGCGCCGGCCCGCAAAGCCACCAGCCGCACCAACGACCCCGAGCGCACCAAGGCCAACATCCTGCAGGTGGCCGAGACCGAGTTCGGCGAGAAGGGCCTGGCGGGCGCGCGCATCGACGAGATCGCCGAGGCCACGCGCACCAGCAAGCGCATGATCTATTACTACTTCGGCAGCAAGGAAGGCCTGTACCTGGCCGTGCTGGAGGAAGCCTACCGCCGGGTGCGCGACGTCGAGTCCGAACTCAAGCTGCAGGACCTGGAACCCGAAGAGGGCCTGCGCCGCCTGGTGGCCTTCACCTTCGATCACCACCTGCACCACGAGAGCTACATCCGCCTGGTGATGTCCGAGAACATCCACCGCGGCCAGTACCTGGCGCAGAGCCAGCGCATCCAGGAACTCAACGTGCCGGCAATTGCCGCGATCCGCAACCTCTACGAACGCGGCGTCAAGGCCGGCCAGTTCCGCAAGGGCCTGGATGCCGTCGATATCCATGCCTCGATCTCGGCCTTGAGCTTCTTCAACGTCTCGAACCGGCACACCTTCGGCATCATCTTCAAGCTGGACATGACCTCGCGCGCCTACATCACCCAGCGGCGCGAGAACGTGGTGGAAATGATCGTGCGCTTCGTGCGCAAGATCTGAGATCGGAGCATCCCGACAGCGCCGGGATCAGGGTTTTCTCTTAAATAAAAACTAACCAGTTCGTACAAAATAAGGACAAGGAGACACCTTCGTGATTCAAACCTTCATCAACCTCATCGGCCGCGCCTTCGGTCTGCTGATGGTCGTCTGCCTGGGCCTGATGGTGCTCATGGTCTTCGGCAATGTGGTGCTGCGCTACGGTTTCAACTCCAGCATCACCATGTCGGAAGAGCTGTCGCGCTGGCTCTTCGTCTGGATGACTTTCCTGGGCGCCGTGGTCGGCCTGATCCAGCACGCCCACCTGGGCACCGACGCCCTGGTCTCGCGCCTGCCGGCGGTGGGCCGCAAGATCTGCTTCGTGCTGGCGCACGGGCTGATGCTGGCCATGTGCTGGTTCATGTTCGACGGCGCCCGCCAGCAGACCATCATCAACCTGCAGTCCACCAGCGCCGTCATGGAAGTCTCGATGGCCTGGCTCTATGGCTCAGGCCTGCTGTTTTCGGTGCTGGCCGCCCTGGTCATCGCCCATGAACTGTGGAAGTTCTTCACCGGCCAGCTGCCCGACGCGGAACTGATCGGCATCGTCGGCTCCGACGACATGCCGCACGGCCTGAGCCCGGTCGCCCCGGGCACGGAAGCCGCACAAGCCAAGGAACGCACATGACCATCGCCATCTTCCTCGCCGCCCTGCTGGGCGCCATGGCCCTGGGCGTGCCCATCGCCTTCTCGCTGCTGGTCACCGGTGCTGCCCTGATGTGGCACCTGAACATGTTCGACGCACAGATCCTGGCGCAGAACATGATCGAGGGCGCCAACAGCTTCCCCCTGCTGGCCGTGCCCTTCTTCATGCTGGCCGGGGAGATCATGAACGCCGGCGGCCTGTCCAAGCGCATCGTGGCCTTTGCCACCTCCCTGGTGGGCCACCTGCGCGGCGGCCTGGGTTACGTGGGCATCATGGCGGCCGTCATCATGGGCGCGCTCTCGGGTTCCGCCGTGGCCGACGCCGCCGCCCTCGCCGCCCTGCTGTTACCCGTCATGAACCGCGCCGGTTACGACAAGGCCCGCTCGGCCGGCCTGATCGCCGCAGGCAGCATCATCGCGCCCATCATCCCGCCCAGCATCGGTTTTGTCATCTTCGGGGTGACGGCCAATGTCTCGATCTCCAAGCTCTTCCTCGCCGGCATCGTGCCGGGTCTCATGCTGGGCGTTGCCCTGGCCCTGACCTGGTGGTGGCTCTCGCGCAAGAGCGACGCCACGCTCACGCCGCGCGCCAGCCGCGCGCAGGTGCTCAGCGCCCTGAAGGACGCCACCCTGGCCCTGGGGCTGCCGGTCATCGTGATCGTGGGGCTGAAGTTCGGCGTCTTCACGCCGACCGAAGCGGCCGTGGTCGCCGCCGTCTACGCCCTGCTGATCTCCACCCTGGTCTATAAGGAGCTCAAGCTCAACCAGCTCTTCGGCCTGTTCCTGGCCGCCGCCCAGACCACAGCCGTGATCATGTTCCTGGTGGCCGCTGCCATGGTCTCGGCCTGGCTGATCACCGTGGCCAACCTGCCGGGTGAACTGATCGCGCTGCTCAAACCCCTGCTGGACCAGCCCACGCTGCTGCTGATCGTGATCATGCTGATCACCATGCTGGTGGGCACGGCCATGGACATGACGCCCACCATCGTCATCCTCACGCCGGTGTTCATGCCCCTGATCAAGGCCGCGGGCATCGACCCCGTGTACTTCGGCGTGCTCTTCATGATCAACAACGCGATCGGGCTGATCACCCCGCCGGTGGGCACCGTGCTGAGCACGGTGGCCGGCGTGGGCAAGATCAGCATGGACGAGGTCACCAAGGGGGTGTGGCCCTTCATGCTGGCGCAGTTCGCGCTGATGTTCCTGCTGGTGTTGTTCCCGTCCCTGGTGATGGTGCCGGCGCGCTGGTTCTATTGATGTTTTCACACGACTGCGGTTCAAGGGCACGCCACCGCAGCCGTTCCTTACAAGGGCGTCCCGCAGATATCCACGGAGACAAACCATGAAACGACTCGTCCTCAAGACCCTGGTAGCCGCCATCTGTGTCACGGCCTTTGGCCTGGCCCAGGCCCAGACCAAGACCCTCAAGTTCGTCAATCAAAACGCCAAGGGCCACCCCATCGTGCTGGGCATGGACAAGTTTGCCGAGATCGTCGAAGCCAAGTCCGGGGGCAAGCTCAAGGTCACCGTCTATCCCGGCGGCGCCCTGGGCAGCGACCAGGCCAATGTGTCGGCCCTGCAAGGCGGCACGCTGGAGATGGCGTCCATGAACTCGGGCATCTTCGCCAGCCTGGTGAAGGACTTCGCCATCTATGACTTCCCCTTCCTTTTCGCCAACCCGGCCGAAGCCGACGCTGTGGTCGACGGTTCCTTCGGCAAGAGCCTGCACGCCAAGCTCGAAGAGAAGGGCCTGGTCGGCCTGGGTTACTACGAGCTGGGCTTCCGCCACATCAGCAACAGCAAGCGCCCCATCAACAAGGTGGAAGACATTGCCGGCCTGAAGCTGCGCGTGATCCCCAACCCGATCAATGTGGACTGGGTCTCCGCCCTGGGCGCCAACCCCACCCCGCTGCCCTTCCCTGAGCTGTATGCCGCACTGGAGCAGAAGGCCGTGGACGGCCAGGAAAACCCGGTCGCCACCATCAATGGCGCCAAGCTCTATGAAGTGCAGAAGCACCTGGTCCTGAGCAACCACCAGTACAACCCGCAGTCCATCGTGATGAGCAAGAAGGTCTGGGACGGTCTGTCGGCCGACGAGAAGAAGGTCGTGCAGGACGCCGTCAACGAGTCCATCAAGTACCAGCGCGAGCAGTCGCGCGCCCTGGCCGGCAGCCTGCTGGCCACGCTCAAGCAGAACGGCATGCAGGTCACCGAACTGCCGGCGGCCGAAGTGGCCAAGCTGCGCGAAAAGATGAAACCCGTGATCGCCAAGCATTCCGCCACCGTGGGTGAAGCGACTGTCAACGCGATGATGGCCGAGCTCGCCCGCATCCGCAAGTAAAGAGAAACGCAGCACCGCGATGAACGCACGAGCTTTCCAGGGCACCCTGATCAACGGCGATACGGAGCTGATCGCCCATCTGGGTTTCCCCACGCACGCCTTCAAGGCACCCCTGATCTACAACCCCTACTTCGAATCGGTCGGGGTCAATGCGGTGGTGGTGCCCATGGGCTGCAAGCCGGATGCGTTTGCCGAGGTGCTGCGTAACCTCTTTCGCCTGGAGAACATCCGGGGCGCGCTGATCACGATGCCGCACAAGGTGAGCACCGTGGGCCTGCTGGACGAGGTCACGCGCACCGCGCGCGTGGCCGGCGCCTGCAATGCCGTCAAGCGCCTGCCGGATGGTCGCCTGGTCGGTGACATGTTCGACGGCGAAGGTTTTGTGCGCGGCGTGCGTCGCAAGGGCCTGGTCCTGGCCGGCGCGCGGGCTCTGGTGGTCGGCTGCGGCGGCGTGGGTTCGGCCATTGCGGCTTCGCTGGCCGCTGCCGATGTGGCCGAACTCGCACTTTTCGACGTGCAGGACGCTTCCGCCTTGGCCCTGGCCCAGCGCCTGTGCACCGAGTACCCGCAACTCAAGGTCACGACCGGCAGCAAGGACCCCGCCGGGTTCGACCTGGTCGTCAACGGCACACCGCTGGGCATGAACCCGGGTGATCCGCTGCCCGTGGATGTGGAGCGCCTGTCGCCCCAGACCTTCGTCGGCGAAGTCGTCATGCGCACCGAGATGACCGCCTTCCTCAGTGCCGCGCAGGCGCGCGGCTGCCGCGTCCAGATCGGTTCGGACATGCTGTTCGAGATGATCCCGGCCTATCTGGAATTTTTCGGCTACCCGACCGCGACGGCCGACCAGCTGCGCACCGTGGCCCGCTTGCACAACTGACCAGCCCCCCACACCCCTGCCGGAGAAGCCCATGAGCGACCTGTTGCTAAACCCCGAACATGCGCGCGAACCGCTGCAGGATTCTTTCAGCGATGTCTCCAACCCCATCGGCCTGGACGGCATCGAATTCATCGAGTACGCCACGCTCAAGCCCCAGGCCCTGGGCCAGGTGCTGGAGATGATGGGCTTCCGGCCCGTGGCGCGCCACCGCTCGCGCGAGGTCACGCTCTACCGCCAGGGCCCGCTGAACATCGTGGTCAACGCCCACCCGCTGGACGCACTGGGCGCGAGCCATGGTGCCGACCACCCCAGCATCAGCGCCATCGCGCTGCGGGTGCGCAGTGCGCGCGCCGCGCGCGACTACGTGCTGGAGCGCGGCGGCTGGGAAGTGCCCAGCCACCCCGATGCGATGGAACTCAACATCCCCGCCATCCACGGCGTGGGCGGCAGCCGCATCTACCTGATCGACCGTTACCAGGACTTCTCGATCTACGACGTCGACTTCATCCCGATTCCCGGCGCGGTGGCCCAGCCACCCGTGCTGGCCGGGTTGAATTTCTTCGGCATCGTCCAGTACATCGGCATCGGGCGCAGCTACGACTGGATCGAGTTCTACCAGACCCTGCTGGGCGCCACGCTGATCCCCGACGAGCAGCGTTTCGGCATCATGCCCTCGGGCAAGCTCATGCGCACGCCCGCGCTGCACACCGGCCAGTCCTTCATGATCCAGCTGGTGGAACCGGCGGTGGACGCCCCCGATCCGCGTGAACAGCTGCAGCGCATCGGCCTGGGTGTGCCGGACGTGCTGGCCGCGGTGCAGGCCTTGCGCGCCCGCGGCGTCGAGTTCGTCGAGAGCCCGGCCACCCACAGCGGGCAACGCGGCGCGATCAGCAAGACCTATCTGGGCAGCGTGGTGTTCGAACTCGTGCACTCCGCGGCGGAGCCGGCATGAACGACCGGCGCAGCATGGAAGAGGCCATCCGCGGTTTCGGGATGGACACCATCACCCTGGCCGGCCCCTTGCAGGCCAAGCTCCAGGCCATGAAAGACGCCGGCTTCAGCCAGGTCATGCTCAAGGCCAATGACCTGGTGGGCCACCCCGGCGGCTGGAAAGCTGCCGCACAGGAAGTGCGTGAGAGCGGGCTGCGCGGCACGGGTTTCCAGGTGCTGCGCGACTTCGAGGGTCTGAGCGGCCACCTTCACGAGTACAAGGTCGACATCGCCAAGACCATGCTGGAGATGTGCGCCGAACTCGGATGCGACGTGCTGCTGGCCTGCTCCTCCACCTCGGCCCACGCCTCGCAGGACCTGGACCACATCGCGCGCGACCTGCGCAAGCTGGCCATGCTGGCTGTTCCCTTTGGCATCCGCATCGCCTACGAAGGCCTGTCCTGGGGCCGCACCATCAACGAATACACCACGGCCTGGGACGTGGTCAATCGCGCCGACGCGCCCAACCTGGGCGTCTGCATCGACTCGTACCACATCCTGGCCGCCAAGACACCGCTGGACGCGATCCTGGACCTGGACCCGGCCAAGATCTTCCTGGTCCAGCTCTCCGACTTCATGTGGCGGGAAACGCCCACCTTCGAGGAGCGCATGGCCACGGCCCGCACCTACCGCGTGTTTCCGCGCGAAGGCGTGCACACCGAAGAACTCATCGACCTGGTACAGAAGCTCGACCGGCTCGGTTATGCCGGCGACTACAGCTTCGAAGTCTTCAACGACGACTTCGTGCAGATGCCCCTGCCCATGGTGGCCGAGCGCGCCCGCAAGTCGGCGCTCTGGCTGGCCGACGATATCCTGCGCCGCTCGCTGCCCCTGCCCAACCAGCTCAGGCTGCGCGCACGCTGAGACCTGCGTTTTTTCGACGACAACAAAGAGGAGACGAGATGAAAACCATGCCCATGACCCTGGGCGGCCTGACTGTGGCCGCTCTCCTGGCCGGCTGCGCCGGTCTCAGCCCCACGCCCCGACCCCTGGCCTGTGACGATGGTCTCAAGGCCGCCTACCAGCCCGACGCCCAGACCCGCGTCGTGTCGGTGCGCGCCATCCCCAAGGGTACGGCCATCGTGGCCGTGGATTCGCCGCAGGCGGTCACGACTGCGGTGGACATGTGTCTGGTCAAGCTGCTGGTCGGCCCGGGTTCGACTGAAGTTGAAAAGGACCGCAGCGCGCCCTCCTACACCGAAGGCATCGGCATGGAGATCTGGCTGCCCGCACACGCGAGCTGGAACGAGCGCATCCGCAACTACGGCGGCGGCGGCTGGGTGGGCGGCGGCCACCGTGATCCGCAGAAGATCGGCAGCAAGCTGCCCGCCATCGTCAACGCCAATATGGGTTACGCCACCGGCACCCACGACGGCGGCCAGCCGGCCTACCAGGACCCGTCCTTCACCTTCCTCTCCAACGGCCAGGTCAACGAGCCCAGCCTGAACGACATGTCCTACCGCTCCATCCTGCAGCAGGCGCTCAAGACGCGCGCGCTGGTGGACCTGTACTACGGCCGCGCGCCGCGCTACAGCTATTACGACGGCCACTCGCAAGGTGGCCGCCAGGGCCTGCAGATGGCGCAGAAGCACCCCGAGCTCTACGACGGCTACCTGATCGGCCAGCCTGCCATCAACGCGCCGAGCTTCGGCCTGACCAGCCTCTACCCCCAGGTGGTGATGAAAAGCGAGCTGGGTTTCACGGCACTGGACAAAGCACAGGCCGAAGCCTTTGCGCGCAAGGTAGCGGCGGTCAACGCCCGTGCCGTAACCGCCTGCGACAAGGAAAAACTCGGTTTCCTGCTCGACCCTTTTGCCTGCAGCTACGACCCGCTGCGTGACGCGGGCGCGCTGTGCACCGGTGTGGCAGGCACGGGTGTCACGGGCAGCAATGCCGATGCCGCGACCTGCATGAACGCCAAGGAAGCGGTGGCCCTCAACAAGATCTGGTACGGCCCGACCACCGACGGCAGCTACGACCCGCAGCAGACCGAAGCCGGCCGCAGCGGCCAGGTGCGTGGCAGCAAGCAGCTATGGTGGAGCCTGACGCGTGGCTCCAACTTCGGCGGGCAGATCACACGTGCCAGCACCGACATGCTGACGCTGGCCCTGCGTGATGTGCGTTATGCGGCCGATGCGGCTGTGGTTTCGGGCATGGCGACCCGCAACACCTCTACCCCGGTGCGCAACCGTTGGCAGGAACTCACCTATACAAGCTACGCCCAGGCCCTCAGCCAGGGCCTGGACCAGCCCCTGCTGCGCGACTACCAGACCGACAACGCCGCGGCGGCGACAAAGTTCGCCAGCCTGAAGCGCAAGATGATCCTGTGGAACGGCCTGGCCGAAGACGTGATTCCGGCGCAGGGCGCCATCCACTACTACGAGCGCGTCAAGGCCGTGGTCGGTGGTGAGGCGCAGGCACAGCAGTTCCTGCGCATGTACAACCTGCCCGGCATGGCGCACAGCTCCCAGGGCCGCGCCTGGACCGTGGGCAACGTCAACAACACCGTGCCCATGCCCATGCTGCCGGGCAACAGCAACCAGAACCCCACGCGTGAGCAGGACACGATGTTCAGCGCGCTGGTGGACTGGGTCGAGCGCGGCACCGCGCCCGAGAGCATCGTCATCCAGTCGCGCGACAAGAGCACCAGCTACCCGGCCTGTCTGTACCCGAAGAAGATCAGCTGGAACGGCACAGGCCCGGCCCGGGACGCCGGCAGCTACACCTGCCGCTGAAGCCGGCTCCGTCTGGCGCAGCCATCAGGCTGCGCCAGACGACTCTGGGCTCTGTTCACCTCAGATCTGCACCCGCGTGCCCAGCTCGATCACACAGTTGTTCGGCAGGCGGAAGAAGTCCGCCACATTGCCGGCATTGCGTGACATGAGGGCAAACAGTGCCTCGCGCCAGCGCGCCATGCCTGCGCCGCGCGTGGGCACCACGATCTCGCGGCTCAGGAAGTAGGACGTCTCGAACAGATTGATGGGCAGGCCCTGGGCCTGGCACAACTCCAGAGCCTTCGGGATGTCCGGCTGGTTCTGGAAACCGTAATTGACCTGCACCCGCCAGAAGCCAGGCGCCAGTGTTGTGACCTGCACGCGTTCCTGAAAGGGAATCCAGGGCACGTCGTGGAAGACCACGGTGAGGATCACATTGCGTTCGTGCAGCACCTGGTTGTGCTTGAGGTTGTGCATCAGGGCCTGAGGCACGGTATCCGGATTGGCCACGGCATACACGGCGGTACGCGGCACACGGTGCATGCGGTCAGCCGAGAGGGCGCCGATAAAGGGCAGCAACTCGGGGTCCCCCTGGCGGATGTTGTCGAGCAGCAGCTCGCGCCCGCGCCGCCAGGTGGCCATGCCGATGAAGATGAACCCGCCCGCGACCAGGGGGAACCAGCCGCCGTCCACAAACTTCAGCATGCACGCGGCCACGAGCATGGCGTCGAGCAACAGGAAGGCGCCGGTGGCCGCCAGCGCCAGGGGCAGCGGGTAGTTCCAGGCGTGGCGGATGACGAAGTAGGTCAGCACCGTGGTGATCAACATGGTCACCGTCACCGCGATGCCGTAGGCCGAGGCCAGTGCGGAGGAGCTGCCGAAGCCCACCACCGCGAGCAACACGGCCGCCAGCAGCAGCCAGTTGACCTGGGGCATGTAGATCTGCCCCGCTTCCTTGACCGACGTGTAATGCACCTGAAGGCGCGGCAACAGGCCCAGTTGCACGGCCTGCTTGGTCATGGAATAGGCCCCCGAAATCACGGCCTGCGAGGCAATCACCGTGGCCAGGGTGGCCAGCAGCACGGCCGGGATCAGCCATGCGCTGGGAAACAGGCGATAGAAGGGGTTGTCCAGCGCCGAGGGGTCACGCATCAGCAAGGCGCCCTGCCCCATGTAGTTGAGCGCCAGCGCCGGCAGCACCAGGCCGGTCCAGGCCAGCTGGATGGGCCGCTTGCCGAAATGCCCCATGTCGGCATAAAGCGCTTCGGCACCGGTGAAGGCCAGCACGATGGCGCCCAGCGCCACGAACATATGCCAGCCCTGCGTGCGCAGAAAGGCCAAGGCCTCCAGCGGATTGAGCGCGGCCAGGATCGCCGGCTCGCGCAGGATCTCCAGCACGCCGGTCAGGGCCAGCACACCGAACCACAGCAGGATGACGGGCCCGAAGAGCTTGCCCACCAGGCCCGTGCCATAACGCTGCACCGCGAACAGCGCCACCAGCACCGCCACCGAAATCGGCAACACATAGGGTTTGAGCAGGGGCGTGACCACTTCCAGGCCTTCCACCGCGCTGAGCACCGAGATCGCCGGCGTGATCACGCTGTCGCCATAGAAAAGCGCCGCGCCCATCACGCCCGTCAGCAAAAGAGCCACGCGCCGCCGCGCGGTCTTGCCCGCTGCATGGGCGGCCAGGGCAGTGAGCGCCATGATGCCGCCCTCGCCGCGATTGTCGGCGCGCAGGATCAGCAGCACGTACTTGAGCGTGACCACCAGCATCAGGCCCCAGAAGATGGTCGACACCGCACCTATGAGATGCGGGGCATCGAGCGGGATGCCGGTGGCGTGTCCGAAAACTTCCTTCATCGTGTACAGCGGGCTGGTGCCGATGTCGCCGTACACCACGCCCAGCGCGCCCAGGGTCAGGGCGGCGAGGCCTTCGCGGCCATGCGTCGTTTGATTCATATCCATCCATGCAGAGTGAGCATGGGTGCGACTGTCACCGCAAGGGCATCAGGAAGGCATATGGATGGCGCGCACGCGCCGCGTCATTCGTCGGCCAGCCGATAACCCACGCCGGTTTCCGTCAGCAGGTGGCGTGGTTCGGCCGGGTCGCGCTCGATCTTGGCGCGCAACTGTGCCATGTACAGGCGCAGGTAGTGCGTGTGCTCGGTGTACTCCGGGCCCCAGACGTCGGCCAACAGCTGGCGGTGTGTCACCACCCGGCCGGCACTGCGCACCAGACAGGCCAGAAGATTGAACTCCGTGGGTGTGAGATGCACGGGCTGGCCATCACGCGTCACAGTGCGCGTGGCCAGGTCGATGCGCAGGTCATCCAGCACGTGTTCGGTGACTGCCGCCGCCAGGGCCGTGCCGCGATGGCGCAATGCCACACGCATGCGCGCCAGCAGCTCGGCCACGCTGAAGGGCTTGGTCAGGTAGTCATCGGCGCCGGCGTCGAGCAGCACGATCTTCTGTTCTTCCTGGTGGCGCGCCGAGACCACGACGATGGGGACACTGGACTGGCGACGCACTTCGCGCACCAGCTGCAGGCCCTCGCCGTCGGGCAGGCCCAGGTCGAGCACGATGAGGTCAGGCGGGCTGTGCTGCACAAGCGCGGTAGCTTCGCTCAGCGTCACCGCCGTCTGCACCTCGAAACCCTCGACCGCCAGCGCAGACTGCACCAGGGTGCGGATTTCGCGGTCGTCCTCGACCACCAGCACGCGCAGGTTCATGGAGAAACCTCCGTGCGGCGCACTACGGTGCGAGCCCCTTCGGGCGGCCGGGCGGGGCTCATGCGGCCTCCGGTGTCGCGGGTTGCGGTTCGACGGGCAGTTGCAGGCAGAAGCAGCTGCCGCCACCGGCACGCGGACGCAGCAACAGTTGTGCCCCGTGCGCCTGGGCGATGGCGCGACACACCGCCAGCCCCAGGCCCGTGCCGCGCCGACCCGCGCGGTCACCACGCACATAGGGCAGGAAGACGGCTTCGCGCTCGGCCTCGGGCACGCCGGGGCCCCGGTCCTTGACACAGACATCCACGCGTCCATCGCGCGACACCACCGACAGCTCCACTTCACCCTCGCTGTACTTGAGCGCGTTGTCGAGCAGATTGGTCAGCAACTGGGACAGCAGCACGGCATCGGCCCGCACCAGGGGCAACCCTTCTGGCACGCGCGAGCGAATGCGACGCGCCGGATCGTGCTGGCGCACGCGGCCCAGCACGGCACCGACGATCTCCTCCAGCGATTCCCAGCCGAGCTGCAAAGCCTGACCCGGCTGAGCCAGGCGTAGCAGCTGCAGGGTGTTGTCGCTCATGCTGCTCAGGTAGTTCGCTTCATTGACGATACTCTGCAGCAGGCGTGCCTGGGCTGCCGCATCGAGCCGTTCGCGCTGCGTCTGCAGGGACGAGGCCGCCGCGACGATGGCCGCCAGCGGTGTGCGCAGGTCGTGCGAGATGGCCGCCAGGAAAGTACTTTGCAGTTGCTGGCGATCGGCTTCACTCTGCGCCGCCTGCATGGCATGCCCCAGGTGCAGGCGCCCCAGTGCCTGTGCCAGCAGGGCGCACAAGGCCTGTGCATGTTCGCGCCCGGCTTCGTCGCTTGCCAGGGCCGGGCGCACGCACGCAGCCCCGAACACCTCGTCCTGGTCACGCAGCGGCAGGTACCAGGCCTCCAATCCGGGCCAGCGCCCGGTGCCCGGCCCCAGCACGGCGCGCTCCTTCATGCAACTGCGCAGGCCGTCACGGACCTGCGGCTCCAGGTCGCCGTCTGGCGCAGGCTCCCCCATGGCACCGGCCAGGACCAGCTGGCAAGGGCCGGCAAAGGCGGCTCCCAGTGCCACCTGTCCAAGGTGCCACACGTCCTTCGGCTGCGTGGCAGTCACCAGCTCACCCGCCAGCGTCTGCAACCCGCGCGCCCGCTGCTCGTTGATCCGTGCGATCTCCGTTTCACGCCGCAAGCCACTGGCCAGCCGGCTGATGACCAGCGCCACCACCAGCATGACAGCCAGCGCGATGAAGTGCTCGCGACTCTCGACATCAAAGGTCCAGCGCGGCGGCACGAAAAAGAAGTTCAGGGCGATGACTGCCCCCACGGCACAGACCAGCGACGCCTGCCAGGCCAACCGGTAGGCTGCGATAACGACCGCCAGCACATAGATCATGGCCTGGCTGGTCAGCGAAACCTGCGCATCCAGCACCCAGCCCAGCAGCGTGGCCAGCGCCAGCAGGCCGGCAACGGCGAGCCATGGCCGAAGCGGTGCAGGTACAGGGTGCGTATCCATGGAAGCCAGCGTACCACCCGCGCCATCAGGAAAGCATCAGGATGGCCTGAAAGAGGTATGGGTCGGCAGCATGCAATAGCCTTACATGCGGGCCTAGTTCTCCCGGAGTATTGGCTGTTGGCGCGGCTTGGGCTACGCTATATCTGTCTTGCAGATATTCCTTTAGCACAGCCATGACCTTACCCCCCTCCCTCGAATCCACCGCCGCCCACATCCTGCGCAACATGCCGGAGGCCCTGATCTTCTGCGACCTCGAAGGCATCATCCGCGTCTGGAACGGCGGCGCTGAAAAAGTCTTCGGCTGGTCCGCGGCCGAGGCCGTGGGCCAGAGCCTGGACCTCATCATCCCCGAGCGCATGCGCAAGGCGCACTGGGACGGTTTCAACCAGGCGCTGGAGCGTGGCGGCGTCAAGCCCGGCCGCACCTCCATGATCACGCGCTCACTGCACAAGGCGGAAGAATTCATCTACGTGGACATGAGTTTCGAGATGGTGCGCAATGAGGCCGGCCAGATGCTGGGCTCGCTGGCCGTGGCACGTGACGCCACCAAGCGCTTCAACGACGAGAAGGCCCTGCGCAAGCAGCTGGCGGACCTGAGCGCCAAACCTTCGGCCTGAGTCCGTGGCCACCGCCCTGCCCGGCTTCGACGCCCCGGCCGTGGGCTTCGAGGCACCCTACGAGATGCTGGAAGCCTGCCACGAGCGTGTGCAGCGCAGCCTGGACCTGCTGGGGCGCCTGGTCGGCTACATCGGCGACAAAGGCCACGACGCCCAGACGCGTTCGGCCGCGGCCGATGTGCTGCGTTATTTCGATCTCGCCGCACCGCTGCACCACCAGGACGAAGAGCAACACGTCTTCCCGCTGCTGCTGGCGCAAGGTGATGTTGCGCTGCGCGTCACGGTGCAGCGCCTGCAGGCGGACCACCGGCAGATGGAGGCCTTGTGGGCCGAGGCGCGCAAGGCGCTGCTGCGCTGGCGCGAACCGGGTTGCCAGGAAACCGTCGCCGCCGACACCCTGGAGGCCATCACCCGCTTTCGCGGCCTCTACGCGAGCCACATCGAAGCCGAGGAAGGCCTGGTGTTTCCCGCGGCCCGCGCTGCCATGAGCGCGGACGTGCAGGCCGCCATGGGCGCCGAGATGCAGGCCCGGCGCCGGGCCTGAGGCGTTTTCAGGCCGGCAGGCGGAAACGTGCCACCTGGTCCGCCAGGTGCCGCGCCTGTTCGTTCAGGGTGTGGGCCGTGCCCACCGTCTCCTCCACGAGGGCCGCGTTCTGCTGGGTCATGCGGTCCAGCTCCTGGATCGCCTCGCCCACCTGGCCGATGCCCACCCGTTCCTCGCGCGCGCTGATCGCGATCGAGGCCAGCAGCTCGCTGACGCGCCGGGCCGACACCACGATCTCCTCGATGGTCGTGCCCGCGCGCTGCACCACACCGGCGCCGATGGCCACCTGCTCGACGCTGCCGCCGATCAGCGTCTTGATCTCGCGCGCGGCCTCGGCGCTGCGCTGCGCCAGCATGCGCACCTCGCCGGCCACCACGGCAAAACCCTTGCCCTGTTCGCCGGCGCGCGCCGCCTCCACCGCGGCGTTGAGCGCCAGGATGTTGGTCTGGAAAGCGATGCCGTCGATGGTGCTGATGATCTCGGCGATCTGGGCCGAGGACTGGCGGATGCGCTCCATGGTGCTCACCACCTCCTGCATGATGCGCCCGCCCTGGGCGGCGGCCTCGGCGTTGTGCCGGGCTTCGCCCGAGGCCTCTTCGGTGTGCGACTGCGTGGTCTTGACGGTGGCCGAGATCTGCTCCATCGACGCGGCCGATTCCTCCAGGCTGGCGGCGGCCTGCTCGGTGCGCGCGGACAGGTCGGTCGCGCCGTGGGCCGATTCGGAACTGGAGCGCACGATCTCGTCGCTGGCGTGGCGCACCTGCACCACCATGTCGCGCAGCGAATCCTGCATGTAGCGCAGCTCGATCATCAGCTGCGCCGCCTCGTCGCGCCCCCAGGGCGAGGGGGTCGTGGTCAGGTCGCCGCTGGTCATGGCACGCAGGTGGCGGCGGGTTTCACGCAGGCCGCCATCCATCACCCGGTAGAAACAGAAGAAGAGGTAACCGGCGAACAGCAGGGCGCACAGGGTGATGCCCGCGTCGAGCAGCACCTGCTGCCTGAGTTCGTTCTGCACATCGTTGACGTAGATGCCGGAGCCGATCACCCAGCCCCAGGGCTCGAAGCCCATCACATAGGAGAGCTTGTCCACGGGCCGGCTCTCGCCCGGCTTGGGCCACTGGTAGGTGACAAAACCCTTGCCGTCGGCACGCACCTTGGCGACGAAGGCCTGGAACAGGCGCAGGCCGTTCGGGTCCTTGAGGTCCGAGACGTCCTGGCCGTTGAGTTCGGGTTTGATCGGGTGCATGACCACACGCGGGTGCATGTCGTTGATCCAGAAATATTCCTCGCGCTCGTAGCGCAGCCGGCTGATCGATTCGCGCGCCTGCTCCTGGGCCTGTTCCCGGCTGAGCTTTCCGGCCTGTTCCTGGGCCTGCGCCCAGACCAGCAGCCCGTGCGCGATCTCGACGTGCTGGCGCGTCGCGGCCTCGCGGTCGCGCATGGTCTTGAGGTACTGGTTGTTGATCTGGAAACCCAGCATGACCAGCAGGGGCAGCACGAAGGCCAGCGAGATCACCAGGGCCTTGGACATGAAGCGCATCTGGCGGAACAGCCGCACCCCCGGGGCCCAGAAGCCGTGATAGGTGAAGAATCCCTCTTGACCGACGCGCGCATTCGTCGGCAGGGAAGGCGTGGCCAGCGTGGCACTGTTGCTCATCAAGGCAACTCCTCTATTTTTTGGTTCGTTTGTTATGGGAATCGCCCGGGGCGACAACACCGGGAAAATTATCGGCGCGCCTGTCGCCCCATGAAGCGGCCCGTGCGGCGCACGCTCAAATATTCTCAGGAGTCGACAACTAGTGCCGCCGGTGAACGGTGGGCCCGGGATGCGCCGATGTGCCGATGCGACACGCCATACCCCGCGGCGCATGCACGGCCTTGCGAAAAATAAGCATGCATGGTATGCATGCTTATGACCGACGGTGGCGAGAAAGCGCGGCGGTTCAGTCGCGCACGATGAACACCGAGAGGTGGGCATGCGAGAGCACCCGCTGGGCCACGCTGCCCAGCACCACCTTCTCCAGCCCGCGCCGGCCGTGCGAACCCATGACGATGAGGTCGGCACCCACGGCCTTGGCCGTGTCCAGGATGCCGCGCCAGGGGGCGTGCGCCTCGATCACCTGCGTGGTGACCGGCACGCCGGCCTGCGCCAGCGTGGCCTGCGCCGCCTCGGTGGCCTCCTTGGCCTCGACGGTGGCCGCGCTCAGGTACTCGGCCTGGCCGTAGGCAAAGTCGCTGCCCAGGCCGGTGAAGGGGTAGGGGTCGATCACGTAGATGGCCGTGACCTGGCTGCCGAAGGCCCGGGCCAGGCCGGCGGCCTTCTCCACTGCCTTCTGTGCCGTGGGCGAACCATCGACGGGGACCAGGATGTGCTTGAACATGGCGACTCCTTGTGGTGTGTCAGCTGGCGGCGTCTTCGCCCTGGAAGGCGCCGGCGCGCAGCGTGATCACCAGCGTATCACGGTAGGCCGGCTGCGCCACCGGCTGGATGGGCGTGGTCTCGTGGACCACCCTCGCGTCGTCCAGCAGCAGCAGCGACCAGGGCTCGCTCAGCGTGAAGCGCTGGCCGTTGGGGCCGACGGCCTCGAACACGCGGGTCTCGCCGCCCTTCACACCGCGCCGCGCCACCAGGAACACGGCCACCAGGTCCACGCCGTCGCGGTGCGCGCCCTCGGGCGTGGGCCGGCCGATGCCGTCGGTGGTGTCGATGCGAAAAGGGTGCGCCTCGATGTACCAGGGCTGCTGCCCCTTGAGCCCGGAAGCCACGCGCCCCAGCCAGCGCAGCAGCTGCGCCCAGGCCGGCTGCTGCAGCATGGCCGGCGCCATGGGCTCGAACAGGCGCTGCATGCCGCCGTGCAGGGCGTTGTATTCCAGCGGCTGCCAGTGGGGGCGGTGCGGCACCTGCGTGAGCTTGTCACTGTCGAGCACGAAGCAGGAATGGCGGCGCCGCCGGTAACGCCCGCCGTCCTTCAGGTAGTTGTCCGGGGGCAGGTCATCCCAATTTGGGCGCAGGGCCAGCAAGTCCTCCAGCCGGCAGGCGCTCAGGGCGCAGACGCCGGCCGCGTCGAGCACGGCATGGCCTTGGCGCTGCAGGGTGGCGTCCAGAGCGCCGGGCGAAATGACGGGGGGCAAAAACAAGGGGCTGGTCATGACAGGCATTGTGCCTGCCGTGACCAGCCCCTTGGAGGAGCCGGGACGATCCGGATCAGCAGTTGGCGGCGGAGGCCGTCAGCGAGATGACAGGCGCCGCATTTGCCAGAGCACTGGTGTAGCTAATGATGCAGCTGGCAGGCACTGAGGCACCCGTAGCCGTGAGCGTCAGCGTCGTACCGGCGAGGGCTGCAGTAATGCCATCCCCAGCAGCGGCACCAGGGGTAATGCCAGCTGCACCCAAGATGCCCGTAGGCAGTGTCGCCGGGCCGTTCACGTTAGCGGCCGGATAACGGTTAGTCATGGTAATCGTCAAGCCATCCATCGCCACCGTAGCGCAAGTTGTTGTGATACCGGCCGCAATATCCAGCTCGCAACGCGCACGGGCCAAAGCGGCCGCAGAACGGATCGAACCGTACAAAGCCTGCATCTTGGCAAAACGGGCATCCTGTTGGGCCGCGATGTAACGCGGCAGCGCGATAGCCGCCAGGATGGCGATGATGGTGATGACGATGACCAGTTCGATCAGCGTGAAACCTTTTTGCAGCTTTTTCATGGGGACTCCGTATTCCTGGGAAAGATGACCGGATTGTGCCCCAGTCCGGCCGGCAGGTACAAATTTGATAGCAAAAAAGCGGCCAACGGCGTGACTTATTTGACACCCTCCCCGTCCCGCGCCAGCTGCGGCAGGGCCGTGCCGCAGTGCAGGCAGTAGTGCGCCTCGGGGGCATGGCCCTCCTTCAGGCACTCGGGGCAGGTGCGCGAGGCCGGCTGGCTGCCCAGGCGGCGCGCCGTCATCTCGGCGGTGACGATGCCGGTGGGCACGGCCAGCGTGCCCCAGCCCAGCAGCATCATGAAGGAGGCGATGAAACGGCCCAGATCGGTCTTGGGCGTGATGTCGCCGAAACCCACCGTGGTCATGGTGGTGATGGCCCAGTAGACCGCGGTGGGGATGCTGGTGAAACCGTTGGCCGGGCCCTCCACCACATACATCAGCGTGCCCATCACCACCACGATCATCAGCACAGCCGAAATGAAGACCATCACCTTGCGCCGGCTGGCACGCAGCGCGGTGCCCAGGGCCTGGAACTCGGCCAGGTAGGCGGTGAGCTTGAAGATGCGGAACACCCGCAGCAGGCGCAGCACACGCACGTCGATCAGCGCGTGCACCTCGGGCACCAGCAGGGCCAGCCAGGTGGGCAGCAGGGCCAGCAGGTCGATGATGCCGTAGAAGCTCAGCGCATAACGCAGCGGCTGGCGCACGCAGGCCAGGCGCGCGAGGTACTCCAGGGTGAAGAGCGCGGTGAACAGCCATTCGAGGCGGTCGAGGATGTTGCGCTGCCCTGCGGGCAGGCCCGGCAGGCTGCCCAGCACCACGGCCAGCACGCTGGCCAGGATGAAGACGATGAGCCAGATGTCGAACAGGCGCCCGGCCCGGGTGTCGGACTCGAAGATGACGGTGTAGAGCCGCAGACGCCAGCCGGTCTGGGGACGCCCTGCGTCGTTTTCAAGCGTGCTGCTGGCAGCAGGGGTGTCGGTGCTCATGGATGTCGGGCCGGCTCAGGACGATGGGGGCGATTGTGCCTGTTCAGCCTCCTGCAGCGCGCGCCACATCACCTTGCCGGTGCCGCTCTTGGGCAGGGCGTCGACGAACTGCACCACACGCGGCACCTTGTAGACGGCCATGTGCTCGCGGCACCAGTCGATGATGTCCTGCCCGCTGACCTGCCCCCTGTGACTGGCGCGCAGCACCACCACGGCCTTGACCGATTCGCCGCGGTAGTTGTCCTTCGTAGCGATGATGCAGGCTTCCTGGATGGCCGGGTGCCTGAACATCAGCGCCTCCACCTCGGCCGGCCAGACCTTGAAACCCGAGGCGTTGATCATGCGCTTGAGGCGGTCGGTCATGAAGAAGTAGCCGTCCTCGTCGATGCGGCCCATGTCGCCGCTGCGAAAGAAGCGCTTGCCGTCCAGTTCGATGAAGGCCCGGGCCGTGGCCTCGGGCTGGCGCCAGTAGCCCTGGAAGACCTCGGGGCCGTGGATGATGATCTCGCCCTGCTCGCCCTGCGGCACTTCGGCCAGCGTCAGCGGATCGATCACGCGGGCATCGGTGCTCATGAAGGGGATGCCCAGGCACTGCTGCTTGGGGGCGTCCGGCGGGTTGGTGTGCGAAGGCGCCGCGGTTTCGGTCAGGCCGTAGCCTTCCACGTAGCGCAGACCGAACTGCTCGTACAGTCGCTGCGCCACGGCCTGCGGCATGGCCGCACCGCCGCCGCCGATGTAGACCAGGCTGGAGAGGTCGTAGCGCTCGAAGTTCGGGCTGCCCAGCAGGTCGATCACCATGGTCGGGATGTTGGTCCAGTTCGTGACACGGCGCAGCGAGATCAGGCGCCCGGCGAGGTCGCGGTCCCAGCGCGGCATCACCACCAGGGTGCCGCCGATGTAGATGCTGGCGTGCATCACGGCCACCATGCCGGTGATGTGGAACATCGGGACCACGGTGAGCGTCACGTTCTCGGGTGAGGCGTTGCCCCACAGCCCGCCGGCCACGGCGTTGTGCATGATGCTCGCATGCGTGTGCATGCAGCCCTTGGGCAGGCCGGTGGTGCCGCTGGTATAGGGCAGCACGGCCAGGTCGGCCGGGCCGACCTGCAGCTCGGGCAGGGGCGCGGTGCAGGCCAGCGCGTGCTCCCAGGCCTGCACCTGGCCGCCGGGCAGGTCCGGCAGCGCGTGGCGCGTGAGCAGCCAGTCGCGCCAGACCTCGGGCGGGGCCTCGGCGCCGGCCTGGTCCGGATCGAAGGCGTCGGTGAACTGCGTGACGATCAGGTGGAGCAGGCCCTGGCCCGGCGGCAGTTCGGCGCTGGCGCGGGCCAGTTCGGGCGCCAGGTCGCCGCTGGTGATGGCGACTTTCGCCTGCGGGTCGGTGATGTAGTGCTTGAGTTCCTCGCAGCGGTTCATGGGATTGACCGGCACCACCACGGCATTGGCGCGCAGGATGGCGAAGTGCGCGATCACCAGCTGCGGGCAGTTCTGCAGGTTCAGCACCACGCGGTCGCCCTTGCGCACGCCCATCTCCTGCAGCCGGGCTGCCAGCCGCTCTGCTTTTTGTAGCACCTCGGCATAGGTCCAGGCCCGACCGAAGAACACCAGGGCGGGCTTGCCGGGGTAACGCCGCGCGCTCACGGCCAGGTTGTCCCACAGCGAGGTGGCCGGCGGCGTGATGGCATGCGGCAGGCGCCGGGGCCAGAATTTGTAATGGGAACGCATGGAAATCTCTACCTCCAGGCGGGCAGCCTAACGCGGGTGCCTCGATCCGGCATCCGGGTCGCACCCGATACCCGGTCGCGCAAGCGACGCTTCGCCCTCCCGACTTACCCTGATGCCAGCCGCTGGAACGGAACGCTACGATCGGGGACATGCCCGAAGTGCGAGCAGCGTCAGCGCCAGCTCACCCGGATCTTTCATCGCCAACGGAGTTCTCCATGCGCAAGACCCTCGGCCTCCTGCTCTCAGTCCTGTTGCTCTCACTGACGGCCGCGGCCCAGACCTTTCCCAGCAAGCCCGTGCGCATCGTGATCGGCTTCCCGGCCGGCGGCCCGCTGGACCAGCACGCGCGCCTGCTCAGCGAGCGGCTGCAGGCCGTGCTGGGCCAGCCCGTCCTGATCGACTACAAGTCCGGCGCCGGCGGCACCGTCGGCGCGCAGGAGGTCATGAAGTCCGCGCCCGACGGCCACACCCTGCTGCTGGCCAACACCGGCACCATGGTCATCAACCCCGCGCTCTACAGCAAGCTGCCCTACGGCACGCTGAAGGACTTCGTGCCCATTGCCCGTACCGCCATGCAGCCCCTGGCCCTGCTGGTCAACCCCAAGGTGCCGGTGACCACGCTCAAGGAGTTCATGGACTACACGCGTGCGCGGCCCGGCCAGGTCAACTACGGCTCGGCCGGCAACGGCGGCATCAGCCACCTGGTGCCCGAGATGTTCAAGACCGCCACCGGGCTCTTCATGGTGCACATCCCCTACCGCGGCAGCGCGCCGGCCTTCACCGACCTGATGGCAGGCCAGGTGCAGTTCATGGCCGAGAGCATTCCGCAGGCAGCGGCCTACCACAAGCAGGGCAAGGTGCGCGCACTGGCCGTGACCAGCCGCGAGCGCAACCCCGCCCTGCCCGACATCCCGACCGTCATCGAAAGCGGCCTCCAGGGCTTCGAGGTGGTGGGCTTCTACGGTTTTCTGGCGCCCGCCGGCACCCCCAAGGATGTGGTGGCCAAACTCAGCGAGGCCTTCCGCCAGGTGATGACCCAGCCCGAGTTGCGCAGCCGCATGATCAGCCAGGGCGCCGACCCGGCCTTCCTGGGCGCCGACGACTTCGCCAGGTTCCTGGGCGCCGAGATGCCGCGCTGGGCTGCCGCCGTGCAAAAATCCGGCGCCAGGCTGGACTGAAGACTTCCGCCCGCAGCGACCGACCCCTACCCCACCAACCGACGAACCCCTGCCGAAGACAAGCTTGAGCAAAGACAAGAAAAAGAGCGCCCCCCAGGGCAGGACAGCTGCGCCGGGCGCCATCTGGCAGACCGTCCTGGCCATCCTGATCGTGCCGGTCGCGGCAGCGGATGCTGCCTACCTGCTGTTCGCCGAGTGGAAACACTTCAGCAACCCCGACATGGGTTCGCTGCTCATCGCCGCCGCCGTCCTCAGCCTGGCCCTGTGCGCGCCCTATGCCCTGTTCACGCGGCGGCCGGGCGAGGCGCTGGCCGTCGCCCTGCTGGGCTTGGCCTGCACGCTCGGCACCCACTGGCTGCTGCATGCCGGCCGCCTGAACTACCGCGCGCCCTGCGAAGCCGGACAGTACGAATGCGCACGCACCGGCCTGAACCGGACCATGGTCCGCTACAAGCGATGACCCAGGCCCTGCTCACACCCCTGCAGAACGGACTCGACGCCCTGCGCCGCAGCAGCATCGGCCCGGCCGACTTCAGCCGGCAGGCCCGCGCCCAGCAGGCCCTGCTGGACGCCCTGCCGCCGCGCTACACCGTGGTGCTGCTGGACCTGCTCGACCGCCTGGAGTCGAGTGCGTTATTCGCCGAGGAAAGCTGCTCGTTCAGCCAGGCCGGTTTGCTAGACAGCCTGCAGCTCTGGCTGGACAAGGCTGCACAACAACTGCGCGCCAGCGCCTCCCCATGACCCTGTGCCCGTCAGGGTTCGACGGGGAACGATTTTCTCTTTAAGATATATATGTTTTAAATCTTAAAGAGACCGCCATGCCTGATCCGCAACTGTGCAGCGAGGAGGAGATCGCCACGCTGGTGCAACGTTTCTACGCGCGTGTGCGCCGCGATGCGCAACTGGGCCCGATCTTCAACGCACGTATCCATGACTGGCCCGCCCACGAAGCCAAGCTGTGCGACTTCTGGTCGTCGGCGCTGCGCGGCACGCGGCGCTTTCACGGCACGCCCATGCCACTGCATGCGGCCCTGCCCGGGCTGACGGCGGCGCTGTTCCAGCACTGGCTGCAGCTCTTTGATGAAACGGCCGCCACGCTGCCCAACACGGCCCTGCGGGAGCGGGTGAGCCATCTGGCGCACCGCATCGCCGGCAGCCTGTGGTACGGCTACCAGCTGGCCAACCCGGCCACCGAGACCAGCACGGGGCTGCAGGCGCTGACCCCATGAGCACGCTGCTGCAGATCGACGAACCGGCCGCATCGGCCCGCCCCCGGCCTTCGCTGCAGGCCTTCCTGGAAATGGGTTTTCGCCCGCTCTACCTGGCCGGCACCGCCTGGGCCCTGGTGGCGGTAGCGCTGTGGATCTTCGCACCGCAGTGGCTGCGCGGGCCGCTCGGTGGGGTGGCCTGGCACGCGCACGAGATGATGTGGGGTTTCGTCGCCACCATCGCGGTGGGCTTCCTGATGACGGCCGGTGCCAACTGGACCGGCGTGAACCCCACGCCACCGGGCACGCTGCTGGCCGTCTGCGCCCTGTGGCTGCTGGCGCGCATCGGTCTGCTCTTCCCCAGCCACACCTTGTTCTGGCTCGGCTTCGGCGCCGAGGGGGCGTTTTTCCTGCTGTCGGCCGCCGCCATGGCGCGCGCGATCTACGGCACCCGCAACCGGCGCAACTACGCCGTGCCGCTGCTGCTGCTGGCCCTGGGCATCACCGACGTGCTGTACCTGCTGGCCGCGCTGGGCGGCGATCACACCCTGCTGATGCAGCGTTTCAACGCCGGCCTGCTGTGCATGGCCGTCGTCGCCCTGCTGGTGGGGCGGCGCGTCATCCCCTTCTTTGCCATGCGTGCCGTGCCGGGTCTGACGATCCCCATGCACGAACGCAGCGGCCTGGTGCAGCTCGCTGCAGGTGCGCTGGCCGTGCTGTTCGTGCTGCTGCAGTGGCGGTGGCCGCTGGCGCTGGCCTTGCTGGTGTGCGGCGGCATTCCGCTGTGGCAGCTGCTGGGATGGAAGCCCCTGGCGGTGCGCAGCCGGCCGCTGCTGTGGATCCTGTACGCCGGGTATGCGGGCCTGGGCGCCGGCCTGCTCGTGGCCGCGGCCCAGGCCGCCGGTGCGCCGCTGCGCAATGCCGTGCATGTGCACGTGATCGCCATGGGCGGCTTCTCGCTGATGATCATCGGCATGGTCACGCGCACGGCGCTGGGCCATCTGGGCCGGCCGCTGGCGACGGACCGCAGCATGGTGGCCAGCTACTGGCTCATGGTCCTCGCTGTGGCGCTGCGTCTGGCCGGCCTGTTCCCGTCGGGCCCCGTGCTGCTGCTCCTGCAGGGCGCGGCCCTGTGCTGGATCGCGGCACTCGCGCTCTATCTCTGGCGCTTCTTTCCGTGGATGATCCGCCCGCGGCCGGAACACAAGCCGCAGGTGGCCACCGTCACCCTGGGCCAGCGGACGTGAGCCGCGTCGCTGCCGAAGTCGGTGAGCGGCACAAGCCATAGAATGAACCCGCTCGACGAACGTGCCGACAACCAGAGAGACTGAGTTCCATGCGCCTGACCAGCATGACCGATTACGCGCTGCGCCTGCTGATGTACCTGGCGCAGCAGCCCGACCGCCTGTGCACCATCGCGGAAATCGCCACGGTGCACGGCATCTCCGAAGCGCATCTGATGAAGATCACGCACCAGTTGGCCCTGGCCGGCTGGATCGAGACCGTGCGCGGCAAGGGCGGCGGCATGCGACTGGCCGCGCAACCCGAGGCCATCAACCTGGGCAAGGTGGTGCGCAGCATGGAAAGCGACTTCATGCTGGTCGAGTGCTTCGGCCCCGGCAACGAATGCACCATCACACGCGGGTGCCGGCTCACGACCGTGATGCGCGGCGCACTCCAGGCCTTCATGGCGCATCTGGATGCGCACACCCTGGCCGATCTGATTCCGGGTAAACCCGTAGCCAGCAAGTCCCGCCGTCGCACATTGGCCATCAAGGCCGCCTGAATCTCATCCTGTCTCCCTCGTCGCGCTGCACGCTGGCGCGAAATGGCATATAAAACACCATGGTCCGGCATCACCCGGCCCAGCACGCCACACCTTCGAGGAGACATACGATGGCGAAACTCAACGTCAACGGCAAGGACCGCGAATTCGACGCGGCCCCCGACACCCCCCTGCTGTGGGTGCTGCGCGAGCAGCTCAACCTCACGGGCACCAAATACGGTTGCGGCATCGCGCAGTGTGGCGCCTGCACCGTGCACATCGACGGCAACGCGGTGCGCAGCTGCGTGATGCCGCTGCGCGCCGTCAAGGCCACCCAGACCGTGGTGACCATCGAGGGCCTGTCGCGCAACGGCACGCACCCGGTGCAACGCGCCTGGCAGGCCCTGGACGTGCCGCAATGCGGCTTCTGCCAGAGCGGCATGATCATGGCGGTCTCTGCCCTGCTCAAGACCAATCCCCAGCCCAGTGATGCCGACATCGACGCGGCCGTCACCAACATCTGCCGCTGCGGCACCTACAACAGGGTGCGCGCCGCCATCCACACCGCCGCGCGCGGGGGCGGCGCCCGCAAGGCCGAGCTGAACATCCAGCATCCCGAAGGGAGCGCAACATGAGCACCCCTCTGCTGAACCCCGAACTCTCGCGCCGTGGTTTCCTGGCCAGCGCAGGTGCTGCGGCCGGCGGCCTGATGGTGGGCTTCCACGTGCCGCTGGCGCAAGCGGCCAACGCCACACCCGAGATCAACGCCTGGGTGGTGATCAAGCCCGACGACACCGTGGTGATCCGCATCGCACGCTCCGAAATGGGCCAGGGCACGCTGACGGGCCTGGCCCAGCTGGTGGCTGAAGAACTGGAATGCAGCTGGTCACGCGTCACCACCGAGTACCCCACGCCGGGCCAGAACCTGGCACGCAAACGCATCTGGGGCAACTTCTCCACCGGCGGCAGCCGCGGCATCCGCGAGTCGCATGACTACGTGCGCAAGGGCGGCGCCATCGCGCGCGTGATGCTGGTGCAGGCCGCGGCCAACGCCTGGGGCGTGCCAGCCGCCGAATGCAGCGCCGCTGCCGGCGTGATCACGCACACACCCACGGGACGCAAGACCATCTACGGCCGGGTGGCCGCGGCCGCCGGGCAGCTCACGCCGCCCGATCCGGCCAGCGTGCCGCTCAAGGACCCGTCCACCTGGAAGATCGCCGGCCAGCGCATGGCACGGCTCGACACCTTCAAGAAGACCACGGGGGCGCAGGACTACGGCATCGACCTGCGCCTGCCCGGCATGCTCAACGCCGCCATCCGGGACTGCCCGGTCTTCGGCGGCAAGGTGAAGAGCTTCAATGCCGCCGCCATCATGCGGCGTGCGGGCGTGAAGAAGGTGGTGCAGGTCGGCCCCAGCGCCGTGGCCGTGGTGGCCGACACCTGGTGGCGAGCCAAGACCGCACTGGACGCGCTGACGATCGAGTGGGACTACGGCCCCAACGCCGCGGTCTCGCAGGCCGACATCGCCACCATGATCAAGGGCGGCCTGGATCTGTCGGTACCGGCGACCTCGGTGGGCAACAGCAATGGCGACGCGCCCGCGGCCATCAGCGCCGCGCCGCGCAGGATCGAGGCGATCTACAGCTACCCCCACCAGAACCACGCGACCATGGAGCCCATGAACGCCACGGCGCGCTGGACGCCCGAGCGCTGCGATGTCTGGGTGCCCACGCAGAACGGCGAGGCAGCCCTGGCCGCCGCGGCCGAGGCCGCAGGCCTGCCGCCGGCGCAGTGCGAGGTCTACAAGCTCTACCTCGGCGGCGGCTTCGGGCGGCGCGGGCGCAGCGACTTCGTCACGCAGGCCGTGCAACTGGCCAAGGCCATGCCGGGCACGCCGATCAAGCTGATCTGGTCGCGCGAAGAGGACATGCAGCACTGCTTCTACCACCCGATCACCAGCGCCAAGCTCACCGCCGGCCTGGATGCACAGGGCAACATCAGCGGCCTGCACATGCGCATCTCGGGCCAGTCCATCCTGGCCACGGTGGCGCCGCAGTCCATGCGCGACGGCAAGGACATGGTGGTCTACCAGGGTCTGGCGCCCTCCGGCCCCGAGGCCTCGATCGGCTACAGCTTCCCCAACCTGCTGATCGACCACGCCATGCGCAACCCGCACGTGCCGGCCGGCTTCTGGCGCGGCGTGAACCTGAACCAGAACACGATCTACCTCGAGTGCTTCATCGACGAGATCGCGCACGCCACCGGCCAGGACCCGCTGGCCCTGCGCCGCAAGCTCATGGACAAGCACCCCAAGCACCTGGCCGTGCTCAATGCCGTGGCCGAGCGCGTGGGCTGGGACAAACCGGCCCCGGCCGGCGTGTTCCGCGGCCTGGCGCAGACCATGGGCTTTGGCAGCTATGTGGCGGCCTGTGCCGAAGTGTCGGTCAGCGCCGAGGGCAAGCTCAAGGTCCACCGCATCGTGGCGGCCACCGACCCGGGCTATGCCGTCAACCCGCAGCAGATCGAGGCGCAGGTGGAGGGCTCCTTCGTCTATGGCCTGTCGGCCGCCCTGTATGGCGAGATCACCGTCAAGGACGGCGCCGTCGAGCAGAAGAACTTCGACAGCTACCCCGTGATGCGCCTGGCCGAGATGCCGCCGGTGGAAACCATCGTGCTGCCCTCGGGCGGCTTCTGGGGCGGTGTGGGCGAACCCACCATCGCAGTGGCGGCACCGGCCGTGCTCAACGCCATCTTTGCCGCGACCGGCAAACGCATCCGCGAGTTGCCGATCAAGAGCCAGGACCTGCGGCGGGCATGATGCTGCGCCGGCTCGCGGCCGCCACGGCCCTGGCCCTGCCCCTGGGGGCCGGCGCCGTGACCGTGGCAGGCGAGGGCCTGCCCGAGGCGCTGGAAGGCGCCGTGGGTGATGCCGCGCGTGGCCGTGCCATCGTCGCCAGCCGCCAGGCCGGCCTGTGCCTGCTATGTCATGCGGGGCCGATTCCCGAGGAGCGCTTCCAGGGCAATCTGGCACCCGATCTGGCCGGCGCCGGCCAACGCTGGACCGCAGCGCAGCTGCGCCTGCGCCTGGTCGACCCGCGCCGCCTCAACCCGGACAGCATCATGCCGGCCTACTACCGGACCGAAGGGCTCACGCGCGTGGGCCGCGCCTGGGAAGGCCGGCCCATCCTGAATGCCCGGCAGGTCGAGGACGTGGTGGCCTATCTCGCCACGCTGAAGGATTGAAATGAACCCTGCCACCACACGTCGCCAGTTGCTGCACACCGGCGCCGGCCTGGGCGGCTGGCTGCTGCTGCGCCCGGCCCACGCCGCCGACCAGCTGGACGAGGCCATTCGTGCCTGGACCGGCGGCGCTACGGTGCAGACCGGGCGGGTCAAACTCGACATCGCCCCGCTGGTGGACAACGGCAACACCGTGCCGCTGGCCGTGCAGGTGGACAGCCCCATGACGGCGGCCGACCACGTGGTGGCCATCGCCGTCTTCAACCAGAAGAACCCGCAGCCCGACGTGGTGCGTTTCACGCTGGGCCCGCGCGCCGGCCGCGCCAGCGTGGCCACGCGCATGCGCCTGGCCACCACGCAAAAGCTCAGTGCGGTGGCGCGTTTGAGCGACGGCAGCTACTGGCAGCACACGATCGAGGTGATCGTCACGCTGGCGGCCTGCCTGGAGGAGATCGAATGACCGTGCGCACCCTCATCAAGATTCCCAAGACCGCGCGCCGCGGCGAGGTGATCGAGATCAGCACCATCATCGGCCACCCGATGGAAAGCGGTTTTCGCCCCGGCGCCGATGGCCAGCGTTTGCCGCGCAACATCATCGAGCGGTTCAGCTGCCATTACAACGAGGAACTGGTGTTCAGCGCAGAGCTGTCCGCCGCCATCGCCGCCAACCCGCTGGTCGCCTTTCACACCGTGGCCACGGTCGGCGGCACGCTGCGTTTCACCTGGGAAGGCGATCAGGGTTTCCGTCACAGCGAGAGCGTGGCGATCAGCGTCGCATGAAGCGGTACAGCGCACTGCTGTTGGCGCTGCTGCTGGCCCCCACCCTGCACGCGCAGATCCCCGAGGCCCAGCGCCGCTCCGACTTCGATTTCATGGGGGTCGCCGTGCAGGCCATGCAGCGCGACGACGCGCGCAACCCGGCCATGCTCTGGGTCCAGCAGGGGGCGAGCCTGTGGCAGCATAGCGCAGGCGCCAGCAACAAGTCCTGCGCCAGCTGCCATGGCGAGGTGGCCAGCCTGCGTGGCGTGGCGACGCGCTACCCGGCCTTCGACCCGCCCACGCAGGGGCCCATCAACCTGGCGCAGCGCATCAACCGCTGCCGGCAGTCGCAACAGCAGGCCACCCCCTGGAAGCTGGAGAGCGAGGAGCTGCTGGCCCTGGAAAGCCTGGTGGCCCTGCAATCGCGCGGCCTGCCTGTTGCGCCGCCTGCAGACCCACGGCTGTTGCCCCACATCGAACGCGGCCGCCAGCTGTATGTGCAACGCCTGGGGCAGCTCGATCTGTCCTGCGCGCAGTGCCATGACCAGCGCTGGGGCCAGCGCCTGGGCGGCACCACCATCCCGCAGGGGCATGCCACCAGCTATCCGCAGTACCGGCTCGAATGGCAGGGACTGGGCTCGCTGCAGCGCCGCCTGCGCAACTGCCTGAATGGCGTGCGCGCCCAGGCCTGGCCGCTGGGCGCCACCGAGCTGGTGGAACTGGAACTTTTCCTCGGAGTTCGCGCCCGCGGCCTGCCTTGGGAGGCCCCCGGCGTCAGGCCCTGAGTGGAATCGCGGTATATATAGGCCATGCCTCTGAACCGGTTTCGACAGTCCAGCCTCAAGACCCGCGTGGTGCTGGCCGTTGCCCTGCTCTTCGTGGGCTTTGCCAGCCTGCTGACCTGGCTGGTCCTGCGCCATTTCGACCAGAGTTTTCGCCAGAACCTGTACCACGGGCAATTCGTCCTGGCGACCACCCTGGCCGACAACATCGACGACAAACTGCGCCAGAGCCAGGCCATGTTGACCCAGGTGGCAACGCAAGTGCCGCCACAGGCCTTGCGGAACCCGCAAGTGGCGCAGGATTTCCTGGACCAGAAGAACAGCCTGAAGACGTTCTTCACCAATGGCATCCTGCTCATCGATGCGCGGGGCCGCGTCGTGGCCGAATCGCCCTACCTGCCCGGTCGGCGCGGACGCGATATATCCGGCCTGGAGGTCTTCCAGGTCGTGTCCGAAACACGCCAGCCCTATATCTCCAAGCCCTTTGCCTCGGTGCGGGCCATGGGACGGCCGGTCATCACCATGGCGCTGCCCCTGCTAGATGCCCAGGGCAACATGGTTGGCCGCCTGCATGGCAGCATCGAGCTGCTGGGGCGCAACTTCCTCTCCGACCTCAACGACTTCAAGCTGGGCCAGTCCGGCTACGTTTCGCTGTTCACCAAGGACCGGATCTTCATCTCCAACCGTAATCCCCAGCGCATCCTCCAGCCCATCGTCCTTCCGGGACTCAACCCGCTGGTCGATCGCGCCGTGGCGGGTTTTGAAGGCAGCGACACCACCGTGACGTCGCGCGGCGAAGAAGTGGTGAGCAGCTTCAAGCACCTGAGCGCCGTGCCCTGGATCCTCAGCATGAACCTGCCTGTCAGCGAAGCCACGGAACCGCTGCAGCAGGCACGCGGCTTCCTGCTGCTGGTCATTGCTACGGGCACGGCGGTGGTCGTGGTGCTGATCTGGCTGGTCATGCGCAAGGCCCTGGCGCCGCTGGGCGCACTGACACAGCATGTGCGCGAACTGCAGCACAAGCAGGGCGAGGACCGTCAGCTCCGGCTGTCCGCCAGCGGCGAAATCGGCGCCCTGGTCCAGACCTTCAACGCCATGGTCCAGGCCCAGGACGTGCAGCGCCAGAACCTGCAGGAGAGCGAGACACGCTTTCGCAGCCTGGCGGAAATGTCGACCGACTGGTACTGGGAGCAGGACACCCGCTACCGCTTCACCCTCATGTCACGGGGGTTGGACAAGACCGGGGTGGACACCTACCTGGGCTGGACGCGCTGGGAAATGCCCATCGTCGGCGTCAGCGATGCGCAATGGGCAGAGCATCGCGCCATGCTCGACCGCCACGAACCCTTTCGCAACTTCATCTACCAGGTCCGCACCATGCAGGGCGAGCTGCGGACCTTCTCCATCAGCGGCGTGCCCATGTTCGACGCACAAGGCGTCTTCACCGGCTACCGCGGCATCGGCTCGGACATCACCGACCGCCAAAGTGCGGAGCAGCGCATCGAGTACCTGGCCTACCACGACACCCTGACCGGCCTGCCCAACCGCCTGCTGGTGCAGGACCGCTTCGAGCAGGCCATGGCCCAGGCGGAACGCAGCCACACCAAGGTGGCCCTGGTCTACCTGGACCTGGACAACTTCAAGTCCATCAACGACACCCTGGGTCACGCGGCGGGCGACGAATTCCTCAAGGAGGTGGCGCGCCGCCTGCGCAGTTGCGTGCGCGACAGCGACACCATCAGCCGCCAGGGTGGCGATGAGTTCCTCCTGGTCCTGCGCGACCTGCCCGACAGCGACGTCGTCCTGGCCATCGTCATGAAGATCATGGAGCGGCTGCAGGAGCCCCTGCGGATCGACAACCAGGAGCTGGCCTCTTCCGCCTCCGTGGGCGTGGCCATCGCACCGGACGACGGACGCGACTTCGAGACCCTGCGCAAGAAGGCCGACCTCGCGATGTACCGCTCCAAGGAGGCCGGCCGCAACACCTACCATTTCTTCGACCCCACGATGGATGCCGAAGCCGGCGAGCACCTGCTCATGCGCAACGGCCTGCGCCGTGCGCTGGAGCGGCAGGAGTTCGTTCTCTACTACCAACCCCAGTACGACCTGGCCAGCGGCCGCCTGATAGGCCTGGAAGCATTGATCCGCTGGTTGCACCCGGAACTCGGCCTGGTGGCGCCCGGCCGCTTCATCGGCGTGGCAGAAGAAAGCGGCCTGATCGTGCCCATCGGTGACTGGGTGCTGCGCCAGGCCTGCGGGCAGGCCGTGTTGTGGCAGCAAGCCGGCCTGCCAGCGCTGACCATGTCGGTCAACCTCTCGGCCATCCAGTTCAAGCGCGGCGATGTCGAACAGTCCGTGTCACGCGCGTTGACCGAATCCGGCCTGGCGCCGCAACTGCTGGAGCTCGAGCTGACCGAATCCATCCTGCTGCAGAACGTGGAGAGCGTGCTCACCAGCGTGCGTCAGCTCAAGCAGATGGGGGTGAAGCTGGCGATCGACGATTTCGGTACCGGCTACTCCAGCCTGTCCTACCTCAAGCGCCTGGACATCGACAAACTCAAGATCGACCAGAGTTTCGTGCGCGACCTGGCCACCGATCCGGACGACGAGGCCATCGTGCGCGCCGTCATCCAGATGGCACGCAGCCTGAACCTCAAGACCATCGCCGAGGGCGTGGAAACCGACGACATCCGCCGCCGCCTGCAGGCCTTTGGCTGCGACGCCGCCCAGGGTTACCTGTACTCGCAGCCGCTTCCTGCCCAGGACATCGAGCGCCTGCTCAGGGCAGCGGCTTAGAAACTCTCCCAGTCGTCGCCACCCGCCGCTTTAGCAGCTGGTTTAGCGGCCGGGGCCAGCGCAGGCCGTGCGACGGGTGCCGGTGCTGCGGCTACGCGGCGCGGAGCCACCGCAGCCGCACGGGGGGCCGGCGGGTTGTAGCGCGGCGCCGGGGCCGGAGCGCCAGCGAAGGACTGGCCCTGCGACCCCTTGAACACGCTGACGGCCTGCACCAGTTCCTGGGCCTGGCTCTTCAGGCTGCTGGCTGCCGCCGCCATCTCCTCCACCAGCGCGGCATTCTGCTGCGTGGCCTGGTCGATCTGCGTGACGGCTTCACCCACTTGGGACACGCCCTTGTTCTGCTCGCTGCTGGCCGCACTGATCTCGCCCATGATGTCGGTCACGCGCCGGATGCTGGCCACCACTTCGCTCATGGTGCTGCCGGCCTGGTCCACCAGGGCGCTGCCCTGCTCCACCCGGCTCACGCTGTCGGTGATCAGGGTCTTGATCTCCTTGGCGGCATCCGCGCTGCGTCCGGCCAGCGAGCGCACTTCGGAGGCCACCACGGCGAAACCGCGGCCCTGTTCGCCCGCGCGGGCGGCTTCGACCGCGGCATTGAGCGCCAGGATATTGGTCTGGAAGGCGATGCCGTCGATCACGCTGATGATGTCGGCAATCTTCTTGCTCGAATCATTGATGCCCTTCATGGTGTC
>JAXMMJ010000003.1:0-3023 GCA_034366585.1 Hylemonella sp.
AGGAAGTGCTGGTGCAGCTGAGTGAGGCCAATGGCGATTCGAAGTGGGTCGCGCCGGTCAAGCGCAGCGCCATGCCGGCGGCCGATCCCGTGTCGCAGACCGTGGTGTGGCGCCTGGACCTCTCGCCCCAGGCGGCGCAGAATCTGCTGCCGGGTCAGCAGGTGCGTGTGCGTTTCGTCGGCGGCCAGGCCAACCGTACGGTGGTGCCGGCGGCTGCGGTGCTGCGACGCGGTGAATTGACCGCCGTCTATGTGGCCACCGAGCGAGGTTTCGTGCTGCGCGCCGTGCGCCTGGGTGCCGACCATGGCGCCGACGGTGTGGAAATCGTGGCCGGTCTGGCCGCTGGCGAGCGCGTGGCGCTCGATCCGGTCAAGGCCGGCCTGGCCGGCGCCGTTGCCGCCCAACCTTGAGAACCGACATGAATAACAGCCAGGAGCAGCGCATGGGCATTTCCGGACGCATCGCGGCGGCCTTCCAGGCCAACGCCATCACGCCCTTGCTGGCCTTGGTGGCCCTGCTGTTGGGCCTGTTCGCCGTGTTCGTCACGCCGCGCGAGGAAGAGCCGCAGATCAACGTGACCATGGCCAATGTGCTGATCCCCTTCCCCGGGGCCAGCAGCACCGATGTGCAGAACATGGTGGCGCGCCCGGCCGAGCAGGTGCTCAGCCAGATCGCCGGCATCGAACACACCTATTCCGTGGCCCGCCCGGGCCTCGCCGTGCTGACCGTGCAGTTCAAGGTGGGCGTGCCGCGCACCGAGGCGCTGGTGCGCCTGTACGACGTGCTCAATGCCAACCAGGACTGGCTGCCGCGCGACCTGGGCACGCTGGCCCCCATCGTCAAGCCCAAGGGCATCGACGACGTGCCGGTGCTGGCCGTGACCTTGTGGAGCAAGGACGCCCAACCCGCGCAGGAGCTGGAGCGCGTGGCCCACGAGGTGGAAACCGAACTCAAGCGTGTCAAGGGCACGCGCGAGGTGCAGACCATCGGCGGCCCGGGCCGTGCGGTGCATGTGTGGCTGGACCCCACGCGCCTGCGCGCCCGTGGCATCGACGTGCTCACGCTCAAGCAGACGCTGACCGCGGCCAACTTCGGCATGCCGGCTGGCAGCGTGCTGGACACCAAGGGCAAGAAGAACGGCGCTGCGCCGCAGATGCTGAGCGTGGAAACCGGCGAGTTCCTGCGCTCGGCGCAGGATGTGGGCGACATCGTGGTCGGCGTGAGCCGGGGTGCCCCGGTCTACCTGCGCGAAGTGGCGCGCGTCGAAGCCGGCGCGCAGCAGCCGCAACGTTATGTCTGGTTCACCCCCGGAGCCGCCATGGCCCAGGCCGAGGGCAGCGATGCCGCCCCCGCCGGCCAGGTCTACCCGGCCGTCACGCTGACCGTGACCAAGAAGCCGGGCGAGAACGCGGTGGATGTGGCCCGTGCCGCCAACGCCCGCGTCCAGGCCCTGCGCAACACCGTCATCCCCGGCAATATCGAAGCCACCGTCACCCGCAACTACGGCGAGACCGCGGCCGAGAAGGCCAACAAGCTGATCCAGAAGCTGGCCTTCGCCACCGGCTCGGTCATTTTGCTGGTGGGTTTTGCGCTGGGCCGGCGCGAAGCCGTGATCGTCGGCGCCGCCGTGATCCTGACGCTGATGGCCACGCTCTTCGCCTCCTGGGCCTGGGGCTTCACGCTCAACCGCGTCTCGCTGTTCGCGCTGATCTTCTCCATCGGCATCCTGGTGGACGACGCCATCGTCGTGGTGGAGAACATCCACCGTCACCAGCAGCTCACACCCGACGCGCCGCTGCGCGAGATCATCCCGCGTGCCGTCGATGAAGTGGGCGGCCCTACCATCCTGGCCACGCTGACTGTGATCGCTGCCTTGCTGCCCATGGCTTTTGTGAGCGGCCTGATGGGCCCCTACATGAGCCCGATCCCGATCAACTCCAGCCTGGGCATGGCGATCTCGCTGGCGATTGCCTTCACGGTCACGCCCTGGCTGGCGCTCAAGCTGATGAAGGAACACGGCCCCGGCCATGCCGCGCACGACGCGCATGCCGGCGGCGGCATCGGCGCCAAGCTGCAGACGCTGTTCACGCGTGTGCTCACGCCCTTCCTGGCCAGCTCGCGCCAGCGCCTGCTGCTGCTGGCCGGCATCGGTGGGGCGCTGCTGCTGTCGGTCGCGCTGACCCTGGTGCCTTCCTCCTTTGTCGGCGTGGTGCTCAAGATGCTGCCTTTCGACAACAAGAGCGAGTTCCAGGTGCTGGTCGAGATGCCGGCGGGCGCCCCGCTGGAAGACACGGCCGCCACCCTGCATGAGCTGGGCGCCTTCCTCGCGCAGCAGCCCGAGGTGCAGGACCTGCAGGGTTATGCCGGCTCGGCCTCGCCCATCACCTTCAACGGCCTGGTGCGCCAGTACTACCTGCGCAGTGAGGCCGAGCAGGGCGACCTGCAGGTCAATCTGGTCGACAAGCACCACCGCAGCGACAAGAGCCACGCCATCGCGCAACGCCTGCGCCCCGAGCTGGAAAAGATCGGCGTCAAGCATGGCGCGCGCGTCAAGGTGGTCGAAGTGCCGCCGGGCCCGCCCGTCATGAGCCCGCTGGTGGCCGAGATCTATGGCCCGGACGAAGCCGGCCGCCAGGCGCTGGCCAAGCGGGTGGCCAAGGCCTACGGCGAGACGGCCGATATCGTGGGCATCGACACCTCGCTGAAGGAAGACGCACCGCGCGCCTGGCTGCGTGTGCGTCGCCAGCGCGCCGAGTCGCTTGGTATTCCCGTCGCCGCCGTGGCGCAGACCGTGTCGGCCGCGCTCTCGGGCACCGACGCCGCCTGGTTGCACGACGCACAGTCCAAATACCCCGTGCCGGTGCGCCTGCAGCTGCCGCGCGAGCAGCAGGTCGGCCTGGATGCACTGCTGGCCCTGCCCATGCGCGCAGCCAACGGGCAACTCGTGCCGCTGTCGGAACTCGTGCGTGTGGAACGTGGTGTGATCGACAAGCCCCTGTTCACCAAGGACCTGGCCAATGTGA
>JAXMMJ010000004.1:0-4703 GCA_034366585.1 Hylemonella sp.
AGGCCCTGACCCAGGCTCTCAAAGCCGCGCTGGCCCTGGTCGACGTGCGTGTGCTGGACCACGTGATCGTGGCGCCAGGCCTGGCGCTGTCCATGGCCGAGAAAGGCCTGATCTGATGGTCAAGATCAACTCCTTGGCCGACCTCAAACAGGTCAAGAAGGCGATTGAGGCACAGGCTAGGCTGGACGCCGAGCACAAGATCGAGGCGGCAAAAAAAGCCCGTCAGGCCACTGCCGACAAAGATCTGTTCCAGCAGGCCGCCGGCAAGGTGCAGCCCCTGGCCCAGCCGGCCAAGGCCCAGCTCAAGAGCGGCCAGCCCCCGGCCCGTCCCCTGCAACACCAACTGGACGAGCAGGCCGCGCTGCAGGAAACCCTGAGCGACGAGTTCGACATCAGTACCCTGCTGGAAACCGACGAACACCTGAGCTACCGCCGCCCCGGCATCGGCCCGGACGTCACGCGCAAGCTGCGCCGCGGCGACTGGGCCATCCAGCGCCAGCTGGACCTGCACGGCCTGCGCACCGAAGACGCCCGCGAGGCCCTGGGCCAGTTCATCCGCGAGGCGCACCAGCAGGGCATTCGCTGCGTGCGCGTGGTCCACGGCAAGGGCCTGGGCTCACCGGGCAAGACGCCGGTGCTCAAGGGCCGGGTGCAGAGCTGGCTGGCGCAGAAGAAGGAAGTGCTGGCTTTTGTGCAGGCGCGGCCAGCGGAGGGGGGCGCGGGGGCGCTGGTGGTGTTGCTACAGCCTGCCGGGTAAAACGCCCCATGACGACCAAACGACTCACACAACCTGTTGTGACCGGTCTACTTCTACTCGCCGGCATATCAATTGGCATCTTTTGGTTCATCACATCACTTGATGAGATGCGCTTCTTGCGCAGGCTAAGAGCAGCGACGTCGGCCGGGGCTGCAGATATCAGCTTGCCAGAGTTGATGCATGGAGATTGGGAGCTGGTCTGCGAAAGTCATGGCTACGACGGCCCGCTTTATCTTGCGCGCTATAACAAGACCTTTGATCCAGTTGCTCCGTCTCAGGACGGCGTCTGGGGTCTGATATTCATTGCGAAAGATAGCAGCTACCGCTCGGCGGTTGCTTCTTGCCAGGACATAGGTGTTCGACTCTCAACGAACGGTTGTACTGAAAGAGACAAGGCGATTCTCCGGAGAGAGACGAATAGCTCTGGATGTATCGCGTACTCAGTCAAACCAGAACCTACTTCTCCGGCCATCAAATCGAAGTATTAGCCGGGTGTGTTTCTCATCCAGTCCGCCGTCCCGGCAAACGACTCGCGCAGCTTGCCGCGCAGTTCTTCATCCACCCCCACCTCCCCCATGGCCTGGTCCATGCAGGCCAGCCACTGATCGCGCTCGACCAGGCCGATCTTGAAGGGCATATGACGCGCGCGCAGGCGCGGATGGCCGAAGCGTTCGATGTAGTGGTTGGGGCCACCAAGCCAGCCGGTGAGGAACCAGGCCAGTTTCTGCCGCGCGTCCGTCAACTCGCTGCCGTGGGCGGCGCGCAGTTCCTTGTAGCCGGGCTCCAGGTCCATCAGGTCGTAGAAGCGGTCGACCAGGGCGTGGACCTTGGCCTCGCCGCCGATCCACTCGAAGGGGGTGGCGGGCTTGGTGTTCTCTGCGGATGTCATGCCCGGATTATCCCAGCCACGCCAGAGCGCCTAGACGCTACTATTTCGATAGCAATCAAGTCGCCGCCTGGCGCAGCGTCTGCACCACCGGACGGCGCAGCACGCTGCGCAGGCCCCACCAGCCGGCCAGCCAGGCCAGCAGCGCGCCACTCACGGCCCCCACAGGCAACAGCCACCAGGTGACGGTCCATTCGAAATTGAAGGCGTAACGCGCCAGCGCCCAGCCCACCACGGCCGAGACCACGGCGGCCAAGGCCCCGGCCAGCGCCCCCACACCCGCCAGTTCGGCGCGCTGCACCTGGCGCAGCAGGCCGCTGCTGGCCCCCACGGCGCGCATGATGGCGTATTCGCGCGCGCGCTCCTCGCGCGTGGCGGTGACGGCGGCAAACAGCACCACCAGGCCGGCGGCCAGCGTGAAGCCGAAGAGGAATTCCACCGCGCGGCTGACCTGCTCCAGCACACGCTGCACCTGGGCCAAGGTGGCGCTGAGGTCCACCACGGTGATGTTGGGGAACTGGCGCACCAGGGCGCTGTCGAAACCCGGCTTGTCCGGCGCGCGCAGCGCGGCCAGGTAGGTGACGGGCAGCTCGGGCATCTTGCTCACCGGGTACAGGGCGAAAAAGTTGGCGCGCATCGAGCCCCAGTCCACCTTGCGCAGCGAGGTGATGGTGCTCTCCTGCTGCAGGCCGGCGATGTCGAAACGCAATTTGTCGCCGAGCTTGAGGTTCAGCGTCTTGGCAATGCCTTCTTCCATGCTGATGCCCTGGGCATCCTCGGCGGTCCAGCGGCCCGCCACGATGGGGTTGTGCCCTGGCGGCTGCGCGCTGTGCGAGAGGTTGAACTCGCGCTCGACCAGGCGCTGGGCCCGGTCGTCCTCGTAGTCCTGCGCCTGCACGGGGCGGTCGTTGATGGCCACCAGTCGGCCGCGGATCATGGGGAACCAGTCGTAGCCGCTGACGCCGGCTTCGCGCAGCTGGCGCTGGAAGGCCTCGGCCTGGTCGGGCTGGATGTTGATGACAAAGCGGTTCGGCGCATCGGCCGGCGTGGCCTGGCGCCAGCTGCGGATCAGGTCGGTGCGCAGCAGCACCAGCAGCAGCAGAGCCAACAGGCCCACCGCCAGGCTGCTGACCTGCAGCACGGCATAGATGGGCCGCGCCGAGAGCTGGCGCGTGGCCAGCACCAGCCAGCGCGGCGCGGTGTTCTCGCGCACCACCCGGCGCAGCAGCAGCACCGCGCCCCAGCTGGCCAGCGCAAAGACGGCCACGGCGCCAGCAAAACCGCCCACGGTGATCAGGCCCAGCTTCAGGTCGCTGCTGGCGGCCAGCAGCAAGACGGCAAACCCCAGCACCCCCAGGCCCAGCACGCCGATGGACATGGGCCGCAGTGTGCCCAGATCGCGCCGGATCACACGCAGCGCGGGCACCTGGGCCAGCTGCAGCACCGGCGGCAGACCGAAGGCCAGCATGAGCGTGAGACCCATGCCCAGGCCGAAGAAGACGGGCCACAGGCCGGGCGCGGGCAAAGCGGTATCCACCAGGCCGGCCAGCAGCAGCACGAAGACGTGGTGCACCGCCCAGCCCAGGGCCACGCCCAGGGCGCCGCCGGCCAGGCCCACGAGCAGAAACTCCAGCGCATGGCTGCGCGCGATGGTGGCTTGCGACAGGCCCAGCACGCGCAACATGGCGCAGTCGTCCAGATGCTGATTGGCAAAAGAGCGTGCCGCCAGGCCCACGGCCACGGCGCTCAGCAGCGCGGCCAGCAGGGCCACGAGGTTGAGGAATTTCTCGGCGCGCTCCAGGGTCTGCGCCATTTCGGGCCGCCCACCCTGCAGGGCCTCGATGCGCACGCCGCGCAGCTGTTCGCGTTCGACCGCTTCATTGGCGCGTTTGACGAAGGCGTTGACCACTTTGTCTTCACCGGCCACGGCCAGGCGATAACTCACACGGCTGGCGGGCTGGATCAGTTGCGTGGCGGCCAGGTCGCCCTGGTGGATCAGCGCACGCGGCGCGAAGTTGATGAAACCAGCACCACGGTCAGGCTCCACGCCGATCAGGCGCGTAATGCGCAAGGCCGCCTCGCCCAGCAACAGCTTGTCGCCGACCTTCAGGTCCAGGGCATCGAGCAGGGCCGGATCGGCCCAGACCTCACCCGGCGCCGGGATATCACGCGTGGCCGCCGCCGGCGTGCCCGTTTCCGTGCTGACGGTGAGTTTGCCGCGCAGCGGGTAACCCGCCTCCACCGCCTTGAGCGAAACCAGGCGCGTGGCGCCACCGTGCTTGTCGTCGGCACGGGCCATGGTCGGAAAACTCAGGGAGCCCGAGACCTCCAGGCCACTTTGTTGGGCCAGCGCCAGCAGACTGGCCGGGGTGGCGTTGTCGCTGACGATCACCGCATCACCGCCCAGCAGCTGACGCGCATCGCGCTGCATGCCGCCCTTGAGCCGGTCGGCGAAAAAGCCCACTGCGGTCAGCGCGGCCACGGCCAGTGTCACGGCCAGGATCAGCAGGCGCAGCTGGCCGGCACGCAGATCACGCCAGAGGGTTTTCCAGGCGAGTTGCCAGAAGGAGATGTTCATGGGGGTGAGCTTAGGGGATTTTTCTAGTGGCTGGTGTTACAGGGTTTTCGTGGGTTCCGGTCCCTGACGGGGCTACGTGCCGGGATGTGCGCCCGGCAGCGCACCTACTTTCTCTTGCTTCGCCAAGAGAAAGTAGGCAAAGAGAAGGCGAGCCGAAGTCAGGGCCGCTGCGCGGTTCCTTGCGCTGCTCGCATCGTGCGGGGTCGGGCTAAACTCGCTTCGCTCAAACAACGCCCGCCCTGATCCGCCCGCTGCTGCGCTGCTCAGCCCTGCCACACGGCATGGGGGAGTCAACAGCCAAAGACAGAACAGCCGAACCCCACAAGGACGCGCCATGGCGCGTCCTTGTTTGGCTGTTTTGTCTTGGGCTGTTGGTTCCCGGCTGTCTGGTTCCCTATGCCGTGTGGCAGGGCTGAGCAGCGCAGCAGCGGGCGGATCAGGGCGGGCGTTGTCTGAGCGCAGCGAGTTTAGCCCGACCCCGC
>JAXMMJ010000005.1:0-8677 GCA_034366585.1 Hylemonella sp.
CCCATCTACCTGGTCAGGACGCTCCAGCGGGCCCATGCGGATCTCCAGCTGGCGCGCGCCTGGCGTGGCCGCAACAGGCGCGGGCGCTGCCACAGGGGCCGGAGCCGGGGCAGCGACCACAGGCGCGGGCGCCGGCGCTGCTGCCGCGGGGACCGGTGTGCCACCCGCTGCCAGCTCGCTGATGCGACGCACCAGATCGGCGTTAGAAGGTGGCGCACTGGTATCGCCGGTCTGATGACGGGCGAGCAGCACGCGCGAGGCATCGGCGGATTCAAGCAGGACATCCACCATCATGGGGTTGGGCTGCAATTCATGCCGACGCAGGCGGTCCAGCAAGGATTCCATCTGGTGCGTCAGCTCGGCCACATCCGCGAAGCCGAAAGTGGCCGCACCACCCTTGACAGAGTGCGCGCAACGGAAGATGCCATTGAGCTCTTCGTCGTCGGCGGTTTCCAGATTCAGGTTGAGCAGCATCTGCTCCATGAGGTCCAGGTTCTCGCCCGCCTCCTCGAAGAAGATCTGGTAGAACTGACTCAGGTCGAATGAGTCACCTCCGCCGGATTCCTGGTGTCCCTCGGTCATGCCTATCTCCTGTTGTGATCCCGCACTGGCGGACCGTGTTACTTGATGACTTTCTTGATGACCTCGAGCAGCCGCGCCGGGTCGAAGGGCTTGACCAGCCAGCCGGTGGCGCCAGCGGCGCGACCGGCCTGCTTCATCAGGTCACTGGATTCGGTGGTGAGCATCAGAATCGGTGTGGTCTTGAAATTGGGGTGCTCGCGCAGCTTGCGCGTCAGCCCCAGGCCGTCCAGCCGGGGCATGTTCTGGTCGGTCAGCACCAGATCGAAGGTCTGGGCCTGGGCCTTTTCATAGGCATCCTGCCCGTCGACGGCCTCGACCACCTGGTAGCCCGCTCCCGCAAGGGTGAATGAGACCATCTTGCGCATCGAGGGTGAATCGTCAACAGCGAGTATCAGTGGCATGTCTGAGCTCCGGGGAAATGGGGTCTGTGGTTATTCAAGTGTTCAGCGATTCAAAACAATTCGATCGAGCCGGCATCCATTTCGTCCTGGGTCACCGGGTTGGGACGTTCCGGCACTTCCTCGACAAAGGGAACCGCCTCGCCGTCTTCCTGCCCCATGGACTCGGAAGCCAGCCGATAGGCACAGCCTTGAAGCACCTTGGAAGTATGGACTATCAGTTGCGAAGCCAGATCCTGGAACTGCAGTTCGGTCACGGCGGCGCGCAGGGCGTTGCGCGCCTCCTCCAGGGCCGCCGACTCCGCCAGGGCGGGATCGGCGAGACTGCCGATGGCGGTGGTGAAGCGCTGCATCAGGTTGTCCATGGTGTGCGCCAGCAGCCCATCGAGACGGGCCAGGTCATGCACCACCACCAGGAGCGAATCCTGCACCTCGGCCACCAGCATCACCGGCAATTGCACGGCGGGCTGGTCCGCAGGCGGTGTGTTGGGGGCTTGCATGGTCATTCTGTTCGGACATCCGGATGCTAGATGGTTCACCGCTCCAGCAAGTCCAGCATTAGAATTTTCCTGGATATAGAGTAGCAGGATTCCTCGGAAATGGGAGGGAATTCATCAATATTTCGGGGCGTTCAGGTCGTCTCCCGGCACACCCACCAGGGTTTTCATCATATCGTCTACCCCATGCAGCCAGAAGTCCACCCCGCCCCCCTGCGCATCCTGCATCTCGAGGATTCGGAACTAGATCACGACATCGTGCGAAAGACGCTGCGCCGCGCCGGTCTGTCTTGCGAAATGGTGCGGGTCGAAAGCCTGGATGACTTCGTGCGCATGCTGCAGGGCAGCCGTTTCGATGCCGTTCTTGCCGACTACCGCCTGCCCGGTTTCACGGCCCTGGATGCATGGAAATCCCTGCAGGCCATCCCGCAGCACCCGCCGTTCATCCTGCTGTCCGGCGCCATCGGCGAGACGGCTGCCGTCGACGCCATCAAGCTCGGCATGAGCGACTACCTGCTCAAGGACGACCTGGGCAAGCTGGCCCACGTGATCCAGCGCGCCATTGAAGTGCAGCAGGCCAAGCGTGAACGCGAACGCGCCGTCGAGGAGCTGGCCGCCTCGGAGCAGCGCCTGGCGCGCTTTGCCGAACACCTGCAAAGCTCGATCGAACAGGAACGCGCAGCGATCGCGCGCGAGATCCATGACGACATCGGCGGCTCGCTGGCGGCCATCCAGTTCGATCTCTCATGGATCGGCCGTCACCACCCCGATGCCGACACGCAGGGCCATGTGCAAGCCGCCACCGGCATGCTGCAGCATGCGGTCGGCGCCAGCCAGCGCATCATGATGAACCTGCGCCCCGCCATCCTGGACCAGGGCCTGGAAGCCGCCGTCGACTGGCTGGCCGGCGAATTCGAGCGCCGCACCGGCACCCGCACTACGGTGCGCACCACCCTGCGCCAGCCCACGCTGTCCAAGAACATCCAGCTGACCGCCTACCGCACGGCGCAGGAGGCGCTGACCAACATCTCCAAACACGCCCGCTGCAGCGAAGTCCGGATCGAGCTGTCGGACGCCGAAAGTGTGCTGACGCTGGAGATCACCGACAATGGACAAGGTATCCAGCCGCCGGAGCGCAACAAGACCACGGCTTTCGGTCTCAAAGGACTGCAGGAGCGGGCGCGCACCGCGGGTGGCTGGCTGGATGTGAGCAGCCGCGAGGGCGAGGGCACATCCATCACGCTGTCGATTCCCCTCACAATCGAGGCAAAAGGCTAGATCGATGATTCGAGTGATACTTTGTGACGACCATGCCGTCGTGCGGCGCGGCATCCGCGACACCCTGTCCGAGGCCGTCGACATCAAGGTCGTGGGTGAGGCCGGCAGTTATTCGGAAGTGCGGGAGCTGTTGCGCTCCACGCCCTGCGACATCCTGGTGCTGGACCTGAACCTGCCCGGCCGCGGCGGCCTGGAAGTGCTGGCGTCCCTGCGTGAAGCGGATACGCCCACGAAGGTCCTGGTCGTCTCGATGTTCCCCGAGGACCAGTACGCCATACGCTGTCTGCGTGCCGGCGCCCAGGGCTACCTGAACAAGGCCGGCAATCCGGCCGACCTCATCACGGCGGTACGCACCATCGCCCAGGGGCGCAAGTACGTCACGGCGGATGTGGCCCAGATGCTGGTCGACAACCTGGCCACGCCGACCAGCGAAGCGCTGCACGATGCGCTCTCGGAGCGCGAACTGCAGACCCTGCTCAAGATCGCCTCGGGCAAGCGCCTCTCCGACATCGCCGAGGAACTGATGCTCAGCCCCAAGACCGTCAGTGTCTACCGCTCACGCGTGCTGGAAAAACTCAAGCTCTCGAACAACGCGGAGCTGACCGTCTACGCCATCCGCAACGGACTGGTGTAAGAGACCTGGCGGTTTTCACCCGGTGAAGATTTCGATGGCCCGCTCCAGCAGAGACTGGAAGGGCCGGTCCAGCATGGGCAACGTGGCCGCCATGCCCACCAGGCCCACACTGAGCGTGATGGGGAACCCGACCGCGTAAATGTTCATCTGGGGCGCCACCCGCGAGATGATGCCCAGCGCCAGGTTGGTGAACAGCAGCAGGGCCAGCATGGGCAGGGCAATCCACAGGGCGCTGGCAAACAGCTCGCCCCCCAGGGTATAGAGCTGCATCAGACGCAGGGCCTCCAGAAAGTTCTGCGTTACCGGGAAGACCTCGAAGCTGCGCGTCACGGCCATCAGCACCATCAGGTGGCCGTTGAGCACCACAAAAAGCAGGGAGGCCATGTAACCGAAAAAGCGCGCCACAGCGCTGGCCTGGGTGTTGAGCGAGGGGTCGAAGAAGGCGGCGAAGTTCAAGCCCATCTGGAAACCCACCACCTCGCCGGCCAGCTCGAAGGCCGCGAACACCAGCCGCACGACAAAACCGATGGACAAGCCGATGCCCACCTGCTGGATCACCACTCCCAGGACGGCCGGGCTGTTGAAGTCGATCACCGGCATGGGCGGCAGGGTGGCCTGGCAGGCCACCGTCACCAGCAGGGCCAGCCCGACCCGGGCGCGCACCGGAATGGCACGCGAGGAGAAGATCGGCGCCGCCGTGAAGACACCCAACACCCGCAGGAAAGGCCACAGCAGCGGCGACAGCCACGCCATGATCTGGGCTTCGCTGAAAGTGATCATGGCAAGAGCGCCGGACTCAGAGCACGATGCCGGGGATCGCCTCGATGGTGCGCCGGATGTACTCGACCAGGATGTTGAGCATCCAGGGGCCGGCCCAGGCAAACACGGCCATGGCGGCCACCAGCTTGGGCACGAAGGACAGCGTGGCCTCGTGGATCTGGGTGATGGCCTGGAACAGGCTGACCAGCAGCCCCACCAGCAACACCACGCCCAGCAGCGGCGCCGACACCATCAGCAGTGTCAGCAGCGCCTCCTGCCCGATGGTCAGGACCATTTGTGCGTTCATGGCAGGCCTCTCATGTCACGAAACTCGCGGCCAGCGAGCCGATCAGCAGGTTCCAGCCGTCGGCCAGCACGAAGAGCATGAGCTTGAAAGGCAATGCCACCAGCACGGGCGACAACATCATCATGCCCAGCGACATCAGCACGCTGGCCACCACGATATCGATCACCAGGAATGGGATGAAGATCAGGAAGCCGATCTGGAACGCCGTCTTGAGTTCGCTGGTGACAAAAGCCGGGATCAGCACGCGCATGGGTGCGGTGTCGATCTTGGTGGCGGGATCGAGTTTGGCCAGCTTGGCAAACAGCGCATAGTCGGACTGGCGCGTCTGCTTGGTCATGAACTGGCGCATCGGCGCCTCACCGCGGGCGAGCGCCTGCTCGAAGTTGATGACGTTCTGCGTGTAGGGCAGGTAGGCATCAGCGTAGATGCGGTCGAAGGTCGGCCCCATGACAAAAAAGGTCAGGAACAGCGACAGGCCGATGATGACCTGGTTGGGCGGGGACGACTGCGTGCCCAGCGCCTGGCGCAGCAGGGACAGCACGATGACGATGCGGGTGAAGCCGGTCATCATCAGCAGGATGGCCGGCAGGAAGGACAGCGCCGTGAAAAACAGCAGGGTCTGGATCGGCACCGAATAGCTCGTGCCCGACGCGTCGCCGCCCACGATCAGGGGCAGCTGGGTGGCGTTGATCTGGGCCGCGGCCAGGGGCGCGTTCTCCTGCGCCAAGGCGGGCACCGCCAGCAGCAACAGCGTGGTGACCAGCCCCGACACCGTACGCAGGGTGGGCCAGAGCGTAGGCTGGCGCATCAGGCCGGCTCTCCGCCGTCCGCCGGCGCCTTGGCGACCGCTGCGAAAACGGAGCCGCGCGCGGGCGTCGACCCCGCCGGCATGCTGTGCAGGCAGCTGATGCTCTGTGACGTGACACCCAGCACCAGCCAGGTACGCGCGCCTTCCGGGCCGACCTCGACCGTCACGATTCTTTGTTGCGGGCCGACGGCCAGCGTGGAGACGATGCGGGAAGCGGCGGCATTCGATGTGCCGCCCGGGGCGCGCTGCTGGAACCACCGCACCGCTGGCGGCAGCAGGGCAAGGATGACAAGGAACAGGACGACAGAAACAATGGTTTGCGTCATGCCGTCAGTTTAAGGCAATGCCGAGCACCTCGGGGAGTATGCAAGGCGCAAATCCTCGCCCCAGCCCGAGCCACGCGAGGATTTGCAACACCGCAGACCGCCCGAGCCGGGGATGCGACACACGCCCGGAGCTGGCTCGGCATGCTCTCAACCCCTGCTGATGCGGCGCAGCCGTTCAGACGGGGTGACGACGTCGGTGAGACGGATGCCGAACTTGTCGTTCACCACGACCACCTCGCCCTGGGCGATAGGTAGCCGTTGACCAGCACGTCCATGGGCTCGCCAGCCATTGCGTCGAGTTCGACCACCGAGCCCTGGCCCAGCTGCAGGATGTGCTTGATCGGCACCTTGGTGCGTCCGAGCTCGACGGAGAGCTGGACCGGGATGTCCAGCACCATGTTGATGTCGCTGGCCGGGGCGTCGCTGGAGGAGAAGCTGCGCGCGGCCCCGCCGCTCAACACGCCGCCGGGTTCCACCTCGGGACCCTTGTCGCTGCTCTTCTGCTCCTGCAGGGCCTCGGCCCAGTCGGCCATGCCGTCGTCTTCAGGCTTCTGATCCGGTGTGTCGTCAACCGCCATAGCGTTCCCCTAACCAGTTGGTGTCATTGCCGCGCAGGCACTTGTCGATGCGCAGGGCGTATTTGGCGTTGTGCGTGCCGTACTGGCACTCGAACACCGGCACACCATCGACCGAGGCCTCGATGCGGGACTGTCGTCCGAGCTCGATGAAATCCCCCGGCTTCATGGCCAGCAGCTCCTCCACCGTCGCGTCGGCGCGGGCCAGTTCGGCCACCAGGGTCACCTCGGCAGCCTGGATCTCGCGCGTCAGCACGGTGACCCAGCGGCGATCCACCTCGATCGAGTCGCCCTGGGTGGATGAATACAACACGTCGCGGATGGGCTCCATCGTCGCGTACGGCATGCAGAAATGGATGGAGCCGGTGATTTCGGCGATCTCCAGCTGGAAGGAGGTGGAGATCACGATCTCGCTGGGCGTGGCGATGTTGGCGAACTGCGGCTGCATCTCGCTACGCTGGTAGTCCAGCTCGATCGGGTAGATCCCGCGCCAGGCCTTCTTGTATTCCTCGGAGATCACGTCGACCAGGCGGTTGATCACGCGCTGCTCGGTGGCCGAGAAGTCCCGGCCTTCGATGCGGGTCTGGAATTTGCCGATGCCGCCGTAGAGCGTGTCGATCACGCCGAACACCAGGGCCGGCTCGCAGACGATCAGGCCGCTGCCGCGCAGCGGGCGGATGGCCACGATGTTGAAATTGGTGGGCACGGCCAGCTCGCGCAGGAAGGCGCTGTAGCGCTGCACCTGCACCGGGCCGACGGAAATCTCGGGGCTGCGGCGGATGAAGTTGAACAGGCCGATGCGCAGGTTGCGGGCAAAGCGCTCGTTGACGATTTCCATCGTCGGCATGCGCCCGCGGACGATCCGCTCCTGGCTGGACATGTTGTAGGAGCGGATCTCCCCGGCCTCGGCAACTTCCTCGACCGATTTCTGGCTCTCGCCGGTGACCCCTTCCAGCAGGGCATCGACTTCTTCCTGGGAAAGAAACGATTCACTCATGGCTGTAAGTCCTCATGTCGCCTCATTGAACGATGAAGCTGGAGAACAGCACGCCCCGCACGGGGTTGCCGTTGGCGCCACCCTTGGCGGCCGCTTTCTTGTCTTTCTTGCCCGCCGGCGCAGCCGGCTTGTTGAAGTGCCGGGAAGAGGCGGCGAGGATGTCCTCGGCCAGCTTTTCCTTGCCTTCGCGGCTGAGCAGCTCGTCCGCCGTGCGCTGCGACACCAGCAGCAGCACATCGCTGCGGATGGTGGGCAGATAGGCCTTGACCTTTTCGACTTCCAGGACGCCGGTCAGCTCCAGCGTGATACCGATCTGGGCGACACGCTCACCCCCCGGATCGGCCAGGTTGACCACCATATTGTCCAGCGGCAGGTAGGTCGGCGGGCCGGTGGGTTCGGCCACGACCGTGGCGACCTCTTCCTCTTCCTCGTCGTCCAAGGCTGCGGCATTCTTCTTGCTGAGGAACATCCAGCCCCCGGCCGCGGCCAGGGCCAGCACCACGACCCCGATCACCACCATCAACAGCAACTTCTTGCTCTTGGGCGGCGGTGCGGCTTCGGCATCGGGGGTTTTGGTGGCCACGATCTAGTCCTCTACAACATTGCTTGTTTCATAACGGCGGCACGCCGCGCACCGTGCGGGCACGCAGATCCGCACGCTTAGGCAAATTATTCTCGACATCCCGCCCTACGATACCCGGATTAAGGGCAAAAAACCATGCCATTCCGGGGCGCTGGACCGGGCTGTCCTGCACCCTCACACGAAAAGATCCACCGAGCGGCCCGACAGCGGCGCAGCACGGTGGGCAGCTGCCACCAGCGCGCCCGCCGGCAGTTCGGGCACACCGGCCTGCCCCTGGCGACCGCCCTGCCGTCCCTGGCCGGACTGACCAGCATCACCACGCTCCGAACCCGAGGTGCCGACCGACATGCCGGACAGCACCAGGCCTTCGCGCTCCAGCAATTCACGCAGATGCGGCATGGCGTCCTGCAAGACCTGGCGCGTCTGCGCCTGATCGGCACGGAACTCGACGCGCGCCTCCTGGCCCTGCAATTCGATGCTGACCTTGACCGGGCCTTCGCCCAATCCTTCGACCTCCAGCTCGGCGTTCTGTGCGCCGCGACCTATCCAGTAGCTGACCTGTTCGGCCACGCGCATCTCCGTCGTCAGGCCGCCATCCGGTGCCACGGCCGGCACGTCCATGCGCGCGCCGTCGGGCTGGGCCACGCCACTCCAGCCACCGGCCTCGCCGCCGCCGATACGCGGGCCGCTCCTTTCGCTGCGACGCTCCAAAGGCCGCAGACCGGACTCACCCGGCCCCGCCGCAAGAAACGGGCTGCCCGCTGGTGCGAGCTGTTCGCTGATGCGCCAGCCCAGCCGGGCGGCCATGTCATCACCACGCCGCTCCTTGCCGGCCTGCGCCTCCAGCTCGGTGGCCTGGCTCCTGTGTTGCGCCATGCGCTGGGCCAGCACCGCCTGACGCAGCAAGGGCTGGACCTCGTCGGCCGTCGTGTG
>JAXMMJ010000006.1:0-43066 GCA_034366585.1 Hylemonella sp.
GATGACCTGGCGCGCGCCTGCGTAGCGGCCCTCTGGCGCGGCGCGGCACAGCGCGTGTATCACGTGAGCGACGACACGCAGCTCAAGATGGGCGACTACGTCGACCTGGCCGCCAGGCTGTATGGACTGCCCCAGCCACGCCGCATCTCACGCCAGGAGGCCCGGGAGCAGCTGTCACCGATGCTGCTGAGTTTCATGAGCGAATCGCGGCGCATGGATAACACGCGGATGAAGAAGGAATTGCGCGTCAGGCTCAGGTATGCGTCGGTGGACACAGGCTTGCGTGAGAAACCCGGCCAGCGCTAGCGATGCCGGAATCGAACCCGCACGCGAAGCGCGCTTCAACATAGCCGCCCTTGGGTGTGCCGAGTCTCAAACGAGGCAGCACTGCGATCCGAGGCGATGGTGCTCGGGACCGGAATCGAACCTGCGCGCGTGAGCGCGCTTCACATATCGCCTTGGGCGTGCCGATTCGCAAGAGAAGTCATGTCTCAGGAACAAAGACATGGTGCCCGGGGCCGGAACAAACCCGCGCACGCAGTGCGCTTTAAACATACCGCCTTCAGGCGTGCCGGTTCGCGCGTGCAAACCCACTGGGACTCAGAGGAGGTGGTGCCCGGGGCCGGAATCGAACCGGCACGCCTTGCGGCGGGGGATTTTGAGTCCCCTGCGTCTACCAATTTCACCACCCGGGCGAGAGAGAGGGAAGGCCGAAATTATGGCACAGTGGCGGTCATGAAGTACCCCACCATCGAAGACGCCATCGGCAAGACACCTCTGGTCGCCCTGCAACGCATCGGCGCCACCGATAATGCCGCGCGCGGCAACGTCATCCTGGGCAAGCTCGAGGGCAACAACCCGGCCGGCTCGGTCAAGGACCGCCCGGCCCTGTCCATGATCAAACGCGCCGAGGAACGCGGCGACATCAAGCCCGGCGACACCCTGATCGAAGCCACCTCGGGCAACACGGGCATCGCCCTCGCCATGGCCGCCGCCATCAAGGGTTACCGCATGGTGCTGATCATGCCGGAGGACCTGTCCATCGAACGGGCCCAGACCATGAAGGCCTTCGGCGCCGAACTGATCCTCACCCCGAAATCAGGCGGCATGGAGTACGCCCGTGACCTGGCCGAACAGATGGAAAAGAGTGGCAAAGGCCGCGTGCTGGACCAGTTCGCCAATGCCGACAACCCGCGCATCCACTACGAAACCACCGGCCCCGAGCTGTGGGAGCAGACCGATGGACGCATCACGCACTTCGTCAGCGCCATGGGCACCACGGGCACCATCACCGGCGTGTCGCGTTTCCTGAAGGAAAAGAACCCGGCGATCAAGATCATCGGCGCCCAGCCCAGCGAGGGCTCGCGCATTCCCGGCATCCGCAAATGGCCCGAGGAATACCTGCCCAAGATCTACGATCCCAAGTCTGTGGATGAACTGGTCTATGTGAGCCAGAGCGACGCCGAGGAGATGTGCCGACGCATGGCACGCGAGGAAGGCATCTTTGCCGGCATCTCGGCCGCCGGGGCCTGCTGGGTCGCGCAGCAGATCGCCGCGCGCGAGACCAACGCCACCATCGCCTTCATCGTCTGCGACCGCGGCGATCGATATCTTTCAACGGGCGTCTTTCCGGCCTGACGCGCCTGGCCATGAGCGAGGCCTATCGCTACTGCCCGGTCTGCGCTACGGCGCTGGCACCCGTCACCCTGCTGGAGGACGGGGGGCCGAAGGAGCGCCTGCGCTGCCCGGCCTGTACCTGGACGCACTGGAACAACCCCACGCCGGTACTCGCCGCCGTGGTCGAGTACCAGGGCCAGATCCTGCTGGCACGTAACGCCGCCTGGGAAGGCAAGATGTACGCGCTGATCACCGGCTTCATGGAGGCCGGCGAGACGCCGCAGGACGGTATCGCCCGCGAGATCCTGGAGGAAACGAATCTTCAGGCCCGTGAAACCCACCTGATCGGCGTCTACGACTTCCAGCGCATGAACCAGGTGATCATTGCCTACCACGCGCGCTGCGAAGGTGAAGTGAAGCTCTCGCCCGAGCTGGTGGACTACCGGCTGTTCACGCCCGACAAGGTCAAATGCTGGCCCGCCGGCACCGGCTACGCCCTGGCCGACTGGCTGCGCTCACGCGGCCATGAGCCCCAGTTCATCGAGTGGTCGCGACCCTCGCCAGACCCCTCAACGCCAGCCTGAATCCAGGATTGCTTAAAATCGCTGCTATTAGCCAATCTGGACTTGTGATGAACGCTGACCGAGAACTCGACACCCGCGGCCTGAACTGCCCCCTGCCCATCCTCAAGGCCAAGAAAGCCCTGTCGGAAATGACCAGCGGCCAGACACTCAAGGTCGTGGCCACCGACGCAGGATCGGTCCGTGATTTCGTGGCTTTTGCCAAGCAGACCGGCAACGAGCTGCTGGAACAGACCACCGAGGGCAAGGATTACATCCACGTCCTCAAGCGCCGCTGAGAACTTGCGCATAAATCTACTGCGCGGCCTGATCGCCGCGTTGGGCGGTGCTCGGAATCCTCACGTACATCAAGTACGTTCCGGTTCCTGCGCTCCGTCCGCCTTGCGCTGAGGCCGCTCGCTACGATTTCTTCGCAAGTTCTAAGCCCAGGTCTCAGACCTTGAGCGACTTCAGATAGGCGCGAAAGCTCGCCCCCACCTCGGGGTGCGCCAGGGCCAGTTCGACCGTAGCCTCCAGAAAACCTTCCTTGCTGCCACAGTCGTAGCGCTTGCCCGCATAGGTGTAGGCGTGCACGGCTTCGTGCCTGAGCAGGCCGGCAATGCCGTCGGTCAGCTGGATCTCGCCACCGGCGCCGCGCGGCTGCTGGCGGATCTGGTCAAACACCGCCGGCGTGAGGATGTAACGACCGGCCACGGCCAGGCGGGAAGGCGCTTTGTCAGGCGCCGGTTTCTCCACCATGTGGCTGATCTTCAAGAGGTGCTCGCCATCGGCCGTGCCGGCCACGATGCCGTAACGGCGCACCTGTTCCTGCGGCACCTCCTGTACGGCGATCACCGAGTTGTTCAAGCGATCAAACTGCTCGGCCATCTGCGCCAGCACAGGCTGGCCACCTGTTGGCCCTGTCATCAGGTCGTCGGCCAGCAGCACGGCAAAGGGCGAGTTTTCGGTCAGATGCTCGGCACACAACACCGCATGGCCAAGTCCCAGGGCGCGCGGCTGACGCACGTAGGAGCACAGCATGTCGTCGGGTTGCACCGAACGCACCAGGTCCAGCAAGGCCTGCTTGCCGGCTTGCTCCAGTTCGTTCTCCAGCTCGTAGGCGGTATCAAAATGGTCCTCGATGGCGCGTTTGTTGCGCCCGGTCACGAAAACCATGTGGCGGATGCCGGCCGCGTAAGCCTCTTCCACCGCGTACTGGATCAGCGGCTTGTCAACGACGGGCAGCATCTCCTTGGGCGCTGCCTTGGTGGCGGGCAGGAAACGCGTGCCCAGGCCGGCGACTGGAAAAACAGCAGTCTTGATCTTCTTCATGGTCCCGATTCTCCCTGAGAAATATGTCACTTCAAGCGGGCCAGCTGGTCCCGTATCTTGGCCAGCGTGGCTGTGAAATCGGCCATGCGCTTGTTCTCCTGCTCGATCACGGCCGGCGGTGCCTTGGCCACGAAAGCCTCGTTGGAGAGCTTGGCCTTGGCCTTGGCGATCTCGCCTTCCAGACGCGCGGCTTCCTTGCCCAGGCGCAGCTTCTCGGCGGCCACGTCCACTTCCATGTGCAGGCACAGGCGGGCCTCGCCCACCACGGCCACGGGCGCGGCCTGGGCGGCGGCGGCCCACTCGGTCTCGGACTTGAAGACCTTGACTTCGCTGAGCTTGGCCAGGGCCTGCAGCACCGGCGCCCACTGCTCCAGGAAAGCCGTCTCGCTGGCGCTGCTGGCCACGGCGTACAGCGGCAGGCGCGTGGACGGCGACACATTCATCTCACCACGCAGGTTGCGGCAGGCGTCGACAAACTGGCGCAGGCGCGCGACTTCGGCCATGGCCGCCGCGTCGATGCGCTCGGGCTGGCTCACGGGGTAGGCGGCCACGCTCACGGACGCACCGGCACGGCCGGCGACGGGCGCCACCTTCTGCCACAGCTCTTCGGTGATGAAGGGGATCAGCGGGTGCGCCAGGCGCTGGATGGTCTCCAGCGTGCGGATCAGGGTACGGCGCGTGGCGCGCTGTTGCGCAGCGTCGCCGGTGTTGATCTGAACCTTGGCGATTTCCAGGTACCAGTCGCAGAACTCGTTCCAGACGAAGTCGTAGATGGTGTTGGCGACGTTGTCCAGCCGGTAGTCGGCAAAACCCTGGGCCACTTCGGCCTCGACCTGCTGCAGCAGCGAGACGATCCAGCGGTCAGCGGCGCTGAAGCTCAGATAACCGTGGAAAGGGCCGCCAGGCACACATTGCTCCTTGGTGTGCTCCTCCAGGCCGCAGTCATGGCCCTCGCAGTTCATCAGCACGAAACGCGTGGCGTTCCAGAGCTTGTTGCAGAAGTTGCGGTAGCCCTCGCAGCGTTTGCTGTCGAAGTTGATGTTGCGTCCCAGCGAGGCCAGCGAGGCAAAGGTGAAGCGCAGCGCATCGGCACCGAAAGCGGGGATGCCTGCAGGGAACTCCTTCTCGGTGTTCTTGCGCACCTGGGGCGCGGTCTCGGGCTTGCGCAGGCCGACGACGCGCTTGTCCAGCAGGGGGGCAAGCGCGATGCCGTCGATCAGGTCCACCGGGTCCAGCACATTGCCCTCGGACTTGCTCATCTTCTGGCCCTGGGCGTCGCGCACCAGGCCGTGGATGTAGACGTGCCTGAACGGCACCTTGCCGGTAAAGTGGGTCGTCATCATGATCATGCGGGCGACCCAGAAGAAGATGATGTCGTAGCCCGTGACCAGCACGCTGGACGGCAAGTAAAGGTCGAAGTCCTCTGTCTGTTCAGGCCAGCCCATGGTGCTGAAGGGCACCAGCGCGGACGAATACCAGGTGTCGAGCACATCCTCGTCACGCACGAGCTTCTTGCCCGCGCCGGCCTTTGCCTGCGCTTCGGCCTCGTTGCGTGCCACGATGACATTGCCCTGCTCGTCATACCAGGCCGGGATCTGGTGGCCCCACCAGAGCTGGCGCGAGATGCACCAGTCCTGGATGTTGTTCATCCACTGGTTGTAGGTGTTGACCCAGTTCTCGGGCACGAACTTGACCGCTCCGCTGTCCACCGCGTCGATGGCCTTCTGCGCAATGCTCTTGCCGGTCGGGTCCTGGTCGCTGACCTTGCTCATGGCGACGAACCACTGGTCGGTCAGCATGGGCTCGACGATCTGGCCGGTGCGCGTGCAGATGGGCACCATGAGCTTGTGCTTCTTGGTCTCCACCAGCGCGCCCATAGCTTCGAGGTCCTTGACGATGGCCTTGCGCGCCACGAAGCGGTCCAGGCCACGGTATTTCTCGGGCGCGTTGTCGTTGACAGTGGCCTGCAGCGTCAGCACGCAGATCAGTTCCAGCTTGTGGCGCTGGCCCACCTGGTAGTCGTTGGGGTCATGCGCGGGCGTGACCTTGACCACGCCCGTGCCGAATTCCTTGTCCACGTAAGCGTCAGCTATCACCGGGATCTGGCGACCCACCAGCGGCAGCGTCACCATCTTGCCGATCAGGTGCTTGTAGCGCTCATCTTCCGGGTGCACCATCACCGCCACGTCGCCCAGCATGGTTTCGGGGCGGGTGGTGGCCACGGTCAGGCTGCCCGAGCCATCGGCCAGCGGGTAGGCGATGTGCCAGAGCGAACCATCCTTCTCTTCGCTCTCGACTTCCAGATCCGACACGGCGGACTGCAGCACCGGGTCCCAGTTCACCAGGCGCTTGCCGCGGTAAATCAAACCCTGTTCGTAGAGGCGCACGAAGGTCTCGGTCACCACCTTGGAGAGCTTGTCGTCCATGGTGAAGTACTCACGGCTCCAGTCCACGCTGTCGCCCATGCGGCGCATCTGCGTGGTGATGGTGTTGCCGGACTGTTCCTTCCACTCCCAGACACGCGCCACGAAGTTCTTGCGGCCCAGGTCGTGGCGGCTGATCTTCTGCTCCTGCAGCTGGCGCTCCACCACGATCTGCGTGGCAATGCCCGCGTGGTCCGTGCCCGGCACCCAGACCGTGTTGGCCCCCGCCATGCGGTGGTAACGCGTGAGCGAGTCCATGATGGTCTGGTTGAAGGCGTGGCCCATGTGCAGCGTGCCCGTCACGTTGGGCGGCGGCAGCTGGATGGCAAACGACGGTGCGCCTGCCTTCGCCTGGCCCGTGCCGCGGAAGCCGGCCTTGCCGTAGCCGCGTTTTTCCCATTCGGGGCCCCAGTGCGCCTCCAGGGCGGCGGGTTCGAAGGACTTGGACAGGCTGTTGAGGCCCGGTTGCTGGACGGTGTCGGTCATGTGCGTACTGGAAATGCGAAACGGCGCCCTGGGGGCGCCGTTCCGGGGAGGGTCTGGGAACTGCCCTGATTTTACCGGGGCAGCCCTGGATCAGCCTAGCGCGGCATGTCCTTGGCCGCCTGGATGCACTCAGCCAGCACATCCTTGCTGCCGATCTGGTTGGCCAGCAGCAGGATCAGCCGGGCGTTCAGCAGTTCGGACTGTTCCCGGCTCAGGCCGGTGTGGGCGTCCAGCAGCTGCTCGTAGAAAGTGTCGGCGTCCTGGAAATGGGGGGTGGTTTTCATGGACTACTCCTTGATGCCGATGGCGCGTTCGATCGCCTGGATCAGGCCGGCGTCCACGCTCTCGCCCGTGGCGGCGATGTAGGCATCGGGCCGCACCAGGGCCCAGGCATGGCCGAAGACATGGCAAGCACCCTGCAGATGGCCCTGCGGGTCGATCACGAACTCACGCGCCTGCGGTCGGGTATCCGGCCCCACGACCTGCACGCAGCGCACCGGGGCCGCACTGCCCAGGTGGCGCAGGCGCTGTGCAGCGGCCGCCGACATGTCGCCGAACACCAGCACCAGCAACTGGCCACCGGCCCATTCGATCAGGTCGTTGACGCAGCCGGCGCTGTGGTCGGCCCAGCGGAAACTAACGTTCTGCACCGACAGGCCGCCGCTGCGATCACAGATGCCGGAGTGGGTGTAGCTGTTGGCCACGGCCATGCGGCCCGTGTTGATGAGCGCACGGGCAAAGGGGTGCTGGCGCGCCAGGCTGATGGCCGCGCTGCGGAAGGTGCGCTCCATGCCGTCAGCCGGGCGCAGGAAACGCGCCGTGCGGTTGGTCACCATGACGTTCTGCGCGGCGGCCTCGTGCCGCTCGTCGTTGTAACTGTCCAGCAATGTGACCGGGGCTTGGCCACGCAGCACGGCCGCCAGCTTCCAGGCCAGGTTGTCGGCATCGGCCACGCCGGTGTTGCCACCGCGCGCACCGAAGGGGCTGACGATCTTGGCCGTGTCGCCCATGAAAAACACGCTGCCGATGTGCAAGCGGTCCAGGCACTGGCTGCGGTAGGCGTAGGGGCCGACCCAGACGATCTCGGCTTCCACGTCCGGGCCGAACTGCTGCCGCAACCGTTCGCGCACCACGTCCTCGCGACTCACGACCTCGGGGTCGGCGTTGGGCTCCATCTGGTAGTCGATGCGCCAGACTTCGTCGCCCATCAGGTGCTGCCAGACCGCGCGGTTGCCGTTGAAGGGCGCCTCGATCCAGGTGTGGCGCTCCTGCGGCGGACGGTGCTTGAAACGCACGTCGGCAATGCACCAGCGGTCATCCCCGCGGCGCGAGGTCATGGTGGCGCCGGTCCAGGCGTGGAAAGGGGTGTGCGAGCCGCTGGCGTCGATCACGTGCTCGGCCTCCAGCTTGTAGGCGCCGGCCGGCGTGTCCACGGTCAGCGTGGCGTAGCCCGCATGCTGCTTAAAACCGGACACGCGCGACTTCCAGCGCAGGTCCACATGGCCAAGGCCGTAGATGCGCTCGACCAGGTAGCCTTCGATGTAGAACTGCTGGATGTTGATGAAAGGCGGCTGGGCCGACAGGCTGTAGCTGCTGTTCTGCCGCAGGTCGAAGGCGTAGACCTCGTCCTGGCCGGCAAAAGTGCGCCCCACGCTCCACTGGATGCCCTTGGCGGCGATGCGTTCGTACACCCCCAGGCGCTGGAAGATCTCCAGCGACTTCTGCGTGTAGCAGATGCCGCGCGACGATGCGCCCTTGACGCCCACGGTGTTGTCCTCGTCAAGCAGGATGGCGGGGATGCCCAAGCGGGCCAGGCCGCAAGCCAGCGTCAGACCGGTGATGCCGGCGCCGATGATGACGATGGGGTGGCGTCGCACTTCGCCAGTCTTGAGCTCGGGCGGCTCGACAAAGGGGTACTCGGGCAGTTCATAACCCTGGCCTTGCGTGAATTCGTAGCCGTTGGTATAGGCCACATCGCGGTAGCTGGCGGTAATCATGCCTGGCCCTTCTGCGCAGCGCGTGCGGCCACTTCTGGCCGGTCGTTCTGTTGCGGCTTGAGCGGTGCGGCCACCTTGCCGGCGGCGCGCTCCTGGCGCCAGACCTGCTTGCGTGCCGTCCACTCGTTCAGGCGGTCGTGGGCGGTGGTGCTTTCCTTGAGCATCTGGAACTCGTCGGCCACCTGGGCCGAGAGTTCGAGCCGGATGCCATTGGGGTCGAAGAAGTAGATGCTCTTGAAGATGTGGTGGTCGGTCACGCCGATCACCTCGATGCCGTGCGCCTGCAGCCGCACCTTCATGGCCTCCAGCTGCGCAATGGAGTCGAGCCGGAAGGCGATATGGTTCACCCAGCGCGGCGTGTTGGCGCTGGGCTCGGCGGCCACATCGTCGCCCAGGTCGAAGAAGGCGATGAAGGAGCCATCCTGCAGGCGGAAGAAGAAGTGCGTATAGGGGCAGTACTCGCCCGTGCTGGGCACGTGATCGCTCTGGATGATGTGGTACAGCGGCAGGCCCAGGATGTCTTCATAGAAGTGCCGCGTCTCCTCCGCGTCGCGGGCGCGGTAGGCGTAGTGGTGCAGCTGCTGGATCGGTGGCGGCGCCGGCAGGGCCTTCGCCTCTCGGGGGCTGTTGCTCATGTGTGCTCCTCGGGCAGACAATTCACTTATACGTAATCCATTCACTTTAACGTAACTCCCCGCGCCTGCCGATCGTCGTGGAGCCGGAGCCTTCGATAGTTATTGCGAATGAATATCAATAGCGATATTCAATAGGCAGGGGTAATTCGTCATATTGAAACTGCCAATTAGACGCAGGCAAGCCGCAGGACTACCCTAGGTTTCGTCTTTGACCTGTTCAAAGCGTTCCCGTGTTTTTCAACCCAACAAGGAGATAGCCATGCCCGCACTGAAAGGTTCCAAAACGGAACAGTGCCTGAAGGACGCCTTCGCCGGCGAATCACAGGCCAACCGCCGCTACCTGTACTTCGCAAACAAGGCCGACGTGGAAGGCCAGAACGATGTGGCAGCGCTGTTCCGCTCCACCGCTGAAGGCGAAACCGGTCACGCCCACGGCCACCTGGAGTTCCTGGAGCAGTCCGGCGACCCCGCGACCGGCATGCCCATCGGCTCCACCCGCGACAACCTGAAGTCCGCTGTCGCCGGCGAAACCCACGAGTACACCGACATGTACCCGGGCATGGCCAAGACCGCCCGCTCGGAAGGCTTCGACGAAGTCGCCGACTGGTTCGAGACCCTGGCCAAGGCCGAGCGTTCGCATGCGAACCGCTATCAAAAAGCTCTGAACGAACTGGTGGACTGATTCCGCCTTTCTTCCGCTACGCCGCGAGGCGTAGCGGTTGCTGAAAGAACTCTTCTTCAAGAGTTCTTTTTCCAACCGACACAACAAAGAGGACACACCATGGCGCGCGAAGGCAACCTGGAAGCCCCGACCCGACACCCCCTGGACTGGAAGAACCCCGACTTCTACAACGAGGAGTCCACCTTCAAGGAACTGGAACGCATCTTCGACATCTGCCACGGCTGCCGCCGCTGTGTCAGCCTGTGCGGCTCCTTCCCCACCTTGTTCGACCTGGTCGATGAAAGCTCGACCGGCGAAGTCGACGGCGTCGCCAAGCAGGACTACTGGAAGGTGGTCGACCAGTGCTACATGTGCGACCTGTGCTACATGACCAAGTGTCCGTACACGCCGCCGCACGAATGGAACCTGGACTTCCCGCACACCATGCTGCGCGCCAAGGCCATCAAGTTCAAGAAGGGCGAGGTCAAGACCAGCGAGAAGCTGCTGGCCTCCACCGATCTGCACGGCTCCTTTGCCGGCATCCCCATCGTCGTGCAGATCGCCAATGCCGTGACCCATACCAAGGCCGCGCGCAGCGTGATGGAAAGCGTGGCCGGCGTCGACAAGGACGCCTGGCTGCCCTCGCTGGCCACGCAGAAATTCCGCTCCGGCGCCGCCGACAGCCAGCCTTACACGGTGAAGAACGGTGACAAGACACCGGGTAAGGTTGCGATCTACTCCACCTGCTACGTCAACTACAACGAACCCGGCATCGGCCACGACCTGCTCAAGATCCTCGACCACAACGAGATCCCCTACGTGCTGGTCAGCAAGGAGAAGTGCTGCGGCATGCCCAAGCTGGAACTCGGTGACCTGGACTCCGTCAACAGCAGCAAGGAAGCCAACATCCCCGTGCTGCACAAATATGCGCAGGAGGGCTACGCCATCCTCTCGGCCGTGCCCAGCTGCACCCTGATGTTCAAGCAGGAAATCCCGCTGATGTACCCGGACGACACCGCGGTGCAGGAAGTGAAGGAAGCCATGTGGGACCCCTTCGAATACCTGATGGCACGCAAGCGCGACGGCCTGCTCAAGACCGAGTTCCCGCAGAAGCTGGGCAATGTGAGCTATCAGATTCCCTGCCATGGGCGCGTGCAGAACATCGGCAAGAAGACCGAAGAGATGCTCAAGATGATCCCGGACACCACGATCAACACGATCGAACGCTGCTCGGGCCACGCCGGCACCTTCGGCGTGAAGAAGGCCTACCACCAGCAGGCCATGAAGATCGGCAAGCCCGTGTTCAAGGCCATGGCCACCATGAAGGACGGCAGCAAGCCCGACTACATCAGCTCCGACTGCCCGCTGGGCGGCCACCACATCGCGCAGGGCTTCGAGGTCAACGGCCTGGGCGCGCCCGAGCTGCAGCATCCGCTGAGTCTGGTGCGCATGGCCTACGGCCTCAAGTAAACAAGGAATCTGGAGATGGACATGCAACTCACCGGCAAGATCACCCCCGACAGCCTGATGTCGCTGGAGGCCTACAGCAAGTGGCGCAAGGCGCACAAGGGCGAGGTCATCGCCCACCGCAAGTTGCGCAGCGTGCTGCTGGGCGAACACATCAACCTGCAGTTCGAGTCCGAGCTGACCATCCGCTACCAGATCCAGGAGATGCTGCGCATCGAGAAGATCTTCGAGGAGGAAGGCATCCTGGACGAGATCCACGCCTACGCCCCGCTGGTTCCGGATGGCACGAACTGGAAGGCCACGATGATGATCGAATACCCCGACATCAACGAGCGCAAGCGCGAGCTGGCCCGCCTGATCGGGGTGGAAGACCGCATGTTCGTCGAGGTGGAAGGCTATCCGCGCGTCTACGCCATCGCCGACGAGGACCTGGACCGCGAGAACGAGGAGAAGACCTCGGCCGTGCACTTTGTGCGCTTCGAACTCACCTCCGCCATGTGCGCTGCCGTCAAGGCCGGCGCCGGTGTGAAGGTAGGCTGCGACCACACCAACTACCCGGCGCATATCACGGTCAGCGCCGAGACGCTCGCCTCGCTCGCCGGCGACCTGAAGTAGCGTTACACCCCGTCACCTGGAATGATGGACGGGGCCAGCCAGTGCACTGGCCCCGCGCTCTTTGGCGCAGGCTCACAGTGGTGCACACCACCATAGACGCGTCCGCGCCGGCCTGCCCTTCCTTACTCCGCCCGGGTGCTCGCCATGACCACCGGGTTGCCCAGCGGTGCGAGCGTGTCTGCCGCATGGCCACCCAGACCCAGCGCATAAGCGGGTGAGTGCCAGGTGCTGTCCAGCAAGACCGCCGGGAAGCGCAGCGGCTTGCCGGCCTCGACCACATGGGCAGCCACCTTGGCCAGCTGATAGTGCGCCAGCATGACCTGCAGATCGGCGGCCCGGGTCTCTCCAGCCTCGTGCAGCTTGGCGGCCTCCCGGTGCAGCCTGGAGGCCTGCTCCAGGTACTCGGCAAGCTTCAGATGCAGTTGCGGCATGGGCAGAGCTTGCGGTGCATGGGCACCGCTGGCTGGCAGGAAAGTCATCGTTTGCTCCCGAAAAAAGTCTTTGCACCAGAGCTCGCGTGGTACAGGGGGAGTTTGCGCATCACGGTCGCTGCAGTCTGTGTGCTGGCTCACATGCCGCACCGCATGTCCTGCCTTCGAGAACGCGTGAGGCAGGTCTGTGCAGACCTTCATTGGGACACTGCGCTGTATGTGCGCTGTCGAACGGTCAATCCGTGCCCGATTCCGTAAGGTCGGACTTCATGCCATCTGATCTGAAACATTTCGGATGCATGACAGGGCACCTCACAAGGGCCATTCCGACACCATCCAAAGGACTCCTATGAAAAAATCGCACCGCCATCTCGTTTCAAGCCTGTGCGTGGCAGCCGCAGCGCTGGCAGCAGCAGGCGCGCACGCGCAAGGCAGCGGACCCGACGGCATTTACGGCCTGTACGGTCGTGGCACCAGCCACATCGGCTTCAATGCCGGTTTGACCGATTACAAGCTGAACGATGGCACCGGCCTCTTTGGTTCCGACAAGCGCACCACGGCCTACAACATCTATGCAGGCAGCTACTTCAAGGACAGCAACCTGGGCATGGAGCTGGGTTACACCGACTTCGGGCGGGTCACCCGTGCAGGCGGCACCACCAAGGCCGATGGCATCAACCTCAGCCTGATCGGCCGCCTGCCGCTGGGCACCTCCTTCGGTCTGCTGGGCAAGGTCGGCGGCACGTATGCCCGCACCGATGTGTCCTCATCTGCCGGCTCGGGCGTGACGTCGGGCAGCGAGACCAGTTTCGACTGGTCCTACGGCGTGGGCGCTGAATATGCGATGAGCCGCCAATGGTCCGCCGTGTTGCAATACGACGAACACTACGTGAAATATGCCGGCAACAACCGTGACCGCATCAATGTCACGTCGCTGGGCGTGCGTTACCGCTACTGAACGTCTGCGAGCCTCCAGATCAGCGACCCGCTGGTCTGGGGCCCGTCCTGATGGCATCACGGGCCCCGGCCGCACCTGCGCGGCCGCAGTGAGCGTGCAGGTGCGGCTGGCCCGCCTCAGTTATCCTTGCAGGGTATGCCGCACTGTTGAGCGGCAGCGTCCCGGCCCCCCGGGCGTGACGCATCCGCCTGCCCACCTGAACCATGCCCTCTGCCGCAACCCGCCTGCGTTCACTCCTGCCTTTCCTGAACTGGCCGCGGCCCACGGGCGCGCTGCTGCGCAGCGAGGCCCTGGCCGGCCTGGCCGTCGGCCTCATGGTGATTCCCCAAGGCGTGGCCTACGCTGTGCTGGCGGGCATGCCGCCCGTCACCGGCATCTACGCCTCCATTCTGCCGGCCCTGCTGGCGGTGCTGTTCAGCGCTTCGACCCGGCTCTCGGTCGGCCCCACGGCGCTGACCTGCCTGCTGGTGAGTGCCGGCCTCACGGGACTGGCCCCGCCCGGCTCGGCTGAATGGGTCCAGCTGGCGATCTGGCTGGCCCTGCTCACCGGCCTGCTGCAGCTGGTGCTGGGTTTCATGCGTTTCGGCTGGCTGCTCAACCTGGTCAATGCGCCGGTGCTCACAGCCTTCACCCAGGCAGCGGCCGTACTCATCATCGCCTCGCAGCTGCCCGACCTGATGGGTCTGCCGGGCTGGCACAGCCTGGGAACCGGCGTTCTGCCGCCCTGGCACCTGCCCTCCCTGGCCTTCGGCATCGGCACGCTGGTGCTGCTGCTGGCGGCACGTCGCTGGCGCCCGGCCTTTCCCTCGGTGCTGCTGATCGTGCTGGCCGCGGCCGGACTCTCCCGCGGGCTGGGCTTCGAGGCGGCAGGAGGCCAGGTGGTCGGGGCCCTGCCGGCGGGCCTGCCCGCACTGAGCCTGCCGGCCCTGCCCGAGTTCTCCGTGCTGGGTCAGCTGCTACTACCCACCCTGGTCATCACCCTGGTGAGCTTCCTGGAGACGGCCTCCAGCGCCAAGGTCGACAACGAACGGCGCGGCACCCGCTGGAACCAGGACCAGGACCTGATCGGCCAGGGCCTCGGCAAGCTGGCGGCCGGCCTCAGCGGCGCCTTTCCCACCAGCTCCTCCTTTTCGCGCTCGGCGCTCAACCTCTACGCCGGCGCGCGCACCGGCTGGGCCACGGTGTTCTCCGCTGGCGTCGTGCTGCTGGCGCTGTGGCTGTTCATTCCGGTCCTGCGCCACGTGCCGCAAGCCGTGCTGGCCGCCATCGTGGTGGCCGCGGTGCTGGGCCTGATCAAACCACGCGAGTTCCTGCGCCTGTGGCGCATTGCCCGGGTCGAGGCGGTGATTGCCGGTGCCACGTTCCTCATCACCCTGCTGGTAGCGCCCCAGCTCTACTGGGGCGTGCTGGCCGGCGTGCTGATGTCGCTGAGCTATTTCCTCTACCAGCGCCTGCATCCGCGCATCATCGAGGTGGGCCTGCACCCGGACGGCAGCCTGCGCGATCGCCATCTCTGGAAACTGCCGCCGCTGGCGCCCGACACCTATGCCCTGCGCATGGATGCGGCGCTGGACTTCGCCGCTGCGGCCGAGTTCGAGCGCGCCATTGTCGAGTACCTGGCAGCCCATCCGCAAACCCGCCACGTCTGCCTGTTTGCCCAGCCCATCAGCCACGTTGACGCCACCGGCGTGGATGCCCTGCTCAAGCTCAGCGGACAGCTGCGCCAGCAGGATGTGATGCTGCACATCAGCGGCATGAAGCTGCCGGTGGAGCGCACCCTGCTGCAGGCAGGGTGGAAACTCGCTGACCCGGCACATCGCCTCTACCGCACCGAGGCCGAAACGGTCGCCGCGCTGCGCGAACTGGTCTGAGCCCAGGTAGGCTCCAGATCACTGGAATGCTCAGCCGAACTTCAGGAACATGCGGCTGTAGGGCCCCTTGAGCCGGCCCAGTGCCTCACGCGCGGCGGCCGCGTCCTGGTTCATGGCGGCCCGCTGCAGCTCAGCCACAGAAGTCTCCAGCGCCTGGAGAGCAGCACCGAATTCAGCGTCACCCTTCAGGGCTTTCGGGGTTTCGCTGCGCAGCCTTTGGGCCAGATACTCCAGCACACCCACCCGCTTCACCAGCGTCAGCATGGCCTGCGGGCTGCTCGTCATGGCTGCCCCCTGCTGCAGCACATGCTCCATCTCGGCGTGGTAGGCATTCATATGGTCACTGAAGACGACGACCCCATTGCGACGCCGCAATTCGGCCATGATGTCGCGCGCCTGCTCCAGCGTTTCGTGCGCCTGCACCAGCTTGCCCTGGCCAACCTCACTTGCAGCCTGCTCATACACCTTGACCACGGCATTGAGGGACGTACGGAATTCAGGATCCTTGTCGTAGGGGATGGGAGGCTGGGCAGCGAACCTGTCCAGAATAGCCTGCCAGGCCTGCCGGGCCTGGGCCATGGCCTGCTCCGACTCGGCCTGCGCCTTGCTATTGGTGCGGAACAGGGCAGCACGGTAGGGCGCGTAGGCCTGGTTGATGGCCTCCGTCACCGGATCGGCTGCCCGGGCCCCCAGGCAGGCCAGCAGGCCGAGCATCACGAAGAAATTGACAACGAGTTTCATGACATCTCCAGATCAGGAACAGCGCACCAGTCTAGTCGGCGGACTTGCACCCGCCTTGACACACATCAAAGCTCTGGCGCCACAGCGTCCAGTCTGGCCCGGGCAGGGCCTCGAACGACAGCGGCGTGCCATGCACCGGATGCGTCAGCTCCAGTTGCAGCGCGTGCAACCAAAGACGTTGCAGACCAAGCTGTACCGCCAGCGCCCGATTCAGGGGGCCCTTGCCGTGCGTGGCGTCGCCGATGATGGGATGGGCAATGTGTTTGAGATGGCGGCGCAGCTGATGGCGCCGGCCGCTCAGGGGCTGCAGTTCCACCAGCGCGCAGCGCGTCGTGGGGAAATCGCCCTGCGGCAGCGGCAACTCGTAGCGCTCCAGCGTGCGATAGCGCGTCTGGGCGTCCTGCACTTCCTGCCGGCCTGCGCGGGCGTCGTCTTCCATGCGCTTGAGGGGGTGATCGATCAGGCCTGACTCGGGCGGCCAGCCACGCACCACGGCCAGGTAGGTCTTGTACACCTGGTCCGGCGCCTCGAAGGCCGTCCCCAGCGCACGGGCCGTGCCGGCATCCAGCGCAAACAACAGCACCCCGCTGGTGCCCTTGTCCAGCCGGTGCGCGGGCCAGACGGGGCGGCCGAGCTGATCGCGCAACAGCTGCAGGGCAAACAAGGTCTCGCCGGCGTCGAGGCCCGTGCGGTGGACCAGCAGCCCCGGCGGCTTGTCCACGGCTACTAGATAATTGTCCTGATACAGGATACGCAAGAACATGCTTTTTTTATTATCTCCCGCGAAATCACTGGACTACGACACACCGGCTGGCGACGTGCCGCACACGCAGCCCTTGTTCGTCAAGCAATCGGCCGAACTCATCCAGATCCTGCGCGGCTACTCACCGCAGCAGATTTCCGAGTTGATGGACCTGAGCGATGCGCTTGCCGGCCTGAACGTGGCGCGCTACCAGGCCTGGAGCCCGAAGTTCACCGCAAAGAACGCCAAGCAGGCTGTGCTGGCCTTCAACGGAGATGTCTACGAAGGGCTGGACGCCAAGACCCTCAAGGCCGAGGACCTGGCCTGGGCGCAGGAGCACGTGTGCATCCTCAGCGGCCTGTACGGCGTGCTGCGCCCGCTGGACTGGATGCAACCCTACCGGCTCGAGATGGGCACCGCCCTGGAGAACCCGCAGGGCAGGAACCTCTACAAGTTCTGGGGCACCCAGATCGCCGACTACCTGAACGAACGCCTGCAGGCCGACAAGACGCCCGTGGTGGTGAACCTGGCCTCGCAGGAGTACTTCAAGGCCGTGGACACCAAGGCGCTCAAGGCCCGCGTGATCGAGTGCGTGTTCGAGGACTGGAAGGGTGGCAAGTACAACGTCATCAGCTTCCTGGCCAAACGCGCGCGCGGCCTGATGGCGCGCTACGCGGCGACCAAACACCTGACGAGCCCGAAGCAGCTGGAGAAGTTCAACCTCGAAGGCTATGCTTACGAAGCGGCCGCATCCGCACCGGATCGTCTGGTGTTCCGCCGCAAAATCCAGGACTGACATGAGCCAACCCGAAGACTCGATGCTGGGCAAGGCGGCCCCTTATGCGGACCAGTACGACGCCAGCCTGCTCTTTCCCATCCCACGTTCCCAGAAGCGCCAGGAGATCGGCGTGCCGGCCACCCTGCCCTTCATGGGAGCGGACCTGTGGACGGCCTACGAACTGAGCTGGCTCAACGCACGCGGCAAGCCGCAAGTGGCCATTGCCCAGATCACCGTGCCGTGCGAGACGCCCAACATCGTCGAGAGCAAGTCCTTCAAGCTCTACCTCAACAGCTACAACAACACGAAATTCGCCGACGCGGCCGAGGTGCAGGCGCGTATCCGCGCGGACATCAGCGCAGCGGTCTGGCGTGGTTCGGACCAGAGCGGCACCGTGGGCGTGAAGATCATCGCGCCCGAACTGTTCGACCAGCAGCCCATCCATGAACTCGACGGCCTGAGCCTGGACCGGCTGGACGTCGAATGCACGCACTACACGCCGGCCCCCGAACTGCTGACAGCCGCCTACGACGAACAGCCCGTGAGCGAGGTGCTGACCAGTTCCCTGCTCAAGAGCAATTGCCTGGTGACCGGCCAGCCCGACTGGGCCAGCGTGCAGATCAGCTACAGCGGCCCGCAGATCGAGCAGGCTGGCCTGCTGCAATACCTGGTGAGCTTTCGCAATCACAACGAATTCCACGAGCAGTGCGTGGAGCGCATCTACATGGATCTCTGGACGCGCTGCAAACCGACCAAGCTGACGGTCTATGCGCGCTACACGCGCCGCGGCGGCCTGGACATCAACCCCTGGCGCACCAGCCACCCGCAGGCCCTGCCGACCAATGTGCGCACGGCACGGCAGTAAACGCGATCCTGGGGCCCGGCCTCAAGGGCGACCTTGCGGCCACTGCAGCTCCAGCAGCTTCCAACCCGCCCCTGGCGTCTTCTGCACGGCGCACTGGTACTCGGAACGGACCATGGGCGCCCCAAAACGGGCCTGGGCATGGAGTGCGCCTGAGGCCAGCCAGACGTCGGCCATTCCCGCCCAGCGCTTGTCCTTCGCTGGTGTCGCTGGCCGTGTAGCGTCCATCCTGGGTTTGCCCAGGGTCTTGAGCGCCGCCAGGGCGTATTGCTGGCAGGCGTAGCTGGCATACAGCGCGTCCTCCTTCTCGGCCGCGTGCGCCAGGCCACACGCCAGGACGAGGAGCAGGCCCCGGCCGGCTTTACTGGCCAGCATCGCGGAACGACCGTAGCGGTGCCAGATCCGGGAACTGGCCTGCCCGCTTCTCTTTCATGGCCGTGACGGCTTCCATCACGTGCTTGTTGCTCCAGATCGCGCCTTGCAACCAGCCCATCTGCTTGAGCGCGTCGTCCACGCCATGGTCACGCGCGTAGTGCAGGGCCTGCTTGGTGCCCCAGATGGCCACGGGCGGCTTGGATGCGATCTCCTTGGCCGTCTGCAAGGCACCGGCCAGCAAGGCTTCCGGCGTGTCGAACACCTGGTTGACCAGGCCGTATCCCAGTGCCTGCGCCGCCGGCATGCGCCGGCCCGTGTAGGCCAGCTCCTTGACCACGCCCAGTGGAATCAGCTTGGGCAGGCGCTGCAGCGTGCCCACGTCGGCCACCATGCCGATATTGATCTCCTGGATACAGAAGAAGGCATCCATCGTGGCGTAGCGCAGGCAGCAGGCGCTGACCATGTCCACCGCCCCGCCGATGCAGCCGCCCTGGATGGCCGCGATGACGGGGATACGCAGCGTCTCCAGCTTGGTGAAGGTGGCCTGCATGTCGGTGAGCAGGTCGAAGATGGCGGCACGGCCTTCCGCGCTCTTGTCGTCCAACTGAACAGCGCCACTGAAGGTCTCCAGCGCCATGCCGGCGCTGAAATGCTTGCCGGTGCTGCTGATCACCAGCACGCGCGCCTCGGTGCCGGCATGCAGTTGCGTGAGCACCTGCTCCAGTTCGCGCCAGAACTGCGGGTGCATGGTGTTCATCGCCTCGGGGCGATTCAGCACCAGGTGGGCGATGTGGTCGGTGATGGACAGGGTAAAGCAGTGCAGGGTGTTCATGCCCCTACTTTACCCAGCTTGAGCTCAGGCCCGGCCGGACAACCAGTCGCAACGCAAGCGTTGCGCGCGGTGCGCGTGCGCACGCCAGGCCACGTAAAGCCTGGGAGCTGCGCTGCCCAGCAGGCACAGGGGGCCGATCCAGAGCAGGTCGAACATCAGCACCGGCATCCAGCCGACCCAGCCCATGAGCCAGCAGCACAGCACGCCATCCCAGAGCTGGTACTCCAGCGGGTGGTCCTCCCTGTGCGCGACATGCCAGAGCCGGATACGCTTGATTTCTGCCAGGGTCAGGGGATGGTGCATGGCGGCCTCCGCTGGGGATGGCCCCACTGTAAGTTTGGCGTCAGCCCCTGTCAATGCCGCTCAAGCTGGACCATGGGTCAGAACAGGGGGAGCGTATCCGCTCCTGAATCAATAGCATCCAGTGCAGAATTGGCAGCCGTATTTGGCTGCTGCACCGCAACATCCTCAGAGCCCAGGCGACGCAGCGAGCCGACGCGCACCCCCAGCAGGCGCAGGCGGCGGCTCAGGTCCACGCGCTTGAGGCACAGGCCCGCGGCCTGGCGTATGGTTTTGGCGTCGACCGTGTAGTGCTCCAGGGTCTGGTCGCGGGTGACACTTTTGAAATCGTCATAGCGCAGCTTGATGCCGATGGTGCGGCCTTCGTAGCCCTTGCGCTGCAGGTCGGCCGCCACGCGCTCGCACAGGCTCGTGAAGATGGCGCCAAGCTCAGCCTTGTCGCGCACGGCATGCAGGTCGCGCTCGAAGGTGGTTTCGCGGCTCAGTGAAACGGGTTCGCTTTCGGTCACCACGGGTCGTTCATCACGCCCCCAGGCGGCCTCGTGCAGCCAGGCGCCATAGCTCTTGCCGAAGTGTTCGACCAGCCAGCCGGGCTCGCGCGCGGCCAGCTCGCCTATCGTCTGGATGCCGTGCGCCTGGAGTTTCTCGTCGGTCTTGGGGCCCACGCCGTTGATCTTGCGGCAGGGCAAGGGCCAGATCAGCGCCTGCAAGTCATCGGGCAAAACGACGGAAATGCCCCTGGGCTTGTTGAACTCGCTGGCCATCTTGGCAATGAGCTTGTTGGGCGCCACGCCGATGGAGCAGGTCAGGCCGGTGGCGTCGAAGATGCTTTTCTGGATCAGGCGCGCCAGGCTGCGTCCACCATCGCGCTGGCCGCCCGGAACGTCGGTGAAGTCGATGTAGACCTCGTCCACGCCGCGGTCCTCCATCACCGGCGCAATCTCGGTGATGACGTCCTTGAAGCGGCGCGAGTACTTGCGGTATTCGTCGAAATCCACCGGCAGCAGGATGGCCTGCGGGCACAACTTCGCGGCCTTCATAAGCCCCATGGCCGAGCCCACGCCGAACTGGCGCGCCGCATAGGTGGCGGTGGTGATGACACCGCGGCCGGTGTAGTCCTTGAGCAGGGGAAAGTCGGCCACCGGGATCTCGGCCAGCGGCAAGCCCGCATGATCTTGCAGCAGCGCGTCGTCGTCGCGCCGCCGGCGCCCGCCGATGACCACCGGCAGGCCCTGGAGCTGCGGGTAGCGCAGCAACTCCACCGAAGCATAGAACGCGTCCATGTCCAGATGCGCGATACGACGCAAGGCGGGTGTGCCAGTGCTGGCAGCAGGCAGGGAAATCACCCGGCTAGCATAGCGCGCCGGCGGAGGCAGAATAGGTGCTGCAACGCCCCTGCAATTCAGGAGACACCATGCAAAAACGTCACTTTCTGGCCGCCCTCGGCGCCACCACCCTGGCCAGTGCCGCGCCGGCCGCACAGGACCGTCCCCAGCGGACCGGCCCCACCCTGCTGACCGTGACCGGCGCCATCGGCCACGGCAACCGCGGCCCGCTGGACAAGGCCCTGGACCAGATGATGGTCAAGCAGCAACTGTCTTTCGACAAGGCCCACGTCTTCGACTTCGAGGCCCTGCGTGCGCTGCCCAGCATCACGATCAAGCCAACCCTGGAGTACGACGCCAAGGCCCACACCCTGCGGGGTCCGCTGCTGGGGCAGGTCATCGAAGCCACGGGCGCCCGTCTGGACAACACACTCAAGCTGGTGCTGCGCGCCATTGACGGCTACAACGTCACGCTGACCCTGGCGCAGGCGCGTCGTTACCGCTTCATCATCGCCACCCACCTGGACGGCCAGCCCATGCCGCTGGGCGGCCTGGGCCCGCTATGGGCGGTGTTCGACGCCGACCGGCACGCGGATGTGATGGCCCGGCCGCTGGCCGAGCGTTATGCACAATGCCCCTGGGGCCTGTACCACCTGGAAGTGCAGGCCACTCAGGCCGTCGGGTAGGTCCCCGGCAGCAGGATGCTGCGGTCCACCGTGTTGATGTCGGTGTGGCCGCAGAAGGCCATGGTGATGTCCAGTTCCTTGTGGAGGATCTCCAGCGCCTTGCTGACACCGGCCTCGCCCATGGCACCCAAGCCGTAGGCCATGGCACGGCCGATGTAGACGGCCTGCGCCCCCAGGGCCCGCGCCTTGAGCACGTCCTGGCCGGAGCGGATGCCGCCGTCCATGTGCACTTCGATCTGCTTGCCCACGGCCGCCACGATGGCGGGCAAGGCCTCGATGCTGCTTTGCGCGCCATCGAGCTGGCGACCGCCATGGTTGGAGACGATCAGCGCATCGGCACCGGAGTTGACTGCGAGTTTGGCGTCTTCCACGTCCTGGATGCCCTTGAGGATGATCTTGCCGCCCCAGCGCTTCTTGATCCACTCCACATCGCCCCAGTTCAGCGCCGGGTCGAACTGCTGATTGGTCCAGGCCGAGAGCGAACTCATGTTCTCCACGCCCTTGACGTGGCCGACGATGTTGCCGAACTCGCGCCGCGGCGAGCCCAGCATGCCCAGCGCCCAGCGCGGTTTGGTGGCGATGTTGAGAATATTGGGGATGGTGAGCTTCGGGGGCGCCGACAGGCCGTTCTTCAGGTCCTTGTGGCGCTGGCCGATGATCTGCAGGTCCAGCGTGATGACCAGGGCCGAGCAGTTGGCGGCCTTGGCCCGCTCGATCAGGCGCTCGATAAAATCACGGTCCTTCATCATGTAGAGCTGGAACCAGAAGGGGTGGCCATCCGTCCCCTTGCTCACGTCCTCGATCGAGCAGATGCTCATGGTCGAGAGCGTGAAGGGGATGCCGAAGGCCTTGGCTGCGCGTGCGGCCAGGATCTCGCCGTCGGCGTGCTGCATGCCCGTCAGGCCCACAGGGGCGATGGCCACGGGCATGGCCACCGGCTGGCCGATCATGGTGCTGCGCGTGGTACGGCCTTCCATGTTGACGGCCACGCGCTGGCGCAGCTTGATCTTCTGGAAATCACTTTCATTGGCGCGGTAGGTGCTCTCGGTCCACGAGCCGCTGTCGGCGTAGTCGTAGAACATGCGCGGCACGCGCTTCTGGGCCAGGACACGCAGGTCTTCGATGTTGGTAATGACGGTCATCGTTTTGTCTCCAGGAAATATGGCAGTAATGGTAAGGGGTGGCGCCAGCGCCCGGCGTCAGTCCCCGAAGCAGATCCCCAGGTCGCGCCCGGTCTGCAGGGTGTCGCTGTCGGGCGGTACCGCCTTCATGCGGCCGGCCACCTCCGTCAGCGGCACGTAGATGACGTTGGGATGGGCCAGCGCCACCATCACGCCCGAATGCCCTTCGTCCAGCGCACGCACGGCCGCCGTGCCGAAGCGCTTGGCCGCCAGGCGGTCGAAGGTGGTGGGGCTGCCGCCGCGCAGCAGGTGCCCCAGCACCACCACACGGGCGTCCTTGCCGGTCAGCCCGGCCAGTTCCCTGGCCACCTGCTCGCCGATGCCGCCCAGGCGTTCGGCATGGCCGGCCTCGGCTGTGGCCAGCAAGGCGCGCTGGCCCTGCTGCGCGCGGGCGCCCTCGGCCACCACCACCAGCGAGTACAGGCGGCCGTGAGCATCGCGCTCGCGGATCGCGGCCGCCACCTTCTCGATGTCGTAGGGGATCTCGGGCATCAGGATGGCATGCGCCCCGCCGGAGATGCCTGCGTGCAGGGCGATCCAGCCCGCGTAGCGCCCCATCATCTCGACCACCATCACGCGCTGGTGGCTCTCGGCCGTGCTGTGCAGACGGTCCAGACACTCGGTGGCAAAGGACACTGCGGTGTCGAAACCGAAGGTGGTGTGGGTCTTGTCCAGGTCGTTGTCGATGGTCTTGGGTACACCCACCACACGCAGGCCGCGCCGGTGCAGCTCGTTGCCGATGGTCAGCGTGCCGTCACCGCCGGCAATGACCAGGGCGTCGATGCCCTCGCGCTTGAAATAGTCCAGGATCTCGCCGGAGCGGTCCACCTCGGCGACGCTGCCGTCGGCCTGGCGCACGGGAAAGTGGAAAGGGTCACCCTTGTTGGTGGTGCCCAGGATGGTGCCGCCCAGATGGGCAATGCCGCGCACGCGCTCACGGCTCAGCAATTCGGTGCCGCCCCGGGGATAGTGCTGCGGCGACAGGATGCCGTTGAAGCCGTCGCGGATGCCCACGCATTCCCAGCCGCGATTGGCCGCAGCCCAGACCACCGAACTGATGACGGCGTTCAGGCCTGGGGCGTCACCACCGCCGGTGCTGATGGCGATGCGTCGGATGGGCTGCGTCATGAGCGTTGGCTGATCAGGCGCAGGGCTCGTCTGGCGCGTGGCCGCACGATGGCACAGCAGCCTCGGTCGCGGCGGGCGCACCGTCCTTGAAAGTCTCGGTCGCGGTGTCGTAACCCTTTTCCTGCAGATAGCTCACCAGGCCGGCGTCCATGCCGCTGGCATGCGAGGGGAACCACTCGACCAGGGCCTCGATCATGCTGCCGATGTATTCCATCTCGCCATTGAGCGCGCGGCGCTCGACTTCCTGCATCACCTGCAGCACGCTGGCATGCTGGCCGAAGTGGCAGAAGTCGGGCTGAATGCCGCAGGCGAGCATCCAGCGCTCTTCCTGGGCGAAGTGCTCGACGGTGTGCTGCACCAGTTGACGGTAGACGCCCAGCTTCTGGTCGGCCGCTGCCGCCGTAGTGGCGTTGACCAGGTCGATGAACTCCTGGTGGGTGTGGTCGGTACGCGAGTCGCCGAGCAGCAGCTCGTCGCTCCAGCTCAGGGTATGGGTGGCAGACATAGTCATTCCTTCTCGGGCCGGGCTGGCATGTCGGCAAATGCCCCGGACCTGGCACTGAACGCGTGGCAACGCGTTGCATGGCCGGGGCCGCAGACCCCCGGGTCAGGACTTGACGCTGGAGAGGGGCGAGCTTGCCGGATTTCGTCCCGGATCATAGCCCAGCCCCGGGGCTCAGAGCCTGCGTCGGCGGGGTACCACGCCCAGCTGCACGGTCTGCTGCAGCGTGCTCGCCCCCAGCTGCACAGCCTGGCGCGGCGGCTCGACGAGTAGCTCCGGATGCCAGACGCGCAACTCGACCTTGCCGGCCGGCAGGCCCTCGAAACGGGCGTAGCCGTTGTCGTCGGTCTTGAGCGTCCAGGCCGAATCACTCACGAAGACATGCCCGCGCATGGAGCCATGCAGATGACAGCCCAGCAGCACGACACCGGGTTTGTCCAGCACCAGTTCCGTGGCGGCTGGCGGCTGGCCGGCCATGCGACCCGCCAGGCGGAATTCGAAACCCGGTGGCGCATTCGGGTCCAGCGCGGCCAGGCCGGTGGCCAGCGTACCGCGCACATGCTGGTCCCAGCGATCGAGGTTGGCAAAACGCAGGCGTGTGCCCGGCACCACCACGGTCAGGGCCGGCACGAAGCGCATGCGCTCCTGCTCGACCAGCACGGGGCCGGGTGGCGCTGGCGACGCAGGCGCTGCCAGCCCGACCGGGTAGAGCACCACCACGGCCTCGGGCAGGGGCTTGCCCTCCCGGTCCTGCACCTGGATGTGCAGGCCGGAGGCCTGCGCGGCCCAGCAGACCAGCTGGGTGGAAGCCATGCAGAGGAACTTGCGCATGTCAGCGCTCCGTGATGATGTCGCGGTGCATGGGCGCCAGCAGGGCCAGCAGGCGGTTCTGCTGCGCAAACGGGATGCCCTTGCTGTCCATGGCGGCCTGCAGGTCTTCCACCAGGGCGTGGAACTCCTGCTTGCGGATGCCCATCTCGGCATGCGCGGCCTTCATGTCGGCGCCCTCGTACTTGCAGGGCCCGCCGCTGAGCTGGCAGATCTGGTCGCTCAGGCTGGCCTTGAGGGTCTGGGCATTGGTGTCCTTGAAGTGGTGCTTGATGCGCGCATCCTGCAGGACACGCCCGACAAACTCGTCCATGAGGGCGGTGATGCCGGCCTTCTGGCCCAGGGTCAGGTAGAGCGACTCCGGCGCGGGCAGGGTCTGGGCTTGCGCGCCCAGCAGGCTGCCCAGAAACAGACAGCAGGTGTAGAGGAATTTTTTCATGAAGGATCTCCGTGTGTTGAAGAAGGAAGGCGGCCGCAGGCTCAGAACGCGACCTGGCCCGACAGGTAGTAGCCGGTCTGGCGGCGGCCTGCGGTGATGCCGGGCACGATGCGGCCCAGGTCCACATAGGCCAGGGTCAGCGACAGGTGCTTGCTGGGCGCCCAGGCCACGAACAGATCCTTCCAGTCGTCCTCGGCCAGGCCATCGCCCAGGCCGGCAGCAGCCCCCGCGGCTTCGAGGTTGTTGGGCTTCTTGCGGTACTCGGCGCCGATGGCCAGGTTCTTCCTCAGCAGGTAGGCGGCCGAGATTTCCGTCTGCAGGCTGCGGCTGCTGCGCGCAGGGGATGTGCCGCCAAAGCCGAGCAGGCCGTTCTGGTTGGCGTTGGTGGAGCGCAGCGTGGCATTGAGCAGCAGGCTCTGGCCCAGCAACAGCTTGGTGGCGTTGACATACGCGTCGGTACCGCTGTTCTGCACACCCAGGAAGTCGAAGACGGACTGCAGGGAACCGGGGCGGACCTGTTTGTGCTCCAGGCCCACCGCGATCTGCGGCATCCAGCTGTCACTGTCGAGGATGGCGTCGCCGGCCACCTTGACCTTCAGGCCGGCCACGTCCATCTGGATGTGCTGGCCCGGTGTCACGCCGAAGGCGGCCACGCCATTGAGGGCGATGGTGGGCGAGGCATCCAGATCCTGCCGCGCCAGCGACAGCTCGACCCGGTCTTTGAGGCCGATGGCCACGCCGTAGCTGTTGAGGCTGTAGTCCTGGGTGGTGGCGCGCGTGAGGTAGCTGCTGACACCGATCTCGCCTTCAGTGGCATTGGTGCCGATGACGGCCCAGGGCGTGAGGCCCCCACCGGCCGAGCCGGTGATGGAGCTGACACCGCCCGTGAGCATGAGTTTGCCGGTGTCGGCCTGGGCCAGGACGGTCGTGCAAGCCAGGCAGGTGAGCGTGGCGTACCGGAAGAGTTTCTTCATCAGGGTGGCTCCTAGTAGATGCACAAGCCAGCTGGCCTGTCTACCGGATACGCACCCCGGACGCGATCGGATTCAAAAAAGCCGAAATATTTTCGGCCGCTGCCTCAAAGCATGCGCTGGATCAGGCTGCCTTTGAACAGCACGGGGCCGGTCGGCCCGCCCGCCCCCGGCACACCGCCCAAGGGCTCCAGGCTGATGGCCAGTGTGGGCACCTCGCGCACATCGGCTTCACCCGCGGTGAGCTTGACCAGCGGCCCCTGCCCCAGCACCCCCAGCGAGCGCGGCGCACCGGCCGGCGGCAGGGCCCAGAGCTGCAGCGATTTGTCACGCCCTTCCTGGAAGCCGCCCACCCGCTGCAAGACCAGGGTGTTGTTCCTGGGGTCGAAGGTCACCAGCATGGAGGCCGCCGACCGGTCGTCGGCCAGGACCGCCACATACTGGATCTGCGGCGTCGCCTGCAGTTGCTGGCGCAGTTCGGCGATCTGTGCGCCGGCCTGCGCGCGCAGGCCTTCGTTCACCTGCAAGCCCACGACCACGGCAGCCAAGGTGGCGGCCACACCTGCTGCGGCCACGCTGCGCCAGACGAAGAGGTTGTGCCACCAGCCGGCGGCGGCCGCAGGCGTCGTGGCGGGCGCTGTCTGCGCCGGGGCCTGCAACTGGTTCTGGATGCGGGTCCAGACATAGGGCGGCGGCTCGATCGCCGGCTGCAACTCGGTCAAGCCGGCCATGCGGCCTTGCCAATGCTGACAGGCCTGCAGGACGACGGGCTGCTGCCGCGCCAGGGTCTCGAAGCGGCGACGCGCGCCACCACGCAGCGTGCCCAGGGCGTAGCTGGCCGCCAGGCGGTCCAGCAGTTCGGGATGGTCATGCAGTCTCATGGTCGCACCTCCGTGGGTGCTGCGGCCATGCAGCCGCGCAATTGGTTCAGGCCACGCCGGATCCAGGTCTTGACCGTGCCCAGCGGCAAACGCAGCTGTTCGGCCAGCTCATGGTGGCTGAGATCGCGCAGGTAGGCCAGGCTGAGCACCTGACGTTGCCCGTTCTCCAGCTGCTGCAGACAACGGTGCAAGGCGCGCGCCTGCTGGCTGGCGTGGACCTGGTCCATGGGGTTGGGCGCATCGCCCGCCAGGGTCTCGGCCAGGGTGTCGTCGAGCTCATCGGTGCTGTCGGCGCGCTCGGCCGTGCGCCGCCGCAAGAGGTCCAGCGCACGGCTGCGCACGATCAGGCCCATCCAGGCCATCGGCGGGCTCAGGCTGGCACGGTAATCACTGGCCGAACGCCAGATGTAAAGGTAGCTTTCCTGCACCACATCTTCAGCCCACTCCTTGTGACGCAGCACCCGCATGGCCAGGCCGAACAACAGGGGGGAGGTGCGTGCGTAAAGCGACTTCAGCGCTGCCGCATCCTGACGCGCCACCTGGTCGAGCAGGGCCGTCAATTCCAAATCCTGGGCATCTAGAAACATGGCGCGATTGTGCTTGATCGGGACGCAGCCTGCAGACCGGCGCGTCAACCTGGGCGAGGCAAGACAGACAAGAAGCATGCAGTGGGTACGGCCCGAAGCGGCCGGTGGATTCAGATCAGGCCCATGCCCCGGCAAAGACAGGGGGCTTTTGAATCCAGACGCGATGGCAGCGCGTATTCGAAGTGTCGGCCCAGCTTGTGCCGATGCCGGTCTGACCGGCCCCTCCACTTTTGAACCCAGCCAAGGAAACCATCATGACCTCCAAGATTGAAATCGCATCCCTGCCTTCCGTTGCGCGTCGTTCCTTCATGAGCCGCACCGGCACCCTGTCCGCCGTGGCCGTGGCCATGCTCGCGGGTCAGGAAGCGCTGGCCCAGGGCATGGGGGGCGACACCAGCGGTGATCTGCAGATTCTCAATGTGGCCCTGGGCCTGGAGCATGAGGCCATCAACGCCTACCAGCTGGGCGCCACCAGCGGCCTGCTGCAAAAGTCCGTTCTGGACGTGGCCGTTCAATTCCAGGGGCACCACAAATCGCACCGCGATGCCCTGATCGCCACCATCCAGAAACTCGGCGGCAAACCCGTGATGGAGATGAAGCTGGACGACTACGCCCGGGCGCTCAAGGCCGACACCCTGAAGAACCAGGCCGATGTGCTGGGCCTGGCCGCACGACTGGAGCTGGGTGCGACCAACGCCTACCTCAGTGTGATCCCGGCCTTCGGCAGCAAGGAACTGGCCAAGGTGGCTGCGCGTCTGGCCGCCGACGAGACCATGCACTACACCGTGCTGACACAGGCCCTGGGCCGTGCCCTGCCGGCTGGTGCGCTGAGCTTCGGCGCCTGAGCCTCACTCCCGCCTCACCTCAGATCCAAGGACATATGACAATGACCATCCCTACCCTCACGGCCCTGGCGGCCGCCTCCCTGCTCTCGGCCTGCGCCATGTCCGGCGGCATGTCCATGTCCGGTTCGGCCCAGACCGGTGTACCCGATGCCGTGCGTGTCCCAACCGGCCACAGCGTCGTGCTGGAGACCGTGGGCGCTGGCGAGATCACCTACGAGTGCCGCGCCAGGAAAGACATGGCTGGCGCCTTCGAATGGGTTTTCGTCGGCCCCGATGCCCGCCTGATGGACCGCAGCGGCAAGGCGGTAGGCCGTTACTACGGCCCGCCTGCCACCTGGGAAAGCAACGATGGCTCGCGCATCACCGGCACCCAGCTCGCCATCGCGCCCGGCGGTGAGGGCAACATCCCGCTGCAACTGGTCAAGGCCAACCCGGCCATGGGCCTGGGGGCCATGCAGGGCGTGAGCCATATCCAGCGCCTGGCCACCCGGGGTGGCGTGGCACCGGCCATGGCCTGCGCTGCGGGCAATGCCGGTCAGAAATCGGTGGTGAAGTACCAGGCCGACTACATCTTCTGGCGCGCGGCCAGCTAAGCCGACCCGATGGAGCGGTTCAGCCGAGCCGCGCCCGGTGGCGTTCGATCTGCGCCCGCACCTGGACCGGCGCCGTGCCGCCCAGCGTGTGGCGCGCGTTGAGCGAGCCACGCAGCGAGAGCACGTCGTACACGTCCTTCTCGATGCTCTTGTTGAACTGCTGCAGCACGGTCAGCGGCAGCTCGGACAGGTCGCAGGCATGCGTGATGGCCGCCTTGACCGCGTGCGCCACGGTCTCGTGCGCGTCGCGGAAAGGCAGGCCCTTCTTGACCAGGTAGTCGGCCAGGTCCGTGGCGGTGGCATAGCCCTTGAGGGCAGCCTGTTCCATGGCCTGCGCGTTCACCGTGATGCCGCCTTCGAGCTTGCCGGTGGCGGGATTGAGCTGGCCGCCCACCATCTCGGTGAAGATGCGCAGCGTGTCCTTCAAGGTGTCCACCGTGTCAAACAGCGGCTCCTTGTCTTCCTGGTTGTCCTTGTTGTAGGCCAGGGGTTGGCCCTTCATCAGGGTGATCAGGCCCATGAGATGGCCCACCACACGGCCGGTCTTGCCGCGCGCGAGTTCGGGCACGTCGGGGTTTTTCTTCTGCGGCATGATGGAAGAGCCGGTGGTGAAGCGGTCTGCGATCCTGATGAAACCGAAGTTCTGGCTCATCCACAGGATCAGCTCCTCGCTCAGGCGGCTGACATGCACCATGACCAGGGAGGCGGCAGCGGTGAACTCGATGGCGAAGTCGCGGTCGCTCACCGCGTCCAGGCTGTTCTGGCATACGCCGTCCATGCCCAGCGTCTTGGCCACGCGCTCGCGGTCCAACGGGTAGCTCGTCCCTGCCAGCGCGGCGGCACCCAGCGGCAGGCGGTTCACGCGCTTGCGCACGTCGGCCATGCGCTCGGCATCCCGCGCGAACATCTCCACATAGGCCAGCATGTGGTGGCCAAAGCTCACGGGCTGGGCCACCTGCAGGTGGGTGAAGCCGGGCAGGATCACCTCCACGTTCTGCTCGGCCACCGTGACCAGGGCTTTTTGCAGGTCCACCAGCAGATTGCTGATGAGATCGATCTCGGTGCGCAACCACAGGCGCACGTCGGTGGCGACCTGGTCGTTGCGGCTGCGGCCGGTGTGCAGGCGCTTGCCGGCGTCGCCCTCCAGCTGGGTCAGGCGGGCTTCGATGTTGAGGTGCACGTCCTCCAGGTCGAGCTTCCACTCGAACTTGCCGGTCTCGATCTCGGCGATGATCTGGGCCATGCCGTCTCGGATGGCGGCCAGGTCGGCCGCGGCGATGATGCCCTGCGCGGCGAGCATCTCGGCGTGCGCCAGGCTGCCGGTGATGTCGGCATGCCACAGGCGCTTGTCGAAAAAGACACTGGCCGTGTAGCGCTTGACCAGGTCGCTCATGGGTTCAGAGAACAGCGCCGACCAGGCTTGGGATTTCTTGTCGAGTTGGTTTTGGGACATGGCGGGCGGGCGTAAAAGAGGAGGGAGCGAGGGACCGGCGTGATAGCCATTGTGCGACCACAGCCAATTCACCAATAATGGAGCCGGCCCCAAGGCCGATCCCCAGCATCTATGAGAGACACCCAGATTTTATCGGCCTTCCAGGAACTGAGCCCGGAGCGCCCGGCCAGCGCCTCGCCTGCCGTACTGCTGTACGACGCCTGCCAGGTGGGGGTGGCCCTGCGTGCCGTGCTTTTCGTGGAGGCCGTGGTGGCTGTGGGCGCCATGTACGGCACCAATACCGCGCTGGACTGGATCGTGCGCCTGGCCCTGCTGACCGGCAGCGCCCTGCCCGCCACGGTGTTCTGGCTGGTCGTGGCCTGCCTCTTCAAGCGCCCGCTGGGGCGCCTGCCGCGCCAGGCCCAATACGGCGCCGGCGTGCTGCTGGGGGCCCTGGCCGGCCTCTACGGTTGCAGCATGCTGTTGCTGGCCGGCCTGCTCAGCCCCGCCCCCTGGCTGGCCAGTGCCGCCAGCGGCGCCCTGCTGGCCGGCGTGCTGGTGGCCGTGCTGGCCCTGCGCGCGCGCGGGCGCATGCCGGCCGACACGGCAGCCCGCCTGTCCGAGTTGCAGTCGCGCATCCGGCCTCACTTTCTCTTCAACACCCTCAACAGCGCCATTGCCCTGGTGCGCGCCGAACCAGCCAAAGCCGAAGCCCTGCTGGAAGACCTGAGCGACCTGTTTCGCCATGCCCTGGTGGACCAGGGCGAGTCGGTCACGCTGGGCGACGAGGTTGCGCTGGCGCGGCGTTACCTGGACATCGAGCAGGTACGCTTTGGCGAGCGCCTGCAGCTCCAATGGGCGCTCGACCCGCTGGCTGACGGCGCCCGCCTGCCGCCACTGCTGCTGCAGCCCTTGCTGGAAAACGCGGTGCGCCACGGCGTGGAGCCCAGCCCGACCGGCGCACAGATCCGCATCTCCACCCAGCGCCGCGGCTCCACCGTGGTGATCAAGGTGACCAACACCGTTCCGTCCGGTCCCGGCCCGCAGGGCCATGGGGTGGCGCTGGACAATGTGCGTGACCGCCTGCGCCTGCTGCACGACGTGCAGTGCAGCTTCCACACGGTGCACAAGGACGGCATCTACCAGGTGCGCATGGAGGTGCCGGCATGACGACGTTGCGGGTCCTGATCGTCGACGACGAGACCCTGGCGCGCAGTCGCCTGCGCACCCTGCTGGGTGACTGCAAGACGCCCGCAGCCAGCGTGGACGGGGAAGCCGCCAACGCCACCCAGGCCATCGAACTCCTGCGTCGCCAACCGTATGACCTGGCCTTGCTGGACATCCACATGCCCGGCGCCGACGGCTTGACGCTGGCGCAGACCCTGCGCACCCTGCCCCACCCGCCGGCCGTGGTCTTCGTGACCGCGCACGCCGAGCACGCCGTGCGGGCCTTCGAACTGGAGGCGGTGGACTACCTGACCAAGCCGGTGCGCCTGGAACGCCTGCAGCAGGCCCTGCAGAAAGTGGAGCGCCTGCTGCGCAACCGCCCGGACGCCGGCACGGCGGCGCCCGAAGAGGTGCTGTTGATCCAGGAACGCGGCCGCACCGAACGCGTGCCGCTGGCCGAGGTGCTCTACTTCAAGGCCGAGCTCAAGTACATCACGGTGCGCACGCCAGCCAAGACCTATATCCTGGACGGCGCCCTGAGTGAACTCGAGGAAAAATACGCCGCCCGGTTCATGCGTGTCCATCGCAACGCCCTGGTGGCCCGGCGTGCCGTGCGGGCATTGGAGAAGCACTACGATCCCGAAGAGGGCGAGGGATGGGCCGTGCGCCTGAGTGGCGCGGACGAGCTGCTTTCGGTGTCGCGCCGGCAGCTGGCCGCCGTGCGCGAGGCCATTGCGTCGAATTGACTACTGATAACCCAAGGAACACAACATGCTGGAATTACTGATGAGCCCGGAGGCCTGGATCGCCTTCGCCACACTGACCGCGCTGGAACTGGTGCTGGGCATCGACAACATCATCTTCATCTCCATCCTGGTCGACAAGCTGGCACCCGAAAAACGCGAGCTGGCGCGCAAGATCGGCCTGTTCATGGCCATGTTCATGCGCATCGGCCTGTTGCTGGTGCTGTCCTGGATCATCGGGCTGGTAGCGCCCCTGTTCACGGTGCTCAACCAGGAGATCTCGGGGCGTGACCTGATCCTGATCGCCGGCGGCCTGTTCCTGATCTGGAAGAGCACGGGCGAGATCCACCAGTCCATGGAGGGCGAGGAAGGCCACTCTTCCAGCGCCGTGAAAGCCACCTTCACCGCAGTGATCCTGCAGATCATGGTCGTCGACCTGGTGTTCTCTCTGGACTCCATCATCACCGCCGTGGGCATGGTGGACGAAATCGCCGTGATGGTTGCTGCGGTGATCGCCTCGGTGGCCCTGATGATGGTGTTTGCCGGCGCCATCGGTCGTTTCGTTTCGGACCACCCCAGCATCAAGATGCTGGCCCTGTCCTTCCTGGTCGTGGTCGGAGTGGTGTTGCTGGCCGAAGGTTTCGACCATCACGTGCCCAAGGGCTACGTCTACTTTGCCATGGCCTTCTCGGTGGCAGTGGAGATGCTCAACATCCGCATGCGCAAGCGTTCCGCCAAACCGGTGCACCTGCATGCCGAGTACACGAGCGAGACGAACAAGCAGCAACCTTGAGGCGCCACGCCGCCGGATCTACTGCCGGATCACGTCGGCGCCGGCCGGTGTCTTGAAGCGGAAGGTTTCGGGCGGCAGGCTCACATTGAGCTGCACGCGTGTGAAGGTCAGCAAGGAGCGCTGGCCGAAGTTGTCGACGATCTCCAGCGCCGCCAGCTCGGCCGTCTTCTTGCCACCCAGCTCGACTTCGCGCAGGCCCACGCGCACGGTCTGCACCTGGCCGTCGCGCGCGCGCGGCGTCGCCACCACCCACTGCAAGCCCTCGCGCTCGGGCCCGTTGGCCAGCTGGTAATCGGCCTGCAGGGCACGCATGTCGGGCGCAGCGGCAATCAGCGCCGCGGGCGTGCTGCCCAGGGCACTGGCCTGGGCGCGTGCCGTCACCTGGTTGAGGTCAACGTCGTGCAGCCAAAGGGTCTGGCCGTCGGCCACGATGGTCTGGGCCAGGGGCTTGCCGTAGACAAAACGGAAGCGCCCCGGGCGCTGGAACTCGAAGCTGCCGTTGGAGATACGCGTGCGTGCCACCTGGCCCTCGCGCGGCGGCGCCGTCACCACCTGGGTAAATTCGGCGCGGCCGCTGGAGGCGGTCTTGAGGAAGAGTTCGAGCGCGCCCAGGCCATCGGCTCTCGCCGCCATGGCACAAGACGCTATAGAAATAATAGCAATCAATTTTTTCATGGGATTCACTCCGCACGCGCCGGCACCAGGATGTCGCGCTGGCCGTTGGTGCTCATGGCACTCACCAGGCCGGCCTTCTCCATGTCTTCCACCAGGCGCGCCGCGCGGTTGTAGCCGATCTTCAAATGACGCTGCACCAGCGAGATGCTGGCCTTGCGGTTCTTTAGGACGATTTCCACCGCCTGGTCGTACATGGGGTCCTTCTCGCCGCTGGGGCCGCCTTCGCCCAGGGGGCCGTCCTCGCCATCGACCGTGCCGCCTTCGAGCACACCCTCGATGTAGTCGGGTTCGCCCTGGCTCTTGAGGTACTTCACCACGCGATGCACTTCCTCGTCGCTGACGAAGGCGCCGTGCACGCGGATGGGCAGACCGGTGCCGCTGGCCATGTAGAGCATGTCACCCATGCCCAGCAGGGCCTCGGCACCCATCTGGTCGAGGATGGTGCGGCTGTCGATCTTGCTGCTGACCTGGAAGGCGATGCGCGTGGGAATGTTGGCCTTGATCAGGCCGGTGATCACGTCCACGCTGGGGCGCTGGGTGGCCAGGATCAGGTGGATGCCGGCGGCGCGCGCCTTCTGCGCCAGGCGGGCGATCAGCTCCTCGATCTTCTTGCCCACTACCATCATGAGGTCGGCCAGCTCGTCGATCACGACGACGATGTGCGGCAGGCGGTCCAGCGGCTCGGGCGATTCGGGTGTCAGGCTGAAGGGGTTGTAGACAAACTCGCCCTTGGCCTTGGCCTCGTCGATCTTGTGGTTGTAGCCGGCCAGGTTGCGTACGCCCAGCTTGCTCATCAATTTGTAGCGGCGCTCCATCTCGGCCACGCACCAGGTCAGACCATGCGCGGCCTGTTTCATGTCGGTGACCACGGGCGCCAGCAGATGCGGTATGCCCTCGTAGACCGACATCTCCAGCATCTTGGGGTCGATCATGAGCAGGCGCACGTCGCGCGCCTCGGCCTTGTAGAGCAGGCTCAGGATCATGGCGTTGATGCCGACCGACTTGCCCGAGCCGGTGGTACCCGCCACCAGCACGTGCGGCATCTTGGCCAGGTCGGCCACCACGGGGTTGCCCACGATGTCCGTGCCCAGGCCCTTGGGGAGCAGTGACTTGGCCTCGTTGTAGACCAGCGAGCCCAGGATCTCGGAGAGCTTGATGGACTGGCGCTTGGCGTTGGGCAATTCGAGCGCCATGGTGGTCTTGCCGGGGATGGTCTCGACCACGCGGATCGACACCAGGCTGAGCGAACGCGCCAGGTCCTTGGCCAGGCCCACGATCTGCGAGCCTTTCACGCCGGTGGCGGGCTCGATCTCGTAGCGTGTGATCACCGGGCCGGGTTGGGCCAGCACCACCCGCACGTCCACGCCGAAGTCCTTGAGCCGCTTTTCGATCATGCGGCTGGTCATCTCCAGCGTCTCGGGGGCGACGGTCTCCTGGCGGGTCTGCGCGCCGTCCAGCAGGTCCACCTGGGGCAGCTTGGAATCGGGCATGTCGCTGAACAGGGGCTTCTGGCGCTCCTTGGCCACGCGCGTGCTCTGCGGCACCTCCACCAGCACCGGTTCGATCAGCACGGGCGGTGCATGGTGCTCGATGATCTCCTCGCGCTCCTCCAGCACCCCCTCTTCGCGTTCGCGCGCAGCCCGCTGGCCCAGGGCCAGGTCTTGCGCCATTTCGCGGCGGGCGCGGCGCGATTCGATGAGGTCGTGGATCCAGCCGCCAATGCGCTCGGCCACGTGGCCCCAGGAAAAACGGAACACCAGGCCCATGGCGAGCACCCACAAGCCGATCGCCAACAGCGCCGAGCCGGTGACCCCCAGCCAGCGCAAGGCCAGCGGTCCCACCAGATAACCCAGCACGCCACCGGCATGCCCCGGCAAGCGCGGCTCCAGGCTATAGAAACGCGCCCATTCGATCGCCGTGCTGGCCAGCATGAGCAAAGCCAGGCCGATCCAGAAGCTCCAGCGGCTGGCCACGAAACGAGCCAGTAGCGCGGGGCGGGCCGTCTCCTGCGCCTCGGGCAGTTCATGGGCGCGCAGCCAGCGCGCCAGCGCCGACAACCAGCCGCGCACGGCGGCGGCAAAACACCACCAGACCGAGAAGCCGAAGAGGTAGAAACTGGCATCGGCCAGCCGCGCCCCCAGCTGGCCGCCGAGATTGCGCACCGCCGCGCCGTCGCCGGAGGTAGACCAGGCCGCGTCGAGTCGGCTGTAGCTGGCCAACACCAGCAGCCAGTACACCAGCAGCACCAGGCTGACGAAAAGCAGCACTTCGCCGGCAAAACGGCCCCGCCCGCTGCGGGTGGGCGCCGCAGCGCCGGAGTCTTCGGAATTGAGCGTGTGGAGTCGGTAGGTCATGTAGACAGGGAAAGCGCGCCTTCACGCGGGGCGAAACGCCGCATTCAGCGCGGCTTGGAGCGTCGTTCCTTGACGTGCATGGCGCCGCCTTCGAGCGGGGTCACGAAACCCTGCTCCTCGAAATCCTTCATGACACGGCTGACCATCTCGCGCGAGGCACCGACCATCTTGGCGATGTCTTGGCGCGAGAGCTTGTCGCGGATGATCATGTCGCCCGCCGGGGCGGCCTTGGCCGCATCGAGCAGCACATTGGCCACACGGCCATAGACGCTCATCAAGGCCAGCGAGCCGATCTTGCGGTCGGCGTGGCGCAGGCGCTGCACCAGGCCGCGCATGATGCCGTAGGCCATGGGCGCGCTGTCGGCCAGGCTGCGCAGGAACTCGGCACGCCCCAGTTCGAGCACGTCGGTCTGGGTCTCGGCCTCGACCGAGGCCGAGTGGACGTCGTTGTCGATCAGGCTCATTTCGCCGAAATAGTCGCCTGACTGCAAGGTGGCCAGGATGACTTCGCGCCCGTTGCCGGTATCGGTCATGAGCACACGCGCCCGGCCCGAGAGAATGATGGACAGGGCGTCCGATTTCTCTCCCTGCTGCACGATGCGTTCGCCACGCTTGACACGACGCTTGACCACCGCAGCGGCGAGCGCATGGAGCTGGTCATCCGACAGCATGGAAAACAGCGGAACCCGGCGCAACAAATCCTGGTTGGTCAGCATTGACATAGTTCGGTCATTCTGCGCGTGCGTTGTTGAGTTCTTACAATGGCGAGTCGGACCGGTTTTCCGGCCCCCTCCCTGGCCATGCACCGCAGCACGGTACACGGCGCAACCGATTATTGATCAAAAGACCACAAAAAACGAAGGCTTAAACAATGTCGCAGAACAAACACGCCAAGGTCCTCATCCTGGGCTCCGGCCCGGCCGGCTACACCGCCGCCGTTTATGCTGCGCGCGCCAACCTCAATCCCGTGCTGGTCACCGGCATGGCCCAGGGCGGCCAGCTCATGACCACCACCGAGGTTGACAACTGGCCGGCCGACGTGGATGGCGTGCAGGGCCCGGAGCTGATGCAGCGTTTTCTGGCGCACGCTGAGCGCTTCAAGACCGAGATCGTCTACGACCACATCAACAAGGTCGATTTCAGCAAGCGCCCCTACACCCTGACGGGCGACAGCGGCACCTACACCTGCGATTCGCTGATCATCGCCACCGGTGCCTCGGCCAAATACCTGGGCCTGCCGTCCGAAACGGCCTTCATGGGCCGTGGCGTCTCCGGCTGCGCCACCTGCGACGGCTTCTTCTACCGCGACCAGGTCTGCTGCGTGGTGGGCGGCGGCAACACGGCCGTGGAAGAGGCCCTGTACCTGTCGAACATCGCCTCCAAGGTCTACCTGGTGCACCGCCGCGACAAGTTCAAGGCCGAGCCCATCCTGATCGACAAGGTCATGGACAAGGTCAAGGCCGGCAAGATCGTGCTCAAGACCTTCAAGACCCTGGACGAAGTCCTGGGCGACGCCAGCGGCGTCACCGGCATCCGCCTCAAGAGCACGATCGACGGCAGCACCGAGGAGCTGGAGCTCAAGGGCGCCTTCATCGCGATCGGCCACGCGCCCAACACCGAGATCTTCCAGGGCCAACTGGAAATGGAGAACGGCTACATCGTCACCCACGGCGGGCTCAAGGGTTTTGCCACCCAGACCTCGGTGCCGGGCATCTTCGCCGCCGGTGACGTGCAGGACCACGTCTACCGCCAGGCCATCACCAGCGCGGGCACCGGCTGCATGGCCGCCCTGGACGCCCAGCGTTTCCTGGAACAACAGGAATAAGCCGACCCGGGCTTAGAGCCTGTTTGCGGTCTGGGAAGGGCCGCAAACAGGCGCTTACACAATCCGGCTACAATTGCAGGCTTTGCTGGACTTCCTGGTCCATCATGGGTTACCGCCACCCTACTGGCGAGGTGAGGCCCCCACTGCCCAGGTGGCGGCCGTTTGAAGAAAGCGAAGTGTCCCCATGGCACGCGTATGCGAAGTAACGGGTAAAGGCCCGATGGTCGGGAACAATGTTTCCCACGCCAACAACAAAACCAAGCGCCGGTTCCTGCCGAACCTGCAATACCGCCGTTTCTGGGTCGAGACTGAAAACCGCTGGGTTCGCCTGCGCGTTTCCAGCGCCGCCCTGCGTCTGATCGACAAGAATGGTATCGACTCCGTGCTCGCCGACCTGCGCGCACGTGGCCAAGCTTAAGGAGCTGAATCATGGCAACCAAAGGCGGACGCGAAAAGATCAAGCTGGAATCCACGGCCGGCACCGGTCACTTCTACACGACCAGCAAGAACAAGAAGACCATGCCCGAGAAAATGGCGATCATGAAGTTTGATCCCAAGGCTCGCAAGCATGTGGAATACAAGGAAACCAAGCTGAAGTAATTCAGCCTGCTTCCTGCCCGAAAGCCCGCCCCGTGCGGGCTTTTCTGTTTCTGCCCCCCCGGATCAACCGCTGGCTGGACGGTCCTTGCACGACTCAAATGGAAGCCATTCCTATTTGGCTGACTCGCGCTTGCCGCGACAGCGCGGCGACGGCTGCCGCACACGCCCCGTTCAGACGACCACCGGCTCAGGTTCGAGCCGGATGCCAAAACGTTCGTAGACGCTGGTCTGGATGGCCTTGGCCAGGGTCATGACCTCGCCGCCCGTGGCGCCCTGCTCGCCACCGCCGCGGTTGACCAGCACCAGCGCCTGCTTTTCGTAAACCCCGGCCTGGCCGATGGACTTGCCCTTCCAGCCGCAGGCGTCGATCAGCCAGCCGGCCGCCAGCTTCACCGTCCCGTCAGCCAGCTGGTAGTGCACGATCCTGGGCTCACGCGCAATGATGTCGGCGCACTGCTCGGCCGTCACCGTCGGGTTCTTGAAGAAACTGCCGGCATTGCCGATGACCGCCGGATCGGGCAGCTTGGCGCGGCGGATGTCGCAGACCCAGTCGTAGATCTGGCGGGGTGTGGGGGCGTGGTTGCCGGTCTCGGCCATCCTGCGTTCCAGGTCCAGATACCCCAGCACCGGTTTCCAGACCTTGGGCAGCGCCAGGCGCACGCGGGTGATGAGGGCGCGGCCCGCCAGGCCAAACCCGGGGGCGCGGCCGTCGGCGGCGTGCTTGAACACCGAGTCGCGGTAGGCAAAGCCGCACTGCGCGGCATCCAGCGTGAAGGCGTGGCCGGTCTCCAGGTCGATCGCATCGAGCGACTCGAAACGGTCCTGCAACTCCACGCCGTAGGCACCGATGTTCTGCACCGGCGCAGCCCCCATGGTGCCCGGGATCAGCGCCATGTTCTCCAGACCGGGCCACCCCTGGTCCAGCGTCCAGCTCACAAAATCATGCCAGTTCTCGCCGGCGCCGGCCTCGACGATCCAGGCCTTGGGCGTTTCCCCGACCAGGCGGCGGCCCGGAATCTCGACCTTGAGCACCACCGGCTTCACGTCCCCGGTCAGCACGATGTTGCTGCCCCCGCCGAGCACGAATTTGGACGCCGGGCCGAGTTCGGGGTCGGCCAGCACGGCTCGCACGTCGGCCTCCTGCAACACCCGCACCAGGGTATGGGCCCGGGCGACGATGCTGAAGGTGTTGTATGGCTGGAGCGGGACGTTTTTCTCGACTAACATAGTCCCTTAAGGGCCTGCTCACACTTTTTCAACCCGTTCCCTTCGGGTTGCGACCAAAAAGGCCATGCGCCGCGTTGCGAAGCCTTGCCGGGGGGATGACCCCGGCTGCGTTTCGCGCCTTGCGCATGACCTTTTTGATTCGCAACGCATCTCGAGAAATAAGTGTGAACAGGCCCTAGGGGGTCGGCAACAGACCCTGATTCTCTCATTCATCAGCCTCAGAAAAATACCGTCATGCCTTCTTTCGACACCGTCTGCGAAGCCGATATGGTCAAGGTGAAAAACGGCGTGGAAAACTCCATCAAGGAGATTGCCACGCGCTTCGACTTCAAGGGCACCTCGGCCAGCATCGAGATCAAGGACAAGGAAATCACCGTGATCGGCGACGCCGACTTCCAGATCGAACAGATCCTGGAAGTGCTGCGCAACAAGTTGACCAAGCAGTCCGTGGACGTGCGCTTCCTGGACATCGGCGACCTGCAGAAGATCGGCGGCGACAAGGTCAAGAAGCTCATCAAGGTGCGCAACGGCATCGAAGCCGAACTCGCCAAGAAGATCCAGCGCCTGGTCAAGGACAGCAAGATCAAGGTCCAGGCCGCGATCCAGGAAGACAAATTGCGGGTTTCCGGCGCCAAACGCGATGACCTGCAGGCCGTCATGGCCCTGCTGCGCAAAGACATCACCGACGTGCCCATCAGCTTCAACAACTTCCGCGACTGAGGCCGGCACCATGACCTGCCGCCTCTTCCTGCTGCTGTGCGCCCTCGTCCTGGCAGGCGCAGCGCAGGCGCAGACCGTGGTGCTCTCGGGTATCCTGGGCGGCAAGGCCCTGCTGGTGGTCGATGGCGGCTCCCCCAGTAGCGTGGCCCCGGGGCAGAGCCACCAGGGCGTCAAGGTCATCGAGGTTCAGGCCGGCCAGGCCCTGGTGGACATCGGCGGCGCGCGCCAGACCCTGCGCCTGGGCGAAGGGCCGGTCAGCGCGCCGCCAGCCGAGGGCGAGGCCGGAGACCAGCGCCGCATCGTCCTGCACGCCGGCAGCAACGGCCACTTCCGAACTCCCGGGCAGATCAACGGACGCACCGTGAATTTCATCGTCGATACCGGGGCTTCGGTGGTGTCGCTCAGCGTGACCGACGCCGATGCCATCGGCCTGCCCTACAAGTCGGGGCAGACGGTGCAGGTCGGCACCGCCAACGGCGTCACTGTGGGCTGGCGCATCATGCTGCCCAGCGTGCGCCTGGGCAGCGTGGACGTCTACAACGTCGAAGCCCTGGTGACCCCGGCCCCCATGCCCTACGTCCTGCTGGGCAACAGCTACCTCACGCGCTTCCAGATGACACGCACCAACGACCAGATGGTGCTGGAGCGCCGGTATTGAAGCTGCTGGTATCCTAGGCTCTTATTCCGGATCGCGCGCCGTGTCTGTCCAAAACGAAAACGAGTACGAAGACCTGCTGGGCTTGTGGTCGGACCTGGAGTCCGGCCTGGGCATCCTGCTGGGCAGTCCGCTGAGCGTGCAGGAGTTCGAACAGCGCATCTGGCAATACGACCGCTGGATGCAGGCCCTGCTGCAGCGCGACGCCGACGTCGGCCTCTACCTGCTGTTCCAGCTCGCCACCAATTCCTCGGTCGGCTACAGCGCCTCGCACAGCCTAGTCTGCGCCACCCTGTGCCACCTGCTCGCCGCCGAGCTCAAGCTCGATGTCAAGGAACGCGACAGCCTGGTCCATGCCGCGCTGACCATGAACATCGCCATGACCGAACTGCAGGACCAGCTGGCCCTGCAGACGGAAAAGCTCAGCCAGCCCCAGCTCGAAGCCATCCGCCTACACGCCCCCAAGGGCGGCCTGATGCTGGCCAACAGCCTGGGCGTGAGCGACCCGCTGTGGATCGAGGTGGTGTCCTCGCACCACGACGAGTACACCGAAAAGATCGAGTTGCGCCTGCTACCCGCCCACAAGCGGCTGATCCGCATCCTGCGGGTGGTGGACCGCTACGCCGCCATGATCTCGCCGCGCAAGTCGCGGGAAGGGCGCAGCGCGACCGAGTCCGTGCGCACCATCATGACGGGCGCCAATGCCTACAACGATGAGGTCGGCCACGCCATGGTCCGCGCCGTGGGCCTGTGCCCGCCCGGCACCTATGTGCGCCTCGAAGACAACACGCTGGCCGTCGTGATGCGCCGCAGTGTGCGCCCCAACCTGCCCCATGTGGCCGTGGTCACCGGCACCGACGGTCAGGTGCTGCCGCAGCCCCGCCTGCACCGCACCATCAGCGGCCGCCCCACCATCCAGGCGGCACTGGCCACCTCACTGGTGCGCCTGCGCCTGAACCATCACCTGATTCTGCAGCTGGGCGCGCACGCCGCCATGCAGGCCTGACCCCACCCGCGGGGTCGCGCCGCCCTTAGGGCCTGTTTACGATCTGGAAGGGGCCGCGCAGATATCTTTTCGGGATGGGATGCAAGGCGCGGTGCGCAGCCCATAGCCCGCTATGGGCAAGTATCGCAACGCCGCAGACTGCCCGAAAAGACACCTGCCCTGCGGGTTGGGACGCAATCGGGCGATTTGCCCACCCATCCCCTTGCATGGGCTGCCAGCC
>JAXMMJ010000007.1:0-4604 GCA_034366585.1 Hylemonella sp.
GACACGAATCTCGGGCATGGGCTGGCCGGCATCGAGCAGCGCGCGGTGGCGCTTGACATGCTGCACCGCATGGCGGATTTGCATGGGGCTGGTGTGCGTGCGCAGCAGGTTGGGGGCGGTGGCAGTGCCGCCTTCCACGTAAAAGGTGTCGTGCATGGAACGCGCGGGATGGTCTTCCGGCGTGTTCAGTGCGGTGAAGTTGAACCAGTCGGTCTCGATCTCGGGACCTTCGGCGACGTCAAAGCCCATGGAGCCGAAGATGCCCTGGATGCGCTCAAGCGTCAGCGATACCGGGTGCAGACCACCCTGCCCGCGCTGGCGGCCGGGCAGGCTCACGTCCAGTGCCTCAGCCTTAAGCTGCACCTGCAGTTCCGCATCGGCCAGAGCCTGGCGGCGCGCGGTGAGGGCTGCCTCAATGGCCTGCTTGGCGACGTTGATGGCTGCGCCGCGGGACTTCTTCTCGTCCACCGACAGCTGGGCCATGCCCTTCATAAGCTCGGTCACGCGGCCCGACTTGCCCAGAAACTGCGCTTTGGCATTTTCCAGATCAGCGGGGGTGGCGCTTTGGGCAAATAGCTGCGTCGCGCTTTCGACCAGGGTATCCAACTCGTTCATATCGACTCTTGAAAATAAACAAGGGCTAGTGCCTTTTCAAGCTCTAGCCCTTGTTGTTATTGTGCAGGCAGCTATCAATAAGATAGCAACCCATCATGAACTCAAGCAGCCAGCTTGGCCTTGACTTGTTCCACGATGCTGCCAAAGGCAGCCTTGTCGTGCACGGCGAGGTCGGCCAGCATCTTGCGGTCGATCTCGATGGATGCCTTCTTCAGGCCGTTGGCGAACTGGCTGTAGGTCAGGCCCAGTTCACGTGCAGCGGCGTTGATACGGGCAATCCACAACTGGCGGAACACGCGCTTCTTGGTACGGCGGTCACGGTAGGCATATTGCCCGGCCTTCATCACCGCTTCTTTGGCGATGCGGAAGACATTACCGCGGCGACCGCGGAAACCCTTGGCGAGTGCGAGAACTTTCTTATGGCGGGCGCGAGCCGTTACACCACGTTTGACGCGAGGCATTTGATTACTCCTTGTTCGTCGTTAATTAAATGCCTTGGCCGGGCAGCATCTGTGCCATGTGACCCATATTGGTCGCATGGACAGCTGTGGAACCCCGCAGATGGCGTTTGTTCTTGGTGGTCTTCTTGGTCAGGATGTGACGCTTGAAGGCTTGGCCGCGCTTGACGGTACCACCGGGACGAACGCGGAAGCGTTTCTTCGCCGCGCTCTTGGTCTTCATTTTGGGCATATAAATGCTCCTATTACCTTGTGCTCGTGAGGCGTCTGGAAACCGTTTCCAGCCTTGTAGGCCCCGAGCCACTTGTTCGGCGGCGGGTTACCCCACCAGCCACGCTGCGGGTTTTACCCCGCTGCGTTTCGGGAAGGCTTTCGCCTTCCCGGCATTTCCTGCCGGTTCTGCAACCCGCAGGAAAAAACTTAACCTTGCGCTGCTTCTGCAGCAGGCTTGGGCGCCGCAGCGCCGCCGGTCTTCTACTTGCCCGGCGCGATCATCATGATCATCTGCCGGCCTTCCAGCTTGGGATACTGCTCGACCACGATCAAATCCGCCAGATCGGCGCGCATGCGGTCCAGCATGGCCATGCCGATCTCCTGGTGCGTGATCTCTCGACCACGGAAGCGCAAGGTAATCTTGCACTTGTCACCTTCTTCCAAGAAGCGCTTGATGTTGCGCAACTTGATGTTGTAGTCACCATCGTCGGTACCGGGGCGGAACTTGATTTCCTTGACCTCGATGACCTTCTGCTTCGATTTCGCCTCGGCAGCCTTCTTCTGTTCCTGGAACTTGAACTTGCCGTAGTCCATCAGGCGGCAGACGGGAGGATTCGCGGTGGCCACTGTTTCGATCAGGTCCACATCCATCTCGCCTGCCAAGCGCAGGGCCTCCGTCAGGCTCACCACCCCCATGGGCTCATTCTCAGGGCCGGAAATCCGGACCTCGGTGGCCATGATTTCACGGTTCAGGCGGTGCTTGCGCTCTTCGCGCTGGCGACGATCACGAAATTCAGTAGCGATGGTTCAATTCCTTAAAACTTTGCCACCCATGGGTGGCTGAGACCGCCTTGGTACGTACCAGAAACCTGCCGGATGCCCCTTAGGGGGCCTGCTCGACTGACTTGTGAGCGATGTCTGCCGCGATGATTTGCACGAAGGCTTCGAGGGACATCACACCGAGGTCTTTGTTACCCCGGGCACGCACTGCGACGGCACCTGCTGCTTTCTCCTTGTCGCCTGCGACCAGGATGTAAGGCAGCTTCTGCATCGAATGCTCTCGTATTTTATACGTAATTTTCTCGTTGCGCAGGTCCGTCTGGACCCTAAGTTCTTGATTCGGCAACGATTTCTTCAGTTTTTGGGCAATTTCCAGGCAGTAATCGGCCTGCGCGTCGGTGATATTGAGCACCGAAACCTGCACCGGGGCCAGCCAGGTGGGCAGCGCGCCGGCGTGTTCCTCGACCAGGATGCCGATAAAACGCTCCAGGCTACCCAGGATGGCCCGGTGCAGCATGACGGGGCGGTGGCGGTTGCCGTCCTCCCCCACGTACTCGGCGTCCAGGCGCTCGGGCATGGAGAAATCGACCTGGATGGTGCCGCACTGCCAGTGGCGGCCGATGGCGTCTTTCAAGGTGTATTCGATCTTGGGGCCGTAGAAGGCGCCGTCGCCCGGGGAGATCTCGAAGTCGCAGTTGGCGGCCTTGAGGCTTTCCATCAGGGCGGCTTCGGCCTTGTCCCACAAGGCATCGGCGCCGATGCGCTGGGCCGGGCGGGTGGCGACCTTGTAGATGATGTCGGTGAAGCCGAAGTCCTTGTAGACCTTCTGCAACAGGGCCGTGAAGTTGACGCACTCGGCCAGGATCTGGTCTTCGGTGCAGAAGATGTGGCCGTCGTCCTGCGTGAAACCACGCACGCGCATGATGCCGTGCAGGCCGCCGGTGGGCTCGTTGCGGTGGCACTGGCCGAACTCGCCGAAACGCAGCGGCAACTCGCGGTAGCTCTTGATGCCCTGCTTGAAGATCAGGATGTGGCCCGGGCAGTTCATGGGCTTCAAGGCGTAGTCGCGCTTTTCACTCTCGGTGGTGAACATGTTCTCGCGGTACTTGTCCCAGTGGCCGGTCTTCTCCCACAGGGCCTTGTCCAGGATCTGCGGGCCCTTGACTTCCTGGTAGCCGTTGTCGCGGTAGACGCGGCGCATGTACTGCTCCACCTCCTGCCAGACGGTCCAGCCCTTGGGGTGCCAGAAGACGGTGCCGGGGGAATGCTCGTCGAGGTGGAACAGGTCGAGCTCGCGGCCGAGTTTGCGGTGGTCGCGCTTTTCGGCCTCTTCCAGCATGGTGAGGTACTGCTGCAGCTCTTCCTTGCTGGCCCAGGCGGTGCCGTAGACGCGTTGCAGCATCTCGTTGCGGTGGTCGCCGCGCCAATAGGCGCCGGCCACCTTCATGAGCTTGAAGTGCTTGAGCTTGCCGGTGCTGGGCACGTGGGGGCCGCGGCACAGGTCTTCGAACTTGCCTTCGCGGTAGAGGCTGACGTCTTCATTGGCCGGAATGCTGGCGATGATCTCGGCCTTGTAGTGCTCGCCCAGGCCTTTGAAGTAGGCCACGGCCTCGTCGCGCGGCAGCACACGGCGCACCACGGGCTCGTCCTTGGCGGCGAGTTCGGCCATCTTCTTCTCGATGGCGGCCAGGTCTTCGGGGGTGAAGGGGCGCTTGTAGGAGAAGTCGTAGAAGAAACCGTGCTCGATGACGGGGCCGATGGTGGCCTGCGCGTCGGGGAACAGCTCCTTGACGGCATAGGCCAGCAGGTGGGCGGTGGAGTGGCGGATGACCTCCAGGCCGTCGGCGTCCTTGGCGGTGACGATGGACAGCGGGCTGTCGGCCGTGATCTGGTAGCTGGTGTCGACGACCTTGCCGTCGATCTTGCCGGCCAGCGCGGCCTTGGCCAGGCCGGCGCCGATGGAGGCAGCCACTTCGGCCACGGTGACCGGGCCGGGGAAATCGCGTTTGGAACCGTCGGGTAGCGTGATCTGAACCATATCTCTCACTCGCAGAAAATGAAAAAGGCGCGGTAGAAACCGCGCCTTGTTTTGAATGTGACAGCACCTGCGCCCGGGGGCGCGCGGACTAGCAACCCCTGTGGCGTTTCTCGCTGGCGGTGGTAGTTCGCGGTGTCATAACCAGGGTGCCTTTCTCGCTCTTGTGAACGGACGCAAGGTCCACGGCGACCATTCTAACCGAGGGCTGCAAACAAAAACGCCAAGGGGCTGGCCCTTGGCGTTGTTGCGACAGTCGGGAGGCGCGCCGCTCAGGCAGCGACGGCCTCAGCCGCTTTTTTTGCGGCGGCCGCCTTGCGGTTGCGGTCCAGCCAGCCGTTGACCACCTTGACGGTCTCGTTGACGGAGTCGTTGCTCAGGCCCTGCTGCTCGGCCACCAGCTTGACCAGCAGGTCGATGCGCTCGATGTCGGTGGCACCGGCCGCCAGGGCGCGGGCACCCGAGGACGGCTTGAGCAGGCCCTGGCCGGCAGCGGCGTATTT
>JAXMMJ010000008.1:0-5683 GCA_034366585.1 Hylemonella sp.
CTCAGCCCTGCCACACGGCATGGGGGCCCCAAAAACCAAAGTCCAACAGCAAACAACCGAACCCCACAAGGACGCGCCATGGCGCGTCCTTGTTGTCTTTGGTTTTGGTCTCCGGTTCCCCATTGCCGTGAGAGGAGGCGAGTAGCGCAGGCCAGGGCGGAAAAAGAAGTGCAGATGTCTGAGCCCGCAGGGCGAGTTTCTGCACTTCCCGCACTGGCCGAGCAACGCAGTGTGCCCGTAGCGTAGCGAAGGGACGACGAACCCGGCTCGCCTTCTCTTTGCTTACTTTCTCTTGGCGAAGCAAGAGAAAGTGAGTCGCCTGCCGGGGCGAGACCCGGCTTGCCACGAGTGCAAGAGCGCAGAAAAAGAAAAGCCATGCTCTACGATAGAGCTCCTATGAATCACCCAGTTTTCTCCGCCCTGATCCCCGTCGTGCTGCTGGTGGCCCTGGGTTATGTCGCTGGCCGACTGCGCTGGATGCGCGCTGACTCGGTCAAGGACCTTTCCAACCTCGTCTTTCTGGTCCTGACACCCGCCCTGATGTTCCGCACCATGGGCAAGGTGGACGTGAGGCAGCTGGAGCTGCTGCCGCTGGCCACCTACTTTGTGGCGGTGTTCATACTCTTCGGTCTGAACCTGCTGTGGCAGGGGCTGAACCGGCGTGCCGCCGTGCTGGCCCTGGCCTCGACCTTCAGCAACACGGTGATGATCGGCATCGCCTTCATCGGCCTGGCCTATGGCGAGGCCGGTCTGGTGGTGCTGCTGGCCCTGCTGTCTTTGCATGCCGTGGTGTTGCTGACGGCCGGCACGGTGATCCTGGAGCTGGCGGTGGCGCGTGAGGCCGCGGTGGCCGAGCCCCGCGCCATGTGGCGCACGGTGCTCAGCGCGGTGCGCAACGCCGTGATCCATCCGGTGCCCCTGCCCATCATCGCCGGGCTGCTGTTTGCGCAGACCGGCTGGGCCATCCCCGAGGTGGTGGACCGGCCCCTGCAGTGGCTGGGCAATGCCTTCGGCCCGCTGGCCCTGCTGCTGGTGGGCGTGACGTTGGCGGGTACCACCGTGGGCCCGCATCTGCGCGGTGCGCTGAGCCTCACACTGGTGAAGAACCTGTTGATGCCGGCGCTGGTGGCGGGTCTGGGCCTGCTCATGGGCCTGTCGGGCTTGCCTCTGGTGGTCATGATCGTGACGGCGGCCCTGCCCATGGGGGCCAACGTCTTCCTGTTCTCGCAGCGTTACGCCGTGGCAGAAGAGCTCGTGACGGCCAGCGTCATCGTCTCCAACGCGGTGGCGTTGCTGACCTTGCCGCTGGTGATGTGGCTGGTCGGCCTGCTCTGAATCTTCAGGGCGCGAGCCGCTCGCGCGTCCACCCGCCCTTCGCGTCGGGCAGATAACGCAGCCGGTCGTGCAGGCGGCTGGGCCGGCCCTGCCAGAACTCCCAGCGCTCGGGTACCAGCCGGAAGCCGCCCCAGTGCGGCGGGCGCGGCGGTTGCAGCAGGAACTGCGCGGCGTACTTTGCGGCATTCGCCACCAGCACACCGCGGCCGCTGATGACCTGGCTTTGCGGGCTGGCCCAGGCGCCGATGCGTGAATCGAGCGGACGGCTGTGGAAGTATTCGTCGCTTTCCTCGGCACTCACCCGCTCCACCCGGCCTTCGATGCGCACCACGCGCTCCAGCTCGACCCAGTGGAACTGCAGCGCGGCAAAGGGGTTGCCGGCCAGTTCGCGGCCCTTGCGGCTCTCGTAGTTGCTGTACCAGACGATGCCGCGCGTGTCATAACCCTTGATCAAGACCACCCGCGTGGAGGGCCGCAGGTCGCTGCCGACCGTGGCTACGGTCATGGCGTTGGGCTCGGGCACTTCGGTCTTGATCGCTTCGTGCAGCCACTGGTCGAACTGCTGCAGCGGATCGGCATGCGACGCGTCCTCGCTGAGTTCGGCGCGTTCGTAGCTTTTGCGGAGATTGGCAATCGAGGACATAGGGTCAACAGTATAGGCAGGACCCCGATGGGCGCTTGCCGGCGACCGGCCCTGTCGCAAATTGCAACTATCCTGCGCCGGCCTAGGGCTAACCCGCATGGTGGCGCAGTCGCATGTGACTACGCTGAAACGCTGTCATTCCAACACGGCCGGCTTTTCCAGCCCGGCTTATATACAGAGGAGCACTTGATATGAGCACCACGATGAACGTCAACGGCAAGGCGGTCACCGCCCGGTCCGAGCCCGATACCCCCCTGCTGTGGGTGATCCGCGATGAACTGGGCCTGAGCGGCACCAAGTTCGGCTGCGGCGCGGCCCTGTGCGGTGCCTGCACCGTGCACGTCAACGGCCAGCCGGTGCGCTCCTGCCAGACCCCCGTCGCGTCCGTCGCCGGCAAGAAGGTGGCCACGGTGGAAAGCCTCTCGAAGAACAACAGCCATCCGCTGCAGAAGGCATGGATCAAGCACGATGTGCCGCAGTGCGGCTACTGCCAGTCCGGCCAGCTCATGAGCGCGGCCGCCTTGCTGACCAAGAACAAGAACCCCAGCGACGCGGACATCGATGCCGCCATGAGCGGCAACATCTGCCGCTGCGGCACCTACCCCCGCATCAAGGCCGCCATCAAGGATGCCGCTGCCACCATGCGCAAGACCGTCTGAGGAGACACACCATGAGCACACATCAAACCTCCCGTCGTGATTTCCTGAAGACCACCACGCTGGCCACCGGCGGCCTGCTGATGGGTTTTGCCCTGCCCGGCGCCAAGGTCGAGGCCCAGGCCGCCGGCACCGTCTACACGCCCAATGCCTGGGTGCACATCGCCGACGACAACACCATCACGCTGATCTCGGCGCGTTCCGAAATGGGCCAGGGGGTCTACACCTCCATGCCCATGCTGATCGCCGAGGAGCTCAACGTCGACATCAACCAGATCAAGGTTAGCATCGCGCCGCCGGCCGCCGTCTACGTCAATGCCCTGCTGGGCGCGCAGATCACCGGCGGCTCGACCTCGGTGCGTGACGGCTGGGAGAAGCTGCGTGTGGGCGGGGCCCAGGTGCGCGAGATGTTGATCACGGCAGCCGCCAACGAGTGGGCCGTGGACCGCGACACGCTCAAGGCTGTCAACGGCATGGTGCTCGGACCAAAAGGCAGGAAAGCCACTTACGGTTCGCTGGCCGCGGCCGCCGCTACCCTGCAGGTTCCCGAGAAGGTGACACTCAAGGACCCGAAGGACTTCAAGATCGTGGGCAAGCGCATCAAGCGCCTGGATACGCCGTCCAAGGTCAACGGCACGGCCGAGTTCGGCATCGACGTCAAGCTGCCGGGCATGGTCTACGCCAGCCTGGAGCAGTGCCCCGTGATCGGCGGCACGGTCAAGAGCTTCGATGCTTCCAAAGCGAAGGGCATGCCGGGTGTGACCGATGTGGTGCAGATCAGCGACGGCGTGGCCGTGGTGGCCGACAGCTACTGGCATGCGGTCAAGGCGCGCCAGGCCCTGAGCGTGGTGTGGGACGAGGGGGCCGGGGCCGCGCTGGACCACAACACGGTGCTGGCCAGCACGCGCGCGGCGGCCGACAGCGGCAAGGTGTTGCCCATCGCCAAGCCCACCGGCAATGTGGCCGACGCCATGAAGGGCGCGGCCAAGGTGCTCAAGGCCGAGTACATCACGCCCATGCAGGCCCATGCGCCGCTGGAGCCCATGAACTTCACGGCCAGCTTCGAGAACGGCAAGATCCTGCTGATCGGTCCGACCCAGTTCCAGCAGGGCGCGCACGGCGCCGTGGCCGGCGCGCTGGGGCTCAAACCCGAGGACGTCACGCTCAAGACCACTTTCCTTGGCGGCGGCTTCGGCCGCCGCCTGGAGCTGGACTTCGTGATCCAGGCCGCGCAGATCTCCAAGGCCGTGGGCAAGCCCGTCAAGCTGCTGTGGACGCGCGAAGACGACATGACCCACGACTACTACCGTCCCCTGGGCCTGAACCAGTTGCAGGCCGGCCTGGACGCCAAGGGCATGCCGGTGGCCCTGTCGCACAAGGTCACCTCGCAGTCCATCACGCAGCGGGCCTTCGGCCTGCCCAAGGAGACGCTGGACCCTTTCATGGCCGAGGCCGCCGTGGGGCCCTATGCCATCGCCAACACGCAGCACGACCTGGTCATTCACGACAGCGGCATGCGTGTGGGCTACTGGCGCGCGGTGAGCCACAACATGAACGCCTTTGCCAACGAGAGCTTCATGGACGAGCTGGCTGCTTCCGCCGGCAAGGACCCTTACCAGTACCGCATGGCGCTGCTCAAAGACAAGCCGCGTTTTGCGCGCGTGCTCAAGCTCGCGGCCGACAAGGCCGGCTGGGGCAAGCCGCTGCCCAAGGGGCGTGCGCGCGGCATCGCGCTGATGGAGGGCTACGACACCTATATGGCCCAGGTGGCCGAGGTGTCGGTCAAGGATGGCGTGGTCAAGGTGCACCGCGTGACCGTGGCGGCCGATCTGGGCCGCATGGTCAACCCGGACACGGTCGAAGCCCAGATCCAGTCCAGCATCGTGTTCGGCATGTCGGCCGGCCTGATGCAGGAAATCACCCTCGACAAGGGCCGGGTGCAGCAGACCAATTACAACAACTATCCGGTGGTGCGCATGCACGAGTCGCCGAAGATTGATATCGTGCTGGTTCCGAGCAAGGAAAAACCCGGCGGCATCGGTGAGCCGGCCACCGCCCTGGTGGTGCCGGCCATTGCGAACGCCGTGGCGGCCGCTACCGGCAAGCGCGTGCGCAAGTTGCCTTTGACCCCAGAGGCGATCCGCGCGGCCTGAGGGCGTTACAGAGAAGAGGAACACGATGGAAAGTCTCGATCTGCGCGTGCTGGCCGATGCCCTGGCCTGGAAGCGCGCCGGCCATGCTGTGTCGCTGGTCACGGTGGTGCAGACCTGGGGCAGCGCGCCGCGTCCGCCCGGGGCGCTGCTGGCCGTGCGCGAGGACGGCGTGGTCAGCGGCTCGGTCTCGGGGGGCTGTGTCGAGGACGACCTGATTGCGCGCGCCAAGGCGGCCCTGGCCGCAGGCCGGCAGGACCCGGCCGCGGCCAAACCTTCCCTCATCGTCTATGGCGTGAACAAGGACGAGGCGGCACGTTTCGGCCTGCCCTGCGGAGGCACCCTGCGCCTGGTGCAGGAGCCCCTGCAGGAGACCGCCTGGGTCGAACAGCTGCTGGCGCAAACCGCCGGGCACCGCCTGGTCGCGCGCACGCTGGACCTGGCCACAGGCCGCGTCACGCTGGCCGATGCCGTGCGCGGGCAGTCCATGGTCTTCGACGAGCAGAGCCTGAGCACCGTGTTCGGCCCCAAGTGGCGCCTGCTGCTGATCGGCGCCGGCCAGCTCTCGCAGGCGGTGGCCAGCATGGCCAGCCTGCTCGATTTCGAGGTGCTGGTCTGCGACCCGCGTGAGGAATACGCGGCCACGCTGGACCTGGCCGGTGTGCAGCGGGTGTCGGGCATGCCCGACGACGTGGTGCGCGAGATGCTGCCCGATGCGCACACCGCCATCGTCGCGCTCACGCACGATCCCAAGCTCGACGACATGGCGCTGCTCGAAGCGCTGAAGTCCGCTGCCTTCTACGTCGGCGCGCTGGGTTCGCGCCGCAACCAGGACGCGCGCAAGCAGCGCCTGGCCGAGCACTTCGACCTCAGCGCCGAAGAGCTGGCTCGCCTGCACG
>JAXMMJ010000009.1:0-31864 GCA_034366585.1 Hylemonella sp.
TCGAGACTCTTCTCCCGCTCCATTTCACATGCTTTTGTGCCCATGTCCGCAAGCGCCGCGACCACTTGGGCCGCTGTCGTCATTTGCAGGACAATGCAAGGGCGGCATGGCCTCGATGGTGAAATTGGTAGACACAGCGGACTTAAAATCCGCCGCTTCCAGAAATGGGGCGTGCCGGTTCGATTCCGGCTCGAGGCACCATACTTTCGTTTTGTGGTGTCGGTTTGGCAATCGCGAACCGGCACGCCTTGAGGCGGTGTTGACGAGGCGCGCAATGCGCGCGGTTTCGACCCCGGCTCAAGGCGCCATAATTTCAGTTTTCAACGTCGGTTGGTGATCTCGAACCGGCACGCCCAAGGGCGGTCATGAGGAAGCGCGCTGCTCGCGCGGGTTCGATACCGGCTTGCGCGGATTCGGTGTTGGTTTGATGATTGACACAGGGCAACACAGAGAGAACAACATGGCAAGCTACGACGCTCCTTTTGAAATCCATGTTCATGGTCAGGTGCTCCTGCGTCCGGAGGTCGGCTTCGACCAGCTGGAGGAAACGCTCAAGCCCTTGTGGAAATACGCTGGGGCCCGCTCGCTGACGGACGGTGCCCCGAGTCACTACGAAGACGAGCCGGGCATACGCTTTGACGCGCAGGAACACATGCTGCAGCTGTGCTGGACCGTGATCGGCGACGAGGATTTCCGCCAGTCGCTCGACGAGATGTGCATGAACCTCAACGAGCTCTCGCAGGCCGGGGCCGCCATCGAAGTCACCTTCTACGACACCGAGTTCGACGAAGACGAAGCCGAGCCCAGCGCACAGTCTCGTGATGATTTCATGATGATGTTCGTCGGCCCCAACCCGGCCGCCATCATGCAGGTGCAGCGCGACCTGCTGGTGCAGGACGTGATCAGCCTGATGGAGCGTCACTTCGACGCCTCCGAGCTCGGTGGTGTGGTCAGCGAGGTGGACCGCCTGTTTGGTCAGCGCTTCGACTCGCTGGTCAACTCGCTCGAGATCGGCAAGCCCCCCCGCGGCTCCGGCGGCGGGCACGGCGGCGGCCATGGCGGCGGTCGCAAACCGCGACATTTGCACTGATTTGCCGCTTCTGTGTGCCCGCGGGCGATTCAAATCGGATCGCCCGTGCTACTATTTTCATAGTTATGGTGCTACGCAAGGACTGACGCATGAACATGGCTGTTGCAGCCACGGCCAAGCCCGCCGGAGCCCGCCCCCCTGCAGGCCGGCCGGAAAAGCTGCGCCTGGGCGACGTGCTGGTTCAGCAGCGCCTGATCTCGCTGGAGCAACTGCAGCAGACCCTGGAGCTGCAGCAGCAGACCGGCAAGAAGGTCGGTCGTCTGCTGATCGAGAGCGGTGTCATCACCGAGGAGTCGCTTGCAGATGCGCTGGCGCGCCAGTTGCGCGTGCCTTTCATCAATCTCAAGACCTACCCTTTCCGCGGTGACGTGGTCAAGCTCCTGCAGGAGTCGGCGGCCAGGCGCTTTCGGGCCCTGGTGCTGGAGGATAAGGGCGACACTCTGCTGGTGGCCATGGCCGACCCGCTGGACCTGTTTGCCTACGACGAAATCACGCGCCTGCTCAAGCGCAACATCAGCATTGCGGCCGTGCCGGAGAGTCAGCTCGCGCTGGCCTGCGACCGCCTGTACCGCCGCACCGAAGAGATCAGCGGCTTTGCCCGCGCGCTAGAGAAAGACCTGGGCGATGCCGTCGACTTTGGCGAACTGACAGCATCAGCCGGTGTAGAGGGCGCGCCCGTGGTGCGCCTGCTGCAATCGCTTTTCGAGGACGCCACCCAGGTCGGTGCCTCGGACATCCATATCGAACCGCTGGAGTCTGGCTTGCAGATCCGTGTGCGGGTGGACGGCGTGCTGCAGACACAGACCCAGGCTGAAAAACGCATCGGCGCCGCCCTGGCGCAGCGCATCAAACTGATGGCCGGCCTCGATATTTCAGAGAAGCGCCTGCCACAGGACGGCCGGTTCAGCGTACGCCTGAAGGACCAGACCATCGACGTGCGCCTGTCCACCATGCCCAGCACCTACGGCGAATCGGTGGTCATGCGCCTGCTGAGCCTGGACGGCGGGGTGCGCCAGCTCGACCGCATCGGCATGCCGCCGGCCATGCTGGAGCGTTTTCGCCAACTGCTGGGGCGTACCTCGGGGCTGATCCTGGTGACCGGCCCGACTGGCTCGGGCAAGACGACCAGCCTTTACGCTGCACTGGCCGAGCTCAATTCCAGCGAACTCAAGATCATCACGGTCGAAGACCCGGTGGAATACCGCCTGCCTGGCATCACCCAGGTGCAGGTCAACGAAAAGATCGAACTCTCCTTCGCCAAGGTCCTGCGTGCGACCCTGCGCCAGGATCCGGACGTGATCCTGGTGGGCGAGATGCGCGACGCCGAGACGGCCGAGATCGGCCTGCGTGCCGCCATCACCGGCCATCTGGTGTTGTCCACTCTGCACACGCGCGATGCGGCCAGCACCCCGTTTCGCCTGCTGGACATGGGCGTGCCGTCCTATATGGTGGCCACCTCCTTGCAGGCCGTCGTCGCCCAGCGCCTGGTCCGCCTGATCTGCGAGACCTGCAGTGAGCCCCATGAGCCCGATGCGCAGGAAGCCGTGTGGCTGACCAGCTTGCTGGGGCCGGGGCAGCATGTGCATGCCAAGCTGGGCCGGGGCTGTTCCGCCTGCAATGGCACCGGCTACGCCGGTCGCCAGGGCGTTTACGAGATGCTGGAGATGGACGCCGAGCTGACGCAGTCAGCCAGCCGCTCCGACCCGGCAGCTTTCTTGCAGGCCGCGCGCGCTCGCATGGAGGGGCAGACGCTGACACACCATGCGCTGGAACTCGTGCGCCAGGGGCGGACTTCGCTGGCCGAGGCCATGCGGGTGGGCTACGACCTTGAGGATTAGGCGCTGACATGCCCATCTATGCGTGGCGTGGCCGCAACAACCTGGGTGAGCTGATCCAGGGGGAGTTGGAGGCGATGTCGGAAGACGCCGTGGCCGACCAGCTGCTCAGCCTGGGCCTGGTCCCGGTGCAGATCCAGGCGGCACTCGAAACAACCTCTTCCGAGAGCTGGTGGGACCATCTCAAGCGGCGCGCCATAGCTATCGAAGACGTGCTGATCTTCTCGCGCCAGATGTACACCCTGAACAAGGCGGGCGTGCCCATCCTGCGCGCGTTCGCCGGGCTGGAGGCATCGGCCGAGAAGCCGGCCATGGTGGACGTACTGCGGGACGTGCGTGGCAGCCTGGACCAGGGGCGCGACATGGCCACCTCGCTGGCGCGCCACCCCAAGGTTTTTGGCCCGTTCTACGTCGCCATGGTGCGGGTCGGCGAGATGACCGGTCGTTTGACCGAGGTCTTCCTGCGTCTGGCCGAACACCTGGAGTTCGAGCGTGACGTACGCTCCCGCATCAAGCAGGCCCTGCGTTACCCGACCTTCGTCATCGTCGCCATGCTGATCGCGATGGTCATCATCAATCTTTTCGTGCTGCCGGTGTTTGCCAAGGTGTTCGCCGGTTTCAACACCCAGTTGCCGCTGATCACACGCGGCCTGCTGGGGTTCTCCACCTGGACGATCACCTGGTGGCCGGTACTGCTGGCTCTGGGTGCCGGGGCCGGGGTCATGGTGCGTTCCTACCTGAACACGCCGCAAGGGCGCTACAACTGGGATCGGCGCAAGCTGAACCTGCCCGTCGTGGGCCCCATCATCCTGAAATCCACGCTGGCGCGCTTTGCCCGCAGTTTTGCGCTTTCCAGCCAGAGCGGGGTGCCGCTGGTGCAGGCGCTGACCGTGGTGGCGCAGACGGTGGACAACGCCTATATCGGCGCACGCGTCGAGCAGATGCGCGACGGCATCGAGCGCGGGGAGAGCATCTCGCGCTGCGCTGCGGCCACCGGCGTGTTCACCCCCGTCGTGCTGCAGATGATGACCGTGGGCGAGGAGACCGGTGAACTCGATTCGCTGCTGTTCGAGATCGCCGAGATGTACGAGCGCGACACCGACTACGCCATCAAGGGGCTGTCCACGGCCATCGAGCCCATCCTCCTGGCCTTCATCGGCGTGCTGGTCTTGCTGCTGGCGCTGGGCGTTTTCCTGCCCTTGTGGAACCTGGGGCAGGCAGCCATGGGGCGTGGGGGCGGCTAAATGGCGGCGCCCGCTCTGTAAATGCCGGGTTTGTTGTGACGTTTTCCACACGAATGCGCAGCGTCAAGTGTGCATTCATACGGCGGCGGCACTATACTTCGAAAATGATAGCGGACCATTCCGGTGCCGCATGATTGGAATTGGTCCTTGAATTGGAGCCTGATATGAAACAGCAACGTGGTTTTACCTTGATCGAGTTGGTGATGGTGATCGTGATTCTCGGCATTCTGGCGGCCGTGGCGATCCCAAGGTTCGTAAACCTCTCTGCTGATGCTCAGCAAGCCGCAATTCGTGGGGCGGCTGGAGCGTTATCGTCTGCTTCCGCGATCAACTATGCAACTTCATCTGCTCGTGGCGTAGCTGGTGCTAACGTCGTCCGCTTGAATGCGGCCAATGCAGGTGCAGCTCTTGTCGCTGGTAATGCGGTGACGGGTTGGGATGCGGTGAATTTCACCATCACTACGGACGCCACTTGCGTGGCCCAGGCAGCCGGAACGCCGGTTGTCGTGACACTGACCTATCTCAACACGGCATTCACTGCGAATGCAACGGTGATCTGTACTGGCTAAAGGTTTTATTGCCGAGATCCCTTGAAGGTCGCATCGTGCGGCCTTTTTCGCATCTGCAACCTATGAATCTCCGTGCCCGCAGCCATGGCTTCACCCTGATCGAGCTGATCATGGTACTGATGTTGCTGGGCGTGCTGGCCGTGGTGCTGGTGCCGCGCATCAACCCCCAGGACTTCGGAGCACGAGGTTTTTATGATGAAACCCTCGCGCTCTTGCGTTATGCGCAGAAGACGGCCATCGCGCAGCGGCGTACCGTCTGCGTAGCCTTGAATGCGGGGGGTGTGGCCCTGACGATAGATCAGAACACCCCTCCCGACCTCATTTGCGATGGACCGCCCATCTTGCCCAATCTCCCCAGGGGCGGTGACGGACTGGCTGCCACTGTAGCCGGCGGGGGCGCGATTGGCTCGTTTCAGTTCACCCCGCTTGGGAGTACCAATCAGGCCGGGAATGTGACGATCTCCATGCCCGACAGCGCGAATATCACCGTGGATGCGGAGACCGGCTATGTCCGCTAGCCGACGCCAGGCTGGCTTCACGCTGGTCGAGTTGATCTTTTTCATCGTCGTGGTCACCTTGGGCATCGCCGGCATCCTGGCGGTGATGAATACCTCGGTCGGGGCGAGCGCCGACCCGATGGTGCGCAAGCAGGCCATGGTGCTGGCCGACTCGCTGCTGGAAGAGATCCTGCTCAAGCCATTTGCCGACCCGGATGGTATCGGCGGCGAAACCACCCGTGCCACCTTCGACGATGTGAACGATTTCAACGGGATCAATGAGACCCTCTCTGCCGCGGGCCCTGTCTTTACCGGCATGCCAGCCTTGCTCAATGGCTATCAGGTGCAGGTGGTCGTGGCGCCTGCCGTACTGGAAGGGGTCGCAGCCCGGCGGGTGACCGTGACGGTCGGCCGCGGGAACGACATCATCAACATGGTTGGTTTTCGGACGGACTATTGACCATGCGCACCCTGCAGCGTCCACAGAACGGCTTCACCCTGATCGAACTGGTCATGGTGATCGTGATCCTGGGCATCATCGGCACCATGGTGGCCGTATTCATGCGCAGCCCGATCGACGCCTACTTTGATACAGCCCGCCGCGCCGCCCTGAGCGACCAGGCCGACACGGCCACGCGCCGCATGGCGCGCGACATCCGCAAGGCCCTGCCCAACAGCATTCGCAACCCGAGCGCCAACTGCATCGAGTTCATCCCCACCCGCACGGGCGGACGCTACCGGGCCGATGTGGACACGACGGCAGGCCCGGGCGCGCAGACCAACAGCGTGCTGGACTTCGGCTCGGCCGATACCCGGTTCAACATGCTGGGCAACAACGCGGACCTGCCCGCCGACCAGCAGATCCAGGTGAATGACCTGATCGCGGTCTACAACCTGGGGATCCCGGGGGCCGATGCCTATGCCGGCAACAACACGGCGATCGTCCGTGCCATCACGATCGCCACGGAATCGAATCTGACCATCGACGCCACCCGCTTCCCGCTGGCCTCGGGGGGGCAGCGCTTCCACGTGATCCCGGGCAACGAGCCGGTGGTGGCCTATGTCTGCTCGGCAGGCAACCTGCGGCGCACGAGCCGGGCTTTTGCCGCCGCTGCCTGTCCCGCCACCGGCCCCATCCTGGCGCGCAATGTCAGTGCCTGCAATTTTGTCTACAACGGGTCTGATCTGCAGCGCAATGCGCTGGTCCAGTTGGCGATGGAGTTCACGGATAACGCAGAGACCGTGAGCCTGTACCACGAAGTTCATGTGAACAACACACCATGAAGCGCCTGTACGCCATCCAGCGCGGCTTCGCCGCCATCACTGCGGTCTTCCTGCTGGTCGTGCTGGCCGCGCTGGGCGCCTTCATGCTGACGTTTTCCAACACGCAGCAACTGACCTCGGCCCAGGACGTCCAGGGTTCGCGGGCCTACTGGGCGGCCCGTGGTGGGCTGGAGTGGGGCGTGAGCCGGGTGATCGCCAATTCAGCGGCCTGTCCTGCACCGCCAGCGCCCTTCGTCATCGAGGGCTTCACCATCGTCATCAACTGCGTGCGCCAGACGTACAACGAGAGCGGGGGCTCGGTCACCATTTTCAGGCTGGGTGCCACGGCTTCGCAGGGCGGGGCGGTCGGTTCGCTGGCTTATGTCGAGCGCAGTGTCTCTGCGTCGGTGGAAATACCATGATTCAAAGCACATTCAGAACCTGGGCCAAGTGGCTGCTGGCGGGCTGCCTGTGCCTTCTGCCAGCGACTGGCGCCTGGGCTGCGGTCACCTACGTATCCTCCTCGGTCGGTTCGCTGTCGAATTCCAATGTGAGCTCGGTCCAGGTCAACAACCCGACCGGGCTGGTGGCCGGGGATCTGATGGTGGCATTTCTGGCACAAAACAGTCCAGGTTCCCCCATCGTCAGTACGGCGACCGGCTGGACCAATGTGCTGAACCGTACCTATGCAGATGGGTCTACTGTCGGTACGTCGGTCTACTACCGTTTTGCCACAGCGGCTGATATCTCGAACGGCAGTTTCACCTTCTCCTTCACCAGCAGCCGACGCTCGGCGGGCGCCATCCTGGCGTTTCGAGGTGTTGATACCGTCACGCCCATCAATGCCAGCGGGTCCCAGGGAAACAATGCCTCCACCAGCCTGACGGCGCCCAGCATCACGACGGTGGACAACAACGCCATGCTGGTGTCGCTTTATGGCTTTGTGCAAGGCAGCAACTCGGCCACCCCGCCGGCAGGCATGACCGAGGCCTTCGATGCTGCCACCGGGGCCGGGCCAAATGGCGTGACCATCGAGGGCGCTTACGCCGTTCAGGCGGCAGTCGGTGCCACCGGGACCCGGGTGGCCACCGCGGCCGCGACCTCGGTCAACATCGGCGTGCTGTTGGCGCTGTCTCCTGCTGCCACCACGCTGGCTGAGTATCGCTTTGACGAGTTCGCGTGGGGCGGTACAGCCGGTGAGGTGCTGGATAGTTCAGGCAATGGCTACAACGCGACCGGCTTTGCCGGGGCGACGACGACCGTCGGCTCGCCGGCCTACACCAGCGGCAGCCAGAACACCTGCCGTTACGGTTATTTCGACCACGTCGGCGTGACCCGGAGCTATGTGCAACTACCAGCCAGCCTGCCCCAGATGGACGGCAGCTATTCGGTTGCGGCCTGGATCCGTTCCCCGAGTCCCGACCTCCAGCAGCAGCGGATTTTCGCGAACGACGACAACAACAATGGCTGGGGGCTCAGCCTGGCAGACGGCACCACTGGCGGCATCCGTCTGTTCAACCGCAACGTCAACTTCACCAGCACATCCGGCGCCGGCGCAGGTTCCGGTGGTGTGATTCTGCAGACGCCCAACAACGTCATTGCCGCCAATACCTGGTATTACGTCGCTGCCACCGTCAATGCGGTGAGCAAGCAGGCCCGGATCTATGTCTATGACACGGCGGGAAGCCAGCGGGCCCTGACGACCGGCACCTACACCGGGACCTGGTGTGAGTCGGGTACGTGCACGGGCGCAACCGCCATCGGGGGCGAGACTTCGGCGTCTTCCGAAGGACAGCAGGCCGGCTTCCATTTCCTGGGCCATATCGACGAACCTCGCATCTACCAGGGGGCGCTGACCCAGGCCATGATCCAGTCCCTGCTGACCACGGTGCGCACCTGTCCGGTGGGGGCGCCCGACCACCTGCAGATTGAATACCCGGGCGACGGGCTGACCTGCACCCCCTCGACCGTGACAGTGAAGGCCTGCGCCAACGCCAGCTGCAGCCTGACCTACACAGGCGGGGGCGTCAGCGGTACCCTGAGTCCGGGCGGCGCGAGTTTTGCCATTGGCATCACGGGGGTCACCACGGCCACGGTCAGCTCCACCACCAGCCCGGCTACCTTGTCGGCGACCTACACACCCGCGACGCCCAATGCCCTGACCTGCCTGAACACGGTGACCAATTCGACCAGCTGCGGCATGAATTTCAACAGCGCCGGCTTTCTCTTTGCTGCCGTAGCCGACGGCATCGAGGCGACGATCCCGGCGCAGGTGGCCGGCACGGCATCCGGTACCTACTATCTGCGCGCCGTGCGGACCGGCACGACCACCAGGGCCTGCGAGGCCGCGCTCACGGGGACGCAGTCTGTGAACCTGGCCTACCAGTGCAACAACCCGACGACCTGCAGCGGCTCCAACCTGATGAGCGTCAATGGCGGAACACCCACGGTCGTTGCCCGCAACGACAACGGTGTGTCCGGTAGTTCCACAGGCGTCAACCTGACGTTCGATGCCAACGGCAACGCGCCCCTGACCTGGACGTATGGCGACGTGGGGCAGGTGACCCTGCTGGCAAACAAGACCGTCGGCGGGGCCCTGCTGAGCGGGGCGACCAACCCCTTTGTGGTGAAACCCGGCGGTTTCGTGGTTTCCGATATCAAGCAGACAGCCAGCCCGCAGCTGGCCAACCCGGCTGCCGGCGGTGCCGCAGGCGCCCGCTTCGTGATGGCCGGCGAGAGCTTCACCGCGACCGTGACGGCCACCACCTCCGGTGGTGTGGCAACCCCGAACTATGGTCGCGAAACGCAGCCCGAGGGCGTCAACCTGGCAACTGCTCTGGTGCTGCCGGCCGGCGGCAGCAATGCGACGCTCACCAGTGGGCTGATCGCGGGCGGCAGTTTCATCAGCGGCGTGGCCACCGTCAACAACCTGTCCTGGGGGGAAGTCGGCATCATGACGCTGACGCCCAGAGTGGGGGATGGCGATTATCTCGGGGCTGGCGACGTGGCCGGCACGACCACGGGCAATGTGGGCCGCTTCTATCCGGCAAAATTTGCCATCAGCGCGGCATCCCTGACGCCGGCCTGTGTGCCGGGGGCGCCGGCGACCTCCTTCACCTATTTCGGTGAAGACGGTTTCACGACCGCCTTCACCCTGACCGCCCAGAACCTGACGGGCGGGACCACCAGCAACTACCGGGACGCATTTGCCAAGCTCGATCTGGCCCTCTATGGCAGTTACGGCTTCTCGGCGGCGGCGCTTCCAGCGGGCTCCAGTCTGAGCGGCAGCGCTACCGCGCCCAGCGGCACCTGGACCAACGGCGAGGCCACGGTGACGGCCAAGCACCAGATCAGCCGGCCCACGGACCTGACGGCGCCGACATCGGCCGCACTCACTGCTGCGCCCACCGATGGCGAGGTGCCGGCTGCCAGCCCGGCCATGGCGCTGGGCAGCACTACGCTGCGCTTTGGCCGCCTGCAACTGCTCAACGCCTATGGCTCGGAGCTGCTGGCGCTGCCGGTGACGCTGCGCGCCCAGTACTGGAATGGTCTGAGCTGGGTGACCAACACGGATGACAGTTGCACCACCATCACCGCGCCCACATCGGGCGCCGGGTTGACGTTCTATGCGGAGGTCGCAGCGGGCGCGCCGGGCAATCACCTCAGTGCCGCGGAAACCACGGCGACGGTCAACGGGACAGGCCGACTGGCCTCTGGCGACGCGGGGCTCAGGTTCTCCAGGCCGGGGGCCGGAAACAGCGGTTACGTGGACATCTCCATTCCCCTGGCGGCTCGGCCCTGGTTGCAGTTTCCCTGGGGCATCACACCAGTCATCAATCCGACCGGCCTCAACCCGACCGGACGCGCCACCTTCGGCATCTACAGAAGCCGCCTGATCTACAGTCGCGAAAACTACTGAGGTCGTTCACGCGAGCCGGCACTTGCCCGACAAATCCGTCAAATTGTTGGCAATTTGTCATGCCATTGAGAAGCCAGTCCGTCTTAGCTATGAAATATGCAGCAAAATGGCTGTGTTTTCATTCACCCGGCAGCTTGTTTTGATGATTCCGGACGCTCATGTGCCCACACCCGCAGTTGCGATGCCCTCGCCTTGGTGGAGGTGTCTTTGAAGCTGCCCTGGATTGGTCGTCGTTTGCGCCAGCGTGACGGTCTGGTGATCTCCTGGGATGGTCGCGCACTGGCTTATGTGCAGGCGCGCCAGGAAAGTCCGGACGTGTTTCGCGTGGAGCGCTTCGGCGTCGAGCGTCGGGGCGATGACAGCGCCGAGGACTTTGCCAAGCGTCTGGCTGCCTTGGGGCTGAAGGGGCGGGGCGCGCAGGCGATGTTGCGGCCGTCTCAATACCAGTTGTTGCAGATCGATGCCCCCGCGGTGCCGCCCGAGGAGCTGCGCACGGCCGCACGCTGGCAGATCCGGGAAATGGTGAATGTCCATGTGGACGACCTGACGCTCGATGTGCTCAAGGTCGGCGACGACCGGGTCCGTGCCACGGCCAGCCTCTTCGTGGTGGCTGCGGCCAATGCCGAGATCCGCTCCGTGATGCAGACGGCCCTGGAGCTGCGCTGCGAGGTGGGCGTGATCGACATCCAGGACCTGGCGCAGCGCAACCTGCAGTCGGCGCTGGCCCGGCGACTGGGCGTCACCGATCGGGCGCATGCCGCCATCGTCATCACTGATGACCGCCAGGCACTGCTGACGATCTGTGCCCATGATGAACTTTTCTATACCCGCCGCATCGACCTGGACGAAGGTTTCATGCGGGCCGCCTGGGCTGCGGCGGGGGCTGCCACCCCCGGGGCCGAGCTCACACTGGCTGAGCCCGGTCATGAGGACGACCGCGTGCAGCGCCTGGTGGTGGAAATCCAGCGTTCGCTGGATCTGTGGGACCGTACCTGGCCCATGCTGGTGCTGGACCGCATCACCGTGCAGGCAGGAGTACGCACGGAGGAGATGGCCCGCTGGCTGGGGCAGCAACTGGGGCAGGCCGTGCTGCCGCTGGATGTGTCGGCCCTGTTCCCCGGCTTCGAGGGGGGCAGCGATGCCGACCGTCAGCTGTGCTGGCCGTTGCTGGGCGTGCTGATGCGCAGCGAGAACCGCAAGCTCTGAGCGACAAGAAGAACCGCCATGCCCCAGCAAATCAATCTCTGCACGCCGATCTTCCTGACGCAGAAGCGTTACTTCTCGGCGCAGACCATGGCCACTGCGCTGGGCGTGTTCGTGCTGCTCGGTGGCATTCTTTCGGGCTACTGGACCTGGACCCTGAAGTCGCTCAGCGAGGGTTACCAGCAGTCGGTCAGCGCCAATCAGCGCGAGATTGCCCGGCTCCAGGCGGCCATTCGCCTCAACAAGGAAAATTCAGCGCCGGCCGATGCGGCGCTGGTGCAGGAACTGCAGGCCCGCCAGGGCGAGCTGGAGCGGCGTCAGGCGCTGCTGGCCGAGCTCAAGCGCGGGCTGCTGCGCGACGGGCAGGGCCATGCGGCCCGGCTGCAACTGGTGGCGCGCAGCATTCCCCCCCAGGCCTGGGTCACCACCATCAAGGCGGATGAGCAGAGTCTGGAGCTCGGTGGCTACACGCTGGAGCCCGCGGCCCTGAACGGCTGGATGGAGCGGCTGGCGCAGAGCCCTCTGCTGCAAGGCCAGCAACTGAGCGTGGTGAAGGTCGAGCGCGTGGCCACCGACGGCCGAGGTCCCGGCGCGGCGCCGGCGCCCGTGCTGGCGCGTGCTGCCGGTGTGCCGCTGTGGGCGTACACGCTGGTGACCACCGCGGCGCCGGCAACCACGGGAGCCAAGCCATGAAGCGCTGGTGGGTCGTGGTCGTGGCGCGCGTCGATGCGCTGAGCCTGCGGGAGCGGGTCTTCCTGTTCCTGACGCTGCTGGTGCTGTGCATGTTGCTGGCGAATGTGCTCTGGCTTGCGCCTGTCCAGGCCGCCCATCAGCAGATCACCCAACGGTTTGCAGCGCAGGATGCCGAGCTGCAGAGCCTGCGCGAAGAATTGAAGAGCACCAGCGGCGAAACCGGCCCCGCCCGCCTGATGCGCGAGGAGCTGGCGCAGGTGCGCGATCTGCTGGCTCAGGTGAACCAGGAGATCGCGGACGCGCCGCGGGCTGAGGCGGACGATACGCCCCTGTCCAAGGTGCTGGTGCTTTTCCTGCGCCGTCATGAGGGGCTGGTGCTGGTGCGCACCGCCACGCTGCCACCCGATGCCCGCAGCGCAGAGGTGGCCGCGACGACCGGTGTCAAGATGAAGCGCCAGGCGCTGGAGCTGACCGTGGCTGGCCCGTATGCCGAATTGACCCGCTATGTCCAGACGCTGGAGCGGGCCCTGCCGGCCTTGCGATGGGGGGCGATGAAAGTGAACAGCGAGCAGCAGCCGACCGAGTTGACGCTGCAGGTCTGGCTGGTCGGAGGTGGCACATGAAGGCCTGGCGTGCATGGAAGGCGGCAGCCTGGCTGGGCCTGCTGCTGGTCGTAGTGATGCCGCTGGACGCCCAGGCGCAGCGTGATCCGACGGTCCCGCCGCTGGGTGGCGGTGAGGGCGGCGGACCGGCGAAGCCGCGCGCCAGCCAGGGGGCCTGGCCCGTGGTCGTGGTCGACGGACGCGTCCATATCGCTGTCGGCACGCGTCTGTACGCCGAAGGACAGATGCTGGGCAAGGCCCGCATCGAACGCATCACCGAAACCGAAGTCTGGCTGCGCGAAGGGCGGGAACTGCGCAAGGTCCCGCTGTATGCCGGCGTTGTGCGCCGCAACGTACCGCCTGCACAGCCCTGAGTTCACCTTTATGCATGAAAATGGCAACATCATGATCGCAACGACGACCACCCGATTCCACCAACGGCACGCGATGCCCGGGCTGATCCCCGGCCTCGTCCTGTGCCTGGGACTGCTGGCCGGTTGCGCCGAGCGGCCGCGCCGCACGCCTGACGTGGCCGACGCGATCCGTGCCGAACTGGCACCGACGCCGGCCGTCGCGGCCAGTGGGGCGGTTCCTGCCCGTGTCAGCGATGCGCTGGCCGAGCCGGCGCCCCCGGCGCTTGCGGTGCCGCCCGAGCCTCGGCTGGATCTGCTGGTCAACAACGCCAACGCGCGCGAAGTCTTCCTGGCCCTGGTGGCCGAGACGCGCTACAGCATGCTGATGCACCCCGATGTGACGGGCAGCATCTCCGTCACCCTGCGCGGGGTGACCGTGAAAGAGGCACTGGAGTCGATCCGTGATGTCTATGGCTACGACTTCCGCATGGAAGGGCGCCGGATCACCATCTATGCACCCACGCTGCAGACGCGCATCTTCACGCTGAACTACCCGCATGCGCAGCGCATCGGACGCAGCGAAGTGCGGGTGTCCTCCGGTGCTGCGCCGTCCAACCCGGGTACTGTCGGCACCACGGCAGCCACTTCCGTGGCAGGGGTCCAGGGCGCCGGTGCCCAGAGCACCCAGCGCCAGGGTGACAGCAGCCGTATTTCAACCAACTCGAGTTCCGACTTCTGGACCGAGCTGTCCGACGCCGTGCGCGGGCTGGTGGGCAAGGGCGAGGGGCGCAACGTGGTCATCAGCCCGCAGGCCGGCATCATGGCCGTGCGTGCCATGCCGGACGAGCTGCGTCAGGTGGAGCGTTTCCTGAAAGCCACCCAGGTGGCGGTGGAACGCCAGGTCATGCTGGAGGCCAAGATCGTCGAGGTCGAATTGCGCGAAGGCCAGCAAAGCGGCATCAACTGGGGCGCTTTCGGTTCCGACAGCAATGGCACGGGCGTGATCGGCGTGCTGGGCAGCGGCGTGGCGACCAGCAATGCGCTCCTGTCGTCCGGCGCGACGGCCCCGGGCGTGACGCCGGTACCGATTCCTTCGGTGGCGGCGGGGGGCGGCCTGTTCGGCCTGGCGCTGGCAACCAGCCAGTTCGCTGCCGTCCTGGGTTTCCTGGAGTCGCAGGGTGATGTGCAGACGCTCTCGAGCCCGCGCCTGGCCACTCTTAACAACCAGAAGGCCGTGCTCAAGGTGGGCGCGGACGATTATTTCGTGACCAACGTGACCGGTGGCACCACCACCAGCAGCGGTGTGGCCGGCGTGGCCGGCAGCACCACGCTGCCGACCCTGACGCTGACGCCGTTCTTCTCCGGCATTGCGCTGGACGTGACACCGCAGATCGACGACGGCAGCAGCATCATGCTGCACATCCATCCCTCGGTAACGACCGTGACCGAGAAGACCAAGGATGTGGACCTGGGCAGCGTGGGCCTGTACCGGCTGCCGCTGGCCTCCAGCAGCGTCAACGAGACCGACACCATGGTCCGCCTGCAGGACGGCAACATCGCGGCCATCGGCGGCCTGATGCAGCTGTCCTCGAGCCGCAGCGCCTCGGGCGTGCCGGGTTCGACCGCCGAGTCCAACCCCTTCGGTTTCCTGCTCGGCAACCGGGCCAGCAGCGCGCGCAAGAAGGAACTGGTGGTGCTGATCAAGCCCACCATCATCCGTACGGCGCAGGACTGGGAGGCGCAGACCGAGCGTTCGCGCGCCGCGCTGGAAGACATCGACGCCAGCCGCCGCCGCGTGATCAAGCTCGACGGCTCGGTGCAGGAGACGCCCGCGAAACCCGCGGCAAGGTAAGTGATGTACCTGCGGCATTTTTCACTGCGTGAGCTGCCGTTCTCCATCACGCCCGATCCGGCTTTTTTCTATCCGCACGAAGGGGCGCAGGCTGCGCTCAACACCTTGCTGATCGCGCTGCGCAGCGGCGAGGGTTTCCTCAAGATCGTGGGCGAGGTCGGTTGCGGCAAGACCCTGTTGTGCCGTCAGCTGCTGAGCACTGTGCAGGACGAGTTCGTGACGGCCTATATCCCCAACCCGGACATGGGCCCTGACGATCTGCTCATGGCCCTGGCGCGGGAACTGGACATCGAACTCGTTGCGCCGCTCAGCCGCCACCAGGTGCTCTCCAGCCTGCAGGAGGGCTTGCTCCGGCATGCCGAGGCCGGCCGGCCGGTGCTGGTCTGCATCGACGAAGCGCAGGCCACGCGCATGGCTACCCTGGAGAGCCTGCGCCTGCTGTCGAACCTCGAGACCGAGAAGCGCAAGCTGCTGCAGATCGTGCTGTTCGGCCAGCCCGAACTCGACGAGATTCTGGCGCGTCCGCAGATCCGCCAGCTGCTGCAGCGCATCACCTTCAGCGAGTACCTTGGTGGGATGCGGCCTGAACGCGTGGGGCCTTATCTGGCACACCGGATGGCGGTGGCAGCCGAAGACGGGCTGACCGACATCCGGGTCTTCGAGCCGGCTGCCGCGGCCTCGCTGGCACTGTACAGCCGTGGCGTGCCGCGGCTGGTCAATGTGCTGGCCCACAAGTGCCTGCTGCTCGCCTTTGGCGAAAATACCCACCGTGTGCAGGTCCGGCATGTCGAACTGGCCGCTGCCGATACGCCGGGCGTGCAGATGCAGAGGTCGCGCTGGTGGCACAGGCTGCCGGGGCTGCGCCCGGTCCAGCGCAAATCGCAAGCAGGGGAAATGTCGTGAGCGTCATCAACAAGATGCTGCGTGATCTCGATGCCCGTCGGGCCGAGGGTGCAGCACCGGGGCATCCGCGCCAGGCCGGACCCGCCGGGACACTGGGCACGGTCAGCGTGCCATCGTCTGCGCAGCGTCCCGCCGCGCGTCTGGGGCGCTGGCTGCTGCCGCTCTTGCTGCTGCTGGTTGCCAGCATCGCGGCGGCCTGGTATCTGGGGCTGGGCGAGACCTCCCCGCCGCCCGCAGCACCGCTGGTGACGGTGATCGAAGCACCCGCCATGGCGCCCGCGCCGTCGGCATCGGCGCCAGAGTCGGCCGCCAGCGCCCCCGCAGAAACGCCGGAGGTCGTCGCCGACGTTCGCCCGGCTGTCGAATCCGAACCCACGGTCTTGCGCAAGAAGAATCGGCAGGCGGAGACGGCCAGTAGCGAGGCACCGGCTGCCAAGAAGAAGGAGACGAGCGACAGGAAACGTGTGGCGCCCGCCCGGGCAGACACTTCGGCTTCGGTGCCCGGTCAGCTTGCCGCAGCGGCCGCTGCGCCGCCGGTTGCGGCCAGCGTGCCCCTTGCGAACACCGTGCCACAGCGCCGCCAGGCGGCTGCCCAGGAAACGCTGGCCCAGGCCCAGGCGCTTTGGAGCGCGGGCTCGCGTGAGGCGGCACTGGAGGTGCTGCGCGAAGCGGTGGTGGCGGTCGAGCATGCCCAGCCGGCGGACGTCGCCTTGCTGGCCCAACTGGTACGTGAACAAGTGCGTATGGAGCTGGCCCTGGGTCGCCCTGCTGCCGTGCTGGTCCTATTGAGCCGGCTGGAGCCGGTGCTGTCGGGGCAGGCCGACCTGTGGGCGGTGCGCGGCAACGCAGCCCAACGGCTGGCGCGTCATCAGGAATCCGTGCAGGCCTATCTGGCCGCCCTGCGCCTGCGCCCGGGCGAGCCGCGCTGGATGCTGGGGGCCGCGGTCTCGCTGGCGGCCCTGGGGCAACTGGAGGCTGCAGCGCAGCAGGCCGAACAGGCACGCGCCTTGGGGCCTGTAAGCCCGGAGGTGCTGACGTATCTGCGCCAGGCCGGCGTGCCTTTGCGGTGAGCGCCTGCGCGCGGCATGCGGACGCAGGCGTGCTCGTTAGAATGAACTCGGGATTCCGTATCTTGCGCGGGGTTCTCTACTGACCATGCTCAAGCGTATCCGCGTCGACCAACTCATCCTGGGGATGCACATCCAGGAGTTCTGCGGTTCCTGGATGGAACATCCGTTCTGGCGCAGCGGCTTTGTGCTCAAGGATCCCAAGGACCTGGAGCGCATCCTCTCCAGCAGCATCCAGGAGGTCTGGATCGACAGTGGCAAGGGCCTGGACGTGCCGCCAGGGCAGAGTGCCGTGTCCGAGGCGCAGTCCGAAGCACAAGTCGAGCAGGAGCTGCAGGCCGTGGCCCAGGCCCAGCGCCAGACCGGGCCGGTCTCGGTGGCGGTCGAGTTTGCGCGGGCGGCCGAGATCTGCCGCCAGTCCAAGAAGGCCGTGGTCTCCATGTTCCAGGAAGCCCGCATGGGCAAAACGGTGGACGCCGCAGGTGCCCAGCGTCTGGTCGATGAGATCTCTGACTCGGTTGCGCGCAATGTCAACGCGCTGATCAGCCTGGCGCGACTGAAGACGGCCGACGACTACACCTATATGCATTCGGTGGCGGTGTGCGCCATGATGATTGCGCTGGCGCGCCAGCTGGGCCTGGACGAGGCGCAGACGCGCTCGGCAGGCCTGGCCGGTCTGCTGCACGACCTGGGCAAGGCCGCCATGCCGATGAAGGTGCTGAACAAGCCCGGCAAACTCACCGAAGATGAGTTCGCCATCATGAAGGGCCATCCGGTCGAAGGCCACAAGATGCTCATGGCCGTGGGCAACGTCGACCCGATCGCCCTGGACGTTTGCCTGCACCACCACGAGAAGACCGATGGCTCGGGGTATCCCAAGGGCCTCAAGGACGAGCAGATCAGCCTGTACGCCAAGATGGGGGCCGTCTGCGACGTGTACGACGCCATCACCTCGAACCGGCCCTACAAGAGCGGCTGGGACCCGGCCGAGTCGCTGCGCAAGATGGCTGAGTGGACCAACGGCCACTTCGACCAGAAAGTGTTCCAGGCCTTCGTCAAGAGCCTGGGCATCTATCCGATCGGTTCGCTGGTGCGCCTGGCCTCCGGGCGCCTGGGGGTGGTGGTGGAGCAGTCGGCCAAGTCGCTGACCACGCCGCTGGTCAAGGTCTTTTACTCCACCAAATCCGAGTTGCGCATCACGCCGGAAGTGATCGACCTGTCGGCACCGACCTGCCATGACAAGATCGCCGGGCGCGAAGACCCGGCGAAATGGAAGTTCCCCGACCTGGACGAACTCTGGTCGGGGCTGTCGGAGCAGCCCTGGTAGCTCCCGGGCCGGGAGCTCAGCGCTTCTGGTACTGGGTGGCGCCGAACATCATTTCGCGCGCCTTGTCGTCCACCAGCGGCTTGCGCTGGTCGGCCAGCACCTGCACGCCGCGCATGACCGCCGGTCGCGCTGCAATGGCGTCGAACCACTTCTTCAGGCTCGGGTAGTCGGCCCAGTCGATTCCCTGGTTCTGCCAGCTGCGCAGCCAGGGGAAGATGGCGATGTCGGCGATCGTGTACTCGTCGCCGGCAATGTAGCGGTGCGTGGTCAGCTGCCGGTCCATCACGCCATACAGGCGCTTGGCCTCGTTGGTGTAGCGGTTGACGGCGTACTCGATCTTCTCGGGCGCATAGATGCGGAAGTGGTGTGCCTGGCCCAGCATGGGGCCGACGCCGCCCATCTGGAACATCAGCCACTGCAGCACCTCGAACTTCTGGCGATCGCTCCGGGGCAGGAACTTGCCAGTCTTGCTGGCCAGGTAGAGCAGGATGGCACCGGACTCGAACAGCGAGATCGGCTGGCCATCCGGTCCCTTGTCGTCGACCAGGGCCGGGATCTTGTTGTTCGGGCTGATCTTCAGGAACTCGGGCTTGAACTGGTCGCCGGTACCGATGTTGATGGGGTGTACACGGTAGGGCAGGCCGCATTCTTCCAGCATGATGTGGACCTTGTGGCCATTGGGCGTGGCCCAGGAGTAGACGTCAATCATGGGGGCTCCGTTGTCATGAAAAAAGGGGCCAGGAAATCCTGGCCCCTTTTATTTTGCGCGGTTTTCAGCAACCGCGTGTGACGGGCATTTCTACCGGTTTCGGGTTGGCCGCGTACTTGCCCAGCTCCAGCTTGGCGATGGCATTGCGGTGCACTTCGTCCGGGCCGTCGGCGAAGCGCAGCGTGCGGGCGTGCGCATAGCTGTAGGCCAGCGGGAAGTCCTGGCACATGCCGCCGCCGCCGTGCACCTGCATGGCCCAGTCGATCACCTGGCAGGCCATGCTGGGGGCGACCACCTTGATCATGGCGATCTCGTTCTTGGCGAACTTGTTGCCGGCCACGTCCATCATCCAGGCGGCCTTGAGCGTGAGCAGGCGCGCCATGTCGATCTTGCAGCGCGCCTCGGCGATGCGTTCCTGCGTCACGGTCTGCGCGGCGACCGGCTTGCCGAAGGCCACGCGCGAGGAGGCGCGCTTGCACATGTACTCCAGCGCGCGCTCGGCCTGGCCGATCAGGCGCATGCAGTGGTGGATGCGCCCGGGGCCAAGGCGCCCCTGGGCGATCTCGAAGCCGCGGCCCTCACCCAGCAGGATGTTGGACGCGGGCACACGCACGTTCTTGAACTCGACCTCCATGTGGCCATGCGGCGCGTCGTCGTAGCCCATGACGCTCAGGGGGCGCAGGATCTTGACGCCGGGCGTGTTGGCCGGCACCAGGATCATGCTCTGCTGCGAATGGCGCGGCGCCTCCGGGTCGGTCTTGCCCATGAGGATGTAGATGGCGCAGCGCGGGTCGCCGGCACCGGAGGTCCACCACTTGAGGCCGTTGATCACGTAGTCGTCGCCCTGGCGTTCGATGCGGGTGGCGATGTTGGTGGCGTCGCTGGAGGCGACCTCGGGCTCGGTCATGGCAAACGCTGAGCGCATCTTGCCGGCCAGCAGCGGTTGCAGCCATTCCTTGCGGTGCTGGTCGTTGCCGTAGCGCGCGATGGTCTCCATATTGCCGGTGTCGGGCGCCGAGCAGTTGAAGACCTCCGAGGCCCAGTGCACGCGGCCCATGATCTCGGCCAGGGGGGCGTATTCCTGGTTGGTCAGGCCGGCAGCCTGCACACCAGCGATCTCGGCGCTGTCCTTGGGCAGGAAGAGGTTCCACAGGCCGTCCTGCTGCGCCTTCAGCTTGAGCTTCTCGATCAGCTGCAGCGGTGTCCAGCGCTTGCCGGCAGCGGTGTTGGCTTCGATTTCGGCGTGGAAGGCGTGCTCATTGGGGTAGATGTGCTCGTCCATGAACTTCAGCAGGCGGGCCTGGAAGTCTTTGGTTTTAGGCGAGTAGTCGAAGTCCATGCTTAGCTCCTTGGGGTGATGCGTGGTGTGAGGTTCAGGCCTGCTGGGCAAACTGCCAGGCCATGGCCGCCATGGGGCGCGCGCCGGCGGCGGATTTCTGGGCTTGCGCGCTGGACGCGGTGCCGTTCTCGACCCGCTTGGCAATGCCCTGCAGGATGGCGGCGATGCGGAACATGTTGTAGGCCATGTAGAAGTTCCAGTCGGCTTTCAGCGTCTGGGGCTGGGCCAGGCCGGTGCGTTCGCAGTAGAGACGGATGTATTCGTCCTCAAGCGGGATGCCCAGTGCCGCCAGGTCCAGCCCGCCGATGCCGCGGAAGGCGCCGGGCGGAATGTGCCAGGCCATGCAGTGGTAGGCAAAGTCGGCCAGCGGGTGACCCAGGGTGGAGAGTTCCCAGTCCAGCACGGCGATCACGCGCGGCTCATCGGCATGGAACATCAGGTTGTCCAGCCGGTAGTCTCCGTGCACGATGCTCACCAGGCTTTCGTCGCACGCGCTGGCGGGCAGGTGGGCGGGCAGCCAGTCGATCAGCTTTTCCATCTCTTGGATGGGCTGGGACAAGGTGCCGGCACCGTCGGCCGAGGCACGGTACTGCTTGCTCCAGCGGCCGATCTGCCGTTCGACGTAATTGCCCGGCTTGCCGTAGCCGGCCAGGCCACGCTCGGCGACATTGACCTTGTGCAGGGCGGCGATGACGCGGTTCATCTCCAGGTACATGGCGCGTCGGCCGGCGGGGTCGAAGTCGGGCAGGGACTGGTCCCACAGGATGCGCCCCGGCATGAACTCCATGATGTAGAAGGCGCGGCCGATCACGGACTCGTCCTCGCACAGGCAGTACATGCGCGGCACCGGCACCTCGGTGCCGTGCAGGCCGTGCATCACGGTGTATTCGCGTTCGATGGCATGGGCCGAGGGCAGCAGCTTGGCCACGGGCCCAGGCTTGGCGCGCATCACGTAGCTGCAGGCGGGTGTGATGAGCTTGTAGGTCGGGTTGGACTGGCCGCCCTTGAAGGCTTCCACCGTCAGCGGACCGGCAAAACCCGGCAGGTTTTTCTGCAGCCAGGACTCAAGGGCGACCACGTCGAAGGCGTGGGCGGCGGAGACGGGGCGGGTGCCGACGTATTGCTGTTCGAGTTCGCTCATGGGTGGGGACGGCGGGCCGTGTTCAGTGATCGGATTCGACGATGTGCATCAGCGCATCGCGGTTGCGCACGACCAAGCCACCCGGTTCGATGCGGATGACTTCTTCGCGCTCCATGGCCTTGAGTTCCTGGTTCACGCGCTGGCGCGAAGCGCCCAGCAGTTGGGCCAGCTCTTCCTGCGCGAGCTGCAGGCCGATGCGCATCTCGCGGCTGTCGCTCAGCGAGGAGACGCCGTAGCTGCGCAGCAGGTGCAGCAGCTGCTTGGCCAGGCGCGCGCGCAAAGGCAGGGTGTTGAGGTCTTCCACCAGGCCGTAGAGCTGGCGGATGCGCCGCGAATGCAGGCGCAGCAGGGCTTCGTAGAGCTCGACGTGGCTGGCGAGGATCTTCTTGAAGTCGGCCTTGGCCACGCACAGGGTGGTGGTGTCGCCATGGGCGTAGGCATCGTGCGTGCGCCGGTCGCCGTCGAAGATGGCCACATCGCCAAACCAGACGCCCGGCTCCACATAGGTCAGCGTGACCTGCTTGCCCGAGATCGAGGTCGAGCTCACGCGCACGGCGCCCCGCGCACAGGCGATCCATTCCTCGGGCGGTTCGCCGCGGGCGGCGAGCAACTCGCCGTCCTTGTAGCGTTTGACGTAAGCACATCGCAGGATGTCGTGTCTCAATGAGGGTGACAGGGTCGAAAACCAGCGCCCGGCATTGATCGCCGTGCGTTCCTCGATGGTAAGAATGGGATCGTCCATGGACTGTCTTATGAGTGACTGCATGTCACACCATTGTCGCGCGCGGGACCGATGGCGCGTCTTGGGGTTGTCACCTGTGCGTCTGTGGCACAGGCGGGGCCCTCATTCGTAGTTGGGCTTCTGTTTGGACAGAAAAGCGGCGATGCCGATGCCGGCGTTCGGGTGGTGCAGGTTGCGCACGAAGTGGCTGCGTTCCTGCGCCAGTTGCTGGTTCAGGCTGGCCTGGGGAGCTTCGTTGAGCAGTTCCTTGATGCTGGCCAGCACATTGGGGGCGCGGGCATTCAGGTTCTCGGCCAGGCTCAGGGCCTCGCTCATGGCCTGGCCCGGTTCGCAGACCCGGTTCACCACGCCCAGGGTGTGCAGGCGCTGGGCCGTGGTGCGCTCGCCGCCCATCAGCAATTCACTGGTCAGCTGGCGCGGCAGGGCGTGGGCCAGGCTCCAGCTGGCGCCGCCATCGGGGGAGAGGGCCACATTGCTGTAGGCCATCACGAACACGGCATCGCTGGCCGCGACGATGAAGTCGCAGGCCAGCGCCAGCGAGAACCCGGCGCCGGCTGCTGCGCCTTCGACGGCGGCGATCACCGGCTTGGGGAAGGTGCGGATGGCCTCGATCCAGTTGTGCAGGCCCTCGATGCTCTCGGCCTGCACGGCCGGCTCGTGCTGGCGGTTGGCCTGCAGGCGGTGCAGGTCGCCACCGGCGCAGAAGAGCGAACCCTCCCCGGTGATGAGCACGCTGCGCACCTCGGGGTTGGTTTCGGCCACGCTCAGGGCCTCCACACCGGCGGCATACATCCCGGGGCCCAGGGCGTTGCGGTGGCCCGGGTTGGAAAGGGTCAGCACCATGGTGCGGCCCTGGCTGGTGCTCAGCAGTTGTGCGCTCATGGGGCGAAGTGTCGCACGAAGTTTCAGTCTTCCTCGTGCAGCAGCGACAGGCCGATGGCCCCGCGCCGGCGCAGCCAGGGGCTGGGGCGGTAGCGCGGGTCACCGTAAACGGTCTGCAGGTTGAACAGCACCTCCAGCACATTGGTGGGGCCGTAGCGGTTGCCCATGGCCAGCGGCCCCATGGGGTAACCCAGGCCCAGGGTGACGGCGGTCTCCAGGTCGGCCGGCGAGCAGATGCGCTGCTGGCAGATGTCGGCGGCGATGTTGACGATGTGGGCCACCACGCGCTGTGTCACGAAACCACCGCTGTCGCGGATCACGCTCACGGCCTTGCCGTCGCGCGCGAAGAGGGCGTGGGCCGCGTCGCGCATGTCGGCTCGCGTGGCGGGGTTGGTGGCCAGCACGCGGCGTTTCGTTGCGGCGTCCTCGATCAGCAGGTCGATGCCCACGGTGCGTGCCGGGTCCAGGCGCTCCACCACGGCGACCGTGGTGACGTCGAAGCCCAGCGGGGCCACGATGGTGAGTGCCGTGCCCGAGGGCGACTGTCCGGTTTCGATCTTCGCGCCCAGATCCTTGAGCAGCTGCAGCAGTTCGGCCCGGCGCGCGGCGCGCGGCGAGACCCAGACCGGTGGCAGCTCGGCCACCTGTGGCGCCGGCGGCTCGGGCGTGACCTGGGCTACGTTCTTCTCGTAGCGGTAGAAACCCTCGCCGGTCTTGCGGCCCAGCACACCACCGGCCAGGCGCTGCGCCGTGATGACACTGGGGCGGTAGCGCGGTTCCTCGTAGTACTGGTGGTAGATGGACTCCATCACCGGGTGCGAGACATCCAGCGCGGTCAGGTCCATGAGCTCGAAGGGGCCGAGCTTGAAGCCGGCCTGGTCGCGCAGGATGCGGTCGATGGTGGCGTAGTCGGCCACGCCCTCGCTGACGATGCGCAGCGCCTCGGTGCCATAACCGCGGCCGGCATGGTTGACGATGAAACCCGGTGTGTCCTGTGCCGTCACCGGGGTGTGCCCCATCTGGCGTGCGTACTCCGAGAGGGCGGCACAGACTGCCGGATCGGTCTTGAGGCCGGCGATCACTTCGACCACCTTCATCACCGGCACCGGGTTGAAGAAGTGGTAACCGGCCACGCGCTGCGGCGACTTCAGCTTGGCGGCAATGGCGGTGATCGAGAGCGAAGAGGTGTTGCTGGCCAGAACGGCCTTGGCGCCGACGATGCCTTCGAGTTCAGCAAAGAGCGTGGCCTTCACGTCCAGGTGTTCCACGATGGCTTCCACCACCAGGTCACAACTGGCCAGGTCTTTGAGGCTGCTGGCGGCTTGCAGCCTGGTCTTGCAGGCGGTGGCAGCCGATGCTTCGAGACGGCCTTTTTCCACCAGCTTGTCCCACTGCTCGCCCAGCGCCTGCTGCGCTGCGGCAATGGCAGCCGGCTGGCTGTCGTAAAGGGTGACGGTGCTGCCGGCCTGGGCGGCGATCTGGGCGATGCCGCGGCCCATGGCGCCAGTGCCGACGACGGCGATGTGTACGTAGACGGGTTTCATGGCCGGAATTATCGCCCGGCTGTTTGTCCCTTCGGAGTCGCCTGCCGGACTGCTTTTGTCCTTGTTCCCTGAGAAACTCCAGGGACTGGATTCCCCAATCAAAACCCGAGGTGACACGATGACATTGAAGCTTTGCGGCTTTGCCGCCAGCAATTATTTCAACAAGGTGAAGCTGCAGCTGCTGGAAAAGGGTGTGCCCTACACGGAGGAGCGGGTCTGGACGGGCAACGCCCATCCTTTGCTGATGGATCGCTCCCCCATGGGCAAGGTGCCCTTTCTTGATACGCCGTCCGGTCCGATTTCCGAATCAGGCGCCTGCGCCGAATACATCGAGACGGTGTATCCGCAGCGCCCCTTGCTGCCAGCGGACCCTTATGCCGCGGCCAAGGTGCGGGAGCTGATCATTTACATGGAGCTGCATCTGGAGCTGGTGGCGCGCGATCTCTATGCCGAGGCCTTTTTCGGTGGCAAGGTCAGCGACGGCCTCAAGGAGCGCACCCGCAAACTGCTGCTCAAGGGCGTTCAGGGCTTCTCGAAGCTGGTGAAGTTCTCGCCCTACGTGGCCGGCTCGGAGTTCACGCTGGCGGACTGCGCGGCAGTGGCCCATCTGCCCTTGGTGACCAGCGCCAGCAAGATCATCTATGGCGAGGATGTGCTGGCGGGTCTGCCCGTGCGCGATTACCTCAAGCTCATGGCTGCACGGCCCCATGTGCAGACGGTCAACGCGGATCGCAAGGCCAGTACCGAGCAGATGCTGGCCAAGCTTGGCGCCAAGCCCGCCTGAGAGCCTGTGCAAGGTCTCCAGGTCAGCGCCGTACCTTCAGCGCATCCGGGTTGGCGATGTTGCTCGGCTTGCCCTGGATGAAGTTCACGACGTTGTCGAAGGCGGAGCCGAAATACATCTCGTAGCTCTCCTGCTCGACGTAGCCGATATGCGGCGTGCAGATGCAGTTTTCCAGGCGCAGCAGGGCATGGCCCTGCAGGATGGGTTCGGACTCGAAGACGTCGATCGCCGCCATGCCGGGGCGGCCGTGGTTGAGCGCGCTGATCAGCGCCTCGGGCTCCAGCAGTTCGGCGCGCGAGGTGTTGACCAGCAGTGAGGTGGGTTTCATCAGCGCCAGATCGGCGGGTGTGACGATGCCGCGTGTGGCCTCGTTCAGGCGCAGGTGCAGGCTGAGTACGTCGCTTTGCTGGAAGAATTCCTCGCGGCTGCCTGCGGCCTCGTAGCCATCCTGCACGGCTTTTTCGCGCGAGGGGTCACGGCCCCAGACCAGCACGCGCATGCCGAAGGCACGGCCATAGCCGGCCACCATCTGCCCGATCTTGCCGTAGCCCCATAGCCCCAAGGTCTTGCCGCGCAGCACCGTGCCCAGTCCGAAGTTGGGCGGCATGGCGGCCGACTTCAGCCCGGATTGCTGCCAGACCCCGTGCTTGAGGTTGCCGATGTACTGCGGGAGGCGGCGCATGGCGGCCATGATGAGCGCCCAGGTCAGTTCGGCGGGTGCCACCGGCGAGCCTGTGCCTTCGGCCACGGCAATGCCGCGTTCGGTACAGGCTTCGATATCGATGTGGCTGCCCATGCGGCCGGTCTGGGAGATGAGCTTGAGACGCGGCAGCTTTTCTACCAGCTGGCGGGTGATGGGTGTGCGTTCGCGGATCAACACCAGCACGTCGGCATCACGCAATCGGACCGAGAGCTGCCCCAGTCCCTTGACGGTATTGGTGTAGACCTTGGGGGGGTAGTCGGCCAGTTTTGTAGCGCAGTCCAGCTTGCGTACGACGTCCTGATAGTCGTCCAGAATCACGATATTCATGCCGCTATTGTGCCTCGGCCTCTCCTACGGGCTAACCCGGATGGAGGCGGTGGCTGCGGCAGAAACCGTTCAGTGGCGTGCGGCTTCGCAGGCGGCCAGGCGGTCGAGTTCGGCGCAGACGTCGGCCATGCGGCCGGAGATCACCATGCGGCCCACCTGCGAGCGGGGCTGGCCGGCCTCCATGACCCGCACCACGCGCAGCGGGCGCTGCATCGGGCGGCTGCGTACGGCAGCCAGGGCCGGGCTGCGTACGGACGGCAGGGCCGGCTCCAACATGGCGGGACGCCGCGGCACCGCGGGGGCCAGCCAGCGCAGCAGGCCTTGCAGGGGAGTCCAGAGGGCGTAGGCGGTGTTCATCGTTGACCTTTCGGGGCGGGACGCAGCGCGTTCACATGAGCATGGTGTTGCGGATGAGGCCGACAGCCAGGCCCTCGATCTCGAAGGGGTCGCCCGGCTCGACCACGATGGTCTGGTAGTCGGGGTTTTCCGGCAGCAGTTCGATCAGGTGCTTGTTGCGACGGAAGCGCTTGACAGTGACTTCGTCGCCCAGTCGTGCCACCACGATCTGGCCGTTCTTGGCATCCTTGGTGGACTGCACGGCCAGCAGGTCGCCGTCCATGATGCCGGCGTCGCGCATGGACATGCCGCGCACCTTGAGCAGGTAGTCGGGCTTGCGCTGGAACAGCGAACTCTCGACGTAATAGGTCTGGTCCACGTGTTCCTGCGCGAGAATGGGCGAACCGGCAGCGACGCGCCCGATCAGGGGCAGGGCGAGCTGGGACAGGTCCGGCATGGGCAGGGAGAATTGCTTGATGCGCGATTCATTGATGGAGCGCAGCGCCTCGCCCTGCAGGCGGATGCCACGCGACGTGCCGCTGACCAGTTCGATCACGCCCTTGCGCGCCAGCGCCTGCAGATGCTCCTCGGCGGCATTGGCGGACTTGAAGCCCAGTTCGGCGGCGATCTCGGCGCGCGTGGGCGGGGCGCCGGTGAGCGCGATGGCGCTCTGGATCAGGTCCAGAATCTGCTGCTGGCGGGCGGTCAGCTTGATCGGGTACTGCGGCAGGTCCATCGTCGTGACTCCTGTAGGCGGGATAGAGACAAGGTACTGTCTCGATATCCAGTAACTGTATTTTTAACCAGTTTTCCGGGAAATGCAAGTGGGGCAAGAAAAAATCGTGGTTTTGGGCACCGGCGGCACCATTGCCGGCCTGGCGACCAGCGCCGCCGACAGCCGTGACTACCTGGCCGCGCAGAAGCCGGTGGCCGAGCTGATGAGCGGCCTGGCGGCGCCGTCGGGCTTTGCGCTGCTGAGCGAACAGGTGGCCCAGATCGACAGCAAGGACATGGATCTGGCGGTGTGGCAGAAGCTGCTGCAGCGTTGTGTGCACTGGTTGGCGCAGGCTGATGTGCAAGGCCTGGTCATCACCCATGGGACCGATACGCTGGAGGAGACGGCCTTTCTGCTGCAGACCGTGCTGGCACCCCGCAAGCCCGTGGTGCTGACCTGCGCCATGCGACCGGCCAACGCAGCGGACGCCGACGGTCCGCAGAACCTGCGCGATGCCCTGGCGGTGGCGGCCACCGAGGGTGCACAAGGCGTGCTGACGGTCTGCGCCGGCCGCATCCTTGGCGCGCAGGACGTGCAGAAGGTCCACAGTTCGCGGCTCGACGCCTTCAGCGCAGGCGAGGCCGGTGATCTCGGGCGGGTATGGCAGGGACGCGTCGAGCGCCAGCGCGATTGGCCCGAGCCTCGTGTTCCGCAGAAGAGGCTGCTGGACGTCCTGCTGACGGCGCCGGCATTGCCGCGGGTCGAGATCGTGCTCAGCCACGCCGCGGCCTGCGGCGCCACGGTGGACGCGCTGGTGGATCCGGCCGTCGCCGCGCGCCTTGGGGCCCCGCCGGTGCGGGGCCTGGTGCTGGCCGGCACCGGGGGTGGCACCGTGCACCATGAACTGGAGGCCGCCTTGCGGCGTGCGCAGGCGGCCGGCGTGCGGGTGCTGCGCACCACCCGCTGTGCCGATGGCTTTCTGTCGCCCCGCCCTGGCGACGAATTCCCGGCGGCGGCAGGCCTGAGCCCCGTCAAGGCGCGACTGGCGCTGATGCTCGAACTTCTGCGCTGAGGGGCGGCCCCGCGTCATGTTCAGCGCCTTGCTCTCCAGTGCCTGGGCCTACCCGGCGCTTGAGGTCGTGCACCTGAGCGGCATCGCCTTGCTGATCGGCAATCTCATGCTGCTGGAGCTGCGGGTCTTCGGCCTGGGCGCTGCGCTGCCGGTGCGTGAGCTGGCACGCCTGAGCCTGGGCCTGGCCTTGGCGGGTTTCAGCCTGGCTGCGGCCTCGGGCCTGCTGATGTTTGCCAGCCAGCCGGCCGAGTTGCTGGCCAACCGCGCTTTCTCCCTCAAGATGCTGCTGTTATTGGCGGCGGCGTGTAATGCAGGCTGGTTCCATGGACGGGGCTCCCTGCACAAGCTCGATGGCCTGGCGCGTGTGCAGATGCTGCTGTCCACCCTGATCTGGCTGGCCGTGCTGGTCTGTGGCCGCTGGATTGCCTATCTCTGAGTCCACCGGAGTCACGCATGAAACGACGCACCGCGATCAGTCTTGCCCTGCTGCCCGGTCTGCTGCCGCTGGCGCGGGCCCACCATGGCTGGAGCAGCTTCGACCAGGAACGGCCCTTGTATCTGCAGGGGCGCGTGCACAGCGTGCGCTGGCAGAACCCGCACGCCGAACTGGTTCTGGAGCTGCAGTCCCCTTTGACGCTGCCGCCCGACCTGGCGCAGCGTGCCTTGCCGGCGCAGACCGCACCGGTCGACGGCAAGGCTCTGCTGGCGCGGGCCCAGCTGCCGCGTCGCAAGGACCCGCGCTGGGAGATCGAGCTGGCGCCGCTCACCCGCATGCAAGCCTGGAACGTGACACCGCTCAAGGTGGGCGACGTCATGGGCGTGCTGGGTTTCACCTTTCACGAGGAAAAAGGCGAGGCCATCCTGCGTGCCGAGTACCTGTTCGTCGGTGCGCGAATCTACGGATTGCGTTCCAGCCCGGCCTGAGGCAGAAATGAAAACGCCCTGCAGGGCAGGGCGTTGTTGTGGCGCGCGAGCGTCTCAGCCGGCCAGGGCCTGCAGGGCGCGCGCTGTGATGTCCTCCACGCTGCCCATGCCGCTGATGGCGCGGTATTTGGGGGCGGCGGCCGGATCCTGCTTGGCCCAGCTGCTGTAGTAGTCCACCAGCGGGCGGGTCTGGGCGCTGTAGACGTCCAGGCGCTTCTTGACGGTCTCTTCCTTGTCGTCCTCGCGCTGCACCAGCGGCTCGCCGGTCACGTCGTCCTTGCCGGCCACCTTGGGCGGGTTGAACTTGACGTGGTAGGTGCGGCCCGAGGCAGGGTGCGAGCGGCGGCCGCTCATGCGCTCGATGATGGCCTCGAAGGGCACATCGATTTCCAGCACGTAGTCCAGCTTCACGCCCGCGGCCTTCATGGCATCGGCTTGCGGGATGGTGCGCGGAAAGCCGTCGAACAGGAAACCCTTGGCGCAGTCCGGCTGGGCGATGCGGTCCCTGATCAGGCCCACCATCAGCTCGTCAGGAACCAGTTCGCCGCGCTCCATGATGCCCTTGGCCTTCTGGCCGAGTTCACTGCCGGAGGCGACGGCCGCCCGAAGCATATCGCCGGTCGAGAGCTGGATCAGCCCCCGTTCCTGCTGCAGCCGCTGGGCCTGCGTCCCCTTGCCGGCGCCCGGCGGCCCCAAAAGAATGATGTTCATCGGCCCTTGCCCCTCAGGCGGGCCTTCGTGATGAGGCCCTCATATTGGTGGGCGAGCAGGTGCGCCTGCACCTGGGTCACCGTGTCGAGCGTGACCGAGACCACGATCAGGAGGCTGGTGCCGCCGAAGTAGAACGGCACGCCGCCGCGGGCGATCAGCAGCTCGGGCAGGATACAGACCGCTGAGAGGTAGAGCGCACCGACGGCCGTCAGCCGGTTCAGAATGTATTCGAGATACTCGGCCGTGTTCTTGCCGGGACGAATGCCGGGAATGAAGCCGCCGTTCTTCTTCAGGTTATCGGCCGTGTCCGTCGGGTTGAACACGACGGTCGTGTAGAAGAAGCAGAAGAACACGATCAGGCCGATATAGGCGATCAGATAGGCCGGCTGGCCGTGGCCGAGATAGGTCGAAAACCACTGGATCCAGCCCGGCTCCCCGGCCCCCTGGAAAGACGCGATGGTCGCCGGAAACAGCAGCAGGGACGACGCGAAGATCGGGGGGATGACGCCGGCCGTATTGATCTTGAGCGGCAGGTGCGAGGCCTCGCCGCCATACATGCGGTTGCCGACCTGGCGCTTGGGGTACTGGACGACGATTCGTCTCTGCGCGGTCTCGACGAAGACGACCACCGTCACGACCAGCACGATGCCGACGATCAGCGCGATGATGAACAGCGCCGACAGGGCGCCGGTGCGGCCCAGCTCGAGGGTCTGCACCAACGCGTCCGGCAGGGCCGCGACGATGCCGGCGAAGATGATCAGCGAAATCCCGTTACCGACGCCGCGCGCGGTGATCTGCTCGCCCAGCCACATCAGGAACAGCGTGCCGCCGACCAAGGTGACGATGGTAACGAAGCGGAAGAAAACGCCCGGATCGATCACGACGGGGCCGGCCGTGGCCACCTGGCTTTCGAGTCCCACCGCGATCCCGTAGGCTTGGAACGTCGCCAGGACCACCGTGCCGTAGCGCGTGTACTGGTTGATCTTCTTGCGGCCGGCCTCCCCCTCCTTCTTCAGCGCTTCCAGCGACGGCACGACCGTCGTCAGGATCTGCATGATGATGGAGGCCGAGATGTACGGCATGATGCTGAGCGCCAGCACCGACATACGGCCAATCGAGCCGCCGGAAAAGACGTCGAGCAGGCCCGCGATGCCGCCGGCATTCTGCTTGAAGATTTCGGCCAGGGCGGCCGGATCGACACCGGGGACCGGGATATAGGCACCGACACGGAAGACAACGAGCGCGGCCACGGTGAACCACAGGCGCTTCTTCAGCTCGGTCGCCCGACCGATCGAACCCCAGTTCAGATTGGATGCAAGTTGCTCGGCGGCGGATGCCATGGAACCTCACGCGTGAACGACACAAGGGGGAAGCGACGCCCCCGTCGACGCCGTCCGGTTCAGGCCGCTTCGGCCACGGGCTTGGGCGGCAGTTCGACCTTGCCGCCGGCCTTCTCGACCGCGGCGATCGCCGACACCGAGGCACCCGCGACCTTTACATCGATCTTGGTGGTGAGCT
>JAXMMJ010000010.1:0-44275 GCA_034366585.1 Hylemonella sp.
AGCAGCAGGTCGGCCTGGATGCACTGCTGGCCCTGCCCATGCGCGCAGCCAACGGGCAACTCGTGCCGCTGTCGGAACTCGTGCGTGTGGAACGTGGTGTGATCGACAAGCCCCTGTTCACCAAGGACCTGGCCAATGTGACTTACGTCTTCGGCGACATGGCCGGCAAGCTGGACTCGCCGCTCTACGGCCTGTTCGCCATCCGTCCGAAACTCGACGCCGCTGCCCTGCCGGGCACGGGGGAACGGGACGAATACTGGATCAGCCAGCCCACCGACACCTGGCGCCAGTACGCGCTCAAGTGGGACGGCGAGTGGCAGATCACCTACGAGACCTTCCGCGACATGGGCGCTGCCTATGGCGTGGGCCTGATCCTGATCTACCTGCTGGTGGTGGCGCAGTTCCGCTCCTACACCACGCCCCTGGTCATCATGGCGCCGATTCCGCTGACCATCATCGGCGTGATGCCGGGCCACGCCCTGTTGGGCGCGCAGTTCACCGCCACCTCCATGATCGGCATGATCGCGCTGGCCGGCATCATCGTGCGCAACTCCATCCTGCTGGTGGACTTCATCGAGCTGCAGCTCAGCCAGGGCATGAAGTTCCGCGATGCCGTGGTGCAGTCGGCCGCCGTGCGCGCGCAACCGATCGCGCTGACCGGCCTGGCCGCCATGATCGGCGCCTTCTTCATCCTGGACGACCCGATCTTCAACGGCCTGGCGATTGCCCTGATCTTCGGCATCCTGGTCTCCACCCTGCTGACACTGGTGGTGATCCCTGTGCTTTACTATTCGCTATACCGCCGGAGGTATGAGAACGCCGACGGCACGCCCCTGCTTCCCGTATCCGCAACCTGAACCCTAGGAGTAAAAAATGACTGTTGAACGCTACATCCGCATCATGGCCGGTTTCTTCGTCATGCTGTCGCTGGCCCTGGGCATTGAAGCCAGCCCGATCTTCGTGAGCCCCTGGTTCCTGGCCTTCACCGCCTTCGTCGGTTTCAATCTGTTCCAGTCCGGTTTCACCGGCTTCTGCCCGCCCGGCATCCTGCTCAGGAAACTGGGCGTGCCTGAAGGCGGTTCCTGCGGCACCAAGTAAGCCACGCAGCCATCACCAGGAACTCACCATGAGCGAGTCCAAGCCCCGTGTCGTGCTGCGCCAGCAGCAGGACTACCAGTTCGCCATCGACTTCGGTGCTGATCTGCCCAAACTGATCGGTGACGAGCACCCGCCGCTGGGCCAGGGCCAGGGGCCCACACCCGTGCAGCTGCTGGCGGCCGCCGTGGGCAACTGCCTGTCGGATTCGCTGCTGTTCGCGCTGCGCAAGTTCAAGCAGGCGCCCGAGCCGATCAGCTGTGAAGTCACGGCCGAGATCGGTCGCAACGCCGAGAACCGCCTGCGCGTGCTGGGGCTGGACGTGGCGCTGACCCTGGGCGTGCCGGCCGCCAGCCTGCAGCACCTGGACCGCGTGCTCGAGCAGTTCGAGTCCTTCTGCACCGTGGGCGCCAGCGTGGCCCAGGGCATCCCCCTGCACGTCAGCGTGCATGACGCCGCAGGCCAGCAACTGAAGTAAGGGAGTCCCTCATGGGCAAGACGACCGCCGTGAAAAAAACCGCCAGCAGCACCGAAGCCGCCTGCGACCCCACGGTCCTGATCGACAGTTCGGCGCGCACCGAGGTGCTGAATCGCCTGCGCCGCGCCGAGGGCCAGCTGCGCGGCATCCAGCGCATGATCGAAGACGGCGAGAGCTGCCTCAAGATCGGTCAGCAATTCTCGGCCGTGCGCAAGGCGCTGGACAGCACCTACCTGCGCATGACGGTCTGCTTCATGGAGCAGGAACTCGAAGCGCGCCTCTCACCCGGCGAAGAGCAGAAGGCCGACCTCTCGGCCATGATGAAAGACATGGAAACGCTGCTGGCGCGCATGGGCTGAGCGCGCCGCGGCCCAGCCTCAAGTTGCCGCCCGCTCGAAGGCCGCGTCGAGCGCAGCCCTCCATTGCTGTTTCTGCCGCGCCTGGGCAAAACTTGCCTCGAAACTGTTCTTCGCCAGCGCGTAAGCGTGTGCGGCATTCAAACCCGTGGCCGCGAAGGTCTGCGTGTAGTTGTCGTTGACGTAACCACCGAAGTAGGCCGGGTCATCGGAGTTGACCGTGGCCACCAGGCCGGCGTCGAGCAGCGCGCCCAGGTTGTGCTCAGCCAGCGTCGGGAAGACGCAAAGCTTGAGGTTGCTCAGCGGGCATACCGTGAGCGGGATGCGGTCCTGGGCCAGGCGGCGCATCAGCGCGGCGTCGTGCACGCTCTGCACGCCGTGGTCGATGCGCTCCACCTTCAGCACGTCCAGCGCGCTCCAGACATAGGCCGGCGGCCCCTCTTCGCCCGCATGGGCTACCAGATGCAGGCCCAGTTCGCGGCAGCGCGCGAACACGCGCGCGAACTTTTCCGGCGGGTGGCCCCGTTCGCTTGAATCCAGACCCACGCCGATGAAGAGGTCGCGGTAAGGCAAGGCCTGCTCCAATGTCTCGAAGGCTTCCTTTTCGCTGAGGTGGCGCAGGAAACACAAGATGAGCTCGGCGCTCACCCCCAGGGCCGCGCCATCGCGGCAGGCCCGGTGCAGGCCCTGGATCACGGTCTCCATGCTCACGCCGCGCGCGGTGTGGGTCTGCGGGTCGAAGAAGATCTCGGCACGCACCACATGGTCGGCCGCCGCGCGCTTCAGATAGGCCATGCCCATGTCGTAGAAATCCTGCTCCGTCTGCAGCACACCGGCACCGGCGTAATAGATGTCCAGGAAACTTTGCAGGTCGGTGAAGGCATAGGCTGCGCGCAGCGCTTCCACGCTGGGGTAGGGCAGGCTCAAGCCATTGCGCTGCGCCAGCGCGAAGATCAGCTCGGGTTCGAGTGAGCCTTCGATGTGGATGTGCAGCTCGGCCTTGGGCATGGTCCGCAGCAGATCGGGCAGACGCTGCGCCGGGATGTCGGGGATGGACGGCATGGCTGAAGCTCCTGATGAAACAAAAAGGGGCTGCCGAAGCAGCCCCGATCATCCACGCGAGGGTTTATTTGCCCCCGGGGATCTTGCCTTCCACGCCCTTGACGTAGAAGTTGATGCCGCCCAGGAACTTGTCGTCGGCGACTTCGTCCTTCTTCAGCACTTCCTTGCCGTCCTGGCCGACGATGGGGCCCTTCCAGATGGCGAAGCTGCCGTCTTTCAGGCCGGCCTTGATCTCGTCGATCTTCTTCTTGCTGTCTTCCGGCACGTCGGCGGCGATGGACACCATGTCGATGGCGCCTTCCTTCACGCCCCACCAGGCCTGGCCCGTGGTCCACTTGCCTTCGAGCGCATCACGCGTGGCCTTGATGTAGTACGGGGCCCAGTTGATCACGGCCGAACCGAGGTGGGCCTTGGGGCCGTAGGCGGTCATGTCGCTGTCCCAGCCGAAGGCGCGCTTGCCCATCTTCTCGGCGGTCTGCAGCACGGCCGAGGAGTCGGTGTTCTGCATCAGCACGTCGGCGCCGCCGTTGATCAGGGCGGTGGCGGCTTCGGTTTCCTTCGGCGGGTTGAACCAGTCACCCACCCAGACCACGCGGGTCTTGACCTTGGGGTTGACCGACTGCGCGCCCAGCGTGAAGCTGTTGATGTTGCGGATCACCTCGGGAATCGGGATGGAGCCGACCACACCCAGGGTGTTGCTCTTGGTCATCTTGCCCGCGATCACGCCGGCCATGTAGGCGCCTTCGTAGGTGCGGCTGTCGTAGGTGCGCATGTTCTCGGCGGTTTTGTAGCCGGTGGCGTGCTCGAACTTCACGCCCTTGGTGTCGGCCGCGACCTTGAGCATGGGCTCCATGTAACCGAAGGTGGTGCCGAAGATCAAGGTGTTGCCCTGGCCGGCCATGTCGCGGATCACGCGCTCGGCGTCGGCGCTTTCCGGCACCTTCTCGACGAAACTGGTGACGATCTTGTCGCCGAATTCCTTCTCGATGGCCTTGCGCCCGTTGTCATGCGCAAAGGTCCAGCCGCCGTCACCAACGGGGCCCACGTAGGCGAAGGCGATCTTCAGCGGCGCGGGTTTGGCGGCGGGGGCCGCGGCCGGTGCGGCAGCCGCGGGTTCTTCCTTCTTGCCGCAGCCCACCAGGGCGGCCGTGGCCAGGGTGATCAGGGCAGCAGCCTGGAACAGGCGGCGTTGGGTCAGGTCGGTCATGGGTGTCCTCACTGGGTTGAAAAAACGTTGCGATTATGAGCTTGGCGTGAAAGTCTTGCCCAGCGATGCGGGCATGTTCACGCGTATCCAGGCCGGGTTGCGCGAGATCAGGGCCAGCACCACGATGGTGGCCAGGTAGGGCAGCATGTCCAGGAACTGGCTGGGCATTTCCACGCCCACGCCCTGCAGATGGAACTGCAGCATGGTCACGCCGCCGAACAGGTAAGCACCGAGCAAGACGCGTGCCGGGCGCCAGGTGGCGAAGGTGGTCAGCGCCAGGGCGATCCAGCCCTTGCCGGCCACCATGCCCTCCACCCACAGCGGGGTGTAGACCACGGAGAGGTAGGCACCCGACAGGCCGCACAGCGCGCCGCCGGCCACCACGGCGGCCAGGCGGATGCGCCGCACCGGGTAACCCAGGGCATGGGCCGATTCGGGTGACTCGCCCACGGCACGCAGGATCAGGCCGCTGCGGCTGCGGTCGAACCAGAAGACCAGGGCCACGACCAGGGCCATGGTCACATAGACCAGGGGGTGTTGGCGGAACAGGGCTGGCCCCACCCAGGGGATGTCGCCCAGCAGGGGGATCACCCACTGCGTGCGCTCCGGCAGCTTGGCCTGCACGTAGGCGATGCCCGCAAAGGCGGAAAAGCCCGCGCCAAAAAGACTCAGCGCCAGGCCGGTGGCATAGGGGTTGGTGTTGAGCCAGATCACCAGCCAGCCGAACAGCGCGGCCAAGAGCGCCCCGGCCCCCATGCCGGCGGCAAAACCCAGCCAGTCGTTGCCGGTGTGCACCACGGTGGCGAAGCCGGCGATGGCCGCGCACAGCATCATGCCCTCGGCCCCCAGGTTGACGATGCCCGACTTCTCGTTGATCAGCAGGCCCAGGGCGGCCAGGGCCAGCACCGTGCCGGCATTGAGCGTGGCCGCGAGCAGCAGCGCATAGGATTCCATCAGCGCTTCCTCCCCCAGACCAGCCGGTAGTTGATCAGCGTGTCGCAGGTCAGCAGCGTGAACAGCAGCAGGCCCTGGAACACGCCGGTGATGGACTTGGGCAGGCCCAGGCGCGACTGCGCCAGCTCACCGCCGATGTAGAACATGCTCATGAGAATGGCCGAAAACACCATGCCCACCGGGTGCAGCCGCCCCACAAAGGCCACGATGATGGCCGCGAAACCGTAACCCGCCGGCACATAGGGCGTGAGCTGGCCGATGGGCCCCGCCACCTCCAGCGCCCCGGCCAGGCCGGCCGCACCGCCCGAGACCAGCAGGGCTGTCCACAGCGCGCGGCGCGAGGAGAAGCCGGCGTACCGCGCCGCCGCGGGTGCCAGCCCGCCCACCTGCAGCGCAAAACCCGCACGCAGGCGGAACAGGAAGACCCAGAGCGCCCCCGCGCCCAGCAGGGCCAGGACCAGGCCGATGTTCAAACGCGAGCCGCTCATGAGCCGCGGGATCTGCGTCACCGCCTCGAAGGTCTTGGTCTGCGGGAAGTTGTAGCCCCCCGGGTCCTTCCAGGGGCCGTGCACCATGAAGTTCAACAGCTGGATGGCCACGTAGACCAGCATCAGGCTGACCAGGATCTCGTTGGCGTTGAAACGGTCGCGCAGCAGCGCCGTGATACCGGCCCAGACCATGCCGCCCAGCACCCCGGCCAGCAGCAGCGCCGGGATGATCCAGGGGCCGGTGGTCTTGTCGGCCAGCAGGGCCACGCCGCCGGCGCAGACCGCGCCGATCACGAACTGCCCTTCGGCGCCGATGTTCCACACATTGGAGCGGAAACACACCGCCAGGCCCAGCGCAATGATCAGCAGCGGCGTGGCCTTGACCATCAGCTCGCCCAGGGCGTAACCCGACTTCACGGGTTCCCAGAAGAACATCTGCAGGCCACGCAGCGGGTCCTTGCCCAGCGCCACGAAGAGGATCACGCCCAGCAGCACGGTGAGCGCCAGCGCCAGCAGGGGCGAAGCCAGGCGCCAGGCGCGCGAGGGTTGGGGGCGCAGTTCAAGCCGCAGCATGGCCGGCCTCCAGTTCGTGCAGATGTCCCTGCACCGCTTCGTGCCACAGGCCGCTCATCCACGCGCCGATGCGCTCGGTGGTCGCTTCGGCCATGGGCAGGGAAGGCGAGAGCCGGCCCTTGGCCATCACGTGCAGGCGGTCGCTGAGTTCGAACAGCTCTTCCAGCTCCTCGCTGACCACCAGCACGGCACAACCCGCGTCGCGCAGCGCCAGGATCTCGGCGCGGATCTGCGCAGCCGCGCCCACGTCCACGCCCCAGGTCGGCTGCGAGACGATCAGCAGGCGCGGGCCGGCGTCGATCTCGCGACCCACGATGAACTTCTGCAGGTTGCCGCCCGAGAGGCTGCGGGCCGCCGCGTGTTCGTCGGCCGCCTTCACGTGCAGGCGCGCGATGATGCCGCGGGCCTGCGCGGCCAGCACGCCCGTACGTAACCAGCCCAGCGCGCCCTGGGATTCGCAGCGCGTCAGCAGCAGGTAGTGGTCCAGCCCCATGGCGGGAACGGCACAGCGGCCCAGGCGCTCTTCGGGCACGAAATGCAGGCCCAGGGTGCGGCGGCGGGCCGGGTCCAGCCGGGTGGCGTCCTGTCCGCCCAGGCGGATGCTGCCGCCTGGGCTGCGCAGGTCTTCACCCGAGAGCGCGTACAGCAGCTCGCGCTGGCCGTTGCCCGACACGCCGGCGATGCCCACCACCTCGCCCGCGCGCACCTGCAGCGCGATGTCGTCCAGGTCCACACCGAAAGGGTCCTGCCGCGCCAGGCTCAGGCCGCTCACGTCCAGCTGTACTGCGCCGGTATGCGGCGGCTTGTGCTGCAGGGCCGGCGGCTCGGCGCCGATCATCAGGCGGCTCAGCGAGGCGTTGCTTTCCTCGCGCGGGTCGCAGGTGCCGGTGACTTCACCGCCGCGCAGCACCGTGCAGGCCGTGCACAGCGCGCGGATCTCGTGCAGCTTGTGGCTGATGTACAGGATGCTGCAGCCCTGGGCGGCCAGCTGGCGCAGCACTTCAAAGAGTTTTTCGACCGCCTGCGGTGTCAGCACCGAGGTCGGCTCGTCCAGGATCAGCAGCTGCGGTTCACCCAGCAGGGCGCGGATGATCTCCACGCGCTGCATCTCGCCCACGCTCAGGCTGTGCACGGGGCGTTCGGGGTCGATGTCCAGGCCGTACTGCTGCGCCTTGTCGCGGATGCGCTGCGTCACCTCGGCCAGTTTCAGGCTCTTGTCCAGGCCGATCCAGACGTTTTCGGCCACGGTCAGCGAATCGAACAGGCTGAAATGCTGGAACACCATGCTGATGCCCAGGACACGGGCCTGCTGCGGGTTGCGGATCTGCACTGGCTGGCCGTTGTAGACGATCTGGCCCTCGTCGGGTTTGACGGCGCCGTAGATGATCTTCATCAGGGTGGACTTGCCCGCCCCGTTTTCGCCCAGCACCGCATGGATCTGGCCAGCCTGCACCGCCAGCGCCACCTGGTGGTTGGCCACCACTCCGGGGTAACGCTTGGTGATACCCGAGAGTTGGAGGCGTAGGCTGGCGTGGGCCGCGGCAGTGCTCATGATGTCAGAAGGGGTGTACGCACGGGTCTAAAAGCCGTTCCTAGCTTAAGCTATAACTGTGCCAAGTCCTGTATACAACTATCGCATACAAACGGGTGCAAGTGGGCGACATCTGGTATGACGCTTGCTTCGGAGACTGAGATGAACGTAAGACCCTTGCAGTTCGTGCGCCGCGGCCAGCTGGTCAGCCTGGAGAACGTGGCGCCCACGCGCACCCTGCTCGAAGTGCTGCGCGAAGATCTGCAGTGCACGGCCGTCAAGGAAGGCTGTGGCGAAGGCGATTGCGGCGCCTGCACTGTGGTGCTGGCCGAACCCCAAGGCGAGGGCCTGGGCTACAAGGCCATCAACAGCTGCATCCGCCTGGCGCACTCGGTGCACGGTATGGCGGTCTGGACCGCGCAGGACCTGCCCGCCGCCGATGGTGCCCTGCATCCGTGCCAGCAGGCCATGGTCAACTGCCACGGCAGCCAGTGCGGTTTCTGCACCCCCGGTTTTGTCATGAGCCTCTTCGGCATGTACCAGAACCGTGTGCTGGCCGGTCAGATCATCAGCCGTGAAGTCGCGCAGACCGATCTCTCGGGCAACCTCTGCCGCTGCACCGGTTACCGTCCCATCTTTGACGCTGCGCAGCAGATGGGCGCCTTGCCTATGATGCACGTGGACGAGGCCGCCGTGCTGGCCCAGCTGCGCCAGATCGCGCCCGCTCCTGCGGCGGACTACAGCACGCCCAGCCGTTTGGCCGATCTGCTGAAACTGCGCGCTGAACAACCCCAGGCCCAGCTGGTCGCCGGCTGCACCGACGTGGGGCTCTGGGTCACCAAACAGCACCGCCAGTTCGCGCAGGTGCTCGACGTAACCCGCGTGGCGGAACTGCGGGAGTTGCGCAGCACGCCCGGTCTGCTGACCATCGGCGCCGCCGTCACCCTGCACGATGCCTATGCCGCCCTCGTGGCCGACCGTCCGCAACTGCAGCGTTTTGCCGAACGTTTCGCCGGCCTGCCCGTGCGCTCCAGCGGCACCCTGGGTGGTAATGTGGCCAACGGCTCCCCCATCGGCGACAGCATGCCCCTGTTGCTGGCCCTGGGCGCCACGCTGGTGCTGGCCAGTGTGCGCGGCGAGCGTCGTGTGCCCCTGGACGATTTCTACACCGGCTACCGCAAGAACCTCATGGCGCCCGACGAGGTGCTGTTGGCGATCGAAGTGCCGCGCCCCGTGGCTGATGAACCGAGCGCCGCGCCGGGCCGCCCCAAGCAAGCGAGCGCCCCCTCGGGGGGCAGCGAGGACACGTCAGTGCCGAGCGTGGGGGTCGAGTATTTGCGCGTCTACAAGATCTCCAAGCGCCAGGACGACGACATCTCCGCCGTCTGCCTGGCCCTGAACCTGCATGTGAGTGCGGGTCGCATCACCAGCGCCCGCATCGGCGCGGGCGGCGTGGCGGCCACGCCCGTGCGCGCGCGCAAGACCGAGGCCGCCTTGCTGGGCCAGCCCTGGGCGCTTGCCACCTTCGAGGCGGCAGCCAAAGTGCTGCAGCCCGAGTTCTCCCCCATCTCCGACATGCGCGCCAGCGCCGACTACCGCCGCAGCGTGCTGGGTCGCCTGCTCTTGCGTTACTGGGCCGAAGAGCAGGGCGAGCTGCAGCTGGAGGCGCTGACATGAGCAAGTCGGACCCAGTCTTCGCCAGCGGTCAGTCGGTCGCGCACGAAAGCGCGCGCCACCAGGTCCAGGGCCTGGCGCCCTATGTGGACGACCTGCCCGAGCTGCGCGGCACCCTGCACGCCGCGCCCATCCTCTCACCCGTGGCCCACGGCAAGCTCAAGGGCGTGGACACAAAGGCTGCACGCGCCATGCCCGGTGTCGTGGACGTGGTGCTGGCCGCCGACATTCCGGGTGACCCGCTGCTCGCCACCTTCGTCCACGACGAACCCATCTTCGCGCGCGAGACGGTTCAGCACGTGGGCCAGGTCATCGGCCTGGTGCTGGCCGAGACCGTGATGCAGGCGCGCCGCGCCGCGCGTGCCGTGCAGCTCGACATCGAAGCCCTGCCCGCCGTGCTCACCGCGCGCGCCGCCCATGCCGCGCAAAGTTATGTGCTCCCGCCCGTCACCGTCAAGCGTGGTGAACCCGAGCAGGCGCTGAAGAACGCGAAACACACGCTCAGCGGCAGCTTCGAGGTCGGTGGCCAGGAGCATTTCTACCTCGAAGGCCAGATCGCCTACGCCATCCCGCAGGAGCAGCAGCAGTGGCTCATCTACAGCAGCACCCAGCACCCGGGCGAGATCCAGCACTGGGTGGCCCATGCCCTGGGGCTGGACAACCACCGTGTGCGTGTGGAATGCCGGCGCATGGGCGGCGGTTTCGGTGGCAAGGAAACGCAGGCCGGCCATCTGGCCGTGTGGGCCGTGCTGGCCGCACACAAGACCGGCCGCCCCGTGAAGTTGCGCCTGGATCGCGACGACGACTTCATGGTCACGGGCAAGCGCCACCCCTTCGCCTACGACTACACCGTGGGTTATGACGACGAAGGGTTGATCACCGCCCTGCAGCTCACCCTGCTGGCCGAATGCGGTTTCAGCGCCGACCTCTCGGGCCCCGTGGCCGACCGCGCGGTCTTCCACAGCGACAACGCCTACTTTTTGAGCGACGTGCGCATCGACAGCTACCGCTGCAAGACCCACACGCAGAGCCACACGGCCTTCCGCGGTTTCGGCGGGCCCCAGGGTGTGATCGCCATCGAGACCATCCTGGGCGACATCGCGCGCCAGCTGGGCCGCGACCCGCTGGACGTGCGCCTGCGCAATCTCTACGGCATCACGGACCGTAATGTCACCCACTACCAGATGACGGTGGAAGACAACATCCTGCAACCGCTGATGACGCAGCTGGCGCAGACCGCACGCTACCGCGAGCGCCGCGCGGAGATCGCCGCCTGGAACCGAGAGCACACGGTGCTCAAGAAGGGCCTGGCCCTCACGCCCGTGAAGTTCGGCATCAGCTTCACCGCCACGTTGTTCAACCAGGCCGGCGCCCTGGTGCATGTCTACGCTGACGGCAGCGTGCTGGTCAACCATGGCGGCACCGAGATGGGCCAGGGTCTGCACACCAAGGTGGCGCAGATCGTGGCGGATGAGCTGGGCCTGCCCTTTGATCGTGTGCTGGTCAGCGCCAGCGACACGGCCCGTGTGCCCAATGCCAGCGCTACCGCCGCCTCCAGCGGCACCGACCTCAACGGCCGCGCGGCCCAGTTCGCCGCGCGCCAGGTGCGCGAGAACCTGGCCGCCTTCGTGGCCGGCCTGCAGGGCTGTGGCGCGGGTGAGGTGCGTTTTGCGAACGGCAAGATCCTCGCCGCCGGCAGCACGCGCGATTTCCGCGAAGTGGTCAAGGCCGCCTACGCCAACCGCATCCAGCTCTGGAGCGACGGTTTCTACCGCACGCCCAAGATCCACTACGACAAGACCACGCTCACGGGCCGGCCCTTCTATTACTTCGCCTACGGCGCGGCCTGCTGCGAGGTGGCCATCGACACGCTCACGGGCGAGAGCCGTGTGCTGGCCGTGGACATCCTGCACGACGTGGGCCACAGCATCAACCCGGCCATCGACATCGGGCAGATCGAGGGTGGTTTCATCCAGGGCATGGGCTGGCTCACCACCGAAGAGCTGGTCTGGAACGCCGACGGCAAATTGGCCACCCACGCGCCCAGCACCTACAAGATCCCCGCTACCGGTGACATCCCCGAAAAAATGCGGGTCGACTTCTGGCCCGAGCCCAACCGCGAAGACAACGTCTTCGGCAGCAAGGCCGTGGGCGAACCGCCCTTCATGCTGGCCATCGCCGTCTGGGAAGCCATCCGTGATGCCGTGGCTGCCGCACGTGGTGACGGTCGTGCGCGCATGGACGCGCCGGCTACGGCCGAACGTGTGTGGCGCGCACTCCAAACCGATACCCAAACATGACCACTCTGCTCATCAAGGACGCCCGCTGCATCGCCACCCAGGACGACGCGCGCACGGAACTGAAAGACGCTTCGATCTTCATCCGCGATGGTTTCATCGAACAGGTCCTGCCCGCAGGCAGCGACACGCGCGCGCTGCAGGACCAGGCCGACGAGGTGATCGACGCGCGCCGCCACGTGGTCATCCCCGGCCTGGTCAACACGCACCACCACATGGTGCAGTGCCTCACGCGCGCGATTCCCGGTGTGCAGAATGCCGAGCTCTTCTCCTGGCTCAAGGGCCTCTACCCCATCTGGGCCGGGCTCACGCCCGAGATGGTCAAGGTATCGAACCAGGTGGCCATGGGCGAACTGCTGCTTAGCGGCTGCACCACCAGCAGCGACCACCTCTACATCTACCCCAATGGCGTGCGTCTGGACGACAGCATCGAAGCTGCGCACACCATAGGCATGCGCTTCACGGCCACACGCGGCAGCATGAGCGTGGGCGAGAGCCAGGGCGGCCTGCCGCCCGACCGCGTGGTGGAGAAAGAAGACTTCATCCTCCAGGAAACGCGCCGCCTCATCGAGATCTGGCACGACACCCAACCCGGCGCCATGCTGCAGGTGGCCGTCGCCCCCTGCTCACCCTTCACCGTGAGCCAGGACCTGATGCGCGAATCCGCCAAGCTGGCCCGCGCCTACGGCGTGCGCCTGCACACCCACCTGGCCGAGAACGACCACGACATCGCCTACACAAAAGACCACTTCAACTGCACGCCGGCCGAATACGTGGAAGAGCTGGGCTGGGTCGGCGAAGACGTGTGGCACGCCCACTGCGTCAAGCTCGACGAACACGGCAGTTATCTCTTTGCCAAAACCGGCACCGGCATCGCCCACTGCCCCTGCAGCAATATGCGCCTGGCCAGCGGCATCCTGCCCCTGCGCAAGCTGCTCAACCTCGGTGTGCCCGTGGGCCTGGGCGTGGACGGCAGCGCCAGCAACGACGCGGGCCACCTCTTGAACGAAGCACGCCAGGCCATGCTGCTGGCCCGTGTGGGGAAGGCCCTCGAGCCCTTCGGTTGTGACACCGGCCCCAGCGAGATGACCCCGCGCGACGCGCTCTGGCTCGCCACGCGTGGCGGCGCCCGTGTGCTGGGCCGCACGGACATCGGCCAGATCGCCCCCGGCAAATGCGCGGACCTCGCGCTCTACCGCACCGACACGCTGAGCATGGCCGGTGCCGCTGTGCACGACCCCGTGGGCGCGCTCATGCTCTGTTCCAGCGACAACGCCGACTACACGGTGGTCAACGGCAGGGTGGTGGTGCGCCAGGGTGAGCTGACCACTGTGGATACGGGCGTGCTGATCGAGCGCCAGAACGCCCTGGCCTGGCAGCTCGCGCAGCAGGCCGGCACGCGCTGATCAGTCAGGCAGGCGCTGCAGCAGCTGCGCTGCCACCGCCACCGCAATCACCTCGGGCTGTTTGCCCGCGATGCCCGGCACGCCGATGGGGCAGGTCACGCGCGCGAAATCTTCTTCGGTGTAACCCCGAGCTTCCAGCCGGTGGCGGAAGGTGGCCCATTTGCTCTTACTGCCGATCAGGCCGATATAGGGCAGGTCGTTCTGTTTGCGCGCGCGTTGCAGGCACTGGGCCAGGATTTCCAGGTCTTCCGCATGGCTGAAGCTCATGATGAGCACAGAGGAGCCTGGTGCGATGTCGGCCACGGCGGCCTGCACCGGGTCCGAATGTTCGCAGCGGATATGGGGTGGCAGGTCGGTCGGAAAGATTTCGTCGCGGCTGTCGATCCAGTGCAGGGCAAAGGGCAGGTGCGCGAGCTGGCGTGCGATCGCCTGGCCCACGTGGCCGCCGCCGAAAAGCGCCACGGGGGCGGCCGGTGCCTGCAGGCGCTGGGCCAGACCGGCCGCATCCTGCGGCCCCAGCAACTCGTACCGTAGAAACACCACACCACCGCAGCACTGGCCCATGCTGGGTCCCAGGGCTACGCGTTGCGGCTCGGTGGGGACCTGTGTGCCCGCAAGCATGGTGCGGGCCTGGGCGATGGCGTCGAACTCCAGATGGCCGCCGCCGATGGAGCCGATCACGTGTGCAGGTAACACGGCCATCCAGGCGCCGGTTTCCCGCGGTACCGACCCTTGTGTATTTGCGACACTCAACAACACAACCGGCTGTAGTGACAGGGCATGTTGAATATCAGCAACGAGGTTCATCATGGAGGTAACACAAGGCCTTTTATGCACGACATAAATACAAATTTCTTGCCATCAATAAATGGCTAGACGTCGCCGCCAGATTTCAGCCTAGGAGATTTGTCAGAGATTTTCTTCCGACGCTCGGCTACCTTACTTAACGAGGGGCGAAAAACCTTTTGGCCTTGATCAAGGACTTCTTTAATTGGCATTGCACGAACAGTTGAAAGTAGTTTCTGCTCTTCAACAGCGATTTGTTTGCGTACATGAGTCTCAAGAAGCCGAGTAATTTCAATAAGGCCGTGAACGAAATCCCCTCCGATACTGGCTATTCGTCCGCCGCCGTAACCAATTGACGTAAACCCCTCATCATGTAATCTCTCCACGCAATAGCAAGCGCGTGCAGAGTTCTCCTCAAACTCATTGACTGAGTGAGCAACGTGTTTATCTCTGAAGTCTCGTAAGAATTGGTGAGTTTCCCGTTGCGTCTCAGACAGACCATGCAGGTCAGTTTCCTGCAAAGAATGTCTGACTCCACTGGAAAAGACGCGAGCGTATGTGACGGTCATCGCTATACAAAGAGGCTCGACAAGCAACATGTTGTGTGACGGCCCTCCCAGCTGGGCCTGCACCATCATCTCTGCGTACTCGCGTGCCTTTTGAAGATCGCCAACGATGCCGTTCAAATCTGCCAGTAAGGAAGCTTCTGGCATATGAAGATCAACCCAAGTATGCGTAGCCATTTGGTACGTCCTTAGATGCTGTGCACAACTTGTACTTGTACTGCCTTACTTAGCGCAGTTGAGGCGCTGTAATTCAGACCGTAATCGTGTCAATCACCCCGCCACCCAGACACACTTCCCCGTCATACAAAACGGCCGACTGCCCCGGCGTCACAGCCCACTGCGCCTCCGGGAAAACCAGGCTGAACCCCGCACCCTCGATGTCAGAGATCGTGCAAGCCGCATCCGCCTGCCGATAGCGTGTCTTGGCCGCCAGGGCCCCCGGCTTGGGCGGCTCACCCGCCACCCAGCTCGCATCCTGGGCATGCAGCAGATAGCTCTGCAGCAGCGGGTGCTCATGCCCCTGCACCACCCACAGCGTGTTCTTCTCCATGTCCTTGCGCGCGACAAACCAGGGGGCGTGTTCGCCGCCGCCCTTTTGCGCGCCCTTGGCCTTGATGCCGCCGATGCCCAGGCCCTGGCGCTGGCCCAGGGTGTAGAAGCTCAGGCCTTCGTGTTTGCCGATGACGCGGCCATAGGCCTTGTCGCCGGGCGCGGGCGTGCCGTCCTTGATGGGGCCGGGTTCCTTCTGGATGTAGCGGTTCAGGAACTCGCGGAAGGGGCGCTCGCCGATGAAGCAGATGCCGGTGCTGTCCTTTTTCTTGGCGTTGGGCAGGCCGATCTCGGTGGCGATGCGGCGCACCTCGGTCTTGTGCAGCTCGCCCACCGGGAACAGCGTCTTGCTCAGCTGGGCCTGGTTAAGGCGGTGCAGGAAGTAGCTTTGGTCCTTGGACGGGTCCAGGCCCTTGAGCAGTTCGTGTTTGCCGGTCTTGTCGTTGAGGCGCACGCGGGCGTAGTGACCGGTGGCGATCTTCTCGGCGCCCAGGCGCATGGCGTGGTCCAGGAAGGCCTTGAACTTGATCTCGGCGTTGCACAGGATGTCGGGGTTGGGCGTGCGGCCGGCCTGGTATTCGCGCAGGAACTCGGCAAACACGCGGTCCTTGTATTCGGCGGCGAAGTTGACGTGTTCGATCTCGATGCCGATCACGTCGGCCACGGCAGCGGCGTCCACGAAGTCGATGTTGGACGAGCAGTACTCGCTGTCGTCGTCATCTTCCCAGTTCTTCATGAAGATGCCGATGACCTCGTAACCCTGCTGTTTGAGCAGGTGCGCGCTGACCGCAGAGTCCACGCCCCCGCTCAAGCCCACCACCACCCTTTGTTTGCCTGCTGTACCCATAGGTGTGCGATTATCCCAGCCGCAGACAAACAAGGCAGACAGCAGGCTTTTATGGAACTCAGGCAGATCCGTTATTTCGTGCGGGTGGTGGAACTCGGCAGCATGAGCCGGGCCGCGCTGGAGCTCGACATGGTGCAGTCCGCCCTGAGCCAGCAGATCAGCCGGCTGGAGGGCGAACTGTCCACCCGCCTGCTGCAGCGTTCCAGCAAGGGCGTGACGCCCACCGAGGCCGGCCTGGCTTTCTTCCGCGAAGCCCAGCTGACCCTGCGCCATGCCGAGCAGGCCGCGCGCGCGGCGCAGCAGGCGCGGCTCTCGGGGTCGGTCAGCGTGGGCCTGGCGCCCACCACGGCGGCCGTGCTGGGCCTGCCCCTGCTGCGCGCCATGCGCGAGCGTTACCCCGATGTGCGCCTGCACCTGGTGGAAAGCATGTCGGGCCATGTCACCACCATGCTCAATGCGCGCCAGCTGGACCTGGCCGTGCTGTTCAACACCGACCCGGGGCGGCGATGGAGCGTGATGCCGCTGCTGGAGGAGAAGCTCTATTACATCCGCGCGCGCAGCAGTGTGAAGGGCAAACTGCCAGCGCAGGTGCGTGCGGCCAGCCTCAAGGGGGCGCCGCTGATCATGCCCACGGGCGGCCACGGCCTGCGTGCCGCGCTGGATGCCGTGTTCAGCCGTGCGCGCATCCAGCCCACGGTGGTCGCCGAGATCGACTCCCTGTCCATGCTCATGGACGCGGTCGAAGCCGGCCTCGGGGGCTCGCTGCAGCCCTGGGCGGCGGTGAGCCGCTACCGCGATGCGGCCGAGCGTTTTGCCCTGTCGGAGCTGGCCGACCCCCTGGCCCGCCGCCGCAACATGCTGTGCAGCCTGTCGGACGACGAGTTGTCGCCGGCCGGCCTGGCCGCCCGGGTGGTGCTGGCCGACTGCGTGCGCGAGCTGGTGCGCTCGGGGCGCTGGGTGGGTGCCAGCCTGCTGGCAGACTGAGGCAGCAAAGCCTCTCTTCATCAGAAAAACTGATGCCCCCATCGCAACGCTAAGGGGGGCGCGGGTACTGCGGCGGACTACATTGCGTCGGTCTGCTGCCGGTACTTGACCAGGCGGTCAGACGTCATAAACACACAAACAGGAGACGTTCATGATCAAGACTCGCAAACTGCTGGTGGTGGCTACCCTGCTGCTGGCCGGTACTGCTTTTGCCCAAGCACCCAACCCGCTGGACGTGGTGGGCGAGAAACAGCCCAACGACTTCCCTTACGGTAGCCCGATCAACCTGGAGCGGGCCGACACCGTGCTGGCGGCGGCCATGGCCGAGGCCAAGCGCCGCAACTGGACGCTGGCCTGCGCTGTGGTCGACTCCGGTGCCAACCTGGTGTCCTTCAAGCGTGGGGATGGCACCCAGCTCGGCTCAAACGATGTGGCCATCCACAAGGCTCGCGCTTCGGTCAAGTACAAGCGCCCGACCAAGGCCTTCGAGGCAGGCATTCAGGGTGGCAACAACTACCTGCTGACCCTGGATGACGTGATCGCCTCGCGCGGCGGTATTCCGCTGATGGACGGCGGCAAGATCATCGGTGCCATCGGCTGCTCCGGCGCTTCCGGCGCGCAGGACGAGGTGGTGGCCAATGCCGGTATTGCTGCGCTGAAGTAAGACCCGGCGCTCATCCGCTCAGGGGGTCAATCTGCTCAGAGCAGGTTGACCCCTTTCCACGTCCCGCTGTTCACGAGTTGCTTGACGGTTTCGCGCAGCTCGCCGCGCACGGCCGCCGCCGCCGGGGTCAGGCGCTCCGGGTCCACCGAATAGAGGAAGTTGGGGCGTTTCATCTCGGCGTCGGAAAACGCCAGGGTGCGCCAGCCTTCGCGCATGCGGCCTTCGAGCAGGGCGGCCGACATGGGCTTGATGGTGGCGCCCATGCCGTCGCGCACGCAGGTCATGAGCAGCGAGAGCGAATCGATCTCGGCCACCACGTGCAAGGCCAGGTTGCGCTGCTCGAACTCGGCCGCGATGCGCCGGCGCAGGCCGTGGATGCCGGTGGGCAGGATCAGCGGCAGATCGGCCGTGTCGGTGCAGCTGAGCTTGATGCGCCTTGGTGGCACCAGGTCGCTGTCTTCGGGCAGCATCACAAACAGCTCTTCCTCCACCAGGGGCTCGGCCGGCAGGTCGGGCACGGCGTCGCGGCTGAAGAGGATGGCCAGGTCCAGCTGGCCCATGCGCATCATCTGCGCGAGGTGGCCGCTCATGCCTTCGACCACATTGAGCACGATGCCGGGGAATTTCTCGCGGATGCGGCGCATGAAGGGCACGCCCACAGCGCAGACCGTGGTGGCGGCCAGGCCCACCGAGACCATGCCGTGCACGGTGCCCGGTTCCTGCCGCGCGATGGACAGGGCCTGGTCCAGCTGGCGCAGCATGAAACGCGCGTGGTGGTGCAGGGCGGTGCCGTTTTCCGTGGGGGTCACGCCCTTGGCGGTGCGGATCAGCAGGGGCTTGCCGACCTCGGCTTCGAGCTTGGCGATGTGCTGGCTCAGCGCGGGCTGGGCGATGAACAGCTGGCGCGAAGCCTTGGCCAGGCTGCCGCTTTCCACGATCTGTACGAAATATCTGAGTTGTCGCAGGTCCATCGCCGCATCCTATAAGTTTTTGAGGATGGCCCCCTATAAGAAATAGCTATACCCCATCTCGGAAAACAGTATTTTTCAGAGTGGCGGGCTCTTCCTATCATCGGCCTTGCATTCCATTGCACACATAAACCAACAGGAGACAAACCCATGGAATCCAAGCAGAACAAGGCTGTAGACCAGGCGCTATCCAGCCAGCGCCGCACCCTGCTGCAGGCCGGTGCCCTGGTGGCCGGCAGCGCCGCCCTGGGTTTCCCCGGGATGGCAGGTGCGCAAGCGGGCCCGATCAAGATCGGCCACCTCACGCCCATGACCGGCTTCCTGGGCGCGCTGGGTGAGTACGCCGCGCAGGGCATCAAGATGGCCGCGGAAGAGATCAACGCGGCTGGCGGCGTGATGGGCCGCCCGCTCGACGTGTTGAGCGAAGACTCGGTCAATCCGCAGACCGCTGCGACCAAGGCGCAGCGCATGATCGAGCGCGACAACGTCACGGTGCTGATGGGCGAGATCAACTCCGGCTCGGCGCTCACCATCTCGCAGGTAGCCGCGCGCAACAAGAAGCTCTTCATGAGCATCGGCGCGCGCTCCGACGCGCTGCGCGGCAAGGACTGCAACCGCTACACTTTCCACGTCGACATCCCGGTCACGGTGATGGTGAACGCCGCCGGCGAGGCGCTGGTGCGTGAAGGCCTCGTCAAGGGCAAGAAGATCTTCAGCCTGACGGCCGACTACCTCTTCGGCCACGACCTCTCGCGCCAGGCCAAGCGTTTCTTCACCGCCAACGGCGGCACCGTGATCGGCGATGAACTGGTGGCCACCGACGTGACCGACTTCAGCCCCTACCTGCTCAAGATCCGCCAGGCCCGCCCGGACCTGGTCGCTACCAACCTGGCCGGCAACCAGGTGACCAACTTCGTGAAGCAATACTCTGAGTTCGGCCTGCCCTACCCGGTGGCCGGTTTCAACCTGAACACGGCCGACGCGTGGGCTGCCGGCGAAGGCAATCTGGGCGGCATCTGGCCCACCGTGTGGCACCACGAGCTCAAGACCCCGGGCTCGTTGGCTTTCGTGGCCAACTTCACCAAGAAGTACGGCCGCATCCCGGAGAACCACGCCTGGATCGAGTACGTCTCGCTCAAGATGCTGGCGCAGGCCATGAACGCCACCAAGTCCACCGACACCGAGAAGCTGATCGCCTATTTCGAGTCGGAAGCGCAGTTCGACATCCTGAAGGCGCGCAAGGCCTACTTCCGCAGCTGGGACCACCAGCTCATGCAGGAAGCCTATCCCTTCACCGTCAAGCCCAAGGGCCAGGCGAAGAACAAGCAGGACTTCCTGCTGTTCGGTGAAGCCGTGCCCGCGGCGAACCAGCCGCTGGACACGCTGGCGCCGCCGAAATCCGAGAGCCTGTGCAAGATGTAAACACGGTTTGAGTTGAGCTGGCCGGCACCGCGCGTCGGTGCCGGCGTTTTTTCCCCTCTCCCGGATTCCCATGGAAATCTTGTTCTTGCTCGAGCAGGTCGTCAACGGCCTGGTGCTCGGTGGTTATTACCTGCTGCTGGCCCTGGGCCTGTCGCTGATCTTCAGCGTGGGCGGCATCGTCAACCTGGCACACGGCGCCTTCTATGCGCTGGGCGCCTATGTCTCGCTGGAAGTGATCAAACACGCCGGCTTCACCGGCAGCATCTTCATCACGCCCGCCCTCGTGGGCCTGCTGGGCATCCTGTTCGAACGCTACCTGCTGCGCCGCTTCTACACGGCCGATCCCATCCTCAGCCTGCTGGTGACCTTCGGCCTGGCCCTGGTGGTGGAGCAGGCCCTGCGCATGGCCTGGGGCTCGGCCCCGCTGGCCTCGACCATGCCGCCCGAGTTCAAGGGCCAGCTCATCATGGGCGACATGATGTTCTCCAGGTACCGGCTCTTCATCCTGGGCGTGGTGACCGTGGTGATGGTCGGCATCTGGTTGCTGCTGCACAAGACCTCGTTCGGCCGTGTGGTGCGCGCCGGCGTGCAGAAGCCCGACATGGTGGCCGTGCTGGGCATCAAGCTGCAGCCCTATATGACGGCCATCGTCATGCTGGGTGTGGCCACGGCCGCGCTGGGCGGTGTGCTCTTCGGCCCCATCACCATCGTGCACCCGGCCATGAGCACCGAGATCATGACGGTGGCCTTTGTCGTGGTGGTGATCGGCGGCCTGGGCAGTTTCTGGGGCGTGGTGCTGGCGGCGCTGCTGGTGGGCGTGGTGCGTGGCATCACCATCCATTTCCAGCCGGCGGCCGGCGAGGCTTCCATGTACGTGCTGATGTTCCTGGTGCTGATGTTCCGGCCGCGTGGCCTGCTGGGTGAGCGCATCGAACGCTTCGAGTGAGAACGAGAAGAAAACCAAAACAATGACTGCTCTGTTGAATTCCAAATACCGGCCCCTGTGGGTCGGCCTGGCAGCCCTGGTGCTGCTGCCCCTCGTGTTCCAGGCCATCGGCCTGACGCTGGATGCCGCCACCGTGGTGGTCATCCTGGCCATGGCGGCCATGGGCCTGAACCTGCTGGTGGGCACGACGGGCCTGGTGTCCTTCGGCCACAGCGCCTGGTTCGGTATCGGCGGCTATGCGGCCGCGCTGGCCCAGCTGCACTGGTTCAAGGACCAGACGGTGCTGCCCTTCGCCTTCTCCATCGTCTTCACGGCGACCCTGGCGCTGGCGGTGGGTTTCCTGATCCTGCGCCGGCGCGGAGTCTACTTCTCGCTGCTGACGCTGGCGCTGTGCGCGCTGACCTTCGCCATCGCCTTCCGCTGGACGGCGCTCACGGGTGGCGAGGGCGGGCTGGGCGGCATCGAACGGGGTTCCATCGGCCCCATCGATCTCAACGGCCACCTGACGTATTACGTGTTCACGGCCCTGATCGCCTTTGGCGTGCTCTACGCCCTGCTGCGTGTGGTGCGTTCGCCCTTTGGTCATGTGCTGGTGGCCATCCGCGAGAACGAGCAGCGCGCCACCTTCCAGGGTTACGACATCGACAAGTACAAGCTGCTGGCCTTCGTGATCTCGGCCACCATCACCGGCCTGGCCGGCGCGCTGGTGGTCTTCCTGCACCGCCTGGCGGCGGCCGAGTCGACCACGGTGGCCTTCTCGGGCGAGTTGCTGGCCATGGTGGTGATCGGCGGCATGCGCAGCTTCCTGGGCCCGGCCCTGGGCGCGCTGTTTTTCCTGCTGTTCCGTGAGCTGTTCTCGATCTACACGGACAACTGGCTGCTCTACTTCGGCCTGATCTTCGTGGCCTTCATCATCTTCTCGCCCGCGGGGCTGACCGGCATCTGGGCCCAGCTCCAGCGCCGTTTCCGCCCCGTGGCCGAAGACGGCGCGGCCATGAGCAAGCGCAAGATCTACGAGGGCCTGCCCCTGCCCGAGTTCCTGCGCCCCAAGCGTGTCGAAGGCGCCGTGCTCGAAGCCCAGGGCATCAGCAAGCGTTTCGGCGGCATCCAGGCCGTGCGCGAGAACAGCCTCACCGTGCAGGCCGGGCAGATCCACGCGCTGATCGGCCCCAATGGCGCGGGCAAGACCACGACCTTCAACCTGATCTCGGGCATGTTCATGCCCGACACCGGCACGGTGCGCCTGCACGGCCAAGCCGTGCAGCACCTGGCACCGGACCGCATCTGCCAGCAGGGCCTAGCCCGTTCCTTCCAGATCACCAATCTGTTCAAGGGCCTGAGCATCTACGAGAACCTGCGCCTCTCGCTGCAGGCGCGGCATGCGGCGCGCTTCAACATCTGGCGCGACATCGACAGCTACCCCGAGATCCACACCGAGACCGCCGAGCTCATGAAGTTCCTGGGCTTGCAGGGCATGGAGCAGGTGGGCGGCGGTGACCTGTCCTACGGCGGCCAGCGCCTGGTCGATCTGGGTATCGCCCTCGGTTCCAAGCCGCAGGTGCTGCTGATGGACGAGCCCCTGGCCGGCCTGGCCGCGGCCGAACGCGAGCGTGTGTCCAATCTGGTCAAGACCATCGCCAGCAACATCCCCGTGCTGATCGTCGAGCACGACATCGATCGCGTGTTGTCCTTCTCGCACCGCGTCACGGTGATGAACCAGGGAGAGGTGCTCATGAGCGGCACACCCGACGAGGTGCGTTGTGACCAGCGCGTGCAGGAGATCTACACCGGCACGGGCACGCCACCCGTCACGGGCCGCACCGGCATCGCCACGGGGGACCGCCCCCTGGTGCTGGACTTCGACAAGGTCAACGCCTTCTACGGCAAGAGCCACATCCTCAACGACGCCAGCCTGCAGGTGCGTGAGGGCGAGATCGTGGCGCTGCTGGGCCGTAATGGCGCAGGCAAGTCCACGCTGCTCAAGAGCCTGGTGGGCCTGGTGCCGCCGGCCAGCGGGCGCGTGGCCTTCAACGGCCGTGACATTGCCGGCATGAGTGCGCCGGACATCGCGCGCCTGGGCATCGGTTACGTGCCGCAGGGCCGGGGCCTGTTTGCCGGCATGACCGTGAGCGAGAACCTGGCCCTGGGCCGCCTGGCCCGGCCCACCGACGGCAAGACCGGCGTGGTCTGGGACGAGGCGCAGATCCTCGAGTATTTCCCGCGCCTGAAGGTGCGCATGAACGTGGCGGCCGACTACCTCTCGGGCGGCGAGCAGCAGATGGTAGCCGTGGCGCGCGCGCTGTCGGGCAACGTCAAGCTGCTGCTGCTGGACGAGCCCTTTGAAGGCCTGGCGCCGACGGTGGTGCAGGAGCTGTTCACCGTGTTCGACAAGCTGCGCCAGCACGTGTCCATCGTCATCGTCGAGCACAACCTCGACCTGGTGCTGGCCCTGGCCGACCGTGCCTACGCGCTGGAGCGCGGCGCGGTCTTCCACGAAGGCCCGGCCGAGCCGCTGCTGACCGATCTCGACTACCGCAAGAAGATTCTCTGGCTCTGAGCCGCTGCAACACACAAGGAAGGAATGATCATGAACAAGAAACCCGAGCTGCGGCTCCTGCTGGAAAAGATGGCCAACATGCCCTGGAAGGAATACCCGGGCCACTTCGGCGGCGCCCTCTCCAAGGAGCTGGCCGGCCCCACCACCACGGGCAGCTCGCGCGTGGACTTCCGCATCTCGCGTTACGCGCCCATGGCCTATGTGCAGGAGCATGTGCACCAGGTGCAGGAGCAGGTGTATTACGTGCTCGAAGGCGAGGGCATCCTCACGCTGGACGACAAGAAGCAGCTGATGCGCCCGCACGATTACGTCTACGTGCCGCCCGGCATCCGCCACAGCTTCACCAACACCGGCACCGATGGCCTGGTGTTCCTGGTGGTCACCACGCCGGCCGACGACGAAGAGGAGATGCGCTGATGGACCGCAAGGTATCTGCCGTGATCGACACGGCCACTTCCGCCGCTCCGGCTGTCTACGGCCTGCTGGTCAACGGCCAGTGGATCGCAGGCACGGGCCCGCGCGTCGCCGTGCGCGATAAGTACAAATTGCAGCCCTGCGCCACGATTACCACCGCCGATGCGGCGCAGGTAAGACTGGCCGTGGAGGTGGCGCACGCCGCCTTCCGCCAGGGCGCGCCCGTGGCCTATGAGCGCGGTGTGGTGCTGGACCGCGCCGCCCAGCTGCTGGAGGCGCGCAGCGAGGAGTTCGTGCGCGCCATGCAGCTGGAAGCCGGTTTCACCCAGAGTGATGCCATGGGCGAGGTGCGCCGCTGCTTGCAGACGCTGCGGCTCTCGGCCGAGGAAGCGCGCCGCCTGGCCGGCGACGTGATCCCGCTGGCCGGTGCCCCCGGAGCGGCCGGTCGCCTGGGTTTCACGCTGCGTGTCCCCCTGGGTGTGGTGGCCGCCATCACACCCTTCAACTCGCCGCTCAACACGGTGACGCACAAGGTGGCGCCGGCCTTTGCCGCCGGCAATGCCGTGATCCTCAAGCCGTCGTCCTTCACGCCCATCACGGCCTGCCTGCTGGCCGAGGTGCTGCTGGACGCCGGCATGCCCAAGGGCTTCCTCTCGGTGCTGCATGGCAGCGCCGAGGTGGTGCAGGCCCTTCAGGCCGACGAGCGCGTGCGCTTTTTCGCCTTCACCGGCAGCACCGAGGTGGGCCGCAAGATCCAGCAGGCCGCCGGTCTGCGCCGCACGCAGATGGAGCTGGGCTCGATCGCCTGCACCATCGTCTGCGACGACGCCAAACTGGACGCGGCCCTGCCCAAGATCGTCAATGCCGGTTACCGCAAGGCCGGCCAGGTCTGCACTTCGGTGCAGCTGCTGCTGGTGCACGAGTCCCTGCTGGCCGAGGTGGAAACGCGCCTGGGCGAGATGGTCAAGGAACTGGTCTGCGGTGATCCGCAGGACAGCAAGACCTTCGTCGGCCCGGTCATCAGCGAAGACAACGCCATCCGCATCGAGGCCTGGATCAACGAGGCCGTGGCCTCCGGTGCCAAGCTGCTGGCCGGCGGCCCAAGACTTGGCGCCGTGGTGCCGCCCACGCTGCTGAGCAACATCAGCGACAGCATGAAGGTGGGCTGTAACGAGATCTTCGGCCCCGTGGTCTGCATCGTGCCCTTCAAGACCCTGGCGCAAGCCATCGCGCGCGTGAACGCCACGCCCTTCGGCCTGGCCACCGGCCTGTTCACCAACCGCTTGGGCGACGCGCTGGCCGCGGCGCAGCAGCTGGAGGTGGGCGGCGTGCACATCAACGAGACCTCGAGCTCGCGTGTGGACCTCATGCCTTACGGCGGCTCCAAAGACAGCGGCTTCGGCCGCGAAGGCCCGCATTACGCGGTCCATGAAATGACCGAAGAGCGTATCGTGACGTTCACCGCGGTCTGACACCTGATACCAGAGATTAGAAAGAACTGAACATGGCCAAGATGAAAGGTGGCGAACTGATCGCCCAATACCTGGTCCAGGAAAAAGTGCCGTACATCTTCGGCATCTGCGGCCACGGCAACGTGGGCATCCTGGACGCGCTGTACGACGTGAAGGACGAGCTCAAGCTCATTTCCCCGCGCCACGAGCAGTGCGCCGGCCACATGGCCGACGCCTACTTCCGTGTCAAGCACAAACCGGTGGCCACACTCACGTCCACCGGCCCCGGTTCGGCCAATATGGTGATGTCCTGCGCCACTGCGCTGTCGGATTCGTCGGCCTTCCTGTGCATCACCTCCAACGTGCCGACTTCGCAGCACAACCGCGCGCCCTTCCAGGAGCTTTACAAGCACAACCAGGCCGACTTCGCGCAGGTGATGCGCCCGGTGGTCAAGCGCGCCTTCCAGCCCACGCGCGTGGACATGCTGCCCCTGGCCCTGCGCCAGGCCATGGACACCATGGTCACGGGCCGCCCCGGCCCGGTGAACCTGGACATCCCCTACAACGTCTACCAGGAAGAGGCGGACGTGGAGTTGCCGCCGGCCTCGCACATCCACCGTGCGCACCGCCCCGGTGCCAATGACCTGGACGTGGTCACCACGCTGGACCTGTTGGCCGCCGCGCGCGAGCCCGTGCTCTTCATCGGCCACGGCGCCACCCTGTCCGAAGCCGGCCCCGAGATCACCGAGCTGGCCGAGAAGCTGGGCATCCCGGTCATCACCTCGCCCAACGGCATGGGCGCGATCCGCGGCGACCACCCGCTGGCCCTGGGTTTCATCGGCCGCAACGGTGCCTACCCCGCCAACGAGGCCGGCCGCCGTTCGGACCTCGTGATCACGCTGGGCACACGCTTCGACGACCGCAGCTCTTCGAGCTGGTTCGAGGGTTATTCCTGGAACTTCCCCAAGACCAAGCTCGTGCACGTGGACATCGACCCGCAGGAGCTGGGCCGCAACTACGCGCCCACACTCGGTGTGATCGCCGACGTGAAGGTGTTCACGCGCCAGCTGCTCAACGCGCTGCCCACCCGCAAGGACATCACGGCCACGCGTTATGCGCCCTGGCTGGCCCAGGTGCAGGGCTGGCAGGCCCAGTGGGAAGCTTTTGTGCGCCCGCACTTCGGCGACTCCACCAGCCCGCTGCGCCCCGAGTTCGTGGTGGGCACGTTGCAGAAGGTGCTGCCCGACGACGTGATCCTCGCACTCGACTCCGGCGTGCACCACAACTGGTTCATGCAGTTCTGGCAGGCCAAACGCCCGCAGAGCATGCTCAACAGCTGGGGTTACTCCAGCATGGGTTTCGGTGTCTGCGGTGTCATGGGTGCGGCGCTGGCCGCGCCGGACCGGCCCTGCGTGGCCGTGGTCGGCGACGGCGGTTTCACCATGGCGCCCTACGTGCTGTGCACCGCGGTGGAATACAACCTGCCGGTCGTCTGGATCATCTGGAACAACTTCGCCTGGGGCGCCATCCGTGACCTGCAGTACGGCCTGTTCGACGGCCGCGAGATCGGCACGGCGTTCTACCACGGTGAAACCGGCGCGCGTTACAACCCGGACTTCGCCGCCTGGGCCCGCGCCTGCGGTGCCGACGGCTACACCGTGACCCGTCCGCAGGACCTGGGCGCCACGGTGCAGCAGGCGCTGAAGAACAAACGCCCCTGCGTGATCGATGTGCACGTGGATGCCGAGGTGCGCCCTCCCTCTACGGGTACCTGGCAGCTGCCCCCCATCCCCTACAAAGAACCGATCTACGGCAAGCCGTACAAGGCCTGACATTTCAATCGAATCATTCAAGGATTTCCCATGAGCAAGAAGATCGCACTCGTTTTCGGCGGCACGCGCGGCATCGGCGCGGCGACGGTCCAGAAACTGGCCGAGGGTGGCTACGACGTGGCCTACACCTATGTGAGCAGCGCGCCCAGCGTGCCGGCCAGGATCGGCAGTGCCACGACCCGGGGCTACAAGGTCGACATCCGCGAACCGGCCCAGGTGGCCCAGGTCTTCACCGATGTGGCCAGGGATTTCGGCAGCATGCCGCACTGCGTGGTGGCTAATGCCGGCATCAATGTGCCGCCCGGCCCCATCGCTACCTACGATCCCGAGAACTTCCGCAAGGTCGTGGAGGTGAACCTCGTGGGCGCCTTCAACGTGCTGAGTGCGGCGGCGAAGCACGTGGTGGACGGCGGCAACATCATCGGCCTGACCACTTCCATGGTGCGTGTCGCCGTGCCCGGTGGCGGGGCCTACACGGCGACCAAGGCGGGCGTCGAAAGCCTGCTGCGTTCCATGTCCAAGGAACTCGCACCGCGCAAGATCCGCGTCAACGGCGTGGCCCCGGGCCCGGTGGACACGGACCTGTTCCGCGCCGGCAAGGACGAGGCCGCCATCGCGCGCGCGGCCGGCATGAGCCCCTTCAACCGCGTGGGCCAGCCGGACGAGGTGGCCGAGGTCGTGGCCTTCCTGGCCTCCGACAAGGCCTCCTGGGTGCACGGCCAGATCATTCAACCGAACGGCGGCATGGTCTGATCTGATGCGCCTCGCGGTCTTCACCAAGAACTACACCAACCCGGCCTACGGCGCGGCGCGTCTCGGTGCCGAGCGCGCTGCGGCCGTGTTCGGCGACGAGGTGCTGCACTTCGTGCCCAGGAAGGGTGACGACCCGGTGGAGCAGAGCGCGCTGATCGAGCAGGCGCTGGCCTTGAATCCGCGACCCGATGCCTTTGTGTTTTCGCCCGTGCATGCGAGCAAGGTGGATGCGGCGATCGCCAAGGTGGTCGCAGCCGGCATCCCCATGATCGGCTTCGTCAACCCGATCGCAGCCGCGCCCATGGTGAGTTATGTCAGCTCGGATGATGAGCAGCTGGCGCAGGCGATCGCCAGCTACCTGTTCAGACATCTGCAAGGCAAGGGCCGGGTGCTCGTGGTGACGGGCCCCGAGGAGTCCTACACCAGCCTGGAGCGCCTGCGCGGTTTCCGCGCCGCGGCCATCGAGTTCCCCGGCATCGTGCTGGCCGGCCAGATCGCGGGTGACTATGTGCGCGAGACCGCACGAGACCGCACGGCGGCCTGGCTGCAGGCGAACGCCGCACCCGACGCGGTGCTGGTGGCCAACGACATCATGGCCATCGGCGTGATCGATGCACTGGACGCCGCGGGGAAGACCGCGGCCGTGGTCGGTGTGAACGCCATCCCCCAGGCCATCGAAGCCATTGCCGCCGGCCGCATGCTGGCCACGGCCGATTTCAACGCCATGCAGATGGCCTATCTGGCGGCCGAGTGCGCGGGGCGCCACCTGCGTGGTGAGACGGTGCCGGCTGCGGTGGAGCTGCCGGTGCAGATCGTGGATCGCAGCAACTGTCAGTCATGGAATCTGCCCTACGCGCAGCGTCCCGTCATCACGCTCGAACAAATGAGGAAACTGAAATGAAAAAGCGCTTCCTGAAGCTGATGGTGCTGGGCCTGCTGGCCTGTGCCGGCCTGGTCCAGGCGCAGGACTACCCGGCCAAGCCCATCCGCATCGTCGCGCCTTTCGCCCCGGGGGGTGCCGTGGACATCCTGGCCCGCATCATTGCCGAGCGCCTGGGCACGGCTTACGGCCAGAACGTCATCGTCGACAACAAACCCGGTGCCAGCGGCCACCTGGGTGCGCAGCTCGTGGCTAAGTCGCCCGGTGACGGCTACACGCTTATGGTGGGCACCATCGGCATCCACGCGGCCTACAAGAGCTATACCAAACTCACCTACGACCCGGCCCAGGAACTCCAGCCCATCATGATCATCGGTGAGTCGCCCAACCTCGTGCTGGTGCCGGCCAATTCCAGGTACAAGACCTTTGCCGACTTCCTGGCCGATGCCAAGGCGAATCCCGGCAAGATCAACTACGCCACGGCCGGTGCTGGCTCCTCGGTGCACATGGTGACCGAACTGTTCCAGCTGGCCATCGCCCAGCGCATGAACCACGTGCCCTACAAGGGCAGTGGCCCGGCGCTGATCGACCTGATCAGCGGTCAGGTCGACGTGATGTTCGATAACTTCTCCTCGGGACTTCCGCAAGTCCAGGGGGGCAAGCTGCGTGTGCTGGCCGTGACCGGCCCCAAGCGTGACCCGCGTCTGCCCGAGGTGCCCACGATTGCCGAGGCCGGTGTGCCGGGTTACAGCGGCACCTCCTGGTTCACGTTGGCCGCACCGGCCAGCATGCCTGCGGTCCTGGTGGCAAAACTCAACCGCGATGTGCAGAAGGTGCTGGCCAGCCCCGAGGTGGCCGCGCGCTACAACCAGTTGGGCATCGAGTACACGCCCAACAGCCCGGCCGAAGCCGCGGCCTATTTCAAAAGTGAAACCACCAAGTGGAACCGCGTGATCGAAGCGGCCAAGCTGCAACTGGATTGAGGAAACTTCCCATGCTGAACAAGATTTGTAAGTCGCTGCTGGGCGCGGGTCTGCTGGCGCTTGCCATGCTCGCCACGGCCCAGGATGCCTTCCCGAGCAAGCCCGTGAGGATCGTCGTGCCCTATGCCGCTGGCGGCCCAGCCGATCTGCTCGCGCGTTCCGTGGCCGAGAAGCTGGGCCCGCGTCTGGGCCAGCCCGTGGTGGTGGAGAACAAACCCGGGGCCGGCGGCCACACTGGTGGCGAGCAGGTGGCCAAGGGCCCGGCTGATGGCTACACCCTGGTGCTGGCCACGATTGCGCACAACGGCGCGGTCGCCCTGTACCCCAAGCTGCGTTACGACCCCCTCAAGGAACTCAAGCCGGTGATCCTGCTGGCCGAGGCGCCCAGCATCCTGATCGTCAAGCAGGACCTGCCGGCCAGGTCGGTGCAGGAGCTGCTGGCCCTGGCCAAGGCGCAGCCCGGCAAGCTGACCTACGGCTCGGCCGGCAATGGCTCGGCCATGCACATGGCGGCCGAGCTGTTTCGTTACATGAGCAAGGTGGACTACGTGCACGTGCCCTACCGCGGCGGCGCGCCGGCCATGGCCGACCTGCTCGGTGGCCAGATCGACATGCTGTTCGAAAGCCTGGGCACGGCCCATCCGCAGCTCAAGAGCGGCAAGGTGCGCGCCCTGGCGGTGACCGGCACCAGCCGCAGCCCCAGCCTGCCCGATGTGCCCACGGTGGCTGAGGCCGGCGTGCCCGGTTACTCCTCGGTGCCCTGGTACACGCTCTCGGTGGCGAGCGGTACGCCGGCGGCCATCGTCAGCAAGCTCAATGCCGAGCTCAACGTCGTGCTCAAGGACAAGGACCTGGTGCAGCGCTGGGACGGCCTGGGCATCATGGCCCTGGGCGGCACACCGGCCGATGCGCAAAAGCGCAACGAGGCCGAGACGAGCAAGTGGACGGCCGTGATCAACGCGGCCAACATCAAGCTGGACTGATTTTTCGGCATGCAAAGAGAAGAAAAGACGTACGACGTGGTGGTGGTCGGCGGCGGCGGCGCCGGCCTGGCCGCCGCCATCGAGGCGCGCGAGAGCGGGCGTAGCGTGCTGTTGCTGGAGAAGAACCCGGCCCTGGGCGGCTCCACGGCCTGGTCCATCGGTTCGGTGACCTCCAGCGGCACGCCACACCAGAAGAAACGCGGCATCGTCGACAACCCGGCGGACCACTGGGCCGACATGCCCGGGTTTGCGGGTGAGCTCGATGCGCGCGACAACCCCGAGCTGCGCCGTATCCTCTGCAACGAGATTCCCGCCACCTTCCAGTGGCTGCTCGATTCCGGTGTGCGTTTCATGGGCCCCATGCCCGAGCCGCCGCACCGCCAGCCGCGCATGCACAACGTGCTGCCCAATTCACGCGCCTTCATCTACCACCTGGGCCGGCGCGCGCGCCGCGTTGGCGTGGAGATCCGCACCGGCTTGCGCGTTAAGGCCCTGCTGCAGGAGGGCGGGCGCGTGACTGGCGTCGACGCCGAGGGTGACAGCGGCCTGAAGCGCTACATGGCGCGCGGCGGTGTGGTGCTCGCTGCGGGGGACTTCACCAACGGCCCCGAGTTCAAGGCCCGTTTCATGGGCCCGCAGGAGGCCAAGGTGGAGGGCGTGAACCTCACGGCCACCGGCGACGGCCAGCGCCTGGGCGAGACCCTGGGCGCGCGCATCGTCAACGGCGACCTGGCCCTGGGCCCCGAGATCCGTTTCATCGCCCCGGCCACCGAGACCTTCGTGCGGCGCCTGCCGCCCTGGCGCTGGCTGGCGGTCTTCATGCAGTGGTCGCTGGACCACCTGCCGCAGGCCATCCTGCGGCCCTTCATGATGAAGTTCCTGACCACGGCGCTGGCGCCCTCGACCACGCTGTTCGAGCAGGGGGCCATCCTGGTGAACCAGCGCGGCGAGCGTTTCGGCAACGAACTCGACAAGCCGGCCTGGCGCCTGCCCGACCAGCCCGGCAAGCTGGGCTATATCGTGATCGACCAGGCGCTGGCCCGAAAGTTCTCGGCCTGGCCGCACTTCGTGTCCACGGCCCCGGGCATCGCCTATGCCTACATTCCCGACTACCGCCAGAACCGGCCCGACGTCTACGCCGAGGCGCCCACGCTGCCGGAGCTGGCGCGTCAGCTGGGCATGGACGCGGCGCTGCTGGCGAGCAGCGTGGCGGCGGCCCCGGTGCGCCCCCTGGGCGCGGGGCCTTACGTGGCACTGGGCCCGGTGCGCTCGGTCTTCGTGCACAGCGAAGGCGGCCTGATGGTGGACAGCCAGCACCGCGTGCTGGACGCCCACGGTCAACCCTGGCCGGGCCTGTACGCCGCCGGCTCCACGGGCCAGGGCGGCCTGCTGCTCAAGGGCCATGGCCACCACCTGGCCTGGGCTTTTGTCTCGGGCCGGCGCGCGGGTCGTATGGCGGCGCAGGCCGCGCGCTGACCCGCCGGCCATCACAACTTGTGATACCCCCCTTGCGCCGGGGGGCTCGCCCGGGCCGCATGCCCGGTATACAGTTCACATCCTCAGTTTTGTGGACACCCTCAATCATGGATTTGCAACTCAAGGACAAGACCGCCCTGGTCACCGGCGCCAGCGCCGGCATCGGCCGCGGCATCGCCAAGACCCTGGCGGCCGAAGGCGTGCGCCTGGCCATCACGGCGCGCCGCGTGGACAAGCTCAAGGAAGTCGCGGCCGAGATCGTGGCCGCCGGCGGCCATGCCCCGGTGCTGATCGAGCAGGACATGTACGCGGCCGACGCCGCCCAGAACCTGGCCAGGGCCGCCATCAAGGGCCTGGGGCACGTGGACATCCTGGTCAACAACGCCGGTGGCTCGCGCAGCTTCAAGGACTTGCACGTGAGCGAAGAGCAGTGGCAGGAAGCCATCACGCTGAACTTCCACCGCCCGCGCCAGCTGGGCGACGCCCTGATCGACCAGATGATCGAACGCAAGTGGGGTCGCATCGTCTGCATCACGGGCAAGAGCGAGCCCGAGCACATCAACGGCGCCTTCTGCGCCAAGGCCGGCATCCACAGCTGGGCCAAGGGCCTCTCGCGCATGGTGGGCCAGCACGGCATCACCGTGAACTGCGTGCCGCCCGGGCGCATCATTTCCGAGCAGATCATGCGCAACTACTCGCCCGAGTTCCAGAAGTGGCAGTGCGAGAACGAGATCCCGGTGGGCCGCTACGGCGAACCCGAAGAGCTGGCCAATCTGGTGACCTTCCTGGCCTCGCCGCGCGCCGGCTACATCACGGGCGCAGTGATCCCGGTGGATGGCGGCCTGCGCAAGTACCAGTTTTGAAGCACCCCTGTGGCGGCCTGAGGGCCGCCTTCCCCCTCAAGGGGGCAACGCCAGTGGCCCGGCTAAGCCGGTTCCACGGCGTTCCCCGAGAGGGCCTGTTTCACGCGTCGCGGGTCGTGTGCGACACCATGGAGCAACTGATATGAGTCTCGATGTTTTGGTCATCGGGGGCGGCAACGCCGCCCTGTGCGCCGCCCTGATGGCCCGCGAGGCGGGCGCCAGCGTGATGCTGCTGGAGTCTGCGCCCAAGGAGTGGCGCGGCGGCAATTCCATCCACACGCGCAACCTGCGCTGCATGCACGATGCGCCGCAGGACGTGTTGCAGGAAGCCTACCCCGAAGAAGAGTTCTGGCAGGACCTGCTCAAGGTCACCGGCGGCCTCACCAACGAGCACCTGGCCCGCCTGACCATCCGCGCGTCTTCGACCTGCCGGCCCTGGATGATCAAGCATGGCGTGCGTTTCCAGCCCTCGCTGTCGGGCACGCTGAGCCTGTCGCGCACCAACGCCTTTTTCATGGGCGGCGGCAAGGCCCTGGTCAACGCCTACTACCGCAGCGCCGAGAAGCTGGGCGTGCAGATCCGCTACAACGCGGCCGTGGATCGCCTGGACATCCAGGACGGCAAGTTCAGGGCGGCCTACATCGGCGATGAGCGCATCGAGGCCAAGGCCTGCGTGCTGGCCGCCGGCGGTTTCGAATCCAACCGCGAATGGCTGCGCGAAGCCTGGGGCCAGAACGCCGACGGCGAGTGGCCGGCCGACAACTTCCTGATCCGCGGTACGCGTTTCAACCAGGGTGTGCTCATCAAGGACATGATGAAACACGGCGCCGACATGATCGGCGACCCCTCGCAGTCGCACTGCGTGGCCATCGACGCGCGCGCGCCGCTGTACGACGGCGGCATCTGTACCCGGCTGGATTGTGTGTCGCTCGGGGTGGTGGTCAACAAGCATGCCCAGCGCTTCTACGACGAAGGCGAGGACTTCTGGCCCAAGCGTTACGCCATCTGGGGCCGCCTGGTGGCGCAGCAGCCGGGGCAGATCGGCTACTCCATCATCGACAGCAAGGCCGTGGGCCGTTTCATGCCGCCGGTGTTCCCGGGCATCCAGGCCGACAGCCTGCCCGAACTGGCGCGCAAGCTGGGCCTGGACGAAGCCGCCTTCATGCAGACCCTGAACGCCTACAACGCGGCCTGCCGCGTCGGCACCTTCGACCACACGGCGCTGGACGACTGCCACACCGAAGGCATCACCCCTGCCAAGACCCACTGGGCCCTGCCCATCGACACCGGGCCGTTCTACGGCTACGCGCTGCGCCCCGGCATCACCTTCACCTACCTGGGGCTCAAGGTCGACGACCGGGCCGCCGTGCATTTCGGCGGCCAGCCCAGCGACAACCTCTACGTGGCCGGCGAGATGATGGCTGGCAATGTGCTGGGCAAGGGCTACACGGCGGGTGTGGGCATGTCCATCGGCACGGCCTTCGGCCGCATCGCCGGCACCGAGGCGGCGAAGGCTGCCCTGAACATCAAGGATACGGAGAAGCAACGTGCAGCAGCTTGAGACTTTGACCCGCGAAGCGCGGGCCCTGGCCAACGGTGACGTCGTGCCCGGCAGCCCCGAAGCCGAAGTGGCGCGCCAGCTGCAGATCTGCAATGCCTGCCGCTATTGCGAGGGCTTCTGCGCCGTCTTCCCGGCCATGACCCGCCGCCTGTCCTTCAACGCCGCCGATGTGCACTACCTGGCCAACCTGTGCCACAACTGCGGCGCCTGCCTGCACGCCTGCCAGTACGCGCCGCCGCACGAATTCGCGGTCAACGTCCCGCAGGCCATGGCCAAGGTGCGCCTGCAGACCTACACGGACTTTGCCTGGCCGAGCGCGCTGGGCAAGCTCTACCAGCGCAACGGCCTCACGCTCTCCCTGGCGACAGCGGGGGCCCTGGCCTTTTTCATGATGCTGACCCTGTGGCTCAAGGACACGCTGTGGCGTGTGCCGGCCTCGGCGGACTTCTACGGCATCTTTCCGCACAACCTGCTGGTGAGCCTGTTCGCCCCGGTCTTCCTGTTCGCCGTGCTGGCCCTGTCCTTGGGATTGCGCCGTTTCTGGCGCGAAGTGACGCCGGGCCGCGACTACGAGGCCCCGGTCATCGCGGCCGTGCAGGGCGGTGCGGCGCTGGAAGCCACGCACGATGTGCTGCGCCTGAAGTACCTGGACGGCGGCCACGGCGAGGGTTGCCATAACGAGGACGACGCCTGGACGAAAAAGCGCCGTGCCTTCCACCATGCCACCTTCTACGGTTTCATGCTGTGTTTTGCCGCCACCAGCGTGGCCACGCTTTACCACTACCTCTTCGGCTGGGTTGCGCCCTATGACCTGCCCAGCCTGCCCAAGATCCTGGGTGCCGTGGGCGGCGTGCTGCTGCTGATCGGCACAGCAGGGCTGTACTGGCTCAACCTGCGGCGCCACCCGCAGCATGGCGACGCGGCGCAAAAACCCATGGATCGCGGTTTCATCGCCCTGTTGTTCTTCACCAGCCTGACCGGCCTGGGCCTGTGGGGCGCGCGCGGCACGGCGTTCATGCCGGCCACGCTGGCCCTGCACCTGGGCTTCGTGATGGCCCTGTTCCTGACACTGCCCTATGGCAAGTTCGCGCACGGTTTCTTCCGCAGCGCGGCCCTGCTCAAGTGGGCCATCGAAAAACGCCTGCCCAACAAGCTCAAAGTGGGTGACGAGTAAGAACTTGTGAATAAATCTACTGCGCGACCCGATCGCCGCGTTGGGCGGTGCTCGCCATCCTCACGTACCTCAAGTACGTTCCGGTGGCTGCGCTCCGTCCGCCTTGCGCTCGGGCCGCTCGCTACGATTTCTTCACAAGTTCTGAGAACTTGGCGCGCGAAATCTGCGATGCATCGCCCCGGCGGTGCATCGGCTTTAATCTGAAATAAACAGGAGAGTATTGCCATGGTGCAAGAGACGACCGGCCCGACCGGCGAAACCTGGGACGAAACCCTGGTCCGCGTCTTCAAGGCGAACGAGATCAAGCTCATCACCTATGTGCCCGACAAGGTGCTGGCCCCGCTGATCAAGCGCCTGCATGCCGACGACTACTTCACCGTGGTCTGCCCGGCGCGTGAGGAAGAGGCTGTGGGCATCGTGACCGGCGCCTATATGGGCGGCCTGCGCGGCATCGTGCTGATGCAGACCAGCGGTTTTGCCACCCTGCCTAACGCCCTGGCCTCGCTGACCGTGCCCTACCAGATCCCCCTGCTCATGCTGATCTCGGAGCGCGGCACCCTGGGTGACTTCCAGCTCGGCCAGGTCATCGTCTGCCGCACCATGCGCCCCATCCTGAATTCGCTCAACATCGAGAACTACGCCATCGAGCGCCAGGACGATGTCGAGTTCATCGCCGACCGCATGATCAAGCAGGCCTACGCCACCCAGGCGGCCGCTGCCATGATCCTGTCGCCGCTGCTGACCGCACGCGTGAAGAAGTGAGGAACACCATGCAAGCACAACTGCTCAACTCCGTGGGCCGCGACGCGGCCAAGGTCATGAACCGCTCCGACCTGACACGCCGCCTGGTCGCCAAGCTCAAGCACGAAGAGGCCGTGGTCGGCGGCATCGGCCACACCCACTTCGACCTCTGGGCTGCCGGCCAGCGCCCGCAGAACTTCTACATGCTGGGCACCATGGGCCTGGCCGCGCCCATCGCTATCGGCGTGGCCCTGGCCCAGCCGCAGCGCAAGGTGTTTGCGCTCGAAGGCGATGGTTCGCTGCTGATGCAGCTCGGCACCCTGGGCACCATTGCCAACCTCAAGCTCAAGAACCTGGTGGTGATCGTCTGGGACAACGGCTCCTACCAGATCACCGGCGGCCAGCCCACGCTGACGGCCACCAATGTGGACCTGGTCGCGATCGGCAAGGGTTCGGGCCTGGTGCAGAGCGTCTGGGCAAAGGACGAGGCCCATTTCGAGGCCCTGGTCGAGGCTGCGCTCACGAGCGAAGGCCCGCTGTTCATCTGCGCGCGCACCGACAACGCGCCGCCGGCCGGCGTGACCGAGCGCGACGCGGCCAAGATCCGCAACAAGTTCATGGAAGGCCTGAAGGTCAACACGCGCGGCAACCAGCAGACCTACGCCGGAGCCGCATGATGAAACAGCTGCTGATCGGAGGCCAGTGGGTGGCCGGTGTGTCCAGCCAGGCCCTGCGCGACAAGTACGACGGCCAGGTCTATGGCGAGATGGCCGTGGCATCGCCCGAACAGGTCACGGCCGCCGTGGCCGGCGCCGTGGCGGGTCAGCAGCAGTCCACCCTCACGCCCTACCAGCGCTACAAGATCCTGCTGGCTGCGGCGCGCATCGTCGAGTCGCGCATGGAGCCGCTGATCGAGCTCATGCGCCACGAGGCCGGTTTCACCCGTGCCGACGGCGACAACGAGGTGCGCCGCTGCGTGCAGACCCTCGAGCTCTGCGCCGAGGAGGCCAAGCGCCTGAACGGCGAGATGGTGCCCATGCAGGCGGCCGACGGCGTGAGGAACCGCGTGGGTTTCACCATGCGCTCGCCGCGCGGAGTGGTGTGCGTGATCACGCCCTTCAACTCGCCGCTCAATGTGCTCATGCACAAGGTGGGCCCGGCCCTGGCCGGCGGCAACGCCGTGGTGATCAAGCCCTCGGAGTTCACACCACTCACCGCCGTGGAGCTCTGCAAGATCCTGATCGAGGCCGGTCTGCCGCCCACGCTGCTGGCTCTGGTGCACGGTGATGGCGCCGTGGTTGGCCCGCAGCTGTGCGCGGACCCCCTTATCGCTTTTTATGCCTTCACGGGCAGCACCCGTGTGGGCCGCGAGATCCAGCGCGCCGCTGGCCTGCGCCGCACGCAGATGGAACTGGGCAGCATCGCCAGCACCATCGTCTGCCATGACGCCGACATGGACCTGGCCATTCCCAAGATCCTCAACGCGGGTTTTCGCAAGGCGGGCCAGGTCTGCACCTCGGTGCAGCGCCTGTATGTGGATCGCCGCATCGCAGCCGATTTCGTGCCCAAGCTCGTCGCTGCGGCGCAGAAGATGAAGGCCGGCGACCCGGCCGACGCGGCCACCATCATCGGCCCCATGATCAGCGAACACCATGCAATGCGTGCACTGTCCTGGGTGGACGAGGCCGTGGCGGCCGGCGCACGCCTGCTGACCGGTGGCCAGCGTGTCGGCAACGTGATCCAGCCCACGGTGCTGACCGGCGTGAAGCCCGAGATGAAGGTGGTCTGCGAGGAGATCTTCGCACCCGTGATGTCGGTGATCGAGTTCGACGGCATAGCTGAAGCCGTGGCCCAGGCCAATGCCCAGCCCTTCGGCCTATCGGTGGGCCTGTTCACGGCCGACTTGCACACGGCCTTCACGGCGGCCAAGGCCCTGCGTTTTGGCGGTGTGCACGTGAACGAGGCGTCGAGCGCGCGCATCGACGCCATGCCCTTCGGTGGCGTCAAGGACAGTGGCTTCGGCTGGGAAGGCCCGGCCTATGCCATCCGAGAAATGACCGAAGAACGGCTGATGACCATCAGCTACTGAAGCCTGGAGCTCCCTCCCTCATGATCGTCGATCAACTCGCCGAGTACGCCCAGCGCGAGTCGGCCCGCGCCCTGCCCGCCGATGTCACGCACCACGCCAAGCGCGCGCTGATCGACTGGTTCTCGGCCCTGTTCCCGGGCATCGCCCTGGCACCGGGCCCCCAGCTCATGCGCACCCTTGCGGACGAGCTGGGGCACGGCAAGTCCAGCCTGCCGGGGCAACGCACCACGGCCTTTGCGGCCACGGCGGCCTGGATCAACGGCAGCATCTCGCACGCGGCCGAGTTCGACGACATCTTCCGCGACGCGGTCTACCACCCCGGCTGTCCCACCATAGGCGCGGCCCTGGCCGTGGCCGAGGAGCGCGGCGCGAGCGGCGCTGACCTGCTCAAGGCCATCACCATAGGCTACGAAATCTCCACACGCATCGGCGTGGCGGTTCAGCCCTCGCACTACCGCTTTTTCCACACCACCGGCACCATCGGCTGCTTCGGTGGCGCGGCGGCCACGGCCGCCCTGGTGGACGGGAGCAACCCGGACGTGATGCGCCATGCGCTGGCGACCGCAGCCACCTTTGCCTCGGGCCTGCAGCAGGCCTTCCGATCGGACGCCATGACCAAATGCCTGCACGCCGGCCACGCGGCCTGGGTGGGGGTGACCGCCGGCAAGGGCGCAGCCAATGGCGTGACAGGTGCGCTCGATATTCTCGAAGGCGCCGCAGGTTTCGGCGCCGCGCTGTCGGTCAACCCGAACTGGGCCGAGGCCACGCGCGATCTGGGCACGCGCTACAACATCCAGGTCATCACACAGAAGAACCATGGCTGCTGCGGCCATACCTTCGCGGCCATCGACGCCATGCTGGACATCCGCCAGGGGCAGACCGTGGACCCGACGCAGATCGCATCCATCCGCATCGACACCTACCAGACCGCACTGGACGTGACCGGCAACTTCGAGCCGCGCACCGCCTTCGAGGCCAAGTTCAGCCTGCCTTATGTGGTGGCCCATGCCCTGCTCTATGGCGCGGTGCGACTCAACGCTTTTGAACCGCCGCGCCTGGCCGACAAGGCTATCCGTGATCTGATGGCCAAGACCCAACTCGTGGCCGACCCGCGCTTAAGCGCCGGTTTCCCGGCCCTGCGTGCCGCGCGCATCGTCATCACCCTGACGGATGGCCGCGTGATCGAGCAGTACGCACCCTGCCGCAAGGGCGACCCGGAAGCGCCGCTGAGCGACGCGGACATCAACGACAAGTTCACCGAGTTGGCCTCGCCCGTCATCGGCGCCGAGGCGGCAGCCCGGCTGCTGGCGCAACTCTGGCAGATGGAGCGGCTGCAGGTCGCGGACCTGCGCCTCACCAGTCTCTGAACATGAACGCCAGCCTCCTGATCTCCCGGCAGATGGCCGTTGAGCACGAGGCGGCCCTGGCGCAGATCCTGGCAGCGGTGCCGCGCCGACTCGAACTGCTGCACTTCGAGCCGGAGGCCGGCTACACGGCGCAGCAGATCGCCAGCATCGAGGTGGCGTTTTATTCGCGCGACATCTGGGAAGGCACGCCGGCCAAGCACCGCAGCCCGCAGGGGCAGGCCTTCTGGTCCCTGGTGGATGCGGCGCCGAACCTGAAGTGGCTGCAGCTGGTGTCCGCCGGGCTGGACCATGCGTTCTACCAGCCTTCGAAACAGCGCGGCATCCGCATCAGCACCGCGGCGGGCACCAATGCCGAGCCGGTGGCCCTGAACGCGCTGACCGGGCTCCTGATGCTCGCGCGCGGCTTCCCGCACTGGCTGCGGGCCCAGCAGCAGCGCGAGTGGGCGCCCATCCGGGACCAGGACCTGGCGCAGGACCTGGGCGGGCAGACGGCGGTGATCGTGGGCGTGGGCCACATCGGCACGCGGATTGCCCGTGGACTGCAGGCCTTGGGGGTACGCACCATCGGCTTGCGCCGGCAGGCGCAGCCCGCCGAGTATTTCGACGAGGTGCTGGGCCTGGAGGCGCTCGACAGCCTGCTGCCGCGCTGCGACTGGCTGGTGCTGGCCTGCCCGCTCACCGAGCAGACACGCCGCCTGGTCGACGCACGCCGCCTGGCCTTGTTGCCGCGGGGTGCGGGCCTGGTGAACATCGCGCGCGGCGAGATCGTCGACGAGGCCGCCCTGGTCGAGGCGCTCACGCGTGGCCATCTGCTGGGGGCCTATCTGGACGTGTTTGCGAAAGAGCCGCTGCCGCCCGAGTCTCCGTTGTGGACATTACCCAATGTGCTGATGACACCGCACAGTGCTTCCGCCTCCCTGGGCACGCGCCAGCGCGGGGCCGAGCTGTTCCTGCGCAATCTGCGCGCCTATCTGCAGGGCGATCCGCTGGAAGGTGACGTGACCTAGCCCTGCAGCAACTGCACGGTGGCGTCGGTGTAGACCGACTCCAGCGGGTAACGCTGGCCGCGCAGGTGGTCTTCCATGCAGCGCACGAGCAGGGGGCTGCGATGGCGTGCGGCGCTGGCGCGGATTTCCTCGGGGGTCATCCAGACCGTGCGCACGATGCCAGTGTCCAGTTGGCGACCCGGCACCACGTCACCCAGCTCGCCGGTGTAGGCAAAACGCAGGTAGGTGATGTCCTCCACGCTGCCGCCGGGCTGCGGGCGCTGGAAACGCGACAGGTAGATGCCCAGCAGGTGCGTGGGCCTGAAGCGGTGGGTGGTTTCCTCCAGCGCCTCGCGCGCGCAGCCTTCGGCGGGGGACTCGCCCGGGTCCAGGTGCCCCGCCGGATTGTTGAGTTTCAGGCCTTCAGGGGTCTCTTCCTCGACCAGCAGAAAACGGCCTTCGCGCTCGATGACGGCGGCCACGGTGACACTCGGTTTCCAGCGCATATTCATGGGCATGGATTATGAATCGGGCCCCAAATAGTTATACGGCTTATTCCTGGGTGGAATGGATTTCTCAGTTAAGCTTTCGTGATGTGCGGGCAGCGCCCTGGGGTAGGGCCTGCTTGACCGTCATGAAAATCGAGTTCAGGAGATGATTTATGCAAGCTGGCACAGCTAAACCGGCGCAGCGCATCGGCGTGCCGCGGGAGATCTTCCCGGGTGAAAAACGCGTGGCCACGGTGCCTGAGGTGGTGGAGAAGCTCATCAAGCTCGGCTTCACGGTGGCCGTCGAATCCGGCGCCGGTGACGCCGCCAATTTCAGCGACGAGGCCTATCGCGCGGTGGGCGCCGAGATCATCCAGGGCGCCGCGGCGCTGTGGGCGGCCTCGGACATCGTGTTCAAGGTGGCCGTCCCGACGAGCGCCGAGGTTGGGTTGCTGCGCGAAGGCAGCACCTTGATCGGTTTCATCTGGCCCGCGCAAAATCCGGAACTGATGCAGCAACTGGCGGCGAAGAAGGTGACCGTGCTGGCCATTGATGCACTGCCGCGTCAGCTCTCCCGCGCCCAGAAGATGGATGCGCTGACCTCGCAGGCCGGCGTCGCCGGCTACCGGGCCGTCATCGAGGCCGCCAATGCCTTCGGCCGCTTTTTCAACGGCCAGATCACGGCCGCAGGCAAGGTGCCGCCGGCCAAGGTCTTCATCGCCGGCGCCGGCGTGGCCGGCCTGGCTGCGATCGGCACCGCCGCGGGTCTGGGTGCCATCGTGCGCGCCAATGACACCCGCGCCGAAGTGGCCGATCAGGTCAAGTCGCTGGGCGGTGAGTTCGTCAAGGTCGACTACGAGGAAGAGGGCTCGGGCGGCGGCGGTTACGCCAAGGTCATGAGCGAGGGCTTCCAGCAGGCCCAGCGCGAGATGTATGCCCAGCAGGCCCGCGAGGTGGACATCATCATCACCACGGCCCTGATCCCGGGCAAGCCGGCGCCCAAGCTCATCACCGCCGAGATGGTGAAGTCCATGAAGCCGGGCAGCGTGATCGTCGATATGGCGGCCGAGCGTGGCGGCAACTGCGAGCTGACCGAGCCCGGCCAGGCGGTGGTCAAGCATGGCGTGACCATCATCGGTTACGCCGACCTGAACTCGCGCCTGGCCAAGCAGTCGTCCACCCTGTACGCCACCAACCTGTTCCGTCTGACCGAAGAACTGTGCAAGACCAAGGACGGCGTCATCAACGTCAACATGGAAGACGATGCCATCCGCGGCCTGACCGTCGTCAAGAGCGGTGAGATCACCTGGCCGGCCCCCCCGCTCAAGCAGGCGGCCGCACCGGCCCCGAAGCCGGCGGCTGCGCCGGTGGCCGAGAAGAAGGGTGGCCATGGCCATGGCAGCAGCGCCCCGCTGCCGGCCAAGACACTGGCGATCATCTTTGCGGTCGCTGCGCTGGCCTTCTGGTTCATCGGCGCCTATGCGCCGGCGGCCTTCCTGGGCCACTTCACCGTCTTCGTGCTGGCCTGTTTCATCGGTTACATGGTGGTGTGGAACGTGACCCCGGCCCTGCACACGCCGCTGATGAGCGTGACCAACGCCATCTCCAGCATCATCGTCATAGGTGCGCTGATCCAGATCGCGCCGCCCGATGCCGGTGCGAACGGTCGACCGGACCAGCTCATCCTGTGGCTCGCCTTCGCCGGCATCGTGCTGACCGCGATCAACATGTTCGGCGGCTTTGCCGTGACGCGCCGCATGCTGGCGATGTTCCAGAAGTAAGGACCCCGGGGGCGGACCTTCGGCTCCGTCCCCGACCGATCAAGACAAGAAAGAGACGAGACACCCATGTCCCAAAGCCTTGCCACGGTGGCCTACCTCGGAGCTGCCATCCTGTTCATCCTCAGTCTGGGCGGCCTGTCCAACCCCGAATCGTCGCGCCGCGGCAATCTGTACGGCATGGTCGGCATGGCGCTGGCCGTGCTCGCCACGGTCTTCGGGCCGCGCGTTTCACCCGCCGGCATTCCCTGGATCGTCGGCGCGCTGGTGGTGGGCGGCAGCATCGGCCTGTACGCCGCGAAAACGGTCAAGATGACCCAGATGCCCGAGCTGGTCGCGCTGATGCACAGCCTGGTCGGTCTGGCCGCTTGCCTGGTCGGCTTCGCCAGCTATGTCGACACGTCGCTTCAACTCGAAGGTGTCGAGAAGACCATCCACGAAGTCGAAATCTACGTGGGCATCCTCATCGGTGCGGTCACCTTCTCAGGTTCGCTGATTGCCTTCGGAAAGCTCAACGGAAAGATTGGCGGCAAGCCCCTGCTGCTGCCGGCGCGCCACTGGCTCAACCTGATCGCGCTGCTGGTGGTGATCGGGTTCGGCCGGGTTTTCCTGAACGCGCACGACGTGCAGAGCGGCATGACGCCGCTGATCGTGATGACGGTGATCGCGTTGCTGTTCGGCGTGCACATGGTCATGGCCATCGGCGGCGCCGACATGCCGGTGGTGGTGTCCATGCTCAACAGCTATTCGGGCTGGGCCGCCGCGGCCACCGGTTTCATGCTGAGCAACGACCTGCTGATCGTGACCGGTGCGCTGGTGGGTTCCAGCGGCGCCATCCTGTCGTACATCATGTGCAATGCCATGAACCGCAGCTTCATCAGCGTGATCGCTGGCGGCTTCGGCACCACCGCCGCCGCACCCAAGGCCGCGGGCAGTGCCGCCGCCGAGCCGGTGGGCGAGGTGAATCCCATCCTTGCCGGCGAGACCGCCGAACTGCTGCGCGATGCCAAAAATGTGATCATCGTGCCCGGCTACGGCATGGCGGT
>JAXMMJ010000011.1:0-15537 GCA_034366585.1 Hylemonella sp.
AGGTGAAAAAATCCGGGCGGATGCCGACCGGCAGCGTGAGGTGACTGTCGCCAATGCGTACCGGGATGCGCAAAAGATCAAGGGCGAGGGCGATGCCGAGGCGGCGCGCATTTATGCGGATGCCTTTGGCCGTGATCCGCAATTTGCCCAGTTTTATCGCAGCCTGGAGGCCTACAAGGCCAGCTTCGCCAGCAAGAACGACGTGATGGTGCTCGACCCCAGCAGCTCGGAGTTCTTCAAGGTCTTCCGCGGCCAGGGCGCAGCGCCCAAGAAATAAGAAGGCGTGGACAGCGACGCCTTCTGGCTGGCGATGGCCCTCGTCCTGGTGATCGAGGGCCTTTTCCCGTTCATCTCGCCGGTGGGCTGGCGCCGCATGTTTGCCCAGATCCTGCAGCTGGGGGATGGCCAAATCCGCTTCTTCGGCCTGTGCAGCATCCTGGCCGGCCTGGCCGGGCTCTGGTGGCTCTTGCCCTGAATTTCGGTCTGGGGCGCTGCCGGGGCGCCATTCCAACCCGGTAAAATCACGTTTTTAACAGCTCCCCCTTTCCCATGTCCGCCTGGCTCCTGCCGGATCACATTGCCGATGTCCTGCCTTCCGAGGCCCGCCACATCGAGGAACTGCGTCGCGACCTGCTCGACATGGCGCGCTGCTATGGCTATGAGCTGGTCATGCCGCCGCTGCTGGAGCATCTTGAGTCGCTGCTGACCGGAACCGGTCAGGCGCTCAACCTGCAGACCTTCAAGCTGGTTGACCAGCTCTCGGGCCGCTCGATGGGCCTGCGCGCCGACACCACGCCCCAGGTCGCCCGCATCGACGCCCACCTGCTGAACCGCCGTGGTGTGGCCCGCCTGTGCTACTGCGGCCCCGTCGTGCACACGCGCCCGGCCAGCCCGCACGCCACGCGCGAGCCGCTGCAGTTTGGCGCCGAGATCTACGGCCATGCTGGTCCCGAAGCCGATCTGGAGGCCTTGCAGCTCGCGCTGGACTGCCTCAAGGCGGCCCGTCTTCCGGCTTACACCGTGGACCTGGCCGACGTGCGCATCGTCAGTGCCCTGCTCGAAGGCGTACCGGCCGATGCCGAGACCCTGAGCGCGATCCACGCGGCCTTGGCGGCCAAGGATGTGTCGGCGCTGACCCAACTCACCGGCGCCTTCCCTGCCGCTTCCCGCCAGGGCCTGCTGGCCCTGCCGCGCCTCTACGGCGATGCGACCGTGCTGGATGAGGCTCGCAAGGTCCTGCCGGCGCTGCCCGCGATACACCGGGCGCTGGACGGCCTGAAGTGGCTGGCCAGCCAGCTGGAGGGTACGCCCCTGGGCTTCGACCTGGCCGATCTGCGCGGTTATGCCTATTACAGCGGCATGCGCTTCGCCGTGTATGCCGAAGGGGTGAGCGACGCGCTGCTGCGTGGCGGCCGTTACGACGAGGTGGGGGCCGTGTTCGGACGCAAGCGTCCGGCCGTGGGCTTCAGCCTGGACCTCAAGACTCTGGTGGGGGCCGTGCCGGTGCGTGCGCTGCGTGCGGCCATCCGTGCACCCTGGAGCGAATCGGCCTCGCTGCGCGCGGCCATCGCACGCCTGCGCCAGGAGGGCGAAACCGTGGTTTGCGTGCTGCCCGGGCACGAGAGCGAAATCGACGAATTCCATTGCGACCGCGAGCTGACCGATGTGGCCGGTCGCTGGGTCGTCAGCGCCATCTGAGCGCTTTTCTTCCATTCAAGCGCTTCTTCGAGTACATCTGAAATGAATACAACCAAAGGTCGTAACGTCGTCGTCGTGGGCACCCAGTGGGGCGACGAGGGCAAGGGCAAGCTGGTCGACTGGCTCACCGAGTTCTCCCAGGGCGTGGTGCGTTTCCAGGGCGGCCACAACGCGGGCCACACGCTGGTCATCAACGGCGTCAAGACCGCGCTGCACCTCATCCCCAGCGGCATCATGCGCCCGGGCGTCAAGTGCTACATCGGCAACGGCGTGGTGCTGTCGGCCGCCAAGCTGTTCGAGGAGATCGCTGGTCTGGAGAAAGCCGGCGTCGAGGTGCGTTCGCGCCTGCGCGTGAGCGAAGCCTGCCCGCTGATCCTGCCTTTCCACGTGGCGCTGGACGTGGCCCGCGAAGCCGCGCGCGAGCAGGGCGGTTCCGAGAAGATCGGCACCACCGGCCGCGGCATCGGCCCGGCCTACGAAGACAAGATCGCCCGCCGCGCCCTGCGAGTGCAGGACCTCAAGTACCCCGAGCGCTTCGCCGCCAAGCTGCGCGAGCTGCTGGCCCTGCACAACCATGTGCTGAGCACTTTCCTCGGCTCGAAGAAATTCACCTTCGGCGACGCGCTCCAGCCCTACATGAAGGACGGCGAAGTCCAGTTCGAGCCGGTGTACGCCGAAGCCATGCGCCACGCCGAGCTGCTCAAGCCCATGATGGCCGACGTCTCGCGCGAACTCAACGACGCCAACTGCACCGGTGCCAACCTGCTGTTCGAAGGCGCGCAGGGCACCCTGCTCGACGTGGACCACGGCACCTACCCCTATGTCACCTCCAGCAACTGCGTCGCCGGCAATGCCGCCGCCGGTGCCGGCGTGGGACCGGGCATGCTGCACTACATCCTGGGCATCACCAAGGCCTACTGCACCCGTGTGGGCGGCGGTCCTTTCCCGACCGAACTGGACTGGGAAACCCCCGGCACGCCCGGTTACCACATGAGCACCGTGGGCGCCGAGAAGGGCGTGACCACCGGCCGTTCGCGCCGCTGCGGCTGGTTCGACGCTGCGCTGCTCAAGCGTTCGGCCCAGGTCAACGGGCTGACCGGCATGTGCCTGACCAAACTCGACGTGCTCGACGGCCTCAAGGAACTGCAGCTGTGCACGGGCTACGAGCTTGACGGCGAGACCATCGACATCCTGCCCATGGGCGCCGACGAGATCGCGCGCTGCAAGCCCATCTACGAAACCCTGCCCGGCTGGACCGAGAGCACGGTGGGTGTCACGAAGTACGACAAGCTGCCGATCAACGCGCGCCTGTACCTGCAGCGCATCGAGCAGGTCACCGGTGTGCCCATCCACATCATTTCGACCAGCCCGGACCGTGACCACACGATCATGATGCGCCACCCCTACGTGGCCTAACTTGTGAATAAATCTACTGCGCGACCCGATCGCTGCGTTGGGCGGTGCTCGCCATCCTCACTTACCTCAAGTACGTTCCGGTGGCTGCGCTCCGTCCGCCTTGCGCTCGGGCCGCTCGCTACGATTTCTTCACAAGTTTCACACCCCTGACAAACCAAGAGGAGCAACCGGATGTTGACTGAAGACGGCAAGCACCTGTACGTGAGCTACGGCGAGTACCACAACCTGGTCGAGAAGCTGGCCATCAAGATCCACCAGTCGGGCTGGGAGTTCGACACCATCCTGTGCCTGGCCCGCGGCGGCATGCGCCCCGGCGACATCCTCTCGCGCATCTTCGAGAAACCCCTGGCCATCATGTCCACCAGCTCCTACCGGGCCAATGCCGGTACCGAGCAGGGCCACCTGGACATCGCCAAGTACATCACCACGCCGCAGGGCGAGATCGCCGGCCGTGTGCTGCTGGTGGACGACCTCGCCGACTCCGGCCACACCCTGCAGGCCGTGGTGAACATGCTGCGCAAGAACTATCCGCCCATCACCGATCTGCGCACGGCCGTGATCTGGACCAAGGGCGTGTCGGCCTTCCAGCCCGATTATTCGGTGGATTACCTGCCCACCAACCCCTGGATCCACCAGCCGTTTGAGGTCTACGACCGCATGCACATCGCCGATGTGCTGGCGAAATGGCAAGTCTGACGACCGGTAGCTGATTGATCAGGAGCGGATCATGCAGGACAAACGCACCGGTCTGATCCACCATCCCTACGTGCCCCCCGAGGGCTTTGCCGCGCCGCAGCCCGGCGTGTTCAAGGCGTCCACCGTCTTTTTCCCCAATGTGGCCGCCATGCGCAGCCGCGAGTGGAAGGACAAGACCGGCTACACCTACGGCCTGCACGGCACACCCACCAGCTATGTGCTGGAAGAGCGCCTGGCCACGCTCGAAGGCGGTGTCCAGTGCCTGCTGGTGCCCAGCGGGCTCGCCGCCATTGCCACCGTGGCCCTGTCCTTGCTCAAGAGCGGCGACGAAGTGCTGATCCCCGACAACGCCTACGGCCCCAACAAGGCCCTGGCCCAGGGTGAGCTCAAGGACTGGGGCATCACGCCCCGGTATTACGACCCCCTGGACCCGCAGGACCTGGCGCGGCGCATAAACCCGAAGACCAGGCTGGTCTGGCTGGAAGCCGCTGGTTCAGTGACCCTGGAGTTTCCTGACCTGCCCGAGCAGGTGCGCATCTGTCGCCAGGCCGGCGTGCTCAGCGCGCTGGACAACACCTGGGGCGCCGGCCTGGCCTTCAACGCCTTCGACCTGGAGGCCGGGCAGGGCGTGGACATCTCGATCCATGCGCTCACCAAATACCCCAGCGGCGGCGGTGACGTGCTCATGGGCTCCATCGTCACGCGTGACCCCCAGTTGCACATCCGCCTCAAGCTCACCCATATGCGCCTGGGCCTGGGCGTGGGCATGAACGACGTCGAGGCGGTGCTGCGCGCGCTTCCCAGCATGGCGTTGCGCTACCGCGAGCACGATCGCACGGCGCGCGCGCTGGCGCGCTGGTGCCAGGCCCGGCCCGAGTTCGCCCAGGTCCTGCACCCGGCGTTGCCGGGCTCTCCCGGCCACGCGCACTGGCAGGCGCTGTGCGGTGCGGGGGACGGCCGCGAGGCGCATGAGGGCCTGGCGGCGGGCCTCTTCAGCGTGATCTTCGACGCACGCTACAGCGCCGCCCAGGTCGACGTCTTCTGCGACGCCCTGCGCCTGTTCAAGCTGGGCTACAGCTGGGGCGGGCCCATCAGCCTGGTCGTGCCTTATGAGCTGGCTGGCATGCGCCAGGGCTGGCCGGCGCACCTGGCGCGCGGCACCCTGGTGCGTTTCTCCACCGGCCTGGAGGCGGTCGAGGACCTGCAGGCCGATCTGCAGCAGGCCTTGGTGGCGCTGGGCTGATACCCCTCATGGCATTGGTGTTTTCCTGACTAGGCAGTCGCCGGCTGGCTCGGTAGTCTCGTTCCCTATGAGCGAGAACAGCCAAGAAGCCGACCACAGCCTGCCCGTCAACCCTGCGCCTTACGTGCCGCCGCCCCCGGTCGGCCCCCGGCGCGAGATGGTGCCCCTGGGTTTTGGCGATCCGTTCCGCTGGCTGGCACGTGGCTGGCGCGATGTCACGGCCGAGATGGGCATCGCGCTGTTCTACGGCATGTGCTTCTGGGCCATGGCGCTGACGCTGGGCGCGGTGTTCCGCTACAAGCCCGAGTACGCCATGTCTATCGCCTCCGGCTGTCTGCTGGTCGGCCCCTTCCTGGCCCTGGGCCTGTACGAGGTGAGCCGCCGGCGCGAGCAGGGCCTGTCGCCCGACCTGGGCGCATCGCTGACCTGCTGGGACGCGCGCATCGGCAGCATGGGCCTGCTGGTGCTGGTGCTGGTCGTGCTGGAGCTGCTCTGGGGCCGCGCCTCGCTGGTGGTGTTCGCAGTGTTCTTCAACACCGGCATGCCGTCCACGGCCGGTGTGCTGCAGGCCATCTTCAACCCCGAGAACTGGGAGTTCGTGGTGGTCTACCTGGTGGTGGGCGGTGTTTTTGCCGGCCTGGTCTTTGCTACCTCGGTCGTCTCCATCCCCATGATCCTGGACCGCGACACCGACGCCATCTCGGCCTCGCTCACCAGCCTGCAGGTCTTCTTCACCCACCTGCCGGTGTTGCTGCTGTGGGGGGGCCTGATCACCGTGCTGGTCGCCGTCGCCCTGCTGCCCTGGGGTCTGGGCCTGCTGCTGATCGGTCCCTGGCTGGGGCATGCGACCTGGCATGCCTACCGCGGTTCGGTGCGCTGGCTGGACTGAGTCGTTAAGATGAAGGCATGCCCGCTGCCTTTCTCGAATGCCACAACCTCGTCAAACGCTACGGCGAGACCACGGTCGTCAATGACCTGAGTTTTGCCATCCACCCGGGTGAGTGTCTGGGTGTCATCGGCCCCAACGGCGCCGGCAAGACCACCACCCTGCGCATGTGCCTGGGCCTGAGCACGCCCGACAGCGGCCACGTCGAGGCCTTCGGCCTGCGCATGCCGGCCGATGCGCACGCCATCAAGGCCCAGCTGGGCGTGGTGACCCAGTTCGACTCGCTCGACCCGGATTTCAGCTGCGCCGAGAACCTGATGGTCTTCGGCCGTTACTTCGGCATGAAGACCACGGACATCCGCGCGCGCATTCCCGGCCTGCTGGAATTCGCCGCGCTCTCACACAAGGCCGACGCCAAGCCCGGCCAGCTTTCGGGTGGCATGCGCCGCCGGCTCAGCCTGGCGCGCGCCCTGGTCAACGACCCGCGCCTGCTGCTGCTCGACGAACCCACCACCGGCCTGGACCCGCAGGCCCGCCACCTGATGTGGGAGCGGCTGCAGCAGCTCATGCAGCAGGGCAAGTCCATCCTGCTGACCACCCACTTCAAGGACGAGGCCGAGCGCCTGTGCGACCGCCTGCTGGTCATCGACCACGGCCGCAAGATCGCCGAGGGCACGCCGCGTGATCTCATCGCCGCGCACCTGGAGCCCGATGTGGTGGAGGTCTATGGCGGTGACGCCGTCGCGCTGAGCAGCGGCCCGCTGCGGGCCATGGCCAGCCGGGTCGAGGTCAGTGGTGAAACGGTCTTTTTCTACACGCAGGACGCCGCGCCGCTGATGCAGGCGCTGGCGCACGACCACAGCGTGCGCAGCCTGCACCGCCCCGCCAACTTGGAAGATCTCTTCCTCAAAATGACCGGCCGCCAGATCCGGGAGGAAGCATGATGAATCCGATGCTCCGCTGGTGGCCCGTTTTCCTGCGCAACCTGCTGGTCTGGCGCAAGCTGGCCATCCCCAGCCTGGTGGGCAATATCGCCGAGCCGCTGATGTGGCTGGTGGCCTTCGGTTACGGCCTGGGGGCGCTGGTGGGCAGCGTGCCGCTGGACGGCAAGCAGGTGCCCTACATCCTCTTCCTGGCCAGTGGCTCGATCTGCATGAGCGCCATGAACGCGGCCACCTTCGAGGCCCTGTACTCGGCTTTCTCGCGCATGCACGTGCAGAAGACCTGGGACAGCATCATGAATGCGCCCGTGGCCCTGCGCGACGTGCTGCTGGCCGAGATGCTGTGGGCCGCCTTCAAGTCCTCCTTCACCGTCACCGCCATCCTGGGCGTCATGGTGGCGCTGGACATCAGCCGCAGCCCCATGCTGCTGCTGGCCTGGCCCATCCTGCTGCTCGCCGGCATGACCTTCAGCTGCCTGGCGCTGATCTTCAACGCCCTGGCCAAGGGCTACGACTTCTTCACCTACTACTTCACGCTGTTCCTCACGCCCATGATGTTCCTCAGCGGCGTGTTCTTCCCGCGCGACAACCTGCCGGTGGTGCTGCAGCATGTCTCGGCCTGGCTGCCGCTGACCCAGGCCGTGGAGCTGGTGCGTCCGCTCTTCATGGGCCGCTGGCCGGCCGATGCGCTGCTGCACCTGGTCGTGCTGGCGCTGTATGCGCTGGTGGCCTGGTCCGTTGCCCTGGCGCTCACGAAACACCGTTTCCGCGGCTAGACCGGGATCACCCATGGCCTGGCTCATCACCAAATACCTGCTGACTGCCGCGCTGGTCGTGCTGGTCTCGGAGTTCGCCAAGCGCAGCGACCGCCTGGGCGGTCTGCTGGCGGCCCTGCCGCTGGTGACTGTGCTCACCCTGGTCTGGCTTTACGTGGAAAAGCAGCCGCCGGACAAGATCGCCAACCACGCCTGGTACACCTTCTGGTACGTGCTGCCCACGCTGCCCATGTTCCTGGCCTTTCCGCTGCTGTTGCCGCGCCTCGGTTTCTGGCCCAGCCTGCTGGCCTGCGCCCTCATCACCGTGGCCTGTTTCGGCCTGCTGGCCTTGCTCTTGCGCCACTTCGGCATTGAGTTGATCTAGGCTCCCGCGCCCGGTGATGAAAAATTTCCACAGGGCGTGGAACAAAACGCCCTGAACTGCTAGAGTGGCTTTCATTCACCGAACGCAGAAAGCACACCTTGGCAACACCCAATTACGGATACGAAAAGCGCCAGAAAGAGCTGGCCAAGAAGCGCAAGAAGGAAGACAAGCTCAAGGAAAAAGCCCAGCGCAAGCTCGGCGGTCCGGTGGGCGAGGAAGGCGCGCCTGAAGAGGGCGGCGACACACCAGAAGCCGACGCCTCTGCAACCGGGGACACTCCCCAGCCATGAAGTGGCTGTCGGTTTTGGCAGGGCTGCTGGTCCTGCTTTGCGGCTGTGCGTCCCCGGACAAGTCATCGGTCGCCGGGCAGCCCAGTGAGACGGTGGCGAGCACCACAGCGGACGTGACCGGCAAGGTGGGCAGCATGGCCAAAGACTCCGGCTCCAGCTTGGTGCAGAAAGCCAGCCAGCCGCTGAACGACCTCAATCTGCTGGAGAACCGCATTCCCGCCGTGCTCACGGCCGCCGCGCAAAAGGGCCCTTATGCCGTGCCCGCCGATGCCTCCTGTGCCGCCTTGCGGACCGAGCTGGACGAACTCGACGCCGCCCTGGGGCCCGACATCGATGCCCCCGCGGTGCCCGGGAGCGATTCGAGCCTGGTGGTGAAGGCCGTGGGTTACGTGGGCCAGAAGGCCGTGGACTCGGTGTCGACCACCGTGAACACCATGGTTGATGGCGTGCTGCCTTTGCGCAGCTGGGTGCGCAAGCTCAGTGGGGCCGAACGTTATTCAGATGAGGTGGCGGCGGCGGTTTCTGCCGGCCGGATCCGGCGGCCCTTTCTCAAGGGCTGGGTCCGGGGCGCGGCCTGTGCGTCGCCCTCCGTCCAGAACGTCGGGAAAACGACCCCCTGAATCCGTGACGGCCGCCTGAGCGCCTTGTCTCAGGCCCCACCGGCGACCAGTTCCTGCGCCAGCGCCTGCATGGCCGCCACCGAGCGGTCCCGCGGCTGGATGTCCTGCGCCCGGTCGAACTGCTTGAAGTTGCGCGCCATGGACTGCCGGTAGACCGGGTCGTAGTGCGTGAGCAGCAGGTCGCGCACGACGTCTTCGCTGTGGCCGCTGCGCACCGCCTGCTTCCAGCCTTCCACCACCTGCTTGCCCTTGAGTTCGGTCAGCGCGTCCAGCCGCTCGCAGAAGGCCTCGCCGTCCTGGACGAAGAAATCGTAGTCTTCCAGCAGCAGGGCCACGCGCTCCGGGTCGGGCAGCAGCTGGTTCAGGCTGGGGCCGGCGCGCATGGCCTCGATCAGCGCGGCCGGCACGGCCACATTGCCCACCTTCTTGCTTTCGCTTTCCACGTAGACCGGGCGCTTCGGGTCGAAGCGGCGCAGCGCGTCCCAGATGCGGGTGTCGAATTCCTTCTGCGTGGGCTGGGCCAGGCCCGGAATGGCGCCCAGCACCGAGCTGCGGTGGTTGGCCAGGGCCTCCAGGTCCAGCACCTGGGCGCCTGCCGCCTGCAGCGCCTGCAGCAGGCGCGTCTTGCCCGAGCCCGTGGTGCCGCAGACCACACGCCAGTCGAACAGCGGGGCCAGGCGCGGGATGTCCAGCAGCAGCGCCGCGCGAAAGGCCTTGTAACCGCCTTCGATGATCGTCACGCGAAAACCGATCTCGCTGAGGATCAGGCTCAGCGAGCCGCTGCGTTTGCCGCCGCGCCAGCAGTAGGTCAGGGGCTTCCAGTCCTTGGGTTTGGCGATCACCTCGCGCTCGATGTGCGCCGCGATATTGCGCGCAGCGAGGGCGCCGCCGCGTTTCTTCGCCTCGAAGGCGTTGACCTGCTTGTAGAGCGTGCCGATGTCGTGGCGCTGCTGGTTGTCCAGCGTGGGCCAGTTCACGGCGCCGGGCAGGTGGTCTTCGGCGTATTCGTTTTCGCTGCGCGCGTCGATGACGGTGTCGAAGCTGTCGAGCTGGCGCAGGGCGTCTTCGGCGCTGATCGTGAACAAGGGCATCAGACCTCCCGCCGGGCCGCCCCAAGGGAGGGCTGCTCCCCCACGGGGGGACGCGAACGTAGTGAGCTAGGGGGCATATTCAGAGAATTTTCTTGAGTTCGGGCCAGACGTTGTCCAGCATCCGGGGCTGGGCTTCGCTGGTGGGGTGGATGCGGTCGCTCTGGAACAGGCGCTGGGCATCGGGGATATCGGCCACGCCTTTCAGGAAAAAGGGCACCAGCGCGGTCTTCTCGCTGCGCGCGACCTGCTGGAAGAGCCCGGCAAAACGGCGCCCGTAGTCCGCGCCGTAATTGGGCGGCATCTGCATGCCCAGCAGCAGCACGCGCGCGCCGGCTTTTTTCGACTGCTGGGTCATCCATTCCAGGTTGGCGCGCGTGGCGTCCAGCGCCAGGCCGCGCAGCGCGTCGTTGCCGCCGAGTTCGATGATCACATGCGTGGGCTGGTGCTGGGCCAGCAGGGCGGCCAGGCGCGAGCGCCCGCCGAAGGTGGTTTCGCCGCTGATGCTGGCGTTGACCACACGCACCGCCTGCTTTTCCGCGGCCAGGCGCTGCTCCAGCAGGGCCACCCAGCCGCTGCCGCGCGGCAGGCCGTATTCGGCGCTCAGCGAGTCACCGAGCACCAGCAGGGTGCGGGGTGTGGCCGCCTGGGATAACCCCAGGAAACCGCCCAGCAGGGCTGCCGCGATACAGTAGCGACGCAAGAAAGAAAACTTCATGTCCGAACCCATCATTTCCGTGGAACACGTGCTCAAGTCGGTCACCGACTCGACGGGCACGCTCGATATTTTGCGCGATATCCATTTCAGCGTCCCGCCACGCCAGACCCTGGCCATCGTCGGCGCCTCGGGGTCCGGCAAAAGCACGCTGCTGTCCATCATGGCCGGGCTGGACACACCCAGCAGTGGCACGGTGCGCCTGGACGGGCAGGACATGTTCGCCCTGAACGAAGACGAGCGCGCCGCCCTGCGTGCACAGAAGCTCGGTTTTGTGTTCCAGAGCTTCCAGCTGCTGGGCCACCTGACCGCGCTGGAGAATGTGATGCTCCCGCTGGAACTGGCCGGCCGCAAGGACGCCCGCAAGGCCGCCACCGAGATGCTGGACCGCGTGGGCCTGGGCCAGCGCCTGGGGCATTACCCCAAGGTGCTGAGCGGCGGTGAACAGCAGCGCGTGGCCCTGGCCCGGGCCTTCGTGGTGCAGCCCGCCGTGTTGCTGGCCGACGAGCCCACGGGCAGCCTGGACTACGCGACCGGCGAGACGGTGATGGAACTGATGTTTGCGCTGAACCGCGAGCAGGGCACGACCCTGGTGCTCGTGACGCATGACACGGGGATTGCGCAGAGGTGTGAGCGGCGGATCACGATCGAGGCGGGTAGGGCGAGTGGCTGATCGGGCCGGAGGCGAGCAGGCTAGATGAAGTCTGCTCCCGCGGTGGTGATCAGCAATTTTCCTTCAGGGTCGGCCCGGCCCAGCGATGTCGTAAGCGCCACAGGCCGAAACGTGAAGGAAATTGAAACCCCAAACGAAATTTCGATCGGTGCTGGCAGTGTGAAGGTGTTCTGGCCGTCGATCGCCTGCATGTGGTTTCCGGTGCGGCGTGCCGATGAGTTGCTTCCCGGGACAACATCTTGCATGAAGATGCGCCGCGGACCATCGAAGATATGAAGGTTGTCGATCGCCGCGTGTTGCCCTGTCTGAAACAAGAGGAAGACCTTCTGCAATTTCAGCCGCACATCGTTCACGATGACGGGGCTTGGGATGGCGATGTGACACCAGGTGCCAGGTGGTGATATGCCCGGCACCAATGTGTTGAACTGCATTTCCGTTCCCATGCCCACCCTTTTGACGAGGATGCCGTTCGGGTCCTCCAGCTGAACAGCGTTTCCGTGGATCCAAGATGCGTACTTCAGCATGTTCGACTCCTTCAGGCAATTTGATAAGTTGGACGAGGTGGAAGCATCGAGAAGATGCTCGATTTCGCCTGGGCTCTCCGGGCTGCTGTCGCATGGTTTGGTCTCGTCGTGTCAAACCATGTCGCAGTTCATCGGGGACTGTAGAGGCACGTTGCGGCATGCACCATCCCCAAATCATGGGATACGCGACAAGATATTCTGGGTTGCTGGCTTCTTTGATCCGGGATAATTGGCTCTTATGTCCTCCCCCAAAGTCCTCTTCGGCTTCCACGCCGTGGGCGTGCGCCTGAAGACGGCGCCGCAATCCATCATCGAGATCTATTTCGAGCCGACCCGGCGCGACGCGCGCATGCGCCAGTTCCTGGAAAAGGCCAAGGAAGCCAACGTCCGCCTGATCGAGGCCGACGGCCTGCGCCTGGCCAAGCTGGCCGGCAGCCACGGCCACCAGGGCGTGGCGGCGCGGGTGGAGCCCCTGGCCCAGCAGAACTCCCTGGACGACCTGCTGGATTCCTTGAGCGAACCGCCCCTGTTGCTGGTGCTGGACGGCGTGACCGACCCGCACAACCTGGGCGCCTGCCTGCGGGTGGCCGACGGGGCCGGGGCGCACGCCGTGATCGCCCCCAAGGACCATGCGGTGGGCGTCAACGCCACCGTGGCCAAGGTGGCCAGTGGCGCGGCCGAGACCGTGCCTTATTTCATGGTGACCAACCTCGCGCGCACGCTGGGTGAGCTCAAGGAACGCAATATCTGGTGCATCGGCACCAGCGACGATGCGCCCAAGACCATCTACCAGGTGGACCTCAAGGGCCCCACGGCCCTGGTGCTGGGCGCCGAAGGCGAGGGCATGCGGCAATTGACGCGCAAGACTTGCGACGAGCTCGTGGGCATACCGATGAAGGGCGCGGTGGAGAGCCTGAACGTTTCGGTGGCCAGCGGGGTCTGCCTTTACGAAGCCTTGCGGCAGCGCGGCTGATCGCTACGAACCTGCCAAACAACAACGGCCCTCACGAGGGCCGTTGTTGTTTGTGAAACCGGCCGGATCAGGCCGTGACGTCGAGGACCGTGCCGCTGAGCTGGCTCAGGGTGTTGATGCGCTTGCGTGTGCCGCCGTTGTTGCTGTCAGTGCGCGGGGGCTGGTTTTCCAGGCCGCGGACCTTGTCGTCGGCGCTGGCCGATTCCTGGCGCGCCACGGCGGCCTGCTGCTCCAGCTGGCTCACGCGGCTGGCGGCCTGCGCAGCCTCGCGCCGGGCCTGCTGCAGCTGGCTCTGGTACTGGCTCAGCTGGGCCCGCGCACCGGGCGTGCTGCCGTTGAGGGACTGCATCGCCATGACCACGGCCGTCTCCTCAGGCCTTTTCGTTGACCAGGCGACCCGTGGTCTGGCCCTGGGTGTTGACCACCGGTTCGCGCTGGCGGGCCTCCCGGGCGGCTGCCTGGGCTTGCTGGGCCTCGCGCTGAGACTGTTGCTCTTGCACGCGCTGCTGCTCGGCGCGGAATTCCTGCGCACGGTTGGCCGTGTTGGCGCGGGGCGGGGGAGAGACGGGGGTGTTGGAGGAAATGCCTTCGGTCGCCATGATGGACTCCGCGGTGAACTTGCTCAAATTTTAGTCAGACCTGGGGGGCTGTCAACCTTGGCCCGCCGGGCGGTAGGGATGGGCGCGCGTGAGTGAGCGTCATGAACGCATGGCATCATCCCGGCCAGCCCCACCGCACACCCCGCCATGCCTACTCACCCGACCGACCGCCGCCAGCTCTTGCGCCTGGCGGCCGCCACCGCCACCACGCTCTGGCTGCCGCGCAGCGCCTGGAGCCTGGCCCGCCTGAAGCAGGACCCGTTTGCGCTGGGCGTGGCCAGTGGCGCGCCCACGCACGATGGCGTGGTGTTGTGGACGCGGCTGGCCTTCGACCAGGCGCAAGTCGCCGAGTTCACGCTGCGCTGGGAAGTGGCGCACGACGAGGGGTTCACGCGCATCGCACGCAGCGGCCAGGTGCAGGCCGTGCCCGCCTTGGGGCATGCCGTGCACGCCGAGGTGGCGGGCCTGGAGCCCGACCGCTGGTATTTCTACCGCTTCATGCTGGGCGAGGCCGTGAGCCCGGTGGGGCGCACGCGCACCTTTCCGCGGCCGGACGCCTCGCCGGCGCGCCTGCGCCTGGGCTATGCCTCCTGCCAGCGCTGGGAACACGGTTATTACGCGGGCTGGCGGCACATGCGCGCCGAGCAGCTGGATGCGGTGATGTTCCTGGGCGACTACATCTACGAATACCCGGGCGCCACCAACGCCGTGCGCGCCGTGACCGGCGGCTGGGTGCGCACGCTGGACGAGTACCGCGCCCGTTACGCCTTGCACAAGGGCGACGCCGACCTGCAGGCCATGCACGCGGCCTGCCCCTGGCTGCCGACCTGGGACGACCACGAGGTGCAGAACGACTACGCCGGTCTGCATGAAGGCACCGGCGTGCCGCTGCTGGGCACTGTGGACGACTTCGCCGCCCGCCGCGCAGCCGCCTACCAGGCCTGGTACGAAAACATGCCGGTGCGCGCTGCCATGCTGACGCAGGGCCTGGCCGGCCTGGCACGCGGTGCCGAGCTGCGCATCTACCAGCAAGTGCCTTACGGCCGCCTGGCCTCGTTGCACCTGCTCGACGGCCGCCAGTACCGCGACCGCCAACCCTGCCTGAAAGACGGCCAGCCCGGCGGCCGGCTGGTGGACCCGGCCAAATGCCGGGAGTGGACCGATCCGCAGCGCAGCTACCTGGGCGCCGCGCAGGATCAGTGGCTGGACGGCGCGCTGGCCCGCTCCGGCGGGCGCTGGAACGTGATCGGGCAGCAAACCCTGTTCGGCCCGCGCGACGCCCAGCCTGGCCCGGGCCAGCGCCTGTGGAACGACGGCTGGGACGGCTATGCCGGCAATCGCAAGCGTGTGACCGATGCACTGCAGCGCCACGCCGTGAGCAACCCGGTGCTGCTGGGCGGCGATGTGCACGAGAGCTGGGTGGGCCACGTCAAGGCCGATTACGCCGACGCCACAAGTGCGACCGTGGGCGTGGAGTTCTGCGGCACCAGCATCTCTTCGCGCGCCAGTGCCAGCGCGGTGGAGAAGACGCCCGAGCGCCTGGCCGAGAACCCGCATTTCGTGTTTGGCGACGCGCAGTACCGCGGCTACGGCGTGGCCGAGTTCACGCCCGGGCGCCTCACGACCACCCTGCGCGCGGTGCAGGACGCCACCAAGGCCGATTCGGACGCCTTCACGCTGGCGCGTTTCGAGGTGGCCGCCGGCCGGCCCCGCATCGAGCGGCAATAATCGCGCGGTTCCGGGCCGTAGGCGCCCGGCTGATCTGTTTCTCCGAGTCCCCGATGAAGAAATCCCTGTTACTGCTGCTGGCCCTGGGGGCCATCACCCTGGTCCAGGCGCAGGAAGCGCCCTCTACCGTCCCCGCCACGCCCGCTGTCGATGCCGCACCGGTCGCCCCGCAGGAGGTGGTGCCCGTCCAGAACTCGGCCGTTGCCCCGGTGGTCGTGCCCGACGCGGCGCCAACGGCGGCTGCCGAGGCCGCGCCGCGCGTGGCGCCAGTCGTTGCGCCCGTGGTGGTCCCGGCCGTGGCGGCCCC
>JAXMMJ010000012.1:0-15237 GCA_034366585.1 Hylemonella sp.
TCACCACGATGCGGTCCGCCTGCTGCACGGTGGCCAGTCGATGCGCGATGACCAGGGTGGTGCGGCCGCGCATGGCGGTTTCCAGCGCGGCCTGCACCATGCGTTCGCTCTCGGCGTCCAGCGCGCTGGTGGCTTCGTCGAGCAATAACAGCGGCGGGTTCTTGAGCATGGCGCGCGCGATCGCAATGCGCTGGCGCTGGCCGCCGGACAAACGTACGCCGCGCTCACCGAGGAAGGTGGCGTAACCCTCGGGCAGGGCGCGGATGAAGTCGTCGGCAAAGGCGGCGCGGGCGGCGGCTTTCACTTCTTCATCGCTGGCGCCAGGCCGGCCGTAGCGGATGTTCTCGAGCGCGCTGCTGGAAAAGATCACCGGCTCCTGCGGCACGATGGCGATCTGCGCGCGCAGGGCTTGCAGGCTCTGCTGCGGCAGGGGCACGCCGTTGAGCTTGAGCGTGCCGGCGCTCGGGTCGTAGAAGCGCAGCAGCAGCTGGAACACCGTGGTCTTGCCGGCACCGCTGGGGCCCACCAGGGCCACGGTCTCGCCGGGGGCGACGCTGAGCGTGAAGTCGCTCAGCGCGGGCTGGCTCGGGCGTGAGGGGTAGTGGAAGGTGAGGGCTTCGAAGGCGATGGCGGTGCCGGCGGCCGGGGAGGGCGCGGGCAGCGGCTGGGTCGGCGAGTTGATGGGCGACTGGCTGGCCAGCAGCTCCATCAGGCGTTCGGTGGCACCGGCGGCGCGCAGCAGCTCGCCGTAGACCTCGCCCAGCACGGCAAAGGAGCTGGCCAGCATGATGACGTAGACCACGGTCTGCCCCAGGTGGCCAGCGCTGATCTCGCCGGCCAGCACGGCCTGCGTGCCCTGGTACAGGCCCCAGAGCAGGGCGCCCGAGGTGGCCGTGATGATGAAGGCCATGAGCATGGCCCGTGCCCGAACGCGGCGCTTGGCGGTGCCAAAGGCGTTCTCGGTGGCGGCGTCGAAACGCGCGGCCTCGCGCGCTTCGGCGCCATAACTCTGCACCACGGGCACGGCGTTGAGCACCTCGGCGGCGATGGCGCTGGAATCGGCCACGCGGTCCTGGCTGGCACGCGAGAGGCGGCGCACCCGGCGGCCGAACCAGATGCTGGGCAGCACCACGCCGATGAGCACCAGCAGCACCTGCGCCATGATCAGCGGGTTGGTCCACACCAGCATGCCCAGCGCGCCCAGTCCCATCACGGCGCTGCGCAGGCCCATGGAGAAAGATGATCCCACCACGGTCTGCACCAGGGTGGTGTCGGTGGTCAGGCGCGAGAGCACCTCGCCGGTCTGAGTGGTCTCGAAGAACTCGGGGCTCTGCTGCAGCACGTGATGGTAGACGGCGTCGCGCACGTCGGCCGTGACGCGCTCACCCAGCCAGCTCATGAGGTAGAAGCGCACCGCCGAGAACACGCCCATGGCCGCGGCCACGCCGAACAGCAGGGCGAAGTGCTGGCGCAGCGCCATCATCTGCACGCCGCGGTCCTGCGGCTGCAGGCCGCCGTCGATCAGCTCGCGCAGCGCCAGCGGAAAAGCCAGAGTGGCCGCGGCGGCCAGCAGGAGGAACACCAGGGCCAGGGCGATGCGCGCGCGGTAGGGCCGCAGAAAGGGCAGCAGGCCGCTGAGGGAGCGGGGGGTAGGGGCGCGTGCGCGGTCGCTGGACATGGATGGAGCGGCGGTGGGTAGGGATGCCGGCAAGCTTAACGCGGCGCGCAGCGCCGCGTGCGGGCAAGGTCATGGCCAGCGCCGGGCTGGCCAGGACCGCTCAGCGCCGGGCCAGCACTTCGCGCAGCGTGGACGCCAGATCGTCGATGTGGAACTTGGCGATGTAGGCGTCGGCGCCAGCGCTCTGCACCTGGGCCTCGTTGGCCGTGCCCGTGAGCGAGGAGTGGACCACCACCGGGATGCCGCTGAACTGCACGTCGGCCTTGACATTGCGGGTCAGGGTGAAGCCGTCCATCTCGGGCATTTCCAGGTCGGTGAGCAGCAGCGCGACCTTGTCCTTGACGGACTTGCCTTCGGCCTTGGCCTGCACGGCCAGGCTTTGCAGGCGTTCCCACGCCTCCTTGCCGCTGTGGGTCATGATGAAGGAGACGCCCAGCGAGTTCAGGCCTTTCTCCAGGATGCCGCGCGCCATGGCCGAATCGTCGGCCGCCAGCACCACGCTGCCCGGCGGGAGCTGGATCTTGGGGCCCGTGGGCTTGCCGAAATCCGCCGTGTCCGGCATCACGTCGTGCAGGATGCGTTCTACATCGAGCACCTGCGCCAGCCGGCTGTTCTCTGCGTCGCCGTCCAGGCGGGCGATGCTGGTGACCAGTTCGCCACCGCGGCCTTCGGCGGAGAGCACATGCTTCCAGTCCACCTGCACGATCTCGGTCACGTTCTCCACGAAGAAGCCCTGGGTGGTGCGGGCGAATTCGGTGACCAGCAGGATACCGTCGCCTTTGGCCGGCGTGCGGCCCGTGATGGCGGGCAGGTCGATCACGGTGATGATCTGGCCGCGGATGTTGGCCACGCCCAGCACATGCGCCGGCGCATTGACCATCTTGGTGAGCTGGGGCATGACCATGATTTCGCGCACCTTGAACACATTGATGCCGAACAGTTCGCGTTGCTCGGAGCCGGCGGCGGTGCCCAGCTGGAAAAGCAGCAGTTCGAACTTGCTGCTGTTGCCGGCCGTGTTGCGGGTATCGGCGGTGCGGGAGGAGGGCTGGGAACTCATGCGGGTCGTCCTTGTTGATCTCAGTTGACAGCGTAACGGCTTGTCCGGCTGCCGGCAAGGCAGGCCGGCCGAAAAATTCCCGAATTCACCCGCCAATTGCGCAAGAATCGGGTGGCCGCCCCCGGGCATGGCGGCTGAGAATAGGCCCGTACTGTGTAGCACCCAAGACCATGACCCCCGCCAACCTGCTCCAGCTGATCATCCTTGCGGCCATCTGGGGCGCCTCCTTCCTGTTCATGCGCATCGCCGTCCCCGCGCTGGGGCCGGTCTGGCTGATCGAGTGGCGGGTGTTGCTGGGGGCCCTGTTGCTGGCGCTGGCGGGGCGCTGGTTCCGCCACAGCCTGGCCTGGCGCACGCACTGGCGCCACTACCTGGTGCTGGGCCTGTTCAACAGCGCGCTGCCCTTTGTGCTCTTCGCCTGGGCGGCGCAGACGCTCACGGCGTCGCTGCTCTCGGTGGTCAACGCCACGGCGCCGATCTGGGGCGCGGTGATCGCCTGGGCCTGGAGCCGTGAGCCGCTGCGGGGTCGTGTCGCGGCGGGCCTGGCCCTGGGTGTGGCGGGGGTGGCCCTGCTCATGGGGCTGGATCCGGCCATGCTCAAGCCCGGTTCGGGCTGGGTGCTGGCCGGCGTGCTGCTGGCGCCCTGTTGTTACGCCATCGCCAGCCACTACGCCAAATCGACCCGCAACGCGCTCCTGCCCTACGCCAATGCCCACGGCAGCATGTGGGCGGCCACGCTGCTGCTCTGGCCGGTGCTGCCTTTCGCGGGCCACGCGCCGCTGCCTGAGACGGCCACGCCGGTGCTGGTCTGGGGCGCGGTCCTTGGCCTGGGCCTGCTCTGCACGGGCCTGGCCTACCTGATGTACTTCCGCCTGGTCGCGGCGCTGGGCGCCGCCTCGGCGCTCACCGTGACCTTCCTGATCCCCGTCTTCGGCATCCTCTGGGGCCACCTCTTCCTGGGCGAGGCCGTAGGCTGGCAGACGCTGTTCGGCGCGCTGGTGGTGCTCACGGGCACGGCGCTGGTGACGGGCTTCGATCCGCGCACGCTGTGGGCGCGCAAGGCGGTGCCGCATGGATGAGCTGCCGGTCCCGCCGCAACGCCAGTACGCCGTGGTGGCGCAAGCCATCCGCTACCTGCGTGAGAACGCCTTGCAGCAGCCCACGCTGGCCGAGCTGGCGCAGGCCGTGCACCTGAGCGAACACCACCTGCAGCGTGTCTTTGCCGCCTGGGCCGGCATCTCGCCCAAGCGCTTCCTGCAATACCTGACCAAGGCCTACGCGCTGCGGGCGCTGCGCGAGGCGCAGGACGTGCTGAGCGTCGCCCAGGCCAGCGGCCTGTCGGGCAGCAGCCGGCTGCACGACCTGATGGTCAGCTGCGAGGCCATGACACCCGGGGAGATCAAAAGCGGCGGCGCCGGCGTGACGCTGGGCTGGGGCCAGGCCGACACGCCGTTTGGCACCGCGCTGGCGGGCTGGACGGAACGCGGCCTGTGCTACCTGGCCTTTCTCGACGGTGATGCGGCGCTGCGCCACCAGGAACTGCTCGCGGCCTGGCCGGCGGCGCAGCTGTTCTGCGACGACCGCGAGGCCCAGCGCCTGATGGACCAGGTGTTCCCCGGCACGCCGCAGCCGGGCCGTCTGCACCTGCTGCTGCGCGGCACCAACTTCCAGATCAAGGTGTGGGAGGCGCTGCTGCGCCTGCCGCCGGGCCGGCGCGTCTCGTACACGCAGCTGGCTGGCCTGGCCGGCAGGCCCAAAGCGCAGCGTGCGGTGGGCAGCGCGCTGGCAGCGAACCACATTGCGTACCTCATACCTTGCCACCGCGTGATCCGCGAGAGCGGCGACAGCGGGCAGTACCGCTGGGGCGGTGAGCGCAAGGTCGCCATGCTGGCCTGGGAGGCCGGCGCCTACGCACAGATCGACGACTAGCGTGGACGGCTCGCGGCAGTACCCGCATGCGTGATCAGGTTGGTCGCGCGCCTTACTGCATGCGACGCGCGGCTGGGGCATGATCTGCCTTCGTTCCCGTCTCTTTCTGTCTCTTTTCATTCCCCCGTATGACCACACTTTTCGATCCGCTCCAGCTCGGAGCACTCAGCGTGCCCAACCGTGTCTTCATGGCACCGCTCACGCGCGCGCGCGCCGGTGAGGCCCACCTGCCCAACGCCATGATGGCCGAGCACTATGCCCAGCGCGCCAGCGCCGGCCTGCTGATTGCCGAGGCCACCATGGCCATGGAAGGCAATTCCGCCTTCTGGAAGGAGCCTGGCATCCACTCGCAGGCCCAGGTCGAGGGCTGGCGCCTGGTCACGGACGCCGTGCACAAGGCCGGCGGCCGCATCTTCCTGCAGATCTGGCACGGCGGGCGTGCCTGCCACCCGGACCTCAACGGTGATGCGCAACCGGTGGCGCCCAGCGCCATCGCCATCACCAGCGACATGGTCTACACGCCCAAGGGCAAGGTGGCCTATGCCGTACCGCGCGCGCTGCGCGACGACGAACTGCCCGGCATCGTGGCCGGTTTCCGCAAGGCCGCCGAGAACGCCAAGGCCGCCGGTTTCGACGGCGTGGAAGTGCACGGTGCCAACGGCTACCTGCTGGACGCATTCCTGCGTGACGGCTCCAACCAGCGCAGCGGCCCCTACGGCGGCCCGCGCGAGAACCGTGCGCGCCTGATGTTCGAGGTGATCGAGGCGGCCAGCAGCGTCTGGGGCAGCGATCGTGTGGGCCTGCGCCTGTCGCCGCTCAACAGCTTCAACAGCATGATCGACAGCGACCCCGTGGGCCTGACGACCTGGCTGGCCGGTGAACTCAACCGTTTCAAGCTGGCCTACCTGCACCTGATGCGCGGCGATTTCAAGGGCCTGCAGAAGGGCGACCTCATGACGCCGGTGCGTGCGGCCTACAAGGGCGTGCTGATCGGCAACATGGGCTACAGCGGCGAAGAGGCCGCACAGACCGTGGCCACCGGCCAGCTCGATGCCGTGGCTTTCGGTGTGCCGTTCCTGGCCAATCCCGACCTGCCCGAGCGCCTGCAGGCCGGCGCGCCGCTGAACAAGGCCAACCCGGCCACCTTCTACACCGAAGGCCCCGTGGGCTACACCGACTACCCGCGCCTGTCCGCCGCCCAGGCGGCCTGAAGGCCCCGGCGGGCCCTGCGGCTCAGCGGAATTCGAGCAGCAGGGCCTGGCCGGCCTGCAGGAACTGCCCGGCCTTCTTCTCGTCGATGGTCAGGCGGATGAGCTTGTGGCAGCGCTCCACGGCGGCCTGCAGCTCGGCCGGGCTGTCCGGCGCTGCCTTCAGGCGCTCGATGACCTTGGGCGCATCGGCGCCCAGCAACTCGCGGCTCATGGCGATCAGTGCATCGCGCGCCGACAGCCGTGAGGACGGGTGGCCCGCTGGCGCCACCGACTCCACGAAACCTTCGCTGACCAGCCATTCGATGTGCTCCTGCACCTTGGGCAGCTGGGCCGTACGGCTCAGCAGGCTGGAGAGGCTGATCGAGCCGTCCGCCATGATGAGCAGGGCGCGCAGTGTCTGCGGCAGGCCGAAGGAACGGCTGCGGATCTCCTCCACGCCCTTGCTGGTCTTGACCAGGATCAGTGAGGTGTCCATGGCGCGGTGGCTCCTCAGCGTGTCATTTCCTCGATGATGCGGTAGATCAGCCGCACCGTGATCAGCACGTAGACCGCGCCGAAGAAGAAGATCAAGGCCACCATCAGGCTGATGACTTCGGCCGGCAGGCTGGTGAAGAAGGGGGTGACGAAATAACCCAGCGTGAACAGGGTGACCAGCGAGGTCAGGTAACCCCACTGCTTGCCGACCACACCGCCCGGGATATTGGCGCGCAGGCGATAGACGCTGGCCAGGCAGAACAGCATGACGGCGATGGCGGCAATATTGATCGACAGGATCACGGTGGGGGTCATTCCTGGTTCCTCCTCGGGTTGGTTGATCGCGGTCATGATACGGGTGGGGGCATCAATTGGGAACGCTCGAAGCCCCATTCTTAGGGTAAATCAGGATGCCCTGGGGGGTAGTTGGCGGGCCGGCCGTGTTTGATTTGCGTCAACGGCGCTGCACTGAGGCCTTGAGATGGGCGGGTGGGAGACCTATATTTTTTGCATGGCCGTAGCCGGTCATGGGGACCGCCGGCCTTCAACCCCAGGAGGATCATATGAACTCTCTCGTTTCCCGCGGCAGCCTGTTCGACGACTTCTTCCGAGACGTGGCGCCCGGCTTCTACGTCAAGCCCCTGCACGGCGACCCGCTGCCCAACCCGGGCCAGATCAGGATGGACGTGAAGGAAAACGGCGAGGCCTACACCGTCTCGGCCGAGATTCCCGGCGTGCGCAAGGAGGACATCCACGTGACCATCGAAGGCGGCATGGTCATGGTGCGCGCCGATGTGAAGCAGGAAGACACACAAACCCAGGACGACAAGCTGCTGCGCAGCGAGCGCTACTTCGGCTCGGTCTCGCGCGGCATCCAGCTGCCGCAGGACGTAGACCAGGGCCAGGCCAAGGCGAAGTACGACAACGGCGTGCTCACGCTGACGCTGCCCAAGAAGCAGGGCAAGGGCGGGCAGAAGCTGCGCATCGAGTGAAAGAAAAACGGGGGCCTCGGCCCCCGTTCTGATGCCGGCCTGGGCTCAGAGCTGCTCGAGCGTGCCGCGGCCGACCTGTTTCCAGACCGAAGGCGGCTGGCCGCTGCGCAGGCGCACCAGGTAGACCTCGTCGTTGCCCTGCTTGATGCGGGCCACGGCCTCACTCACCGGGATGTCCAGCAGCGCGGCCAGCACCAGCGGGTTGACCCCGCCATGCGCCACGATGGCGATGCTGCCCGAACGGTGGCGCGCCGTGATCTCGCGCACCGCCGACTTCACACGGTCGGCCTGGCTCTGTAGCGACTCGCCGCCGTCCAGCGCATCAGCCAGCACGCTGCCGCGCCGGCCGAACTCGGCGTACAGGGCAGCGCTGCGTTCGTCTTCAAAGATGCCCTCGAACTTGCCGAAGGAGCGTTCGTTGAGTGCGGGCAGCGCCGTCACCGGCGTGTTGCCCGCAAACGCCGCGGCAGTTTCCTGCGCACGCTTGAGGCCGCTGCTGTAGATGTGGCTGAACTTCACACCGGCCAGGCGCGGGGCCAGCTCGGTCGCCTGGCGGCGGCCGGTCTCGTTGAGCACGTTGTCGGTGGCGCCTTGCAGGCGCTTCTCCAGGTTCCAGGCGGTCTGGCCGTGGCGCACTAGATAAAGGTCGAGCACGCTGTCATCGGCCGGTGTCGTGGCACAGGCCATGAGGCCGGGCACGATCAGCGCAAAGGCGAAGAGGGTACGGCGTTGCATGGTGGTGACTCCGCGTGGTCTTCAGCGTGCGTTCAGCAGCTCGGGCACGTGCAGCAGGATGAACTCGTTGTCATCGTTGCGGCCCAGCTGGCGACCGGAGGAGTAGGGCAGGTTGTTGTCGTTGGCGACGACGATGTGCTCGGCATCCACCACGTCCACGTCCTCGATGGTCACGAAGGGGAAGGTGAAACGGCCGTTCTCGCCACCGACCTTGGCTACACCCTTGGGGTCCTGGATGTCCATCAGGTCGATGTAGCCGATCTTGCGCATGAAACCGTCGGCATCCACCTCCTTCAGGCTGACCTTGTAGACGCGCTTGAACTTCGCGGGGATGTTCTGGCAGTCCGGGCGGGCCGGGCCGTTGCAGGCCGTGCGCTCCAGGCCCTCGCCGTTGTCGCGCTCGATGATGAGGCCGGTGTCGGCGTCGATCATGTTGAAGTCGCCGATGTTGTTGCCCTTGAGCTCCAGCGCGTACTTCCAGGAGCGGCCGGTCCATTCACCCTTGGCCACGTTGAACTCCAGCACGCGCAGGTACTCGCGGCCGTCCTTGTTCTCCCATTGCTTGTCGGTCTCGTTCCACAGCGGGCCTTCGAGCAGGGGGTAGAGGAACTGGCCGTCCTTGGAGGCGGCCATGCCTTCGTAACCGCGCGAGCGGCGCACCGGGGTGCTGAAAGCGCCGGCCGTCGCGGGCGTGGTGACGCTGAAATGGTCGGGCGAGCGCGCGAGCTTGCCGTCGACCAGGGTGTCGTACACGGCCAGCACCTTGCCCTGGCGGTCGGTCTTGATCAGGTAGGGGCCGAGCTCGTCGCCGAACCAGACGTGCTCGCCGATGAACTGCATGGACTCGATGTCGAAGTCGGCGCCGGTCAGGTAGCGCTTGCTCGTGCCTTCGTTGACGATGAGGAAGGGCACCTTCTTCTGCGGGTCGTGCAGGAACACGGTCTGCAGGCGTTTGACGGCACCGCTCTTCCAGTCGGGTTTGACGTGGTGGAACATCAGCATGGCGTCGGCCGAGTTGGCCTTGCTGCCGAAGCCGTTGTCGGTCAGCACCCAGTAGCTGCCGTCCTTCATGGCCTTGATGCCCGAGAAGCCCTGCACGGGCTGGCCGGTGAAGGGCAGGCTGATGCCGGTGGGCTTGGGCGCGTCCTTGGCCGAGAGGTAGGAGCTGCCGGCCATCACGCCCAGGCGGTCTTCGCGGCGGCCGTTGGGCGTGGTGTACTTGCCCGAGGTCTGCAGGCTGGCCGGCGCATCCTTGGGCGCCGGAATGAAGGTGGTGGCCGGCAGGGCCGCGTGGCCGGCCAGCGTGGCGGGGAAGGCGGTCTGGGCCTGGGCGGTCGATACCGCAGCAAGGACCAGGAGTGACAGCAGCAAAGGAGTGCGCATGATGGGCTTGGGTTGGTTGAACACGCAAGCCGCATGCTAGGCAGCCCATGTGACAACGCCGTGACCCGGCCCTACATCATGGCGTAGCGTTTCTTGGCCTGTACCGCGTTGGCGATGTAGCCACGGGTCTCGTCATAGGGCAGCTTGCTGCGCAGGGCGTTGTAGACCTCGTCGGGGCGCATCGCGTTGACGGCGTCCAGCGCCTCGTCCTGGCGCGCTCGCCCATTCTGTTTGCTGAACGCCCGGTACACATTGCTGGGGCCGGTGTTGTAGGCGGCGATGGCGCAGTACTCACGCGACACCGGGTCGCGGATCTCGCGCAGCGGGCTGTCATAGAGCAGCACGCCCAGGTAGGCCGTACCGAACTCGATGTTGTTCTCGGGGGTGAACAGGAATTCCTTGCTCGGGATCACGTCCTCGCCGCGGGACTTGCGATAGGCCTCGCGCCCGCCGCTGGTGGGTACGAGCTGCATCAGGCCGTAGGCCGGGGCGCTGGAGACCGCGTAGGGATTGAAGGCGCTCTCGATGCGGATGATGGCGTAGATCAGGCTGCGGCTGACCCGGGTCTTGTCCGAGTTCTGGCGCACCAGGCTGGCGTACTGCAGCGCGCGCTTGTCGATGGCGGCGTTGACCATGGCCATCTGCACGTAGAACACGGTCTTGGGTGCGCCGTTGACGTCGATGCTGCGCTGCTGCAGGCGGTTCTCGACCAGGTAGCTCGCGTAACGCTCCACGTCCTCACGGTTCTTGATGACGGTGCTGTTCTGGTCCACCACCAGGTCCTGCAGATAAGGCTGGCCGCTGAGCGTAATCTCCTTGTCCGAGAACAGGTCGACGGCGCCCGGGTCGCCCGGCGTGAGCAGGGCCACCACGGTCGCCTTGCGCAGTTTCTCCCTGACCGTGTCCTCGTCCAGGTGCTCGATCAGGATGGTGCCGGCGTCATAGTCCACCACGACCCGGTTCTTGTAGTTCTCCGTGTACTTCACGTAGCGCGTGCGGCTGGGCAGCGTGCCTGATTCGCGCTTGCCCCACTTCTCGCCGCTTTCCTTCTGCAGATTGCCCATGAGCTTGTCGTACTCATTCTTGATGCGGCGCAGGTCGGCCAGTGCGAGCTGGGGGTTGTAGGTGTAGGCGTTGACGCGGCTCTGGGCCATGTTGCGCAGGGCTGCTTCCGGGCTTCTGGCCGTGGCGAGGTTCACCACCTGCTGCGTGCTGCAGGCCGACAAGGTCAGGGCGCCGGCAGCGCCCAGCAGCATGCGTCTGTTCATGTCCATGGTCTGTTCCCTTGAAGGGCCCGGGCGCGTCGGTCCCGGGGCATGGGGCCATGGTAGCGAATTCTGCGTGCCTGGCAGGCTGACGGTCCACGCGGGTGTTGCACCGGCGCGTAACAAAAGGAAAAAGGGGCCCGGTCAGAACACCGGGCCCCTTTGCTCGCTGGATGGATGCAACGCTTCAGTCGGCTTCGATCTTCGAGGCTTTCACCACCTGCGCCCAGCGCGCCAGTTCAACCTGGGTGAACTGGCCCAGCTGCTGCGGGTTCATGTAGTCGGCCTCGGCGCCCAGGTCCAGCGCCTTCTGTTTGAAGGCCAGCGTGGCCATGATCTTCGCGATCTCGGTCGTGAGCTTGTCCACCACGGGCTTGGGCGTCCTGGCGGGTGCGAAGACGGCGAACCAGGAGGTGGCGTCCAGCTTGGGCAGGCCGGCCTCGGCCGTGGTGGGCACATCGGGCAAGCTGGGCAGGCGCGACTTGCCGGTCACAGCCAGCGCGCGCAGCTTGCCGCTCTGGATGTGGGGCACGAAGGGCGGGGGGGTGCCGAAGGTCAGGTCCACCTGGCCGCCCAGCAGGTCCTGCAGTGCGGGGCCCGTGCCCTTGTAGGGGACGTGGACCATCTGGATGCCGGCCTGCTGCTCCAGCATGGCGCCCGTGACGTGCTGCAGCGAGCCGTTGCCCGAAGAAGCGTAGTTGAGCTTGCCCGGGTTGGCCTTGGCGTAGGCCACCAGCTCGGCCAGTGTCTTCACCGGCAGGCTGGCGCGCACCACCACGACCTGCGGCGCCGACAGCACATTGGCCACGGGCTGGAAGTCGCTCACATCCCATTGCAGCGGGGTCTTGCTCACCGCCGGTGTGATGACGTGGTAACCCGAGTACTGCATCAGCAGCGTGTGGCCATCGGCGTCCGCGCGCTTGACGATCATGGCGCCGATGGAGCCGTTGGCCCCGCCCTTGTTGTCCACGATCACCGACTGGCCCAGCGCGGTCCCCAGCGGTTGCGCCAGCATGCGGCCGGCAAAGTCCGTGGTGCCGCCGGTGGCGGTGGGGACCACCAGGGTGATCGGGCGGTTCGGGTAGCTGCCCTGGGCCAGGGCGCTGAAGGCCGCAGCAGCGGCCAGGGTGGCGAGCGCAAGGCGCAGGCGGTGACGCGGGTTCATCATCGAAGTCTCCTGTTGTTGTGGGATGTCAGGGGGTGGGAACAGTATCGCGCGCCAGGGCGCGGGTGCGGATGGTTTCGAAATCGGCAGGCACCGGGTGCAGGTCCAGGCGGCGGCCGGCCTTGGTGATCTGGCTGGGGGTGTCGTGGCCGATCAGGCCCGGCAGGCGGCGTGAGGCAGCGATCAGCCGCTCCAGGTCCACGCCCGTGTCGTAGCCCATGAGCTGCAGCGCATGCGCCACTTCCTCGGTGCAGACATTGCCGGTGGCGCCCGGTGCATAGGGGCAGCCGCCGATGCCACCGAGCGAGGCGTCGAAGCGGTCGGCCCCGGCGTCGATGCCGGCCAGCACATTGGCCAGGCCCATGCCGCGCGTGTTGTGGAAATGCAGGGTGAGTTCGGTGTCCGGCCAGCGCTGGCGCGCCGCCTGCGTGAGCAGCGCCACCTGGCCGGGGTAGGCCATGCCCGTGGTGTCGCACAGGGTGAGGCCGTGCACGCCCAGGTCGACGAAGCGCTGGGCCCAGGCCAGCACGGTGGATTCCGACACATCGCCTTCCATCGGGCAGCCGAAGGCGCAGGACAGCGAGATGTTCACGGACACCTGCTGCGCCCGCGCCAGCTGCACCACCTGCGCCAGGGCGGTGTAGGACTGCTCGCGTGTCATGCGCAGGTTGGCCAGGTTGTGGGTCTCGCTGGCCGACATCACCAGGTTGAACTCATCGGCGCGCGCTTCGATGGCGCGCTCGGCGCCACGCAGATTGGGCACCAGCGCGCTGTAGACCACGCCGGGGCGGCGCTCGATCTCGCGCAGCACCACCTCGGCGTCGCGCAACGCGGGGATGGCCGCAGGCGAGGTGAAGGAGGTGACCTCGATCTTGGACAGACCGGTGGCCGAGAGGGCGTTGACCAGGGCGATCTTGTCCTCGGTGGGCACGAAGACGCATTCGGCCTGCAGGCCGTCGCGCGTGCCGACTTCCTGCAGGTGGATGCGGCGGCCGGCGCCATGCCAGAGGGAGGATGGGGTGGGTGTTGAAAAACCTTCGTCCTGTCGGACTGCGGTGCGAGCCCCTTCGGGCGGCCGTGCGGTGCTCATGCCACGATACCTTTCTCGCGCAGGGCGCGGATGTTGTCCGGGGTCAGGCCCATCTGCTGCAACACGCTGTCGGTGTCGTCGCCCAGGTGGGGCGCACTGCTGCGGATGGTGCCCGGCGTGCCCGAAAGCTTGGGCACGATGCCCGGCACGGCGATGTCGTCGCCGTCGCGCGTGTGCTGCGTCAGGATCATGTCGCGCGCGCGGTAGTGCGGGTCATCAAAAATGTCCTTGGCGGTGTACACGCGCCCGGCCGGCACACGCGCCGCGCCCAGCGTGTCCAGCACCTCGACGATGCTGCGCGTCTGCGTCCAGGCACCGATGGCCGCGTCGATCTCGGCCACGCGCTTCACGCGCCCCGCGTTGTCGGCCAGGTCCGGGGCATTGCCCAGGTCGGGGCGTCCGATACTGTCCATCAGGCGCTTGAAAATGCTGTCGCCGTTGCCGGCCACCAGCACATAGCCGTCGCGGCAGGGGTAGGCGTTGGAGGGGGCGATGCCCGGCAGCGCGCTGCCCGCGGCTTCGCGCACCGCGCCAAAGGCGCTGTACTCGGGGATCAGGCTTTCCATCACGTTGAACACGGCTTCGTGCAGCGCCACGTCGATCACCTGGCCGGCGCCGCCGTTGACCTTGCGGTGGTACAGCGCCATCATCACGCCCAGCGCGCCGTGCAGCGCGGCCAGCGTGTCGCCGATGGACACGCCCACACGCACCGGCACGCGGCCCGGCTCGGCGGTGAGGTGGCGCAGGCCGCCCATGGCCTCGCCGATGACGCCGAAGCCCGGCATGTCGCGGTAGGGGCCGGTCTGGCCGTAGCCGCTGATGCGCAGCATCACCAGGCCGGGGTTGATCTTTTTCAGATCGTCCCAGCCCATGCCCCAGCCTTCGAGCGTGCCGGGGCGGAAATTCTCGATCAGCACGTCGGCTTCGGCGATCAGTTGGCGCGCGAGGTCCTGCCCCTGCGGGTCACGCAGGTCCAGCGCAATGGAGCGCTTGTTGCGCGACTGCACCTGCCACCAGACCGAGGTACCGCTCTTGATCATGCGCCAGTTGCGCAACGGATCGCCGGCGCCGGGGGCTTCGATCTTGATCACGTCCGCGCCGAATTCGCCCAGGGTCTTGCCCGCAAACGGCCCGGCGATCAGCTGGCCCATCTCGATGACGCGCACGCCCTGCAGGGCGGCCGGTGTGAGCGCGGGTGGGGTGATGGTCATGGTGTCTCCTTCTCGAAACGAGATGATGGGCAAATGCGCTCAGAGGGTAAATCAACGTTTTGCCATGCTGCCATCGCAAACGGAGATGGCAAACCGCCGGGCATGGTCTAATCGGGCCCCATGAAGCTCGATCCGGTCTCCCTGCGCCTGTTCGTCGCCGTGATGGAAGAGGGCACCATCGCCGAGGCCGCCACGCGCGAGCACATCGCCGCCTCGGCCGTGAGCAAGCGCCTGAGCGAGCTGGAGCACACGCTGCAGACCGAACTCTTCGTGCGCAGCAACAAGGGCACCGAGCCCACCGCCGCAGCCTTCGCCTTGCTCAACCTGGCGCGTGGCGTGCTCAACGACCTGGACGGCATCCTGGCCCAGATGAGCGAATACGCCAGCGGCGTGCGCGGCCAGGTGCGGGTCTACGCCAACATCTCCGCCATCACGCAGTTCCTGCCGGCCGAGCTCAAGTCCTTCATGGAGCGCTACCCGCAGGTGCAGATCCACCTGCAGGAGCGCATCAGCTCGGTGATCGCCAAGGCGGTGGCCGACAACGCCGCCGACATTGGCATCCTCAACGACGGCAGCTACGGCGAGCAGTTCAGCCTGCTGCCCTATCACGACGACGAGCTGGTGGTGATCGCACCGGCCGGCCACGCGCTCACGCGGCGCAAGTCGGTGAAGCTGGCGCAGGCGCTGGACTACGAAATGGTGGGGGCGCACCCCGGCAGCGCCATGATCAACCTGCTGACCAAGGCCGCCGCCGAGCTGGGCCGCCCGCTGCGCCTGCGCATCCAGGTCAGCAGCTACGACGCCTTGTGCCTCATGGTGGCGGCGGGGCTGGGCATCGGCGTGATGCCGCGCAAGAGTGCCCAGCTGTTCCTGCCCTCGCTCAAGATCCGTTGTGTGTCGCTGGACGAGCCCTGGGCCGCGCGCAAGCTGGTGCTGTGCGTGCGCGACCTGGCCGCGCTGTCGCCGGCGGCACGGCTGCTGGAGCAGCACATGGCCGCGCCAGCAGAAAAGTCCTAAGCCTGCTGCCAGGCCAGGGCGATCTGCAGC
>JAXMMJ010000013.1:0-58277 GCA_034366585.1 Hylemonella sp.
TGGTATTCGGTGCCCCACCGCCGTGTGAGGAGGCGAGTAGCGCAGGCCAGGGCGGAAAAAGAAGTGCAGATGTCTGAGCGCAGCGAGTTTCTGCACTTCCCGCACTGGCCGAGCAACGCAGCATGCCCGTAGCGCAGCGGAGGGACGACGAACCCGGCTCGCCTTTTCGTGGGTGACTTTCTTTTGGCGACGCAAAAGAAAGTTACTGCCCTGCCGGGGGCACATCCCGGCAATGCCACGCAAGAAAGAATTCAGCAGAAAACCTTACTTGGCGCCGGCACGAAACCACTGCGCCAACAGGACCCGCTCATCCTCAGTCATACCGGTTGCATTGTTCATAGGCATGACCCGGCTCACCACCACCTGCTGGTACACCTGCTGCGCATGACGTTGCAGTTCAGCCGCGCTGTCCAGCCGCACACCCTTGGACTGCAAGGCCTCGCCGTGGCACATGACACAACGTTGTGCCACTACTGCCTGCACCTCGACCAGACCGGCCTTCGGGACGACGGCAACCGGTGCCGCAGGTGCCGGCCGCAGCCAGACGATCAGCCCCAGCAACACCACCACACCTGCCGCCGCATAAGGCCAGGGGTGCGCATTGCGCCCCAGCTTGTAACCATGACGCAGCACGAAGAACTGGCGGATCGCCGCGCCCGCGGCCATGATCAGGATGAGAAACACCCAGTTGTACGCCGACGCGTAGGTAAAGCTGTAGTGGTTGCTCAGCATGGCAAACAGCACGGGCAGCGTGAAGTAGGTGTTGTGCACGCTGCGTTGTTTGCCGCGCTGGCCGTGGATCGGGTCCACGGGCTGGCCGGCCTTGAGCGCGGCCACCACCTTGCGCTGGCCCGGGATGATGCACATGGCGACGTTGGCACTCATGGTCGTGGCCAGCATGGCGCCCACCAGCAGGAAGGCCGCGCGGCCGGCGAAGAGATGGCAGGCCAGCCAGGACGCCAGCACCACCAGCAAGAGCACGGCCAGCCCGACCTTGGCGTCACCTTTCTCGCCCGTGCCCAGGAAACGGCAGGCCAGGTCATACAGCACCCAGAAGACCACGAGAAAACCCAGTGCCGCCGTCATCGCCGCCCAGGGCGCCCAGTCCATCACCCGCGGATCAATCAGGTAGACGCTCGGGCTCCAGAGATAGGAGATGAGGAAAAGCGCGAAGCCGCTGAGCCAGGTGCTGTAACTCTCCCAGTAGAACCAGTGCAGGTGCGGCGGCAGCGCGGGCGGCGACACCGCGTACTTGACGGGGTGGTAGAAACCGCCGCCGTGCACGGCCCAGAGTTCACCGGTGGCGCCTTCGCCGCGCAGCTTCTCGTCCTCGGGCGGCGTGAGGCTGCTGTCGAGGAAGACGAAATAGAAAGAAGAACCGATCCAGGCGATGGCCACGATCACATGCAGCCAGCGCAACAGCAGGTTGGCCCAGTCCAGCAGGTAGGCATCCATCGCTCAACTCCCGCGGTAGGTGGAGTAACTCCAGGGGCTCACCAGCAGCGGCACGTGGTAGTGCTCCTCCGGTTTGGCCACGCCGAAGTCGAGGTTCACCTGGTCCAGAAACGCGGGCTCGGGCAGCGCCACGCCACGCGAACGGAAGTAGCCCTTCACATCGAAGCTCAGGCGGTAGGTTCCCGACTTCAGGCTGTTGTGGTCGTAGAGCAGGCCTTCGGGGTTGCGGCCGTTGCCGTCGAGCGTGAAACGCCGCACCAGCTGGGCCTGACCGTCAGGGGCGGTGGTGTAAAACGCCACCTGCATGCCGGCCGCAGGGCAGCCATGCATGGTGTCGAGTACGTGGGTGCTGAGTCCCATGATCTGCCTTCTCCAAATTGAGGCGCAGGCTTCATGCCTGCACTCGGGATTCCTGAACCGGACCCATGGCGGAAACCGACACGGTCCACCAAAAGTGTATACAGTTTTTCGAAATCCAGCTATTATTGTTTGCATGGAATCGTCCAGCACCCGCCAGATTGTCGAATCACTCACGCGCGCCATCGTCGAGCACCGCCTGCATCCAGGCACCAAGCTCGCCGAGCAGAAACTGGCCGACCACTTCGGCGTCTCGCGCACCCTCGTGCGCCAGGCCCTGTTCCAGCTGGCGCAGAACCGCCTCATCCGCCTGGAGCCCGCGCGCGGCGCCTTCGTGGCCACCCCGTCGGTGGACGAGGCCCGGCAGGTCTTCGAGGTCCGTCGCATGCTAGAGTTGGAGATGGTGCGCACCTTCGTGCGCCAGGCCACGCAGGCCAAGATCAAGGCCCTGCGCGCCCATGTCGCCGAGGAAAAGAAGGCCGTGGCCAACAACGACGTGCCGGGCCGCAACGAGCTGCTGGGCGACTTCCATGTGCGCATGGCTGAACTCACCGGCAACCAGGTCCTGGCCGAACTTCTGGAAGAACTGATCTCCCGCTGCGCGCTGATCACCCTCGTGTACCAGTCCAAGAGCGCGGCCGAGCATTCCAACGAGGAGCACGTCGAACTCGTCAAGGCCTTGGCCGCCAAGGACGAGGCCCTGGCCGTGCGCCTGATGGACGAGCACCTGCAGCACGTCATGGATAACCTCACCTTCGACCGCCAGCCGCCCACCAGCGACATCGCGCTGGCCCTGGCCTGAGCTTCGAGTTCCCATGATGTACGACAGCACCGCCCCCTACCCGCGTGACCTCGTCGGCTATGGCCGCACCCCCCCACACGCCCGCTGGCCGGGCGGCGCGCGCATCGCCGTGCAGTTCGTGCTCAACTATGAAGAAGGCGGCGAGAACTCCGTGCTGCACGGTGACGCCGCCTCCGAGACCTTCCTCTCCGAGATGTTCAACCCGGCCGCCTTCCCGGCCCGGCACATCAGCATGGAAGGCATCTACGAATACGGCTCACGCCAGGGCGTCTGGCGCATCCTGCGCGAGTTCGAAAAGCGGGGCCTGCCGCTCACCGTCTTCGGCGTGGCCACGGCGCTGCAACGCTACCCCGAGGTCTGCGCCGCCTTCACCGAACTGGGGCACGAGATCGCCTGCCACGGCCTCAAGTGGATCCATTACCAGAACCTCGACGAAGCCATCGAGCGCGCCCACATGGCAGAGGCCATGGACATCCTCCAGAAGCTCACCGGCCAACGCCCGCTAGGCTGGTACACCGGTCGCGACAGCCCCAACACACGCCGCCTGGTGGCCGACTACGGCGGCTTCGAATACGACAGCGACTACTACGGCGACGACCTGCCCTTCTGGATGAAGGTGCGCAAGAGCGACGGCAGCGACGCACAGCAGCTCATCGTGCCCTACACCCTCGACTGCAACGACATGCGTTTTTCGCTGCCGCAGGGCTTCTCCCACGCCGACCCGTTTTTCGCCTACCTGAAAGACAGCTTCGACGCGCTGTATGCCGAGGGTGATCCGCAAGGCCTGGACCAGCCCAAGATGATGAGCATCGGCGTGCACTGCCGTCTGCTCGGCCGCCCCGGCCGCATCACGGCGCTGCAGCGTTTTCTCGACCACGTCCAGTCGCACGACAAGGTCTGGGTCGCGCGCCGGCTCGACATCGCACGGCACTGGAAAACCACGCACCCCGTCATCGCCTGAGGCCACTCGCCATGCCCCTCACCCTGGACCAACTCAACGCCGCGCCCCTGCCCGAGGCGCTGCAGATGCTCGACGGCCTGTACGAACATACGCCCTGGATCGCCGAACGCGCGCTTGGCGAGCGGCCTTTTGCCTCGCTGGCGCAGCTCAAGCACGCCATGACACGCGTGCTCGCCGAGGCCGGCCGCGAGGCGCAGATCGCCCTGATCCGCGCCCACCCCGAGCTGGCCGGCAAGGCCATGGTGAGCAGGACCCTCACGGCCGAATCGACCAACGAACAGACCAAGGCTGGCCTCACCCACTGCACGCCCGAGGAATTCGCCCACATCCAGCAGCTCAACGCCGACTACAACACGAAGTTCGGCTGGCCCTTCATCCTCGCGGTGCGCGGCCCGCGCGGCAGCGGCCTGAACAAGACGCAGATCATCGAGGCTTTCGAGCGTCGCCTGCACGGCCACCCGGACTTCGAGCTGCAGGAATGCCTGCGCAACATCCATCGCATCGCCGAGATCCGGCTGAACGACAAGTTCGGTTTTGCACCTGTGGATGGCCAGCGGGTCTGGGACTGGCAGGAAACGCTGGCCCGGCACAGTGATCCAGGCTATGGCGAGAAAGGCCAGCTCACGGTGACTTATCTCACCGATGCGCACCGCGCATGCGCCCGGCAGATCAGCCATTGGATGAAGGACTGCGGCTTCGACGAGATCGCGATCGACGCGGTGGGCAACGTGGTCGGGCGCTATCACCCGGCCGTTGCGGGCGCCAGATACCTGATGACCGGATCGCACTACGACACCGTTCGCAACGGCGGCAAGTACGACGGCCGGCTGGGCATCTTCGTGCCCCTGGCCTGCGTGCAGAAGCTGCATGCCGCCGGCAAGCGCCTGCCCTTCGGCATCGAGGTCATCGGTTTTGCCGAAGAGGAAGGCCAGCGCTACAAGGCCACCTTCCTGGGCTCGGGGGCTCTCACCGGCCACTTCGACCCGGCCTGGCTGGACCAGAAGGACGCCGACGGCATCACGATGCGAACAGCCATGGAACACGCCGGCCTGAGCATCTCCGACATCCCGAAGCTGCAACGCGACCCCGCCCGGTACCTGGGTTTCATCGAGGTGCACATCGAGCAGGGCCCGGTGCTCAATGAACTGAACCTGCCGCTGGGCATCGTCACCAGCATCAACGGCAGCGTGCGTTACGTGGGCGAGGTCATCGGCATGGCCAGCCACGCAGGCACCACGCCCATGGACCGCCGGCGCGACGCCGCTGCCGCGGTGGCCGAACTGATCCTCTACGCCGAGCAGCGCGCCGCACAGGACGGCGACTCGGTCGCCACCGTGGGGATGCTGCAGGTCCCCAACGGCTCCATCAACGTCGTCCCCGGCAGCTGCCGGTTCAGCCTGGACATGCGCGCGCCCACCAATGCACAACGCGATGCGATGGCCAGGGACGTGCTGGCCAAGCTCCAGGAAATCTGCGCGCGCCGCGGCGTGCACCACACGCTGGAAGAGACCATGCGCGCCGCCGCTGCCCCCAGCGCGCCGCCCTGGCAAACACGTTGGGAGCGCGCCTGCGCAGCGCTGGGCGTGCCGCTGCACCGCATGCCCAGCGGGGCAGGACACGACGCGATGAAATTGCACGAAATCCTGCCGCAAGCCATGCTGTTCGTGCGCGGCGAGAACGGCGGCATCAGCCACAACCCGCTGGAGTCCAGCACCGCCGATGACATGGACCTGGCCGTCAAGGCCTTCGACCACGTGCTGCAACAACTGACCACCGAATCCTGAAGAGACCCGCCATGACCACACCGCAACAGCAACTCGACGCCTGGATCGACGCCCACTTCGATGAGGAAGTGAAGTTCCTGCAGGAACTCATCCGCGTGCCCACCGACACGCCACCAGGCAACAACGCGCCCCACGCCGAGCGCACGGCCGAGTTGCTTACCAGCATGGGCCTGAAGACCGAAAAGCACGCCGTGCCCGACGCCGAGGTGAAAGCCGCCGGCCTGGAAACCATCACCAACCTGATCGTGCGCCGGCGTTATGGCGATGGTGGCAAGACCATCGCGCTCAATGCCCATGGCGACGTGGTGCCGCCCGGCGAGGGGTGGACACACGACCCCTACGGCGGCGAGATTGAAGGCGGCAAGATCTACGGCCGCGCGTCCGCGGTGAGCAAGTGCGATATCGCCAGCTTCAGCTACGCGATCCGCGCCCTCGAATCGCTGGGTGCGCCGCTCAAGGGCGGTGTGGAGTTGCACGTGACCTACGACGAGGAATTCGGCGGCGAGGTCGGTCCCGGCTGGCTGCTGGACAAGGGCCTGACCAAGCCGGACCTGATGATCGCGGCCGGTTTCAGCTACCAGGTGGTGATCGCGCACAACGGCTGCCTGCAGCTGGAGGTGACGGTGCACGGCGACATGTCGCACGCGGCCATCCCCGACAGCGGCACCGACGCGCTGCAGGGCGCCACGCACATCCTCAATGCGCTCTACCAGCTCAACGCCGACTACCTCAAGGTCCGCTCCAAGGTCGAGGGCATCACCCATCCCTACCTCAACGTGGGCCTGATCCAGGGCGGCACCAACACCAATGTGATCCCGGGCAAGGTGGTGCTCAAGCTCGACCGCCGCATGATCCCCGAGGAAGATCCGGCCGAGGTCGAAGCCAGCCTGCGCCGCACCATCGAACAGGCGGCGACCAGCTTCAACCCGCCGCGCGGCGGCAAGCAGATCCGCGTCGAGGTCAAGCGCATGCTGCTGTGCCGGGCCATGAAGCCGCTGGCCGGCAATGCCCCGCTGGTACAGGCCATCCAGAAGCACGGCCAGGAAGTGTTCGGCCAGGCCATCCCGGCCTTGGGTACCCCGCTGTACACGGATGTACGCCTGTATGTCGAGCGCGGCATTCCCGGCGTCATCTACGGCGCCGGCCCGCGCACCGTGCGTGAATCCAACGCCAAGCGCGCCGACGAGCACCTGGTGCTCGACGACCTGCGCCGCGCCACCAAGGTGGTCGCCCGCACGCTCCTGGATTTGCTCAGTCCCGCCTGAGCCGGCGCTCAGGAGGGCTGCCGCCCCCTCGCTTACCCGACAGCCTGCGCGAGGGTGTCACAGTGACGGCCCTTGCGGACAAAACGGCATGTCCGACCGAACCTGGACCTTGCCATCCTCCCCTGTCGCGCCATCAAAACGACGGCGCGTAACGGCATGGCCTGTCAATCAGCGCCCCACGGGTAAACCCCAGGCTCGACGCCTTATTTTGTACACATAATTTGTATACCGTTTTGTATCCACACTGTGGCATTCGTACCCGATAAGGAGCCTGTCATGACCACTGCCGTCCATCCCGTCGACGAGCGCCTGCCCAACGGCAGACTCACCGCACTGGGCCTTCAACATGTGCTGGTGATGTATGCGGGCGCCGTGGCGGTACCGCTGATCGTGGGCCGTGCGCTCAGGCTCAGCCCGGAACAGGTCACCATGCTGATCCAGGCGGACCTGTTCTGCTGCGGCCTTGTGACCCTGGTTCAGGCGTTTGGCGCAACCCAGTGGTTCGGCATACGCCTGCCCGTCATGATGGGCGTGACCTTCGCCGCCGTGGCGCCCATGGTGGCGATGGCGAACGCCAAGCCCGGGGTCGAAGGGGCCGGCCTGATCTTCGGGGCCATCATCGGCGCAGGGGTGATATCCATCCTGCTCGCCCCCGTGGTCAGCCGCATGCTGCGCTTCTTCCCGCCCGTGGTCACGGGGACGATCATTGCAGTGATCGGCATCAGCCTGATGCGCGTGGGCATCAACTGGATCTTCGGTGTCCCGGCCGGCCCGACGGCACCGCAGATCGTCAACCCCGAGCACGCCCAGTGGCTGGCCACGGTCAAGAGCATGGCCGGCGCGGCGATCGCGCCCGGCGCTGCTGCCAGCGCACCGGCAACGGTGCCGGCGGTTCCGCAGGGGCTGGCGCTGGTCGGCACCGTTGCGAACCCGAAGTACGCGCAACTCCCCCACATCGCCATCGCCGCCGTCTCGCTGGCCTCCATCCTTGTGATCGCCAAGTTTGCCCGCGGCTTCATCGCCAACATCTCCGTGTTGCTGGGCATCGTCATCGCCGCCGTCATCGCAACGGTCATGGGTCTGATGAACTTCGACAAGGTGGCCAAGGCCAACTGGTTCGATCTGGTACTGCCTTTCGAAATCGCAGCACCGGTGTTCGACCCGATCCTGATCGTGACCATGACCCTGGTGATGATCGTCGTCATGATCGAGTCCACCGGCATGTTCCTGGCACTGTCCGACATCACGGGCAAGAAGTTGGACCAGAAGCAGCTTTCCGCCGGCCTTCGGGTCGATGGCCTCGGCACCCTGATCGGTGGCATCTTCAACACCTTCCCGTACACCAGCTTCTCGCAGAATGTCGGTCTGGTGGGCGTCACGGGTGTGAAAAGCCGCTACGTCTGCGTCGCCGCCGGTGTCATCCTGGTTCTGCTTGGCATGCTGCCAAAGATGGCAGCCCTCGTCGAGTCGCTACCCACCTTCGTCCTGGGCGGTGCAGGCCTGGTCATGTTCGGCATGGTCGCCGCCACAGGCATCCGGATCCTGGCGTCGGTGGACTACAAGGGCAACCGCAACAACCTCTTCATCGTCGCCGTGTCCATCGCCATAGGCATGATTCCGCTGATCGCACCACGCTACCTGCAGTGGATGCCCCATGACATCCACCCGCTGATCGAGTCGGGCATCCTGCTGGCGTCGATCAGCGCCGTGTTGCTGAACCTGTTCTTCAACGGCGCCAGCGGCGACACACGTGAGGCTGTAGAAGCTGCAAAAGCAGCAGACGCTCACTGAGCACCTGTCGCACGCCATACCCTCCAAGGCCCCCCGGGGGCCTTTTTTGTGGGGCGCCCTGCGCAAGGCGTGAAAGAAGCGCACCAGGGTTCGGCCGCTCAATGCAGCCAGAGACCCAGCGCCAAGGCCAGCACGGCCGCGGCGAAGATCAGCTTGTAGAGGAAGAAGCGGCCAGGATTGCGCTTCGCACGCTCGTGCAGCGCGCCCGGCATCGTCAGCAGCCCGGGCATGGTGGTTTCGTTGTCCATACGACGTCTTTTATTTCGGGGAAGCAGCCGGGTCTTGTGCCCGCTGGCCGGTATTCTATGATGGCCACATCATGAAACACGATGCACATACCCGTTCAGTCCTGCTGCTCGCAGGGACTTTGCTGCTGGGCGGCTGCGCCGCGGTGAACGACGTGACCATGCGCGCGCTGGCCACGTCCGCACCCGTGCTGGCCGTGGTCGGCGAACGCGTGCTCAGTGGTGAAGTGCTGCTCTACACCGACCGCAGCGGCAAGCTGCAGCTGCGCAGCGAAGGCGAGCCCGCGCTCAGCTGCATGGGCGCACTGCGCTACACCGCCACGTCCAGCGGCACCGTGAACCTGAACTGCAGCGACGGCAGGCAGGCCCAGTTGCCCTTCACCGCCCTGGGCGAAACCAGCGGCTACAGCGCCACGGTCAGCGGGCCCATCAGCTTCACCTACGGCCTGGCGCCCGAGCCGGCTCGCGCCTGGCTCACGCCCCCGCCCGGCAAGCGCCTGGTGGTCAACGGCGACAGCCTGCGTCTCGAATAGGCAAGAAAAAACCCGCCGGCATCACTGCGGGCGGGTTGGCATCAGCTCGCTGGCTGATCAGCGGGCCGGGCGCGGCGAGCGCTTGGCGGCATCACGCGGCACGAAGACCTTGCCGGTTCCGGCGCCGGGCTTGGCGAAAGAAGGCTTGCCAAAAGCCGGCTTGCGCGCTGCGAAATCACCGCGCGGTGCGGCGCCTTCACGGCGGCCATCGCCGGCGAAGCGGTCGTTGAAACCGCCTTTGCGTTCATAACTGCGACCTTCGGGCGCGCCTTCATGGCCACGGTTCTGGTAGCCGCCGTCACGGGCCTGGTAAGGGCCGCGGGCATCGCGGTCGCCAAAGCCAGCGCGGGGGGCGCCGAAATCACCACGCGGCGCAGCGAAGTCGCCACCGCGGGGCGCGCCGCCAAAATCACCACCACGGTTGCCGCCGAAGCCGCCACGGGGAGCACCACCGCCGCCGAACTTGCGGTCGCGCGAGAAGTTGTCATTGCCACCGCGGCTGTTGCGGCCACCGAAATTGGAGCCGGGACGCGACTCGGGCATGCGCTGCTTGGGCTCCATGCCGGGAATGACCTCGGCCTTGATGGGCTGCTTGCTGTAGGCCTCGATGTCGAAGATCTTGCGACGATCGCGGAACTCGGCAAAGGTGATGGCCAGGCCATCGCGACCGGCGCGGCCGGTACGGCCGATACGGTGCGTGTAGTCCTCGGCCTTCATCGGCAGGCCGAAGTTGAAAACGTGGGTGATGGTGGGCACGTCGATGCCGCGCGCGGCCACATCGGTAGCCACCAGGATCTGCACCTGGCCCTGGCGCAGTGCCATCAGGCGGCGGTTGCGCAGGCCCTGGCTCAGGGCGCCGTGCAGCGCAACGGCGGAGAAGCCGTCTTGTTGCAGGTCGTTGGCCAGGCCGTCGCACTCCACCTGGGTACTGGCGAACACGATGGCCTGGTCGATCGAGGCGTCACGCAGCCAGTGGTCCAGCAGCTGGCGCTTGTGCTGGGCGTTGTCGGCCCAGAACAGCGACTGCTTGATGTTGGCGTGTTTTTCCTGCGGCGAATCGATCTGCACCTTCTTCACGCCCGAACCGTTGTCGTGCATCACGCGCATGGCGAGCTGCTGGATGCGCGGCGCGAACGTGGCGCTGAACATCATGGTCTGGCGGCGCTGGGCGGTCAGCTGGTTGACTTCGGCGAGGTCGTCGGAGAAACCGAGGTCGAGCATGCGGTCGGCCTCGTCCACCACCAGGAACTGCACCTGGTCGAGCTTGATCTGCATGGAGCGCTGCAGGTCCAGCAGGCGGCCGGGGGTGGCCACCACGAGGTTGGCGTTCTGCAGCTTGGCGATCTGGAGCTGGTAGGGCATGCCGCCCACCACATTGGCGATGCGCAGGCCGCGGCAATGCTTGACCAGTTCGATGGCGTCATGCGCCACCTGCTGGGCGAGTTCGCGCGTCGGGCACAGGATCAGGGCGCCGGGTGCGGCGGCCTTGAAATGGCGCGGATTGGTCGGGTCCTGGCGCTTGGGGCGCTTCGGAGCCGGCTCGCCCTTGGCGGCAGCTTCGGCAGCCGCGCGTTCGTAGGCGGCGCGCTCATCTTCAGCGGCCTGGGCCTGCTGCTGGAGGATGGTGTGCAGCACGGGCAGCAGGAAGGCGGCGGTCTTGCCGCTGCCAGTCTGGCTGGAGACCATCAGGTCGATATAGCGCTGGGCTTCGCCGGCAGCACCGGAGGGCATGGCCAGGGGAATGGCACGCTCCTGCACGGTGGTGGGCTGGGTGTAGCCGAGATCGGCCACAGCCTGTACCAGCTCAGGCGCCAGGCCCAGCTGCACAAAGCCGTTGGGCAGGGTTTCGGTCACTTCGGCCTCGACCGCCACAGCGGTGTCGGTGGAAAGAATGGATTCGGCAGGCGCAAATTCGCCCGTCACTTCAAAAGCGTCGGTCATTTAGATTTTTCTCACACGCGAACGCCGCAGGGACTGCGGGTGTTTCGCTGATGGTTAAAAGACATCAACCATCAAACAAAACCTGCACCGGTTGGGACCGGCACCGGGGACTCATTCAGATTGGCGATCGTGAAGATCGAAACCGGAGTCCGGTGTGTGAGGGGAGATGCACGAAAAGCGCCGCGTTTTGCAGCGCAAGGCGAATTATGACACAGATCAGGGTTTTCACCTAATCACCAACCACCACCCGGTTTCAGGCCAGCTTGAGGAAGTGCTCACGGTAGTGCAGCAACTCGTCGATGGACTCGTTCACGTCGGCCAGCGCCGTGTGCTTCTGCGCCTTCTTGAAGCCGCTGTAGACATCGGGCCGCCAGCGCCGCGCCAGTTCCTTGAAGGTACTGACGTCGACGTTGCGGTAGTGGAAAAAGGCCTCCAGCTTGGGCATGTACCTGGCCAGGAAGCGCCGGTCCTGGCCGATGCTGTTGCCGCACATGGGCGCGACGCCCTTGGGCACGTACCTGGCCAGGAAGGCGATCAGCTGCGCCTCGGCCTCGGCTTCGGTCAGGGTCGAGGCCTTGACCTTGTCGATCAGGCCGCTGCGACCATGGGTGCCCTTGTTCCAGGCGTCCATCTTGCCCAGGATCTCGTCGCTCTGGTGGATCACCAGCACCGGGCCTTCGACGCGCGGCTCCAGGTTCGGACCGGTGACGATGACGGCGATTTCGATCAGGCGTTCTTTTTCGGGGTCCAGGCCGGTCATCTCGCAATCGAGCCAGACCAGGTTCAGATCAGATTTGCCGAGTGGGGTAACGTTGTCGCTCATGGGCCCGATTGTCGCCGATGACCTAAACTCCTCGCCCATGAACGCTGTCTCTGCTCCCGCCTTCAATCCCAGCTTGGCCCTGACCCTGGTCTTTGCCGCAACCCTGCTGCTGGGCCTGGCCGTCAAGTTCTGGCTGGCCACGCGCCAGGTACGCCATGTGGCCAGCCACCGTGCTCTGGTGCCGTCCGCCTTTGCCGACACCATGCCGCTGGCGGCACACCAGAAGGCCGCCGACTACACCGTGGTCAAGGTGCGCTTCGGCCTGATCGAAACCGCCGTGGGCGCGGCCCTGCTGCTGGGCTGGACGCTGCTGGGCGGCCTGGATGCGCTGAACCAGGCCTTGCTGGCCTGGCTGGGCGGCGGCATGCTGCAGCAGCTGGCGCTGATCGCCGGCTTTGTGCTGATCGGTGGCCTGATCGAGCTGCCACTGACCCTGTACCAGACCTTCGTGATCGAGCAGCGCTTCGGCTTCAACAAGATGACACTCAAGCTCTGGCTGGTCGACCTCGTGAAATCCACCGTGCTGGGCACCCTGATCGGCCTGCCGATCGCCGCCCTCATCCTCTGGGTCATGGGGGCCACCGGCACCCTGTGGTGGCTCTGGGCCTGGGGCATCTGGATGGGTTTCAACCTGCTGCTGCTGCTGATCTATCCGACCTTCATCGCACCGCTGTTCAACAAGTTCCAGCCGCTGGAGGACGAGACGCTGAAGGCACGCGTGACCGCTTTGATGCAGCGTTGCGGTTTTTCGGCCAAGGGGCTGTACGTGATGGACGGCAGCCGGCGCAGCGCCCACGCCAATGCCTACTTCACGGGCTTCGGCGCCGCCAAGCGTGTGGTCTTCTTCGACACCCTGCTGGCCAAGCTCAGCCCGGGCGAGGTGGACGCCGTGCTCGCGCACGAACTCGGCCACTTCAAGCACAAGCACATCCTCAAGCGCATCGTGGGCCTGTTCGCCCTGAGCCTGGCCGGTTTCGCGCTGCTGGGCTGGCTGGCCACGCAGGCCTGGTTCTACACCGGCCTGGGCGCCACACCCAGCCTGCAACTGCTGGTGCCCGCCTTGGGCGCGGCCGATGCCGTCCCCAACGACGCCCTGGCCCTGCTGCTCTTCGTGCTGGTCTCCCCGGTGTTCAGCTTTTTCATCGCACCGATCATGGCGCTGTCCTCGCGCAAACACGAGTTCGAGGCCGACGCCTACGCCGCCACGCAGACCCAGGGCCGGGATCTGGCCAGCGCCCTGCTCAAGTTGTACGAGGACAATGCGTCGACCTTGACACCGGACCCGCTCTACGTGGCTTTCTACTACTCGCACCCCCCGGCCAGCCAGCGCCTGGCACGACTGGGCCTCGCATGAGCAGCGCGCCGCAGGGCAACGCACGCCGCCCCCTGGGCCCGACCGAACTCGTGACCCAGCTAGCCCAGCACCCCGGCTGGACACTGCGGGGTGACGGCGCGGAACTGGCCATCGCCCGCCGCTACGAATTCGCCAGCTACCCCGAGGTCATGGCCTTTGCCAATGCCGTGGCCTGGATCGCGCAGGGGCGGGACCACCATCCCGACATGCAGCTGGGCTACCGGTATTGCACGGTGGCCTGGCGCACGCACGACGCCGGTGGCATCACGCGCATCGATTTCGAGTGTGCGGCCCAGGTCGATGCGCTGCGGGGCTCGCCTTGAGCAAGACACCCGAACTCGAACGCGGCCTGGTCGTCGCGAGCCACGGCCGCCACGTGGTGGTGGAGACGCCGGAGGGCCGCCAGCTGATCTGCCATCCGCGCGGCAAGAAAAGCCAGGCCGTGGTCGGCGACCGAGTGCTCTGGCTGGCGAGCACCGACGAAGGCAGCATCGAGAAGGTGGAGCCGCGGCGCAACCTCTTCTACCGCCAGGACGAGATCCGCACCAAGAGCTTCGCCGCCAACCTGGACCAGGTGCTGATCCTGATCGCTGCGGAACCCGAATTTTCCGAGAGCCAATTGGCGCGCGCATTGATCGCCGCCGAGGCCGAACGCATCCGGCCGCTGATCGTGCTCAACAAGAGCGACCTGCCCGAGCTGTTTGCACGGGCCTGGGCGCGGCTGGAGCCGTACCGGCGCATGGGCTACACCGTGCTGCCCCTGAGCCTGAAGGCGCAGGGTACCGGCAGCGACGGCACGCTGGGCGCCCTGGAGCAGGAACTCGACGCGCGCGCAACGCTGGTGCTGGGCCCTTCGGGTGCAGGCAAGAGCACGCTGATCAACCGGCTGGTGCCGGGCGCGCAAGCCCCGACGGGTGAGATTTCCACCGCGCTCAACTCGGGCAAACACACCACCACCAGCACGCGCTGGTACTGGGTGGATGCGGCCCATCGCACGGCCCTGCTCGATTCACCCGGCTTCCAGGAGTTCGGTCTGCAACACATCGAGGCCGCGCAACTCGCGGGCCTGATGCCGGACCTGCGCGAGCACGCGGGTGCCTGCCGCTTCTACAACTGCAGCCACCTGCACGAACCCGGCTGCGGCGTGATCGCTGCGGTGGATGAAAAAGCCGGGGGGGCTGGCATCAGCCCGTCGCGCTACAGAATTTATAGCGAACTGCACGCCGAGCTGTCGCAGGCGCCGCGCTATTGAGGCTCCCGAACTTGCGAAGAAATCGTAACGAGCGACCCGAGCGCAAGGCGGACGGAGCACAGCCACCGGAACGTACTTCAGGTACATGAGGATGGCGCGCACCGCCCAACGCGGCGACAAGGTCCGCGCAGTAGATTTATTCGCAAGTTCTCAGCCGATCAGGCGCGCCAGGGTCAGTAGCGCCAGCAGCAGCATCCAGAGCACAACCGAGCGCCAGACCAGGCCCACGATGCTGCGCAGGTGGGCCAGCTGCGGCTCATGCCGGGCCGAGGCGGCCGGCATGTCGGACTGGGCCTGGGTTGCCCCCTGGGCCATGGCCGTGGTGCCCAGGCGCACGTTGATGGCGCCGGCCGTCGCCGCCACGATCAGGCCGTCGTTGCCGCCCACAGCCTCGCTCTCGGGCAGGGATTCATAACGACGCCAGTTGTCGACCGCATCCTCGAAGCTGCCGACCACGGCAAAACCCAGCGCAGTGACGCGTGCGGGCAACCAGTCCAGCCACTGCCAGGCGCGTGCTGCGGCACCGCAGGCCGCGTCACTCACCGAAGGCGCCTGGCGCCGCGAGACGTAGGGCCAGTAGCGCGTAACGAACTCGGCCAGGCGGTACAACACGGCACCCGCCGGCCCCATCCCCAGGACAGCCAGCACAATGAACCAGCTCAGCACGCCAAAGACGTGGCGATGGGCCGCGAGCACGGAGAATTCGATGACGTGACGCACGATCTCGCGCTGCGGAAGTTCGCTGGCATCGATCTGCCGCCACTCAGCCAGCAGGCGACGCGCCTCCTCCTCGTTGCCCGTCTGGAGTGCATCGCGGATGGCAGTGAAATGATGGCTGAACTGGCGAAAGCCCAGGGTGACATAGAGCACGGCCACGTTCCAGAGCATGGCCAATGGCCAGCCCACGAACTGGTACAGCAGCCAGTAGATCAGCAGGGCTATCCCGCTGGGCAGCAGGACGGCAAACCCCCAGGCCAGCCAGCCATGCGAGCGTTCACCCGCATCCAGCTTGCGCACCACCCAGCGCATCCAGCTGCGCATGCCGGCATGCACCGCATTGCCGCGGGCCAGCGGACGCACCTGCTCGATCAGCAAGGCCAGCAAAAGGGAGAAGAAACTCATGCCAAGATCATAACGACGCAAGGCGCCTGTCCAGGCCTGTGCCGCCGCTCAGGCCGCCATGAAGCGATAAAAATTGCGCAACATGCCAGCCGTGGCCCCCCAGATGTACCGCTCGGTCCCGGCGTCCTGCCAGGGCATGGAAAACCATTCGCGGCGTAAACCCTCGAACTCGAAGGCGTGGCGCCGGTGGTTGGCCGGGTCGAGCAGAAAGGACAGCGGCACCTCGAACACATCGGCCACCTCGCCCGCGTTGGGCGTGAGCGTGAAGCCGGGACGCACCAGCGCCACGACGGGTGTGATGACAAACGCCGTGCCCGTGGTGTAGATGGGCAGCGTGCCCAGCACCTGGACGAAATCACGTGTCAGCCCCACCTCTTCCTCGGCCTCGCGCAGGGCGGCGTCCACCACGTCCATGTCGGTCGGATCGACCTTGCCGCCGGGAAAGGCGATCTGGCCTGAGTGATGTGCCAGGTGGCTGGTGCGCAGGGTCAGCAGCAGCGTGGGCTCGGCTCGGGCCACCAGCGGCAGCAGCACGGCGGCCTGCGCCGGCTTGCGCTGCGTGAAACGGGGCTCGGCCCGGACCTCGGGTTCCCAGGCCGGTGGCGCGGCAAAACGCCGGCGCAGGGCTTCGGCCAGCAGGCGTTCGGGCGGCACCGGGGGCAGATGCGCGTCGACACCGACCACCGGCACGCTGCGCGGATCGAAGTTGGGCAGCTTGGACAGGGGGGTGATGTGATCAGCGGAAGACATCGGTGCGAAGCAGAAAGTAAAAAGCCGCCCGGGCAGAAGCGAGGGCGGCTAGTTCGGACAGCGGACCGGCGATTAAGCGGCGGCCTTGCTGACCAGCTTTTCCTTGATGCGGGCCGACTTGCCACTGCGGTCGCGCAGGTAGTACAGCTTGGCACGGCGCACGTCACCGCGGCGTTTGACTTCGATGCTGGCGATCAGCGGGCTGTAGGTCTGGAAGGTACGTTCCACGCCTTCGCCGCTGGAGATCTTGCGCACGGTGAAGCCGCTGTTGAGGCCACGGTTGCGCTTGGCGATCACCACGCCTTCGTAGGCCTGCACGCGCTTGCGGGTACCTTCGACCACGTTCACGCTCACGATGACGGTGTCACCAGGTGCGAATTCGGGGATCTTCTTGCCCAGGCGGGCGATTTCCTCTTGCTCGAGGGTCTGGATCAGGTTCATGTTTACCTCTAATGATCTTGTCCGCGCCCGTGTCGGGATGACACGCAGTGCTGAGCCACAAAGGGCCAGCGGCCGGCCAGAGGATCTGGAAAGCCTGAAATTATAGCAGGAAGTGCCCGCTTCAGGCCAGGGGCTTGGGCAAGCTGGCCAGGTAGGCCTCGTCCTGGCGGCTCAGGCGGCCGGCCTCGCGGGCCCGGGCAATCAACTCCGGCCGCAGCCGGGCGGTCAGCGCCAGCCGCTGCTCGCGGCGCCAGCGTTCGATCTGGCCATGATGGCCCGACAGCAGCACCTCGGGCACACCCTGCCCCTCCCAGGTCTCGGGCCGCGTGTAATGCGGGTTGTCCAGCAGGCCGTCCAGGGCCGGATTGAAACTGTCCAGGGCGTGGCTGTCAGCGTCACCGAGCACGCCGGGCTGCAGGCGGGCGACGGCGTCCAGCAGGGCCATGGCGGCGATCTCGCCGCCCGACAACACGAAATCCCCCAGGCTGATCTGCTCGGTCACATGGGTGTCGATGAAACGCTGGTCGATCCCCTCGTAACGGCCACAGACCAGCACGGCGCCGTCGCTGGCGGCCCAGCGTTCGACCATGGCGTGGGTCAGGGGCTGCCCCAGGGGGGAAAACAGCACGACCGGGGCCGGCGCGGCCCGCTGGGCCTGGGCCTGCAGCAGGCAACGCGCCAGCGGCTCGGCCATCATGAGCATACCGGGACCGCCGCCGAAGGGCCGGTCATCGACACGGCGATAGTTGCCCTCGGCATGGTCGCGCGGGTTGTGCAGTTGCACCTCGACCTGGCCGGACTCATAGGCGCGGCGGGTGATGCCACTGCTCAGCAGCGGGGCAAACAGCTCGGGGAAAAGGGTCAGAACGTCGAAACGCATGGCTCAGTCGCCGCCGGGCCGCCCCAAGGCGACTGCGGCCCCCTCGGGGGGCAGCGCATTACACGCAGTGACAAGCGTGGGGGCCATATCTCCGGCTTCAATAATCGGGCTGCCAGTCCACGCGGATGCAGCGGGCCTTGAGATCCACGTCGTCGACATAGGTCGCGACAAAAGGGATCATGCGCTCGGCCGGCTTGCCCTCCTGCTCATAGGCGATGACCAGCACCGTCTGCGGGCCGGTGGACAGCAGTTCCTGCACCGTCCCCAGAGGCAAGCCTTCGCGGTTGACCACATCCAGGCCGATCAGGTCGACCCAGTAGTACTCGCCCGAATCAGGCGCGGGAAAGCTGGAGCGGGCCACGAAAATGCGGGCACCGCGCAGGGCCTCGGCAGTGTCGCGATCAGGCACGTCGTGCGCCATGGCCACCACCGAATCCGAGTGTTGTTTCGCTTCCTTGATGGACAGCTGCACCGGACCGGTAAAGGTCTTGGCACCTCTCTCGGACGGCAGCAGGAACCAGCGCTTGGAAGAAAACAGCGCCTCCGCAGAGGCGCTGTAGGGCTGAACCTTGAACCAGCCCTTGATGCCCCAGGCATCAAGGATGCGCCCGACTTCGATGGCGTCCGCTGGCAATTCAGCGGCTTCGAGCTCGAGCGTCATGGGAGATCAGGTCAGGCGGCCTTCTTGGCAGCAGACTGCTTGATCAGGCGTTCCACGGTGGGAGAAGCCTGGGCACCGACGCCCAGCCAGTAGGTCAGGCGGTCCTGGGCAATACGGATGCTTTCCTCGCTGGCGGTGGCGATCGGGTTGTAGAAACCGATGCGCTCGATGAAGCGGCCGTCACGACGGGTACGCTTGTCGGCTACGACGATGTTGAAGAACGGACGGGCCTTGGCGCCGCCACGGGAAAGTCGAATCACGACCATGATTTGTCCTTTGGGTGGGTGAAGCATGCCGCATGAGCTGCACGCCGCGATTCTTCCGATGTTTGAGACACGCGACTGGCCACCCGGCCAGCGACACACCGAAGAGCCCGCGATTATAGCCTGTACTGCCTGGCCCATGGCCCCTCCCTTGGATCGGCACGCCAAAGGCTCCCGTTCCCGGCACAATCAGCCCATGCTGAAAAACAAGACCCTGGCCGCTTGGCTGACCTTTCTGGCTGGCCCCCTGGGCCTGCACCGCTTCTATCTGCGTGGCTTTCACGACCTGATCGGCTGGGCGCTCCCCATCCCGAGTGCACTGGGCATCTATGGCATCGAGCGCGTGCTGAAATACGGGCTGGACGACCACTGGAGCTGGGTGCTGATCCCGCTGCTGGGTTTCACCGTCGCCGCCTGCTCGCTCAACGCCATCGTCTACGGGCTGATGACCACCGAAAAATGGAATGCCCGCTACAACCCCCAGGCTCCGGCCGACGCACCCGCCGGCCAGACCGGCTGGCTGACCATCGGCGCCGTGGTCTGCGCTTTGCTCGTGGGCACCACAGTGCTGATGTCCAGCATCGCGTTCAGCTTTCAGCGCTACTTCGAATACCAGGTCGAGGAAGCACGCAAGATAAGTCAGTGATACACCCCTGAGCGGCTGACGCCGCTTCCCCTCAAGAGGACAACGCCAGTGGCCCGGCCGAGCCGGATCCACGGCGTTCACCGCATCAAGCCCTTCTCAGGGCATCGAATCAGAAGAGGCCGAGGCTGATCCAGTAGGCGACGATGGCCACGAAAGCACTGGCCGGGATGGTGAAAATCCAGGCCCAGACGATATTGCCGGCCACACCCCAGCGCACCGCGCTGGCGCGCCGGGCCGACCCCACGCCCACGATGGCGCCGGTGATGGTGTGCGTGGTGGAGACCGGTATGCCCAGGCTGGTGGCCAGGAACAGGGTGATGGCCCCGCCCGTCTCGGCACAAAAACCGCCGACCGGCTTGAGCTTGGTGATCTTCTGCCCCATGGTCTTGACGATGCGCCAGCCGCCGAACATGGTGCCCAGGCCGATGGCCATGTAGCAGCTCACCACCACCCAGGACGGCGGCGCCTTGTCGGTGGATGTCATGTAACCCGTGGCGACCAGCAGCATCCAGATGATGCCGATGGTCTTCTGCGCATCGTTGCCGCCGTGGCCCAGGCTGTAGGCGCCGGCCGAGACCAGCTGCAGGCGGCGGAACCAGCCGTCCACGCGCGAAGGCGAACTGCGACGAAAGACCCAGGCCACCAGCAGCATCATCAGCGAACCCAGCAGGAAACCCAGGAAAGGCGAGACGAAGATGAACACCACTGTCTTGAGAATGCCCGCAGAAAGCAGCGCATCCGTACCCGCCTTGCCGATCACGGCGCCAACGATGCCGCCTATGAGGGCATGCGAGGAACTGCTGGGGATGCCGTAATACCAGGTGATCAGGTTCCAGGTGATGGCGCCGATCAGCGCACCGAACACCACGTGGGTGTCGACCACCCCGGGCTGCACGATGCCCTTGCCCACCGTCGCTGCCACGCTGAGGTGGAAGATGAAGATGGCAATGACGTTGAAGAAGGCGGCAAACAGCACCGCCTGACCGGGTTTGAGCACGCCGGTGGAGACCACGGTGGCAATCGAATTGGCCGCGTCATGAAAGCCGTTCATGAAGTCGAAGGCCAGTGCCAGGAACACCAGCAGGATGATCACCCAGAGGGCGGCTTGCGGAATATTTTCCATGACGGATGCCGCTCGATCAGGCGTTCTCGAGGACGACGCCCTCGATCAGGTTGGCCACGTCCTCACACTTGTCCGTCACGGTCTCCAACAGTTCGTAGATGGCCTTGAGCTTGATGACCTCGCGCACGTCCGGCTCTTCGCGGAACAGCTTGCTCATGGCGGTGCGCATGACGCGGTCGGCGTCGGACTCCAGCCGGTCGATTTCCTCGCAGGTCTTGAGGGCGGCTTCGGCCGTCTTGGCATCGCCAATGTTGTTGAGCAGGTAGACCGCATCCTTGACGCGCTCGCAGCACTTCACGCTGAGTTCGGTCAGGCGCACGATCTCCTCGGTCATGTGACGCACGTCGTACAGGGCCATGGTCTCGGCCGCGTCCTGGATCAGGTCGGCCACGTCGTCCATGGTGTTGATCAGCGAATGGATCTGCTCGCGGTCGATCGGAGTGATGAAGGTCTTGTGCAGGGCCTTGTTGACCTCGTGCGTGATGCGGTCGGCTGCCTTTTCAGCGTTGTCGACATCCCGGTTGTACTGCTCGCGCAGGTTGACGTCGCTGTAATGCGCCACCAGCTGGGAAAAAGCCCGCGCCGCTTCCACGATGCGGTCCGCATGCTGATTGAACATCTCGAAGAAATTGCCGTCGCGCGGCATCAGTTTTCCAAACAGCATGGCTAGCTCCTGATTCTGGTTCGGTCGTTGGACTGGGATGGCGTGAAGTTTAACCGCGGCATGCCTGCGGCTTGCTGACGTTTCAGGCAGACCGGAAGATGAAATACACCGCCCCCACCATGCACAGCGCCGCCCAGAGGTAATCCAGCTTGAGCGGCTCCTTGAGGTACATCACGGCAAACGGCACGAAGACGCTGAGCGTGATGACTTCCTGCACGATCTTGAGCTGGCCGACGGTGAAGCCCGCCTGCTGGAAGCCGATACGGTTGGCCGGCACCTGCAGCAGGTACTCGAACAAGGCAATGCCCCAGCTGGCCAGCGCCGCCCAGTACCATGGCGCCGTCGCCAGGTTCTTCAGGTGGCCGTACCAGGCAAAGGTCATGAAGACATTGCTGCCGATCAGCAGCAGCACCGTCTGCAGCGAGAAAGGGATGGACTGGAGGGAGTTCATGCCCCGAATTATCGACGGGCCCATGAAAAAAGCCCTGCGGCTTGCGCCACAGGGCTTCGGATCAACAGCTCGTGTGGATCAGGCGGTGACCTTGTCGGCCACGTCCTTGTACTCGCTGATCTGGTCGAAGTTCAGGTACTTGTAGACCTTGTCGCCGTTGGCGGACAGGACCCCCATATCGGCCTGGTACTCGGCCTTGGTCGGGATGCGGCCGAGCTTGGAGCAGATGGCGGCCAGTTCGGCCGAGCCCAGGTAGACATTGGTGTTCTTGCCCAGGCGGTTGGGGAAGTTGCGCGTGCTGGTGGACATCACGGTGGCGCCTTCCTTCACCTGCGCCTGGTTGCCCATGCACAGGCTGCAGCCCGGCATTTCCATGCGGGCGCCGGCCGCGCCGAAGACGCCGTAGTGACCTTCCTCGCTGAGCTGCTGCGCATCCATCTTGGTCGGCGGGGCCATCCACAGCTTGACCGGGATGTCCTTCTTGCCTTCGAGCAGCTTGGAGGCGGCACGGAAGTGACCGATATTGGTCATGCACGAACCGATGAACACTTCGTCGATCTTGGCGCCGGCCACGTCGGACAGGGTCTTGGCGTCGTCCGGGTCGTTCGGGCAGCAGACGATGGGTTCGGTGATCTCGTTGAGGTCGATCTCGACCACATGAGCGTACTCGGCGTCCTTGTCGGCCTTGAGCAGCTCGGGCTTGGCCAGCCAGGCTTCCATGGCCTTGATGCGGCGGCTGATGGTCCGCTCATCGTGGTAACCATTGGCAATCAGGTTCTTCAGCAGCACGATATTGCTGTTGATGTACTCGATGATCGGTTCCTTGTTCAGCGCCACCGTGCAACCGGCGGCGGAGCGCTCGGCCGAGGCGTCGGCCAGCTCGAAGGCCTGTTCGACCTTGAGGTCCGGCAGGCCCTCGATCTCGAGGATGCGGCCGGAGAAGGCGTTCTTCTTGCCCTTCTTCTCGACCGTCAGCAGGCCTTGCTTGATGGCGTACAGCGGGATGGCGTGCACCAGGTCACGCAGGGTGACGCCGGGCTGCATCTTGCCCTTGAAGCGCACCAGCACCGATTCGGGCATGTCCAGGGGCATGACGCCGGTGGCAGCGGCGAAGGCCACCAGGCCGGAGCCGGCGGGGAAGGAGATGCCGATGGGGAAGCGGGTGTGGCTGTCGCCGCCGGTGCCCACGGTATCGGGCAGCAGCATGCGGTTGAGCCAGCTGTGGATGATGCCGTCGCCGGGCTTGAGCGAGATGCCGCCGCGGTTGCTCATGAACTCGGGCAGCTCATGGTGCATCTTCACGTCCACCGGCTTCGGATAGGCGGCGGTGTGGCAGAAGGACTGCATGACGAGGTCAGAGCTGAAGCCCAGGCAGGCCAGGTCCTTGAGTTCGTCGCGCGTCATGGTGCCGGTGGTGTCCTGCGAACCGACCGAGGTCATCTTGGGTTCGCAATAGGTACCGGGCACCACGCCCTTGCCTTCGGGCAGGCCGCAGGCGCGGCCGACCATCTTCTGGGCCAGCGTGAAGCCCTTGCCTGTGGCCTTGGGCACTTGCGGCAGGCGGAACAGGGTGCTCGGGGGCAGGCCCAGGGCCTCGCGCGCCTTGCCGGTCAGGCCGCGGCCGATGATCAACGGGATGCGGCCACCGGCGCGCACCTCGTCGAACAGCACCTCGCTGCGAACCGTGAACTCGGCGATGACCTTGCCGTCCTTGAGGGCCTTGCCTTCATAGGGGCGAAGTTCGATGGTGTCGCCCATGTTCATCTGGCTCACGTCCAGCTCGATCGGCAGGGCACCGGCGTCTTCCATGGTGTTGTAGAAGATCGGGGCGATCTTGGAGCCCAGGCAGACACCGCCGTAGCGCTTGTTCGGCACGAAGGGGATGTCCTCGCCGGTGAACCACAGCACGCTGTTGGTCGCCGATTTGCGCGAGGAGCCGGTGCCCACCACGTCGCCGACGTAGGCCACCAGGTTGCCGCGGGCGCGCAGGTCTTCGATGAACTTGATCGGGCCGCGCTTGCCGTCTTCCTCGGGCGTGATGCCGTCACGCTTGTTCTTGAGCATGGCCAGAGCGTGCAGCGGGATGTCCGGGCGGCTCCAGGCGTCGGGCGCGGGCGACAGGTCGTCGGTGTTGGTCTCACCGGTCACCTTGAGCACGGTGAGCTTGATGCTCTTGGGCACTTCGGGGCGGCTGGTGAACCACTCGGCATCGGCCCAGCTCTGGACCACGGCCTTGGCATTGGCATTGCCCTTGGCGGCCTTTTCCTGCACGTCGTGGAACTGGTCGAACATCAGCAGGGTCTTCTTCAGGCCCTCGGCGGCGACCTTGCCCACCTGGGCGTCGTCCAGCAGGTCGATCAGCGGGGTCAGGTTGTAGCCGCCCAGCATGGTGCCCAGCAGCTCGGTGGCCTTCTCGCGCGAGATCAGGCTGCATTTTTCGGTGCCGTGGGCCACGGCCGCCAGATAGCTGGCCTTGACCTTGGCCGCGTCGTCCACGCCGGCCGGCACGCGGTGCGTGATCAGCTCGACCAGGGTGGTCTCTTCGCCCTTGGGCGGATTCTTGAGCAACTCGATCAGCTCGCCGGTCTGCTTGGCCGTCAGCGGCAGCGGGGGGATGCCGAGTGCGGCTCGTTCAGCGACATGGGCGCGGTAGGCTTGCAACATGGTGACTCCTTCTTAGCAATTCAAAAAAGCGCTCTCGCCTCAGGCGGGAACAGCGGGGGTTTCCAGTGCGACCGGGGTCGCGAAATAGGCTTGCATGGCGGCGGGCAGCGCGCGCCCGGTCTGGTGGGCACGCTCCAGCACCTGCCAGAAATAACGGTAGCTGGCACGGTCGTGCAGTTGCCCCTCAAAACTCACGGGGGCCCACTGCGCCCGCTCGGCCGCCTCGATGATGGCGGCGGCGCGCTCGATATCGGCCCCGCTGGGCGCGAGCGCCTCCAGGATGGGCCGGATCTGGCTCGGGTGGATGCTCCACATGCGCGTGTAACCGAACTCGCGCGAAGCCTTGCGGGCTGCAGCCTTCATGGCTTCAGTGTCGCTGAATTCAGTCACCACACAATGAGAAGGCACTTTGCCGTGGGCGTGGCAGGCCGCGGCGATCTCCAGCTTGGCGCGCAAGACCAGAGGGTGCGTGAACTGGCCCAGTTCCCCCGTCACTTGGTCGGGCCGCGAACTCATGGCGCTGTCGGGAATGGCACCCCCATGGGCCGATACAAAGTCCATGAGACCGAAGCTGATGGACTGCACGCGCGGATGCGCGGCGATGTCAAACGCACGGTGCACGGCCGCCGGCGATTCCAGCAGCACCTGCAAGGGCAGCGGATCGGCACGCCCGGCGGCGCGGGCGGCTGCATCGATCGCCGCCACGGCGCGCTCGACATCGGCCACCGTCTCGACCTTGGGGATCATGAGATGGCACAAGGCTTTACCGGCGCCACCGACGATGGTGGCCACATCGGCGTCGAAGGCCGCATGGTCCACCGGATGGACGCGCACCGCGATGCGGGGCGTTGCAGGCAAGGCCGCCTTTCGTGCACTGGCCTGGGCCTCGTTGGCCAGCGCCACCACCATCAGTGTATGGTCACGCTCGCCGCCCACGGGCGCGCCGTCTTCGCAGTCGAGCGAGACGTCGAACACGCAGGCGCCGAACTCGGCCGTCATCTCCGCCTGCAGCTGCAGGCTCTTGCGCATGCGCAGCTCGACGCCGCTGTAATGGTCGCAGACCGGCAGGAAGCCGGCTGCGGCCTGGGCGCCGAGGAGGATGTCGCGCGGGTGAGCCATGGAAATTACAGCAGGTGCTTGACGCCGTCCTGCTCACCCACCAGCTCGGCCAGGGTCTTGTCGATGCACTTCTGGCTGAATTCGTCGATGGCCAGGCCTTCGACCAGCTTGTACTCGCCGCCTTCGCAGGTGACAGGGAAGCCGAACATGACGTCCTTCGGGATACCGTACTGGCCGTCCGAAGGAATGCCCATGGTGACCCACTTGCCGTTGGTGCCCAGGGCCCAGTCGCGCATGTGGTCGATGGCGGCGTTGGCAGCCGAAGCGGCGGAGGACAGGCCGCGCGCCTCGATGATGGCAGCGCCGCGCTTGCCCACGGTGGGCAGGAACACATTGGCGTTCCATTCCTGGTCGTTGATCATCTTGGCCACGCTCTCGCCCTTGATGGTGGCGAAGCGATAGTCAGCGTACATGGTGGGCGAATGGTTGCCCCAGACGGTGAGCTTCTCGATGTCGGCCACGGCCTTGCCGGTCTTGGCGGCGATCTGGCTGGCAGCGCGGTTGTGGTCCAGGCGCAGCATGGCGGTGAAATTCTTGCGCGGCAGGTCAGGCGCGCTCTTCATGGCAATGTAGGCGTTGGTGTTGGCCGGGTTGCCGACCACCAGCACCTTGACCTTGCGCGAAGCCACGGCGTTCAGGGCCTTGCCCTGGGCCGTGAAGATGGCGCCGTTGACGGCCAGCAGCTCGGCACGTTCCATGCCCGGGCCGCGCGGACGCGAACCCACCAGCAGGGCGTAATCGGTGTCCTTGAAGGCGGTCATCGGGTCGCTGTGGGCTTCCATGCCGGCCAGCAGCGGGAAAGCGCAGTCTTCGAGCTCCATCATCACGCCCTTAAGCGCCTTCTGGGCCTTCTCGTCGGGGATTTCCAGCAGTTGCAGGATGACGGGCTGGTCCTTGCCCAGCATTTCGCCGGAAGCGATGCGGAACAGCAGGGCGTAACCGATTTGACCGGCGGCTCCGGTGACGGCGACGCGAACGGGCTTTTTGCTCATGTTGGAAACTCCAGATGATGATGTGGGATGGGTGACCATGGAACCGTGCCGGACAGCGTGCCGGTGGTACCCCGGATGTACCCGAAAGTGTAGCGCGAAAACACCAATTTATCAATTTGTCTTATGTCTTATATAAGATATGATTCGGACTGATAATCCCCTCTCACTTCATGCCCCGGCCGCCCTTATGACCCCCAGCTCGCCCTCCCTGGCCGACCCCTCCGCAGAAAGCGGCGGGCCGGGAGCGGCTGCACCGGCCTTCAGCCCCCTGTACCAGCAGATCAAGGGCCTGATCCTGCAAAGCCTGCAGTCGGGTGAATGGAAGCCGGGCGAGGCCATCCCCAGTGAGATGGACCTGGCCGCGCGCTACCGCGTGAGCCAGGGCACGGTGCGCAAGGCCATCGATGAACTGGCGGCCGAACACCTGCTGGTGCGCCGCCAGGGCAAAGGCACCTTCGTGGCCACCCATGCCGAGCAGCATGTGCAATACCGTTTCCTGCGCCTGATGCCCGACCAGGGCGACCGCCAGAGCGAAGGGCCGGCCGAACGCAACATCATCGACTGCAAGCGCCTGCGTGCCAGCGCCGAGATCGCGCGCGCGCTGGCGCTGCGTAGCGGCGACAGCGTGCTGCAGGCGCGGCGCGTGCTGTCCTTCGCGGGTCGCCCCACCATCCTGGAAGACCTGTGGCTGCCCGGCCTGCCCTTCAAGGGACTGACCGCTGAGCGCCTGAGCCAGCATCACGGCCATATGTACGAATTGTTCGAAACCGAATTCGGCGTACGCATGGTGCGCGCCGAAGAGAAGATCCGCGCCGTCTTGCCCGACGCAGCCCAATGCGCCCTGCTCAAGGTGGGCCGGAACACGCCGCTGCTGAGTGTGGAGCGTATTGCCTATACCTATAACGACGCGCCCATGGAACTGCGTCGTGGCCTGTACCTGACCGACACACACCATTACCGCAATGTCCTGAGCTGAGAAACTTGGTTACGAGCCGTGGATCGCAGAATGAATCCGCCGCCACAGAGCAATGAATGCTGCATTGCAATAGAATTTGCCGCTGCGAAAGCCCGAAAATTACAAAGCGGTTACATCCACAGAAAGCCCACCCATGACTGAGCTTGCCACCTCCTCCCGGCCACAGCGCCCCGAGTTCCGCAACATCAACGCCTTCAAGGACCTGCCGACGTATCGCTGGCCACTGGCCGCTCTCGTGTCCGGCATGCATCGCATCAGCGGTCTGATCATGTTCCTGCTGCTGCCCTTCATCATCTGGCTGTTCGACACCTCGGTGTCCTCCGAGTTCTCGTACGCCCGTTTCAGCGCTGCCTTCAGCACCGGTCTGGGCTTCCTGCCGGGCTGGTTCATCAAGCTGGTCGCCCTGGGCCTGATCTGGGCCTTTCTGCACCACATCGTGGCCGGCCTGCGTCACCTGTGGATGGACGTGGCGCACGCCGTGAGCAAGGAATTCGGCCGCCGCTCGGCCATCGTGACGCTGGTGCTCAGCCTGGGCCTGACCGCCGTGCTGGGCGCCAAGCTGTTCAATCTGTATTAATGGCGAGCCTGATCCCCAGCTCTGCCCTCACTGACTAGGAAACCTACTATGTCCGTCAACTACGGCTCCAAGCGCCTCGTCGTCGGTGCGCACTATGGCCTGCGCGACTGGCTGGCCCAGCGCGTCACCGCCGCCCTCATGGTCCTGTTCACCCTCATCGTGCTGGTCAAGGTGCTGGTCACTCGCGGCCCCCTGGGCTACGAGGGCTGGGCCGGCATCTTCGCGCCGCAATGGATGAAGGCCCTGACCTTCGCCATCATCGTCGCACTGATCTGGCACGTCTGGGTCGGCATGCGCGAAATCTGGATGGATTACGTCAAGCCGGTCTGGCTGCGCCTGTCCCTGCAGGTATTCACCATCGTCTGGCTGGCTGGCTGTGCCGGCTGGGCCATCCAAGTCCTGTGGAGACTCTGACCCATGTCCTATTCCGTATCCAAGCGCAAATTTGACGTCGTCATCGTCGGGGCCGGCGGCTCCGGCATGCGCGCCTCGCTGCAACTGGCCCGCGCCGGCCTGAACGTGGCCGTGCTGTCCAAGGTGTTCCCGACCCGCTCGCACACCGTGGCGGCCCAGGGCGGCATCGGTGCCTCGCTGGGCAATATGTCCGAGGACAACTGGCACTACCATTTCTACGACACCGTCAAGGGCTCCGACTGGCTGGGTGACCAGGACGCCATCGAATTCATGTGCCGCGAAGCGCCCAAGGTCGTGTACGACCTGGAGCACATGGGCATGCCCTTCGACCGCAACCCGGACGGCACCATCTACCAGCGCCCCTTCGGCGGCCATACGGCCAACTACGGCGAGAAGCCCGTGCAGCGCGCCTGCGCTGCAGCCGACCGCACCGGCCACGCCATGCTGCACACCCTGTACCAGCAGAACGTGGCAGCGCGCACCCAGTTCTTCGTCGAATGGATGGCCCTGGACCTGGTCCGCGATGCCGAAGGCGACGTGGTGGGCGTGACCGCTCTTGAGATGGAAACCGGCGACCTGCACGTGCTGCACGCCAAGACCGTGCTGCTGGCCACCGGTGGCGCCGGCCGCATCTTCGCGGCTTCCACCAACGCCTTCATCAACACCGGCGACGGCCTGGGCATGGCGGCGCGCGCCGGCATCCCGCTGCAGGACATGGAGTTCTGGCAGTTCCACCCCACCGGCGTGGCCGGCGCGGGCGTGCTGCTGACGGAAGGCTGCCGCGGTGAAGGCGCCATCCTGCTCAACAGCAATGGCGAGCGCTTCATGGAGCGTTATGCCCCGACCCTGAAGGACCTGGCACCGCGCGACTTCGTCTCGCGCTGCATGGACCAGGAGATCAAGGAAGGTCGCGGCTGCGGTCCGAACAAGGACTACGTGATGCTCAAGCTCGACCACCTGGGCGCCGAGACCATCCACAAGCGCCTGCCCTCGGTCTACGAGATCGGCGTCAACTTCGCCAACGTGGACATCACGAAGGAGCCGATCCCCGTGGTGCCCACCATCCACTACCAGATGGGCGGCATCCCGACCAACATCAACGGCCAGGTGGTGGTGCATGACGGCAGCAGCAACAAGGTCGTCAACGGCCTGTACGCCGTGGGCGAATGCTCCTGCGTCAGCGTGCACGGCGCCAACCGCCTGGGCACCAACTCCCTGCTCGACCTGCTGGTGTTCGGCCGTGCCGCCGGCAACCACATCGTCGACTTCGCTTCGCGCACCAAGTCGCACAAGTCGCTGCCGGCCGATGCCGCCGACCGCACGCTGGCGCGCCTGGCGCGGCTGGATTCCGCCAGCAACGGCGAATACGCCCAGAACGTGGCCAATGACATGCGCGCTGCCATGCAGCAGCACGCCGGCGTGTTCCGCACCCAGGCCAGCATGGACGAGGGCGTCAAGAAGATCGCCGCCCTGCGCGAGCGCAGCAAGCACATCGGCCTGAAGGACACCTCCAAGGTCTTCAACACCGCGCGCATCGAGGCGCTGGAAGTCGATAACCTGATCGAATGCGCCCAGGCCACCATGGTCTCCGCCGCTGCCCGCAAGGAATGCCGCGGCGCCCATACCGTGAGCGACTACGAGCGCCCGGTGGATGACGCGGTGGCACCGCTGGGCCGCGACGATGCCAACTGGATGAAACACACCCTGTGGCACAGCGCGAGCAACAGCCTGAGCTACAAGCCGGTCAACCTCAAGCCGCTGACGGTCGAATCCGTCCCGCCCAAGGTTCGTACATTCTGAAACCTTGCGGGTCAGACCACTCGCGCAGCGATGTGCTCTGACCCCAACTGAATAGAACAGGTGACATCATGACCCTACGCACGTTCCAGATCTATCGCTACGACCCGGACAAGGACGCCAAGCCCTACATGCAGACCCTCGAGGTCGAACTCGACGGCAACGAACGCATGCTGCTCGACGCCCTGATCAAGCTCAAGGCGGTCGACCCCACTCTGTCCTTCCGCCGCTCCTGCCGTGAAGGCGTGTGCGGCTCGGACGCCATGAACATCAACGGCAAGAACGGTCTGGCCTGCCTGACCAATATGAACACGCTCAAGGGCACCGTGGTGCTCAAGCCCCTGCCCGGCCTGCCGGTGGTGCGCGACCTGATCGTCGACATGACGCAGTTCTTCAAGCAGTACCACTCGATCAAGCCCTACCTGGTCAACGACAACGTCCCCCCCGAGAAGGAGCGCCTGCAGAGCCCCGAAGAGCGTGAAGAGCTCAACGGCCTGTACGAGTGCATCCTGTGCGCCAGCTGCTCCACCAGCTGCCCGAGCTTCTGGTGGAACCCGGACAAGTTCGTCGGCCCGGCCGGCCTGCTGCAGGCCTACCGCTTCCTCGCCGACAGCCGCGACCAGGCCACCGGCGAACGCCTGGACAACCTGGAAGACCCCTACCGCCTGTTCCGCTGCCACTCCATCATGAACTGCGTCGACGTCTGCCCCAAGGGTCTGAACCCGACCAAGGCGATCGGCAAGATCAAGGAAATGATGGTCGCCCGCGCGGTGTAAGCAAACCAGCAGATTCGCCGTGGACAATGAACTGATCGACGAGAGGGGCCTGAGCAAGCTGAAGTGGCGTTGCCGCCGCGGCCTGCTGGAAAACGACCTTTTCATCGAACGTTTTTTCCGCAAGTTCGAGTCCTCGCTGACCGTTCGCCAGTCGCAGGGTCTGACCGATCTGATGGATCTGAGCGACAACGACCTGCTGGACCTGCACCTGGGTCGCAAACCGCTGGCCGAAGTCAGCCCCGAGCTGGACCGCGCGGATGTGCAAGAAGTTTTGAAAATGTTGAGAGAAACCTGCTGAAAGGCCCCCATGAAACTCGCTGACAACAAAGCCACCCTGTCGTTCAGTAACGGCACCCCCAGCATGGAGCTGCCGGTCTACCAGGGCAATATCGGCCCGGACGTGATCGACATCCGCAAGCTCTACGGCCAGACCGGCATGTTCACCTATGACCCGGGCTTCCTGTCCACGGCATCCTGCCAGTCCGCCATCACCTACATCGATGGCGACAAGGGTGAGCTGCTGTACCGCGGCTACCCGATCGAGCAGTTGGCCACCCAGTGCGACTTCCTGGAAACCTGCCACCTGCTGCTCTACGGTGACCTGCCGGACGCCCAGAAGAAGACTGACTTCACCAAGCGCGTGACCATGCACACCATGGTCAACGAGCAGATGCAGTTCTTCCTGCGTGGTTTCCGCCGCGACGCCCACCCCATGGCGGTGCTGACCGGCCTGGTCGGTGCCCTGTCGGCCTTCTACCACGACAGCACGGACATCAACAATCCCGAGCACCGCGAGATTGCCGCCATCCGCCTGATCGCCAAGATGCCCACCCTGGTGGCCATGGCCTACAAGTACGGCGTGGGCCAGCCCTATATGTACCCGCGCAACGACCTCAGCTACGCAGGCAACTTCCTGCGCATGATGTTCGGCACGCCCTGCGAGGATTACCAGGTCAATCCGGTGCTCGAGCGCGCCCTGGACCGCATCTTCATCCTGCACGCCGACCACGAGCAGAACGCCTCCACCTCGACCGTGCGTCTGTGCGGCTCCTCCGGCACCAACCCGTTTGCAGCCATCGCCGCCGGCGTGGCCTGCCTCTGGGGCCCGGCCCACGGTGGCGCCAACGAGGCCGCACTCAACATGCTGGGTGACATCCAGAAGAACGGCGGCGTCGAGAAGATCGGCGAGTTCATCAAGCAGGCCAAGGACAAGAACTCAGGCGTCAAGCTCATGGGCTTCGGTCACCGTGTCTACAAGAACTACGACCCGCGCGCCAAGCTCATGCAGGAAACCTGCAAGGAAGTGCTGCAGGAGATGGGCCTGGAGAACGATCCGCTGTTCAAGCTGGCCATGGCCCTGGAAAAGATCGCCCTGGAAGACGACTACTTCGTGCAGCGCAAGCTCTACCCGAACGTGGACTTCTATTCGGGCATCGTGCAGCGCGCCATCGGCATCCCGGTCAACCTGTTCACCGGCATCTTCTCGCTGGCCCGCACCGTGGGCTGGATTGCCCAGCTCAACGAGATGATCAGCGACCCCGAGTACAAGATCGGCCGTCCGCGCCAGCTCTTCACCGGCTCGCCGCGCCGCGACGTGCCGCCGCTGGCCAAGCGCTAAGCCGCGCCACACAGCCCGCCGCACGGCAACGTCGGCGGGCTTTTTCTTTGGGACATACGCATGAAACTGATCCGGCTCGCCGCCGAACTGCGCGCCCTGCAAGCCGAAGCCCCGGGCACGGACCCTTGTGCCTGCGGCCTGGGTGTCTACACCGGCTGGACCAGCCTGACCGAGGAGCGCTGGCCCGCTGCGCTCATGACCCAGCTCGCCACCCTGCGCGACCCCGAGGTCTACGAGCCGACCTTCGAGGAATACCACCCCGCCGGCACGCGTTATGACGACCCCAACGCCCCGGTGGCCCTGGCCTGGTTCCCCTACAACCGCTGCGATGTCTGGCGCTGCCAGGCCTGCCAACGCCTGGTGCTGCGTTACACCGAATTCGGTGGGTATTACGTGGACCACCGCGTGCGCGTGCTCAACACAAGCCTGATCGTCGACTGAGCTCCCGGCAGCCGGCATCCCCCGTCAGGCAGCACAGTCATCGTGAATCACGATGACAAACAGGTCCCTCATAAGGGAAAATCGGGAAACTCATCGCCAAACGCGACGACAAACCCCGATGCACCCGATGAAAACCGCCGACCGCAGCTTCGCGCGCCGCATGGACCTCACGTCCCTGCAGCTGTTCGTAGCCGTCTGCGAACTCGGCAGCATCGGCAAAGCGGCCGAGCGTGAATTCATTGCCGCCTCGGCTATCAGCAAACGCCTGGCTGACCTCGAAGCCACGCTGGGCACCCCGCTGCTGTATCGACACACGCGTGGGGTAGACCTCACGCCAGCCGGTGAGAGCCTGCTGCACCACGCGCGCTCCGTGCTCTACAGCCTGGAAAAGATGCAGGGCGAGCTCAGTGAGTATGTGGACGGTGTGCGAGGTCATGTGCGGGTACACGCCAGCATCTCGGCCATCGTGCAGTTTTTGCCCGAAGACCTGGGCGCCTTCATCCGCGAGCACGAGCAGGTCAAGATCGACCTCGAAGAGCATCTGAGCACCGAGGTCGTTCGCGCCGTGCAGGAAGGTGCCGCCGACCTCGGCGTCTGCAATGTGGCGGTCGGCACGGGTGAGCTGCAGACCCTGCCCTACCGGCAAGATCAACTCGTGCTTATCGTGCCCCAGGGCCATCCGCTGGCCTCGGCCGGCGCCATAGCCTTCGTGCAGACCCTGGACTGGGACCATGTGGGCCTGCACGCCACCAGTTCCATCTACCTGGCCATGCGCGAAGCCGCCGCGGCTGCCGGCCGCAGCATCCGCCTGCGCATTCACGTCACGGGCCTGGACGCCATGTGCCGCATGATCCACAACGGCCTGGGCGTGGGCGTGATGCCGCGCCGCGCCTTCGAACTCATGCACGGCGTGGGCAAGCTGGCCTGTGTGCCCCTCCAGGACGACTGGGCGCACCGCCGCATCGAGCTCGTCGCCCGCGACTTTTCCACCCTGCCTGTCACCGCGCGGCTGCTGGTGGACCACCTCACCGCCACACCGGCAAGCCCCTAAAATCGAAAACTCTGCAGAGGACACCATGGGACGCACCCTTTACGACAAGATCTGGGACGAGCACGTCGTCCACACCGAGGAAGACGGCACTGCCGTCCTCTACATCGACCGCCACCTGGTCCATGAAGTGACCAGCCCGCAGGCCTTCGAAGGCCTGCGCCAGGCCGGCCGCAAGGTCTGGCGCGTGAGCTCCATCGTGGCCACCGCCGACCACAACACCCCGACCACGGGCTGGGAACTCGGCTACGACGGCATTGCCGACCCGATCAGCAAGGAACAGATCACCACGCTGGATGCCAACATCAAGGAATCCGGTGCCGCCGCCTTCTTCCCCTTCCTGTCCAAGCGCCAGGGCATCGTGCACGTGATCGGCCCGGAGAACGGCGCCACCCTGCCCGGCATGACCGTGGTCTGCGGTGATTCGCACACCTCGACCCACGGCGCCTTTGGCGCACTGGCGCACGGCATCGGCACCAGCGAGGTCGAGCACGTGATGGCCACGCAGACCCTGCTGGCCAAGAAGGCGAAGAACATGCTGATCAAAGTCGAGGGCCAGGTGGCTCGCGGCGTCACGGCCAAGGACATCGTGCTGGCCATCATCGGCAAGATCGGCACGGCCGGCGGCACCGGCTACACCATCGAGTTCGCCGGCTCCGCCATCCGTGCCCTGTCCATGGAAGGCCGCATGACGGTCTGCAACATGGCCATCGAAGGCGGCGCGCGCGCCGGCCTGGTGGCAGTGGACGACAAGACCATCGAGTACGTCAAGGGCCGTCCGCTTTCGCCCACGGGCGTGGAGTGGGAGCAGGCCGTCGCCTACTGGAAGACGCTCAAGTCGGATGCCGACGCGAAGTTCGACACCGTGGTCGAACTCGACGCCACGCAGATCCTGCCGCAGGTCACCTGGGGCACCTCGCCCGAGATGGTGCTGGGCATCGACGGCCGTGTGCCCGATCCGGACAAGGAAAAGGACGCCAACAAGCGTGGCGCCATCGAGCGCGCCCTGACCTATATGGGCCTGGAGCCCGGCAAAGCCCTGGCCGACATCGCCATCGACAAGGTCTTCATCGGCTCCTGCACCAACAGCCGCATCGAGGACATGCGCGAGGCCGCCGCCGTGGTCAAGAAGCTCGGGCAGAAGGTTGCCAAGAACGTCCGCCTGGCCCTGGTCGTGCCCGGTTCGGGCCAGGTCAAGGAACAGGCCGAACGCGAAGGCCTGCATGAGATCTTCAAGGCCGCGGGCTTCGAATGGCGCGAGCCCGGCTGCTCCATGTGCCTGGCTATGAACGCCGACCGCCTGGAGCCGGGCGAGCGCTGCGCTTCCACCAGCAACCGCAACTTCGAAGGGCGCCAGGGCGCAGGGGGCCGCACCCACCTGGTCAGCCCGGCCATGGCTGCTGCAGCTGCCGTGCATGGCCACTTCGTCGACATCCGCAAGTTCTCCTGAGAGGTCCCCATGCAGAAATTCACCGTGCACAAGGGTCTCGTGGCCCCGATGGACCGCGAGAACGTCGACACCGACGCCATCATCCCCAAGCAGTTCCTGAAGTCCATCCGCAAGACCGGCTTCGGCCCCAACCTGTTCGACGAGTGGCGTTACCTGGACGCCGGCTACCCGGGCCAGGATCCCAAGAGCCGCAAACCCAACCCGGACTTCGTGCTGAACCAGCCGCGCTACGCCGGCGCCTCCGTGCTGTTGGCACGCAAGAACTTCGGCTGCGGTTCTTCGCGTGAACACGCGCCATGGGCGCTGGACCAATACGGTTTCCGCGCCATCATCGCGCCGAGTTTTGCCGACATCTTCTTCAACAACAGCTTCAAGAACGGCCTGTTGCCCATCGTCCTGCCCGAGGCCACAGTGGCCCAGCTGTTCGACGAGTGCCTGGCCTTCCCCGGCTACCAGCTGACCGTGGACCTGGAACGCCAGGTCATCGTCAAGCCGCAGGGTGAGGAGATTCCCTTCGACGTTCAGGCCTTCCGCAAGTACTGCCTGCTCAACGGTTTCGACGACATCGGCCTGACCCTGCGCCATAAGGACAAGATCGCCGCCTTCGAAGCCCAGCGCCTGGCGCAAAAACCCTGGCTTGCGCATACCATGCTCGGCTGATCGCTCCCATCCTGAAATTTTGTGGGACAGACCGCAGCGCGTAGCGCAAGCTCTGTCCTCAACACTCTAGAGTCTGATTATGAAAATCGCAGTTCTGCCGGGTGACGGCATCGGTACCGAAATCGTGGCCGAGGCCGTCAAGGTCCTCAAAGTCCTGGACCTCAAGTTCGAAATGGAAACCGCTCCCGTGGGCGGTGCGGCCTATGAGGCTGCGGGCCACCCCCTGCCCGACGCCACACTGAACCTGGCCAAGGCGTCCGACGCCATCCTCTTCGGCGCCGTCGGCGACTGGAAATACGACAAGCTCGAGCGCGCCCTGCGCCCTGAGCAAGCTATCCTGGGCCTGCGCAAGCACCTGGGCCTGTACGCCAATTTCCGCCCGGCCATCTGCTACGAAGAGCTCGTGGGTGCGTCGAGCCTCAAGCCCGAGCTCATTGCTGGCCTGGACATCCTGATCGTGCGTGAACTCACGGGCGACATCTACTTCGGCCAGCCGCGCGGTCGCCGCACGGCCGTGGATGGCCACTTCCCCGGTGCCGAGGAAGCCTTCGACACCATGCGCTACAGCCGGCCGGAGATCGAGCGCATTGCCCACACGGCCTTCCAGGCCGCGCGCAAGCGCAACAAGAAGGTCACCAGCGTGGACAAGGCCAATGTGCTCGAAACCTTCCAGTTCTGGAAGGACGTGGTCACCGAGGTGCACAAGGACTACCCGGACGTGGAACTGAGCCACATGTACGTGGACAACGCAGCCATGCAACTGGTCAAGGCGCCCAAGAGCTTTGACGTGATCGTGACCGGCAATATGTTCGGCGACATCCTCTCGGACGAAGCCGCCATGCTGACGGGCTCCATCGGCATGCTGCCCTCGGCCAGCCTGAACAGCAAGAACCAGGGCCTGTACGAGCCCAGCCACGGCAGCGCGCCGGACATCGCCGGCAAGGGCGTGGCCAACCCGCTGGCTACAATACTGTCTGCTGCCATGATGCTCCGCTTCTCGCTCAACCAGGCCACGGCCGCCGACCGTATCGAGTCGGCCGTCAAGAGCGTGCTTGCGTCCGGACTGCGCACGGCAGACATCTGGTCGGCAGGCACCACGAAAGTGGGCACCCGCGAGATGGGCGACGCGGTGGTCGCCGCCATTACGAAAACCAAGGGCTGAACAGCTCCCGGTTCGTCACGCCCTCCCGGCCGACGAGCCGGGTAAACAGGATTTGATTGAAAGGGCATGTGATGAGCAAGGTAGGCAATGTCGTAGGTCTCGTCGGCTGGCGAGGCATGGTGGGTTCGGTCCTGATGGACCGCATGCAGGCCGAAGGCGACTTCGGCCTGATCGAGCCCGTGTTCTTCTCGACCTCCAACGCCGGCGGCAAGGCTCCGGCACAGGCCAGGAACGAAACCACCCTCAAGGACGCCAACAGCATCGAGGACCTCAAGAAGTGCGACATCGTCCTGACCTGCCAGGGCGGTGATTACACGAAAGAGGTGTACCCGAAGCTGCGCGCTGCCGGCTGGAAGGGCCACTGGATCGACGCCGCTTCTTCGCTGCGCATGGCCGACGATGCCGTCATCATCCTGGACCCCGTCAACCGCCACGTGATCGACCAGTCGCTGGCCAAGGGTGGCCGCAACTGGATCGGCGGCAACTGCACCGTGAGCCTGATGCTCATGGGCATGGGCGGCCTGTTCAAGGCCGGCCTGGTCGAATGGGTCAGCGCCATGACCTACCAGGCTGCCTCCGGCGCCGGCGCGCAGAACATGCGCGAACTGCTGAGCCAGATGGGCGCCCTGCACGACGCCGTCAAGGCCGAGCTGGCCGATCCGGCCTCGGCCATCCTGGACATCGACCGCAAGGTGGCCGCCACCATGCGCGACGCCAGCTTCCCCACCAAGAACTTCCGCAACACGGCCCTGGCCGGCAGCCTGATCCCCTGGATCGACGTGCCCGTCGAACACGGCCAGAGCAAGGAAGAGTGGAAGGGCGGCGCTGAATGCAACAAGATCCTGGGCAACCCGGCCTTCCGCAGCGCCGGCAGCATCCCGATCGACGGCCTGTGCGTGCGCATCGGCGCCATGCGCTGCCACTCGCAAGGCCTCACCATCAAGCTCAAGAAGGACGTTCCCCTGGCCGAGATCGAAGGCCTGCTGGCTGGCGCCAACGACTGGGTGAAAGTGGTCCCCAACCAACGCGAGATCACCGAGCGCGAACTGACCCCGGCCGCCGTGACGGGCACGCTGACTGTTCCGGTCGGCCGCCTGCACAAGCTGGCCATGGGCAACGATTACCTGGGTGCCTTCACGGTCGGTGACCAGCTCTTGTGGGGCGCTGCCGAGCCGCTGCGCCGCATGCTGCGCATCCTGCTGCAGGCCTGATACCCCTTGGGCCTTGCACTCGTTGCCATTGAACAACAAATGAGGCCCAGGGAAGGCTGCCCGGCTTAGGTCAAGAAGGTTAAGCGCTTTCTCAGCTTGTCAGGCTAAAGTATTGATGTTAAGGTACTTTTCCAGATTCAAGGCTCATGTTTGGGGATCACCCAGCATGACTGTTTTCGCTATTTGTCGCCCGATCATCGGAGGCCCCTAAATTGATTTCCAAAACACGCTGGCAAAGAACCGCCTTGGCCCTGGCCTCTGCCTCGGTTCTCGGTTTGTGGGGGTCACAAGCTGCTGCGCTATCGCTGGGGCGCATCATGGTCCAGTCAGCGCTGGGCGAACCTCTGCGCGCCGAGATCGAGATCCTGGAGATCAGCGAGGACGAAGCGTCCTCACTGCGGCCCCGGGTGGCCTTGCCCGACACCTTCCGTGCCAGCGGCATGGAATACAGCTCGGCCCTCAATGGCCTGCAGATCTCCCTGCAAAAACGCGCCAACGGGCAGCAGTACCTGCGCCTGAGCAATGTGCGGGCCGTCAATGAACCCTATGTGGACCTGATCCTCGAGGCCAACTGGTCCTCGGGTCGCATCGTGCGTGACTACACGATGCTGTTCGATCCGCCGGTCCTCAATGGCGCCCAGACCGCCGTCGTGCCGCAGGCGCCCCAGGTCAGCTCGGTGCCGATCCGCATCGCACCACCCCCCGCGCCTGTTGAAGCTGCGGTCCCGCCCCCCGTGCCGGCACCGGAAACACCGGCCAGCGCAGCGCCGGAACCGGCGACCGCGCCTGCCGCAGACGCTGCGGCCAAACCTGCAAGCGAAGCAGCCAGTGCGGCAGCCCCCGCGCCCACCGCCGAGCCCCGCAAGAGTGCTGAGCCGCCGCCGCCTGCGGTGGCTGGCCGCGAGCGCATCACCGTCAAGGCTGGTGACACCGCCGGCAAGCTGGCACTGAACCAGAAACCGGCCGAGGTATCCCTCGACCAGATGCTGGTGGCCATGTTGCGCAGCAACCCGGACGCCTTTATCGGCGGCAACGTCAACCGGCTGCGCAAGGGCGCCGTGCTGGACATGCCCGGCGCAGAAGACGCGCAAGCCACTCCGGCCGACGAAGCCCGCCAGATCCTGCAGACCCAGAGCAAGGACTTCAACGAATTCCGCCGCCGCCTGGCAGCCAGCGCTCCGGCCAGTCCTGAGGCTGCGGCCGACCGCAAGACCAGCGGCGCCGTGCAGGCCCAGGTCGAGGAAAAGAAAGCGGCGACCACCGCCCCCGACAAGCTGACCCTCTCCAAGGGAGCCGTCCAAGCCAAGGCCCCGGAAGACAAACTGGCCAAGGAACGCAGCGCCAAGGATGCGGCAGCCCGTACCGAGGAACTGTCCAAGAACGTGGCCGAACTGGAAAAACTCAGCAAGGCGGCCACGCCGGCACCCGCACCGGCGACCAGGCCGGCCGCTCCTGCCGCACCGGCAGCGGCGCCAATGGCCTCGGCTCCGGTGGCAACACCCGCTCCCGCACCGCAAGTTGCAGCAGCCCCCGTGGCACCCCCCGCCGCTGCGCCGGCTGCGGTCGCCTCCGCACCCAAGGCGGCAGCGCCCGCTCCGCGCCCGGCTGCATCGGCCCCCATGCCGGCGCCCGTCGCCGAGGAGCCTTCGCTGCTGGACGAGTTGATGGACAACCCGCTGATCCCGGCTGCGGCCGGTGGTCTGGTGGCCCTGCTGGCCGGCCTGGCCTTCTACCGCAGCCGCCAGCGCAAGAATGCAGGACAAGTTGACAGCGCCTACCTGGAGAGCCGTCTCCAGCCTGACTCTTTTTTCGGCGCAAGCGGCGGACAACGAGTTGACACCAACGACAATGGTGCCAGCAGTTCCTCGTCCATGGTCTATTCGCCCAGCCAGCTCGATGCTGGCGACGATGTCGACCCCGTCGCTGAAGCCGATGTCTACCTCGCTTATGGCCGTGACCTGCAGGCCGAAGAAATCCTCAAGGAAGCGCTGCGCAATCATCCGAGCCGCGTGGCCATCCACCAGAAACTCCTGGAGATCTACGCCAAGCGGCGTGATGTCAAGAATTTCGGAGTGATCGCCAAGGAAGCCTACAAGGTCACCGGCGGCAGTGGCACCGAGTGGGAGCAGATCTGCGAACTCGGTCGCGGCATCGACCCGAACAACGAGGCCTACCACCCCGGCGGTGAGCCCCCGGCTTCGGTACCCGCCCCCCTGCAGGCCACCCCCAGCAGCTACGCCAGCCAGCCCGCACGTCAGGCGGCCCCGGCCCCTGTTGCAGCCGCAGCCAGCATGGACCTCGATCTGGATCTGGACTTCTCGCTGGACGAAGCAGAGTCGCGCGCTCCTGCGCCCTCCGCCGCCACCATGCCCGCACCGATTGCCTCGGCACCCGACAACAGCCTGGCCTTCGAAGCGCCGCCCCTGCCGCAGATCAGCCAGGCGGCCCCGGCCCCCGCTGCGGACAACATGATGAACTTCGACATGGGCGGGCTCTCGCTCGACCTCGGCACGCCTTCCGTGGAACCCGGCACGGGCTCGGACGACCCCCTGGGCACCAAGCTGGCACTGGCCGACGAGTTCAAGGCCATCGGCGACACCGACGGCGCCCGCGCGCTGATCGAGGAAATCATTGCCGAAGCCTCGGGTGACATGAAGGCCCGCGCACAGAAGGCCCTGGCCCAGCTCGGCTGATCCGGCCGGGTCCCTTCGTCCATGGCACAGGCCGCGTCGTGAGGGTCGCCCTCGGCGTCAGCTACGACGGCCACTCCTACGACGGCTGGCAGAGCCAGCCGTCGGGCCGCACGGTCCAGGACCAGCTGGAAAAAGCGCTGGGCCAGTTCGCCGACCAACGCATCTCCACCCTCTGCGCCGGCCGCACTGACGCCGGCGTGCACGGCCTCATGCAGGTGGTGCACTTCGACACCACAGCTGAGCGCACACCCTACGCCTGGGTCCGCGGGACCAACAGCTTCCTGCCGCGCGACATCGCGGTGCAATGGGCGCAGATCGTCCCCGAGGCCTTCCACTGCCGCGCCAGCGCCACCTCTCGCCGTTACGCCTACCTGCTGCTGGAGTCGCCGGTGCGCCCCAGCGTCGATGCGCACCGGGTCGGCTGGGTCTTCCAGCCCCTGGATCTGGAGCGCATGCAGGAAGCAGCGCGGCACCTGCTGGGGGAACACGATTTCACCTCTTTCCGGGCCTCGGCCTGCCAGGCCCTGTCACCGGTCAAGAACATGCTGCGCATCGAGATCAGCCGGCGCGGCGCCTACTGGCGCTTCGAGTTCGAGGCCAGCGCCTTCCTGCATCACATGATCCGCAACCTCATGGGCTGCCTCATCGTCATCGGCCAGGGCAAACAGCCCCCGGCCTGGATGGCCGAGGTACTGGCCGCACGCAGCCGCGATGCCGCCGCCCCCACCTTCGCGCCCGACGGCCTCTACTTCCTGGGACCCCGCTACGACGCCCACTGGGGCCTGCCGGAACGCACGCCTGCGTATGATTGGCTGCCATGATGAACAAGGCCCCCACGCTTGCGACTGCGTCTGCTGCGCTGCCCCCCGAGGGGGCCCCATCCGCCTTGGGGCGGCCCGGCAGCGGATTGAGCCACGCCCGCACCCGTATCAAGATCTGCGGCCTGACGCGCGAGCAGGACGTGGAGGCGGCTGTGGCCGCCGGCGCCGATGCCGTAGGTTTCGTGCTGTATGAGAAGAGCCCCCGCCACGTGACGGCCCAGCGCGCCGCGGAGCTGGCCCGGCGCCTGCCGCCCTTCGTGACGCCGGTGCTGCTGGTCGTCAATGCAGAGCTGGCCTCGATCCAGGCCGCCTGTGCCCTGATCCCCAACGCCACGCTGCAGTTCCATGGTGACGAATCGCCCGAGCAATGCCGCCAGGCAGCCGACAAGCGCCCTTTCCTGCGCGCGGCCCGCATTCCCCTGGGCGAAGCCGGCCGCAGCTTCGATCTCGTAAAATATGCCCAACAGTACTCTGCTGCCCAGGCCATCCTGCTCGACGCGCATGTCGAGGGGTTTGGCGGCGGCGGCAAATCATTCGAATGGTCACTTCTTCCTCCAAGCGTCGACGCTCACCTCGTCTTGAGTGGTGGACTCACGCCTGCAAACGTGACCGAAGGCATACAGCAGCTGCGGCCGCGCTGTAAGTCGCTGGCCGTCGACGTCAGTTCCGGCGTCGAGCTCGCCAAGGGCGTCAAGGACGCCACCAAGATCCACCAGTTTGTCGCGGCCGTGCGTGCCGCCGACAAGCCCATCGCAGGTTAGACCCATGTTTGAATACCAACAGCCCGACCCCAAGGGCCATTTCGGCATCTATGGCGGCAGTTTCGTCAGCGAAACGCTGACCCATGCCATCAACGAGCTGCGCGCGGCCTACGCCAAGTACCAGCACGACCCGGCCTTCATGGCCGAGTTCAAGTACGAGCTGGCCCACTTCGTCGGCCGGCCCTCGCCGGTCTATCACGCCGCACGCATGAGCCGTGAGCAAGGCGGCGCGCAGATCTTCCTCAAGCGCGAAGACCTGAACCACACTGGCGCGCACAAGATCAACAACACCATCGGCCAGGCCATGCTGGCCCGGCGCATGGGCAAGACGCGCATCATTGCCGAGACGGGCGCCGGCCAGCACGGCGTGGCCACGGCCACCATCTGCGCCCGTTACGGCCTGGAATGCGTGGTCTACATGGGTTCGGAGGACGTCAAGCGCCAGAGTCCCAACGTCTACCGCATGAAGCTGCTGGGCGCCACCGTGGTGCCGGTCGAATCCGGCAGCAAGACCCTCAAGGACGCCCTAAACGAGGCCATGCGCGACTGGGTCGCCAACGTGGACAACACCTTCTACATCATCGGCACCGTCGCCGGCCCGCACCCTTACCCCATGATGGTGCGCGACTTCCAGAGCGTGATCGGTGAGGAATGCCTGGTGCAGATGCCCGAGATGCTGCAGCGCACCGGCTGCAAGAGCACCCAGCCCGACGCTGTGGTCGCCTGCGTGGGCGGCGGCAGCAATGCCATGGGCATCTTCTACCCCTACATCCAGCACGAGCAGACGCGCCTGATCGGCGTGGAAGCCGCTGGCGAGGGCATGGACTCTGGCAAGCACTCGGCCTCGCTGCAGCGCGGCAGCCCGGGCGTACTGCACGGCAACCGCACCTACGTGCTTCAAAACGAAGACGGCCAGGTCACGGAAACACACAGCATCAGCGCCGGTCTAGACTACCCCGGTGTCGGTCCTGAGCACGCCTTCCTCAAGGACATCGGCCGCGCCGAGTACGTGGGCATCACCGACACCGAGGCCTTGGCCGCCTTCCACTACCTGTGCCGCACCGAAGGCATCATTCCGGCGCTGGAGTCCAGCCATGCCGTGGCCTACGCCATGAAACTGGCCAAGACCATGCGGGCCGACCAGTCCATCCTGGTCAACCTCTCCGGCAGGGGCGACAAGGACATCGGCACCGTGGCCGACCTCAGCCAGGCTGACTTCTATTGCCGTCCGAGCTGTAAGGGCCAGGCCGTCAAGGGTGGTATGGCCGAACAAAAGATCGAGTTGAAAAAATGAGCCGCATCGCTTCCACGTTCGCCGCGCTGCAAAAGAGCAAGCGCAAGGCCCTGATTCCCTTCATCACGGCCGGCTATCCCTATCCCGACATCACACCCGAGCTCATGCACGGCATGGTGGCTGCGGGCTCCGATGTCATCGAGCTGGGTGTGCCCTTCTCCGACCCCAGCGCCGACGGCCCGGTCATCCAGGCGGCCGGTGACAAGGCCTTGGCCGCCGGCATCGGCCTGCGCCAGGTGCTGGAGATGGTGCGCGTCTTCCGCCAGAAAAACAGCACCACCCCCGTGGTTCTGATGGGCTACGCCAACCCGATCGAGCGCTACGACCAGTTGCACCAGGCCAGCGGCCCCAACGCCTTCGCGCGCGACGCTGCCGCTGCCGGTGTGGACGGCGTGCTGGTGGTGGACTACCCGCCGGAGGAATGCGAAGCCTTCGCCGCCGCCCTCAAGCAACACGGGCTGGACCTGATCTTCCTGCTGGCCCCCACCAGCACCGACGAACGCATGGCCCAGGTGGCCCGTGTGGCCAGCGGCTACGTCTATTACGTCTCGCTCAAGGGTGTGACGGGCGCCGGCACCCTGGACACCGCCGCCGTGGAGGCCATGCTGCCGCGCATCCGCCAACACGTGAAGGTGCCGGTGGGCGTGGGTTTCGGCATCCGTGACGCGGCCAGCGCCAAGGCCGTGAGCCGGGTGGCCGACGCCGTGGTGATCGGCAGCCGCATCATCCAGCTGATCGACCCCCTGCCCCGGGCACAAGTCGTTACCGTGGCCTCGGGTTTCCTGCGGGAAATTCGCCAAGCTTTGGATTCATAATGCCGGTCTTGCGCCTGACCGTCGTTGGAATCTGACCCCAATTAAAGGAAGCACACCATGAGTTGGCTCGAAAAACTTCTGCCCCCGAAAATCCAGCACACCGACCCGGCCGATCGCCGTAGCGTGCCCGAGGGCCTGTGGATCAAGTGCCCCAGCTGTGAGTCCGTGCTGTACAAGACCGATCTGGAACAGAACCAGAACGTCTGCCCGACCTGCAGCCACCACCACCGCATCGACGCGCGCACGCGCCTCAACCTGTTCCTGGACAACGAAGGCCGCTTCGAGATCGGCCAGGAAGTGCTGCCGGTCGACGCCCTGAAGTTCAAGGACAGCCGCAAGTACCCCGAGCGCCTGAAGGAAGCCCTGGAAGCCACAGGAGAGACCGACGCCCTGGTGGTCATGGGCGGTGCCGTGCACGGCATCAGCCTGGTGGCGGCCAGCTTCGAATTCGGTTTCATGGGCGGCTCCATGGGCTCGGTGGTCGGCGAGCGTTTCGTGCGCGGCGTCGAGACCGCCATTGAACAAAAAGTGCCTTTTCTGTGCTTCACCGCCACCGGCGGCGCCCGCATGCAGGAAGGCCTGCTCTCCCTGATGCAGATGGCCAAGACCAACGCCGCCCTGACGCGCCTGGCCAAGAAGAAGCTGCCCTACATCAGCGTGCTGACCGATCCGACCATGGGCGGCGTGAGCGCCGGCTTCGCCTTCCTGGGCGACGTGGTGATTGCCGAGCCCAAGGCCCTGATCGGCTTTGCCGGCCCGCGCGTGATCGAGTCCACCGTGCGTGTGAAACTGCCCGAAGGCTTCCAGCGCGCCGAGTTCCTGCAGGAAAAGGGCGCCATCGACTTCATCTGCGACCGCCGTGAACTGCGCAAGACCGTGGCCAACACCCTGGCCATGCTACAGCGCCAGCCGGCCGATGCAGTGATCTGAGCGGATCCTGCGCCAACGGGGAGCCGGCCTTGTGCCGGCTTTCTGCTTTCTAGAGCAGGGCCAGGCCCTGTAGATGCCCGAGCACGATGGCCGCCACCTGCAGCAAGACCAGCAGCACCAGGGGCGACAGGTCCACCCCACCCACCAACGGTACGAAACGGCGGATCGGTGCCAGGAAGGGGGCCACCAGGCGCTCGATGATGTCGGACAGAACGGTATGGGACTGCACCCAGGACAGCACCGCGTACACGATCACGAGCCCGGTCAGGCCGGAAATCACGAGGCGCACCACGCCAAACGCGGCCAGGATCAGCACGGACACATAGCTGGCGACGAAACTGGTGAAAGCCCACAGGAGCGAGAACATGGCCAGCTCGATCAGCCAGGCCGCCAGCAGGCTGGAAAGATCCCAGCGGCCGGCAGAGGGCACAAAGCGCCGCAGCGGCAGCACCAGCCAGTCGGTCAAGGCAAAGACAAAACGACCCAGCGGATTGCCCGAGCGCGACGACATGGGAATGCGTTGGTACTGCATGTACAGGCGCAAGAGGCAGGCGCCACCGAGTACGCCGGCCACGACTTCGAGCAGGAGGGAAAAGATCTGGAACAGCATGACAGGCCCGGACAGAAGGGAAAAAGCTGAAGGGATGATAGCGTCATTAAAATAGCGGGTTCTGGCCCTCTCTCAGGGCCACCTCCTACCCGGCCCTCTCATGTCAGAACAACACACCGCTGCCCCCGCCCAGGACGAAAACCAGCTGATCGCCGAACGGCGCGAAAAGCTCAAGGCCATCCGCCAGCGGCAGGCCGAGGGCAAGGGCCCGGCCTTCCCCAACGACTTCAAGCCGGCCGACCGCGCCGCCGACCTGTTTGCCGCCCACGCCGGCCAGACGCCCGAGGGCCTGCTGGCCCAGGCCAGCCGTGCCAGCGTGGCCGGCCGCATGATGCTCAAGCGTGTCATGGGCAAGGCCAGCTTCGCCACCCTGCAGGACAGCAGCGGCCGCATCCAGATCTACGTCAAGCGCGACGAGATCGGCGAGGAAGCCTACGAAACCTTCAAACACTGGGACCTGGGCGACATCGTGGCCGCCGAAGGCCTGGTCTTCAAGACCAAGACCGGCGAGTTGTCCATCCAGGCCACGAGCGTGCGCCTGCTGACCAAGAGCCTGCGCCCCATGCCCGACAAGTTCCACGGCGTGGCCGACCAGGAGGTCAAGTACCGCCAGCGTTACGTGGACCTGATGACCGACGAAGAAGCGCGCAAGCGTTTCGTCGCGCGCAGCAAGGCCGTGAGTTCGATCCGCGAGTTCATGGTCACCCACGGCTTCCTGGAAGTCGAGACGCCCATGCTGCACCCCATCCCCGGCGGTGCCAATGCCAAGCCCTTTGTGACGCACCACAACGCGCTGGACCAGGAGATGTTCCTGCGCATCGCACCCGAGCTCTACCTCAAGCGCCTGATCGTCGGCGGCTTCGAGCGCGTGTTCGAGATCAACCGCAACTTCCGCAACGAAGGCATCTCGGTGCGCCACAACCCCGAGTTCACCATGATGGAGTTCTATGCGGCCTACTGGGACTACCAGGACCTCATGACCTTCACGGAAGGCCTGGTGCGCCACGCCGCCCAGCAGGCCACCGGCACGCTGCAGCTGAGCTACGGCGGCAAGCCGGTGGACCTGGCCCAGCCGTTTGAGCGCCTGACCATCCGCGAAGCCATCGTGCGCCACAGCGAGGCTGGCAGCGCCTTTGTCGACGACAGCGCCTGGCTGGTCAACGCGCTGAAGAAGCTCGGCCTGAACGAGGAGAAGAACAAGCTCTCGACCCGTTCGCTGTCCAGCCTGCAAGTGCTCTACTTTGAAGAAGTCGTGGAAGAGAAGCTCTGGCAGCCCACCTTCATCTGCGAGCACCCGGTGGAGATCTCGCCACTGGCACGCGCCAGCGACACCCGTCCTGACGTGACCGAACGCTTCGAGCTCTACATCACCGGGCGTGAATTCGGCAACGGCTTCTCCGAGCTGAACGATGCCGAGGAACAGGCCGCACGCTTCCACAGCCAGGTGGCGGCCAAGGACAGCGGCGACGACGAGGCCATGTTCTTCGACCACGACTTCGTGCGCGCCCTCGAATACGGCATGCCGCCCACCGGCGGCTGCGGCATCGGCATCGACCGCCTGATGATGCTGCTGACCGACAGCCCCAGCATCCGCGACGTGATTCTCTTCCCCGCGCTGCGCCGCGAGGGTTGAGCCGGTCCGGCGCCGGCAATCACCTTGAAATATCTGTCGGGCTATCCGCAGCCGATTCAGAGCCAGGTCCAGCAGCTGCTCGCCCAGGGTCGTCTGGGTGACATGCTGTTGGGCAAATACCAGCGCCGGCATGGCATCCGCACCGACCGGGCCCTGTTCGCCTACGTACAGGAGCTCAAGGCGGAGTTCCTGCGCAGCGCCGAGCCCTTGAACAAGGTCTGCTTCGACAACAAGCTGCACGTGATCCAGCATGCGCTGGGCACGCACACGAGCATCTCGCGCGTGCAGGGCAGCCGGCTGAAGGCCAAGCGCGAGATCCGCATCGCCACCTTGTTCCGGGACGTGCCGGTCGAATTCCTGAAGATGATTGCGGTGCATGAACTGGCCCATCTGAAAGTCCAGGCCCATGACAAGGCTTTCTACCAGCTGTGCACCCACATGGAGCCGGACTACCACCAGATCGAGTTCGATCTGCGCCTGTACCTCACCTACGTCGAGACCAGCGGGCGCCTGGACTGGCCAGATCAGCCAGGTAACGCCTGATAGAGGCCATCGTGTGGTGCCGCCGCATGCGCGGCGATCCACTTCACACCGTCAGTAGCAAGGGCTGGCTGTCCCGGTTCACGACGAAACGGCGCATCACCCCGGCCATGCGATCAGCCTGATCCTTGAGGCTGGCAGAAGCCGCTGCCGCCTGCTCGACCAGGGCCGCGTTCTTCTGGGTCATCTGCTCCAGCAGACCCATGGACTGGTTGACGCCGCCGATCTCGCTCGACTGCACACTGGCATCCTGCATGATCGCCTGGATCATGCGGCTGACCTCGGACACCTGCTGCACGATCTGCGCCATGGCCCGACCGGCATCCTCGACCTGCCGGGAGCCTGCCGCCACTTCGGCACGGCTGGCCTCGATCAGACGCCTGATCTCGCGCGCCGCCTCCGCGGAGCGCTGCGCCAGCAGGCGGACCTCACCGGCCACCACGGCAAATCCCCGGCCCTGCTCGCCGGCCCGAGCCGCTTCCACGGCCGCATTGAGCGCCCGGATGTTGGTCTGGAAGGCAATGCCGTCGATCACCGCCGTGATATCGGCAATGCGGCTACTGGAAGCCTGGATGCCTTGCATGCTGAGCACAACCTGCTGCACCAGTTCCCCACCCTGCCCGGCAGAGCTGGCTGCAGCACTGGCCATGTGGCTGGCAGATCGCGCCGACTCGGCCATGGTACGCACCGTGGCGGTCAGGGCGTCCAGCGAGGCCGCCGCCTGCTGCAGACTGGCGGCCGCCTGCTCGGTACGCGAGCTCAGGTCCAGGTTGCCGCTGGCGATCTGCGCGCTGGCGCCCGTGATGCTGTCGGCGGACAGCCGGACGTCCAGCACCATCGCCTGCAGGGCATCGACCATGCCATTGAAATCGTGTGACATGCGGCCCAGCTCGTCCTCGGAACGAACCTGCACCGCGCGTGACAGGTCTCCCGATCTGACACGCGTGATGCCTTCGGTCAACTGGGCCAGCGGCTCGCGAATCCGCGCCAGCAGAACACCGCCCAGCGCCAGGCCGCTGAGCACGGCAAAAACCAGGCCCACCCCCACCAGCCAGGTCAGTTGAGAGACGGCCACATTCACCTTTTCCCCACCGGCCTCGGTCAAGCGGCGGTTCTGTTCGATCGCCTGGCCGATGCTGGCTTCAGCCGCCAGAGCAGAGAGCACAGGTTGCTGGATTTCCTCTTCAAAGATCGCCTGATCGAGGATATCCCGTCGTTCGATCCGGGCAACGATGCCGCCGACCTGGGTGATGTAACTGTCCTGATGCGCCCGGCCGCTCTGTAGCATCTGTGCCAGGGCCGGATCAGGCTCGGCCTCGATGGCGGCGTGCAACTGCGTGGTGACTGCGGCACCATGCAATTTCCACTCGGCAATGCGCTGCGGGACCCGCTCCATCTTCATCAGCAGATCGATGGAAATGTCCTTTTCGGCACGGCGCAGTTTCAGCAGGTTTTCCTGGACCGCGGCCATGCGCACCAGTTGAGCCAGATCTGCGTTCACGGTCTGGTGGGCCTGGGCCTGGATACCTTGCACGGCCCAGGCCGTGAAACCACCGACCAACAGGAACACGCCGACCAGCAGCGCAATCGTCATCCCGATCCGCTGAACCAGCGTCAACTTCAGACTCGTCATCCCAACTCCCCGATACCGCAGGTCAAACGTGATCTGCTAGGCCTCAGGAGAAAAGTTTATGACTCTTGTGTTTCGGTTTCGTGACGAACGGGATGTCGGCCAAGACTCAGGGGATCAGGTCCAGCGCGTGCATATAGGCCGGGCTGACCATCAGTTCGTCCCAGTCGGGCGGCGGTGTCTGCGGCAGCAGGGCCAGGCGCCGGGCTTCGCCAGCCTCGTCGGGTTGCCACTGGCCCTTGACCTGCGCCTCGGTCAAACCGGCGATCAGTTCGTCCACGGCCTGGCCGCCATCAAGCGACTGGTTGCACAGCAGCACCATGTCGCAGCCGGCGTTCAGCGCCGTCACGGCGGCCTCGGCATAGCTGACCCGGCGACCATCGATCAAGCGTGCCCCGGCCATGCTGAGGTCGTCACTGAAGACGGCGCCCTGGAAACGCAGACGACCGCGCAGGATATCGCCCAGCCATTTTTCGGAGAAGCCGGCGGGCCGCGCATCCACCTTCGGGTAGATCACGTGCGCCGGCATCACGCTGTCCAGCGCGGTGCTGAGCCAGTCGTAAGGCGCGGCATCATCGGTCAGGATGGCCTTGAGGCTGCGCTTGTCCACCGGGATCTCGGTGTGCGAATCGGCCTTCACGAAACCATGCCCGGGAAAATGCTTGCCGCAGCTGGCCATGCCGCCCAGACGCAGGCCATGCATCAGGCTCTTGGCCAGCAGCGTGACGACACGCGGGTCGCGACCGAAGGCACGGTCGCCGATGACGCCGCTCTCTCCATGGTCGAGATCGAGCACCGGGGTGAAGCTGAAGTCCACGCCGCAGGCGCGCAGCTCACTGGCCAGCACCAGGCCGCAAGCGGTGGCTGCGTTGGTGGCGCCCAGCTGATCGTGTACCCACAGCTCGCCCAGGGCGCGCATGGGCGGCAGATGGGTGTAGCCACCGGTCTTGAAGCGCTGCACCCGGCCGCCTTCGTGGTCGACGCAGATCAACAGATCAGCCCGGATGCGCTTGATGTCAGCACAGAGCGAAACCAGTTGGGACCGATCCTGCCAGTTGCGCGCAAAGAGGATGAGGCCGCCGACCAGCGGATGGGCCAGCCGGCGACGGTCGTCCGCATTCAGGGCCAGACCGGCGATATCGATGATCAGGGGTGCGTGCTGGCTCATACAGGTCTTTCGCGGAAGATCAAGGGTGGGGCAATTCGCCAGGCCGGGCGGAGATTTTCTCGACCACCACGAAGCTGGCGGCGTAATCGGTCTCGTCGGTCACGGTGACATGGGCGCTCAGGCCCTGCGCCTCGAACCAGGTCTTGAGTTCGCCATGGAGCACGATGAAGGGCTTGCCGCTGGGCAGCTTGCCCACCTCGCACAAGCGCCAGCTCATGGGCAGACGCATGCCCAGGCCGATGGCCTTGGAGAACGCTTCCTTGGCCGAAAAACGGGTCGCGAGATAGCGCAAACCGCGCTCGGGCCAGCGTACGCTGCGCGCTTTCCAGGTGGCGAACTCGGCGTCGCTGAGCACGCGCTGGGCGAAGCGCTCGCCGTGTCGCTCCATGCTGAGACGGATGCGGCGCACGTCGCAGATATCGGTGCCGATGCCGTAGATCATGGGATAGCGTCCGCGATGCAGCGCAGGTAATCCCTGACCGTGGCGCTGTAACCCAGCTCCAGTGCATCGGCAATCAGGGCGTGGCCGATCGAGACCTCGGCTACGCCGGGGACCTGGCGCAGGAATTCGGTGAGGTTGTCACGGTTCAGATCGTGCCCGGCGTTCACACCCAGTCCGGCATCCAGCGCCGCCTGCGCCGCCACGGCATAACGCTGCAACTGCGCAGCCTGGCTGGCGTGGCCCCAGGCTGCAGCATAGGGTTCGGTGTACAGCTCCACGCGGTCGGCCCCGGCAGCCCGGGCCAGCGCCATCTGCCCGGGCGCGGGATCCATGAACAGGCTGACGCGCACGCCCAGATCACGACATTCGGCGATCAGCGGACGAAGGCGCTCGGTATCCTGCGGAAAGCTCCAGCCGTGGTCACTGGTGAACTGGCCTTCGGCATCGGGCACGAAGGTGGCCTGCTGCGGACGCACCTGACGGATGAAATCCATCAGGTTGTGGAAGGGATTGCCTTCGATATTGAATTCGCGGCCCGGCCAATCCTGCATCAGGGTGGCGATATCAAAGACGTCCTGCGCGCGGATATGGCGTTCGTCGGGTCTCGGATGCACCGTGATGCCGTGGGCGCCGGCCTGCAGGCACTGGGTGGCCGCGCGCGTGACGCTGGGAATGCCCAGGTGACGCGTGTTGCGCACCAAGGCCACCTTGTTGACGTTGACAGAGAGCGCCGTTTTGATCATGTTTTTCCGCCGGGCCGCCCCAAGGCAAAACGCGCTCCCTCGGGGGGCAGCGCCTTACACGAAGTGACGAGCGTGGGGGTCATTTTCTATAGGGATTGGATATCCAGCATCATCTGCCGGGTGCGCAGCGTGGATACGCCGCAATGGTAATGGAGCAAGGCACGCAGTTGCGGTTTCAGTTCATTCATCACGGCCGCACAGGCGCGCAAGGCGTCGGTAAAAGGCGCTCCGGATTCCAGCGCCAGCTGTAATGTCTGCCACTGTGCGCCGCTCAGGCCCGAGCGATCTGCCTCGTTGCGCGTGCGCAGGCCGCCTTCGGGCACCAGCGCGTATTGGACATCGGCCTGCAGCGGCGCCAGCGTCATGGTCTGGTGGTCCAGCCGCGGCAGCAGGCCGATCTCGCGCAGCAACAGCAGCTCGAAGGTACGCAAGGCAGCCTGCAGCACCTCGTCGTGTTCGGAAGCCAGCACACGCACCACGTTGGCATAGACATCGAACAGGACCGGATGCGGGTCGTCACGCGCCAGCAGCTGCAGCAGCAGTTCGTTGAGGTAATAACCCGACAGCAGGGACTCGCCGGTGGGCATGACGTGGCCGCCCATCCATTCCGCGCCCTTGAGCGTGCGGATCTCGGCGTCGCCACCGTAGCTGAGCTGCAGGGGCTGCAGCGGCAGCAACACGGGGCGGAAACTGGAACTGGGGCGCTTGGCGCCCTTGGCCACCAGGGCAATCCGGCCATGATGACGCGTGAACACTTCCAGGATCAGGCTGGTCTCGCTCCAGTCGTAGCGGTGCAGCACATAGGCCGGCTCTTCTGAAATGCGTTTCGTCGCCATCGCACTAGCCGGCCTGGCGGCCACTCACTCGTAGCCGAAACTGCGAACGCGAGCCTCGTCATCCGCCCAGCCGGAGCGAACCTTGACCCACAGCTCCAGGAAGACCTTGGCGTCAGCCAGCTTCTCCAACTCCACCCGGGTTTCCATGCCGATGCGCTTGATGCGCTCACCCTTATCACCGATCACCATGGCCTTATGGCCGTCGCGCTCCACCACGATGGTGGCAGCAATGCGCAGCAGGCGTTTCTGTCCCTTCTTCTGCGGTGGTTCTTCTTCAAACTTGTCGATCACCACGGTAGAGGTGTAGGGTAGCTCGTCGCCAGTGAGGCGAAACAGTTTTTCGCGTACCAGCTCGCTGGCGAGGAACTTTTCGCTGCGATCGGTCAGCTCGTCTTCGGCGTACCACCAGTCCTGCTCGGGAAGATATTTTTCGCAAATCCCCAGCAGGCGCTCGATGTCCTTGGGGTTCTTGGCCGACATGGGCACGAACTCGGCAAAGGCGTGCTTGGCCTGCATTTCCTGCAACCAGGGGGCGATGTCACCGCGGCGGTGCACGTTGTCGAGCTTGTTGGCCACCAGCAGTGTAGGAATGCCCTGCCCCAAGAGGGCGAGCACGCGCGCATCTGCAGGGGTGAAGCTGCCGGCCTCCACAACCAGCAAGATCAGGTCCACGTCGGACACCGCGCCCACCACCGTCTTGTTCAGCGACTTGTTGAGCGCATTTCCGTGCACGGTCTGGAAGCCCGGCGTATCCACAAACACGAACTGGGTCGAACCCTGGGTTCGCATGCCGGTGATGCGGTGGCGCGTGGTCTGCGCCTTGCGCGAGGTGATGCTGATCTTCTGCCCCACCAGGGCATTGAGCAGCGTGGACTTGCCGACGTTGGGCTTGCCGACGATGGCCACCAGCCCGCAACGATGCGGCGCTTCGGCAGACGGGATTACCACTGTGCTTTCCATGAGGTCAGGCCTTGTCCCGCGTCTTGAGTGATTGCAGCATGGCCGCAGCAGCAGCCTGCTCACCGGCCCGGCGCGAGTTGCCGATGCCACGTTCGTTGAGGTTCAGTTCTGAGACTTCGCATTCGATATCGAAAGTCTGCCGATGGGCGGCCCCCAGGGTGCCCACCACACGGTACAAGGGCAACTTGAGTTTACGCGCCTGCAGCCATTCCTGGAGCTCTGTTTTGGCATCCTTGGCACTGGCCTGCATCTGCGGGTTGATTTCCACGGCCTCGAAGAGACGCTGGACGAGCCCCTGGGCGGCGCCATAACCGGCATCCAGATAAACCGCGCCGATCAAGGCCTCCAGAGCATCGGCCAGGATGGAGGGCCGGCGGCTGCCACCGGAACGAACTTCCCCCTCACCCAGGCGCACCACCTCGGACAACCCCAGTTCGACGGCCAGCTGGTGCAGGGTGTCCTGCTTGACCAGGTTGGCGCGGATGCGCGAAAGGTCACCTTCCGGCAAGGCACTGAGTCGCTGGTACAGCAGGTCGGCCACGGACAGATTGAGGACGGAGTCCCCCAGGAACTCCAGGCGCTCGTTGTGGTCGGCAGAGAAACTGCGGTGCGTGACCGCGCGCGCCAGCAAGGCTGGGTCAGAGAAATGATGCTGCAGGCGTTCCTGCAATGCGGTCAGACCATCAGCCACGCTATTTGGTGCTTCCTTCGTACTTGAGCGTCAGCCAGGCCGGACCGGCCAGATGGATCTCGCGCTCATAGGCAAAGCTGACGACGACCTTGTCACCGTTTTTGGTCACCGTCAGATCCTTGCCACTGATAGACCTGATGTCATCGATCGACGCTGCTCTGTCAAAGACAGCTCGCACATCCGCGACGGTGCCACCTTCAGCGGCGGCTTTCTTGGAAGCCTTGTGGATGGCCTGCAACTCGATCGCCGTCGGGATGACCTGTGCCACGATGACCCCGCTGACCGCCAGGATGCCGCCGATGAACAGCAGGCCGATAAAGGTGATGCCACGCTGCCCCGACTTCAGTTGCCTTGTCATAGTTTCCCCCGTCTATCCATCATTGATATCAGTTGAACGAACCGATGCGCTTGAGGTTGCCGAAATTCATCCAGACAAAGAAGGCCTTGCCAACGATGTTCTGGTCCGGCACAAAACCCCAGTAACGCGAATCCAGCGAATTATCGCGATTGTCGCCCATCATGAAATAGTGTCCTTCGGGCACCTTGCAGACCACGCCCTCGACGCTGTAACGGCAGTTCTGGCGGGCGGGGAAGTCGCCGATCTCGGCTTCCGAGAAGCCGCCACGGCGCTCGCCGTCAACGATCATGCGGTGCGGCTGCGCCCCCAGGGCCTCGCCATACTGCTTGAAGTAGCGCATGGCGTCTTCGTCGAAGAACTCGGGCAGCTCGCTGGTTGCCACCGGTTGCCCGTTGATCGTCAGCCGCTTGTTCAGGTAGGCCACCTCGTCACCGGGCACACCGACGACGCGCTTGATGTAGTCCTGGCTGGGCCGAGGCGGGTAGCGGAACACCATGACGTCGCCGCGCTGGGGCTTGTTGCCTTCGGTCAGCTTGGTGTTGAGCACCGGCAGGCGGATGCCGTAGTGATATTTGTTGACCAGGATCAGATCACCCACCAGCAGGGTCGGAATCATGGAGCCCGATGGGATCTTGAACGGCTCGAACAGGAAGGAGCGCAGCAGGAAGACCACCACGATCACCGGGAACAGGCCGGCCGTCCAGTCCAGCCACCAGGGTTGCATCAGCAGGCGTTCACGGGCCTGGGCCAGTTCGCCCCCTTCGTCCACGGCAATGCCCTGCTGCTGCAGGCCTGCGCGTCGCTGCAGCGCCTCAGCTTCCAGCCGGGCCGCCGCCGCCTGGCGCTGCGGCAGGAAATAGAAACGCTCGGCCAGCCAGTACAGGCCGGTGACCACCGAGGCCAGAAACAGCAGCAGGGCGAAATTGCCCTCGATCGACCCGAAATACCAGGCACCTATATAGCCGGCGAAGGCCGCCAGCACCATCGCGGTGAGGATCTGCATCAATCCTCCACCTGCAAAATGGCCAAAAAGGCTTCCTGAGGCACTTCCACCGAACCGATCTGCTTCATGCGTTTCTTGCCTGCTTTTTGTTTCTCGAGAAGTTTCTTCTTGCGGCTGATGTCGCCGCCGTAGCATTTTGCCAGCACGTTCTTGCGCAGGGCCTTGATGTTCTCGCGCGCAATGATGTTGGCGCCGATGGCGGCCTGGATGGCCACGTCGAACTGCTGCCGGCTGATGATCTCGCGCATCTTGGCCGCCACGGCCCGGCCCCGGAAGGCGGCCTGGGTGCGGTGCACGATGATGGACAGGGCATCGACCTTCTCGCCGTTGAGCAGGATGTCGACCTTCACCACGTCCGATGCACGGTATTCCTTGAACTCGTAGTCCATGCTGGCGTAGCCCCGGCTGACGGACTTGAGTTTGTCGAAGAAGTCCAGCACGATCTCGCCCAGGGGCAACTCGTAGGTCAGCATGACCTGGCGGCCGTGGTAAGCCATGTTGAGTTGAAGACCGCGTTTCTGGTTGGCCAGGGTCATGACCGGGCCCACATACTCCTGCGGCATGTAGAGGTGCACCGTCACGATGGGCTCGCGGATCTCCTGGATCTGGCTCTGGTCCGGCATCTTGGACGGGTTCTCGACCATGATGACCTCACCGTCGCCCCGCAGCACCTGGTAAACCACGCTGGGCGCGGTGGTGATCAGGTCCTGGTCGAATTCACGCTCCAGCCGCTCCTGCACGATCTCCATGTGCAGCAAGCCCAGGAAACCGCAGCGGAAGCCAAAGCCCAGGGCCTGGGACACCTCCGGCTCAAAATGCAGGGAAGCATCGTTGAGCTTGAGCTTTTCCAGGCTGTCGCGCAAGGCGTCGTACTGGTTGGCTTCGGTCGGGTACAGGCCGGCAAACACCTGCGGCTGGATCTCCTTGAAACCAGGCAGCGCTTCGGTGGCCGGGCCGGCATTGTTGGGCAGCTTCTTTTCCAGCGTCACGGTATCGCCCACCTTGGCGGCCTGCAACTCCCGGATACCGGCAATGATGTAACCCACTTCACCGGCATAGAGCGCTTCGCGTGGCTGGTTGGCCGGCGTGAACACGCCCAGGCTGCCAGCCTCAAAGACGGCATTGGCCGCCATCAGCCGGATGCGCTCGCCCTTGAGCAGACGACCGTCGACCACCCGCACCAGCATGACCACGCCGACGTAGCTGTCGAACCAGCTGTCGACGATCATGGCGCGAAGCGGACCGTCCGGCTTGCCCTGGGGGGCCGGGATGCGGGCCACGATGGCCTCCAGGATGTCATCCACCCCCATGCCGGTCTTGGCCGAACAGGGAATCGCATCGGAGGCATCGATGCCGATCACGTCCTCGATCTCCTCCTTGGAGCGCTCCGGATCGGCCTGAGGCAGGTCCATCTTGTTGAGCACCGGCACCACCTCCACACCCAGTTCGAGTGCGGTGTAGCAGTTGGCCACGGTCTGGGCTTCAACACCTTGGCTGGCGTCCACCACCAGCAGTGCGCCTTCGCACGCGGAGAGCGAGCGGGAGACCTCGTAAGAGAAGTCAACATGCCCGGGTGTGTCGATCAGATTGAGGTTGTAGATCTGTCCGTCACGCGCCTTGTACTTGAGCGAAGCGGTCTGCGCCTTGATGGTGATGCCACGCTCCTTCTCGATGTCCATCGAGTCGAGCACCTGCTCGCTCATCTCACGATCGGACAAGCCGCCACAAAGAGAAATGATGCGATCGGCGAGCGTGGACTTGCCATGGTCGATATGCGCGATGATCGAAAAATTGCGGATGTGATTCATCAGGAGAACGGCTCAAACACTGGGGAAAACCGCTGCTCCGAGCAGGAACGAGCGGCCATAAAAAAGGGCGCG
>JAXMMJ010000014.1:0-13229 GCA_034366585.1 Hylemonella sp.
TCGGCTCATCGGCCAGCAGCAATCTGGGCTGACAGGCCAGGGCCATGGCGATCATGGCGCGCTGGCGCTGGCCGCCGCTGAGCTGGTGCGGAAAAGCCTTGACCCGCTCTTCGGGCTGGGCAATGCCGGTGTCGGCCAGCAACTGGATGGCGCGCGCCAGCGCCGGTGCGCGGGCCAGGCCCAGCTTGAGCTGCAGCACTTCGACAATCTGGTCGCCGATGGTGAACAGCGGGTTCAGGGCCGTCATCGGCTCCTGGAAGATCATGGCGATGTCGCGGCCGCGGATGCCCCGAAGCTCGCGCTCGGACAAGGACAGCAGCTCGGCCGCGCCGTCGCTGCCGGCGAAGCGGGCCGTCCCGCCGACGGCGGCCTCGGGCAGCAGGCGCAAGAGGCTCAGCGCCGTGACGGTCTTGCCCGAGCCGGACTCTCCCACCAGGGCCACCTTTTCGCCCGGGGCGATCTGGAAATCGAGGCCGCGCACCACTTCCTTGCCGCCAAAGGCGACGCGCAAATCATGGACATCCAGTAGAAGTTCGCTCATTTTTCCGCCTTGCGCGGGTCCAGCGCATCGCGCAAGGCATCCCCCATGAAGGTCAGCAGCAGCAGGGTGATGACCAGCACGCCGAAGGTGGACAGCGAGATCCACCAGGCGTCGATATTGTTCTTGCCCTGGGCCAGCAGCTCGCCCAGCGAGGGGGTGCCCGGCGGCACGCCCAGGCCCAGGAAGTCCAGCGAGGTCAGCGCCAGGATGGCCGCGCTCATGCGAAACGGCAGGAAGGTCACCACGGGCGTCAGGCTGTTGGGCAGGATGTGGCGCCAGATGATCTGGCCGTTGGACAGGCCCATGGCCCGGGCCGCGCGCACGTAGTCGAGCTGGCGGTTGCGCAGGAACTCGGCCCGCACGTAATCCGACAGGCCCATCCAGCCGAACAGGCTGAGCAGGATCAGCAACAACGCCACGCTGGGGTCGAACATGGCCGAGAAGATGATCAGCAGGTAGAGCTCGGGCATGGAGCCCCAGATCTCGATGAAGCGCTGGAACCAGAGATCGGTCTTGCCGCCGAAGTAGCCCTGCACGGCACCGGTGAGTACTCCCAACAACACACCGATGACGGTCAGCGCCAGGGCGAACAGCACCGAGATGCGGAAACCGTAGAGCAGGCGCGCGACCACGTCGCGCCCGCGGTCGTCCGTGCCCAGCCAATTGTCGCGGGAGGGGCCTGAAGGGTTGGGCTCCTTCGCGAAGTAGTTGATGGTGCTGTGGTGGTAGGGATTGGGCGGGTACAGCGCGAAGTTACCCTCCTTGGCGAACTGCTGCTGGATGAAGGGGTCCAGGTAGTCGGTCGGCGTTTCGAAGTCGCCGCCAAACACCGTCTCCGGCACGTTGTGCAGGATGGGCACATACCACTGGCCGTGGTGGTGCGCGATCAGCGGCTTGTCATTGGAGATGAGTTCAGCGCCCAGGCTGAGCACGAAAAGCGTGCAGAAGATCAGCAGGCTCCAATAGCCCAGGCGGTTGCGCCGGAAACGCAGCCAGGCGCGACGCGAGGGGGAAAGGGAAACGCCAGCCATCAGTCGAACTTCACTCTCGGATCGACCCAGACGTAGCAGAGGTCGGAGACCAGCTTGGTCACCAGGCCGATCAGCGTGAACAGGTAAAGCGTGCCCAGCACGACGGGGTAGTCGCGCCGCATCACCGATTCATAGGACAGCAGGCCCAGGCCGTCGAGCGAGAACAGGGTTTCGATCAGCAGGGAGCCGGCGAAGAAGGCGCCGATGAAAGCCGCGGGAAAACCGGTGACGATGGGGATCAGCGCGTTGCGGAACACATGCGTCCACAGCACGCGCCTCTCGCCCAGGCCCTTGGCGCGGGCTGTCAGCACGTATTGCTTGCGGATCTCCTCGAGGAAGGCGTTTTTGGTCAGCATGGTGGTCACGGCAAAAGCGCCCAGCACGCTGGCCGTCACCGGCAGCGTGATGTGCCAGAGGTAGTCCACGATCTTCGCGCCCCAGCTCAGCGTCTCCCAGTTGCTGGAGGTCAGGCCGCGCAGAGGGAACCACTGCAGTTGGCCGCCGAAGATCACCAGCAAGGCCACGCCCAGCACGAAGCCGGGAATGGCGTAACCGATGAGCACGACCAGGCTGGTCAGCGTGTCGAAGCGCGTACCGGCGCGCACCGCCTTGGCGATGCCCAACGGAATCGAGATGAGATAGCTCAGGAAGAAGGTCCACAGCCCCAAACTGATCGACACCGGGAGCTTGTCCTTGACCAGTTCCCAGACGCTCTTGGGATAGAAGAAGCTCTTGCCCAGGTCGAAGCGTGCGTACTGCCCCAGCATCTGCCAGAAACGCTCGTGGGCCGGCTTGTCGAAGCCATAGAAGCTACGGATCTCGGCGATACGCGCGGCGTCCACACCCTGGCGGCCGCGGTAACCCGCGCCGCTGGCAGCCGCCCCCTCCCCTCCTGTATCGCGCCCCTGCAGCTGCGCCACCATCTGCTCCACCGGGCCGCCCGGCACGAACTGGATGACGACAAAGGTCAGCAGCAGGATGCCAAACAGCGTCGGGATCATGAGCAACAGGCGCTTGAGGATGTAGGCAAGCATGGCTTACTTCCCTCCCCCGTTCGCGGCCTGGCTGGCCGCGAGATTGGCGGGTGTTGCCCACCAGACCGAGGTGACCCAGGCCTCGGGCTGGTAATAACGCGGCGTCACGGCCGGCTGTTCGAAGCGGCCGGCGCGCCAGGCCACACGGTGCACGCCGCTGTACCAGTGCGGCACGGCGTAGTGGCCGTGCCGCAGCACGCGGTCCAGCGCACGCACCCGTGCCACCAGCTGCGGCCGGGTCTGGGCCGAGATCACCTGGTCAAGCAGAGCATCGACCGCCGGATCCTTGAGGCCGATGACGTTGCTGGAGCCCTCGACATCGGCGGCCTTGGAGCCATAGCGCTCCAGCAGCTCGGTGCCCGGCGCCTCGCTGCCGATCAGGCGGTTGCTGATGATCTCGAAATCGAACACGTCCATGCGTTTTTGCAGGATGGCGAAGTCGATCACCTTGTAGATGACCTGCATGCCCAGCTTCTCCAGGTTGCGCGCATAAGGCGTGACCACGCGGCCCATGGAGCCCGAGTTGTCGAGAAACTCGATCGTGAAGGGTTCGCCTTTCCCGTTGCGCAGCGCACCGTCGCGGTAGGTCCAGCCGGCGGCGGCCAGCAGGTCGCGAGCGCGGCGCAGGTTGTCGCGCAGGGTGTGGCCGGAGGCCGGGTCCAGGCTGGCCACCGGCGGCAGCGGCACCTCGTCGGTGAAGACTTCGGGCGGCAGCAGGCGACGCAGCGGCGCCAGCACGGCCAGTTCCTCGGGCGTGGGCCTGCCCTTGGCCTCGAAGTCGCTACCTACGAAATAGCCCCGGACCCGCGTGTAGGCGTTGTAGAAGAGCTGGCGGTTCATCCACTCGTAGTCCATGGCCAGGGCGATGGCCTGGCGCACGCGCACGTCCTTGAACTTGTCGCGCCGCATGTTGAAGAGGAAACCCTGGAAGTCGCCGGCATTGCCGTGCTGCAGCTCCTTCTTGATCAGCTGGCCGCGCTCGAATTGCTTGCCGGTATAGGCCCGCGCCCATTCGCGCGCGATGAAGGCCTGGATGTAGTCGAACTCGCCGGCCTTGAAGGCCTCCAGCTGCGCGGTGTTGTCCTTGTAGATCTTGTAGGTGATGCGATCGAAGTTGAACAGGCCACGGCGCACGTTGAGATCACGGGCCCAGTAGGCCGGATCGCGCTCGTAACTGATGTCCTTGCCGAAGTTGACCTTGCCGATGCGGTAGGGCCCGCTGCCGATGGGCACATCGGTGACGATCTGGTCCAGGGGTTTGAGCTTGCCGTTCTCCAGTCCCCACTTGCGGCTGAACACGGGCAGGCTGCCGGCGATCAGCGGCAGTTCGGCGTTGACGCGCTTGAAGTCGAAGCGTACCGCCCGCTCCGCCACCACGGTCACGCCCCGGATCTCGCCGAAGATGGTGCGGAACTGGGGCGCCGCCTCCTTCGACGTCAGCCGGTCGAAGGAATGCTTGACGTCGGCCGCCAGCACCGGGTCCCCATTGTGAAAACGCGCATCGGGGTGCAGCGTGAAGATGGCAGAGAGCTTGTCCTGCGCCACCGTGACATCCTGGGCCAGCAGGCCGTAGGCCGTGGTCGGCTCGTCCAGGGTGCCGGTCAGCAGGCTTTCGAACACCAGGCCATTGAGGCCGGGCGGCGCACTGCCCTTGAGGGTGAATGGGTTGTACTTGTCGAAGTTGGACAGGCGGGTGGGTGGCACCAGCGTGATCTCGCCGCCCTTGGGTGCGGCCGGGTTCACGTAGTCGAACTGGGTAAAGCCCGGCGCATACTTGATATCGCCGAACTGGGCATAAGCATGCGCGGCCCAGCCCGGCAGGCAGAAGATCAGCGAAATCAGGGCTAGCAGAAAATGGCGCATCCGCATGCGACAATTCTGCACACAAATCTTTCCTTCCTTGGTTAACCGAGAAAAAATATGGGCTTCCTGACCGGCAAGAAATTTCTGATCACTGGCGTGCTGAGCAACCGCTCCATCGCGTATGGCATCGCCAAGGCCTGCCATGACCAGGGGGCCGAACTGGCCTTCAGCTACGTGGGCGAGCGCTTCAAGGACCGCATCACCGAGTTCGCCGCCGACTTCGACTCCAAGCTGATCTTCGACTGCGACGTCGGCGACGACGCCCAGATCGACAATCTCTTCAAGGACCTGTCGGCCCACTGGCCCCAGTTCGACGGTTTCGTGCACAGCATCGGCTTCGCCCCGCGCGAGGCGATCACCGGCAACTTCCTCGACGGCCTGACCCGGGAAAACTTCCGCATCGCGCACGACATCAGCGCCTACAGTTTCCCGGCCATGGCCAAGGCGGCCCTGCCCTTCCTCAAGGACAAGTCGGCCCTGCTGACGCTGAGCTACCTGGGCGCCCTGCGCGCCATCCCGAACTACAACACCATGGGCCTGGCCAAGGCCAGCCTGGAAGCCTCGGTGCGCTACCTGGCCGAGGCCGTGGGCCACCTGCCGGACGGCCGTAGCATCCGCGTCAATGGCATCAGCGCCGGCCCCATCAAGACCCTGGCCGCCAGCGGCATCAAGGACTTCGGCAAGCTGCTCGGCATTGCGGCCAATGGTTCGCCCCTGCGGCGCAACGTGACCATCGAGGATGTCGGCAACGTGGCGGCCTTCCTGATGAGCGATCTGGCCAGCGGCATGACCTCTGAAATCAGCTATGTGGACGGCGGTTTCAGCCAGTCCGCCGTGGCGGTATTGGAATCCTGAGCCTCGCGCTCACGCGTTCCGCCATGAAAAACGCCCCGCACTGAGGGGCGTTTTCTTTGGACCGTGAGATCCCTGCGCTGGCTCAGGCCTTCACGCAATCCGCGTAATAGTGCTGCTTGCCGTCCGGACCGGTTTCTTCCACCAGGCCGTGGATGTCGGTCTCGAAGCCCGGGCACTGGCCGTTGAACTCGCGCGCGAACTTGAGGTAGTCCACGATCTTCTTGTTGAAGACCTCGCCCGGGATCAGCAACGGGATGCCCGGCGGGTACGGCGTCACCAGGCCCACGGTGATGCGCCCTTCGAGCTGGTCGATCTCCACCCGCTCGGTCTTGCGGTGCGCAATATGGGAATAGGCATCGCTCGGGTTCATGGCCGGCGTCAGGTCGCTCAAGTACATCTCGGTGGTCAGGCGCGCGATGTCGTACTTGGCGTACATCTCGTGGATGAACTGGCACAGGTCACGCAGACCCATGCGCTCGTATTTGGGCTGCTTCTTGCAGAAGTCCGGCATGACACGCCACATGGGCTGGTTCTTGTCGTAATCGTCCTTGAACTGCTGCAGCGCGGTCAGCAGCGTGTTCCAGCGGCCCTTGGTGATGCCGATGGTGAACATGATGAAGAAACTGTACAGGCCGGTCTTCTCCACCACCACGCCGTGCTCGGCCAGGTACTTGGTCACGATGGAAGCCGGCAGGCCGGTCTTGTCGAACTTGCCGTCCAGGTTCAGGCCGGGCGTGACGATGGTGGACTTGATCGGGTCCAGCATGTTGAAGCCGTCGGCCAGCTGGCCGAAACCGTGCCACTTGCTGCCGTTCTTGGTGCTGCGGCCGTCGCTGCGGATGATCCAGTCCTCCGCGCTGCCGATACCCTCTTCCGTCAGCTTCTCCGGGCCCCAGACCTTGAACCACCAGTCCTTGCCATATTCCTCGTCCACCTTGCGCATGGCGCGGCGGAAGTTGAGCGACTCGAGAATGCTTTCCTCCACCAGCGCGGTGCCACCGGGCGGCTCCATCATGGCTGCCGCCACATCGCAGCTGGCGATGATGCTGTACTGCGGGCTGGTGCTGGTGTGCATCAGGTAGGCCTCGTTGAAGAGGTGATGGTCCAGCTTGGTGTTCTCGGCATCCTGCACCAGCACGTGGCTGGCCTGGCTGATGCCGGCCAGCAGCTTGTGGATGGACTGGGTGGCGTAGACCATGGAGTTCTTCGGCCGCCCGCGCTTCTTGCCCATGGCGTGGTAGCGGCCATAGAAGGGGTGGAAGGCCGCGTGCGGCAGCCAGGCCTCGTCGAAGTGCAGGTTGTCGACGTAACCGTCGAGCAGGCTCTTGATGGTCTCGGTGTTGTAGAGCACGCCGTCATAGGTGGACTGCGTCAGCGTCAGCACACGCGGCTTGACCTTCTTGGCGTCCACGCCCTTGAGCAAGGGGTTGGCCTTGATCTTTGCCTGGATGGTGGCCGGCTCGAACTCGCTTTGCGGGATCGGGCCGATGATGCCGAAGTGGTTGCGCGTGGGCTTGAGGAAGACGGGAATGGCCCCCGTCATGATGATGGCGTGCAGGATGGACTTGTGGCAGTTGCGGTCCACCACCACCACGTCACCCGGCGCCACCGTGTGGTGCCACACGATCTTGTTGGAGGTGCTGGTGCCGTTGGTGACGAAATAGCAGTGGTCAGCGTTGAAGATGCGCGCGGCGTTGCGCTCGCTCTCGCCGATGGCGCCGTCGTGGTCCAGCAGCTGGCCCAGCTCTTCCACTGCGTTGCAGACGTCGGCGCGCAGCATGTTCTCGCCGTAGAACTGATGGTACATCTGGCCCACCGGGCTCTTGAGGAAGGCCACGCCGCCCGAGTGCCCCGGGCAGTGCCAGGAGTAGGAACCGTCCTCGGCATAGTCCAGCAGCGCCTTGAAGAATGGCGGCTGGATGCCTTCCAGGTAGCTCTTGGCCTCGCGGATGATGTGGCGCGCCATGAACTCCGGCGTGTCTTCATACATGTGGATGAAGCCGTGCAGCTCGCGCAGGATGTCGTTGGGCAGATGCCGGCTGGTCTTGGTCTCGCCGTAGACGTAGATCGGCACGTCGGCGTTCTTGCGACGCACTTCCTCGATGAAGGTTCGCAAATTTAAAACCGCCGGGTCCAGGTCCGGACCGGGGGTGAACTCCTCGTCATCGATCGACAGGATGAAGGCGCTGGCGCGCGACTGCTGCTGGGCGAACTGCGACAGGTCACCGTAGCTGGTGACGCCCAGCACCTCGAAACCTTCGGCCTCGATGGCCTGCGCCATGGCCCGGATGCCCAGGCCCGAGGTGTTCTCGGAGCGGAAGTCTTCGTCGATGATGACGATGGGGAAACGAAATTTCATTGAGACAGACTCCAGCCGGGCCAAAAAAGAAAACTGAGCGCGAAGTGTAAGGATTAATTGGCGGCTGCCCCGGATCTGTCACAGGATTTGCCGCAGAATGTCGCAATTGAATCACAAGCACCGATAGGAGCAAAGCAAGTCATGGCTGATTCGACCCTCTGGTGGCTGGCGGCCGGCATCCTGGTGGCCGCCGAGCTGACGACCGGCACCTTCTACCTGCTCATGCTGGCCCTCGGCCTGGCGGCCGGGGCCGTGGCGGCCCACACCGGGCTGGCGGCCACGCCGCAGGTGGTGATCGCCGCCCTGATCGGTGGTGGCGCCGTGCTGGCCTGGCACTTCTGGCGCCCGCGTGCGGCGGCCGGCCAGGACGCCGGGACCAACCCGGACGTCAATCTGGACATCGGCGAGACCGTGCAGGTCGAGTCCTGGCTGCCCGATGGCAGCACCCATATCAAATACCGCGGCGCCCAGTGGCTAGCCGTACCGCGCGAAGGCAGCCCCCGCTCCACCGGTGCGCATCGCATCGTCGAGGTGCGTGGCAGCCAATTGATCCTCGAAAAAATCGCAAGCTGAACCCGGGAGAACCACCATGGAAATCGCCATCCTCGTTTTCGTCATCGCCGTCATCTTTGTCAGCCGCTCGGTCAAGATCGTGCCGCAGCAGAACGCCTGGGTGGTCGAGCGCCTGGGCAAATACCACGGCGCGCTCACGCCCGGCCTGAACTTCATCTTCCCCTTCATCGACAAGGTGGCCTACAAGCACAGCCTGAAGGAAGTGCCACTGGACGTGCCCAGCCAGGTCTGCATCACACGCGACAACACGCAGCTGCAGGTCGATGGCATCCTCTACTTCCAGGTCACCGACCCCATGCGCGCCAGCTACGGCTCGTCCAACTACATCGTGGCCGTCACCCAGCTGGCCCAGACCTCGCTGCGCAGTGTGATCGGCAAGCTCGAACTGGACAAGACCTTCGAGGAGCGCGACATCATCAACGCCCAGGTGGTCCAGGCCATCGACGAAGCCGCGCTGAACTGGGGTGTCAAGGTGCTGCGTTACGAGATCAAGGACCTGACGCCCCCGAAGGAAATCCTGCACGCCATGCAGGCCCAGATCACGGCCGAACGCGAGAAGCGCGCCCTGATCGCCGCCTCCGAAGGCCGGCGCCAGGAACAGATCAACATCGCCACCGGTGAACGCGAGGCCTTCATCGCCCGCTCCGAAGGCGAAAAGCAGGCCGCCATCAACAAGGCCCAGGGCGAAGCGGCTTCCATCACCGCCGTGGCCGACGCCACCGCCGGCGCCATCGAGCGTGTGGCCGCTGCGATCCGACAGCCCGGCGGCGAACTGGCCGTGCAGCTCAAGGTGGCCGAGAAGGCCGTCGAGGCCTATGGCAAGGTGGCATCGGATGCGACGACCACGCTGATCGTACCGAGCAACATGACCGAGGTCTCGGCCCTGATCACCTCGGCCATGGCCATGGTGCGCCAGCAGAAATAGCGCGTTCGCGCGCGCCCTTGGGCCGGCGCGCCGGTATCTTCACGCGCGGGCCTGGGCCGGCCGTCACTGCGCCAGGAAGACGTCGGCCGAGTCGACGAAGTTGAACCGCAGGCGCGGCGCGAAAAGCCCGCCGCCGGGGCGCAGGACACGCGGCGCAAACTCATTGAACTGGAGTTCGACCCGGTAGTCCTTCGGGAAGGTGCGGTCCCAGCGCGGCAGGATCTTCTCGAGAAACAGCAGGTCATTGGCGGGCTTCTTGATGATGCCGGTCATCTCGAGAAGATTGAGCTTGGGCCAGGTCTCCCCGCCCGGCCGGCCATAGGTAATGATGCCCATGAACCAGTTGAAATCGCTGTAGTACGGGTCCGACGGCTCCACCGATTTGCCATTCGAGTAAATCGCATCCAGCAGGAACGTCACCGTCAGGTTCCGCGCGGGCTTGCGCGACCATTGGTACAGGATATCGTGCAGGGAGCGTGAAAGGCACAGCTCCATATGGCCCCCGGCCACATAGACGTGCGTCGGGGCGACCTCGAACTCCACTTCGCCATCCCGGGACGCCACCCAGTGGTCGGGGTCGCAATCTTCCATGTAGTAGTAGCGGATGGGAGAGTCGTCAGCGAGATAGACCACCGGGATCTTCTTGCTCTTGGCAAAACGGACCGCTTCGTCGACACCGTACTTGGCCGAGAACCGGGCATCGAAGGTTGCCGACGGGTGCGTCGCGATCATGACGGAATCGCCTTCGAGGTGTACCTCTTTCGCAGGCCGGAACTGGGGCGCCGGGCACGAGGCATGCGCCGCGCCCGCCAACCCCGTCAAACAAGCCATCAGGCCAATGAAAACCCCGCGCATCACGCCCTCCCCGACTAGCGATAAATCTACTTTTTCATGACCAGTATAGAGAGCGCCAGGAAAGCCCGCTGGGCATGGATCAGCCAGCGGGCGTCGATGCCCCATGCCGCGTCATTCCGTGTACCATGAAAAGGCCCAGGCGCCGATCGCCTCGGCCATGCCTATCGGACGACAACAGCGGATCGGCCTGAGCAGAGTGCCAGGATCGAGACCCTGAACACTGGAGACGACATGCAAGACATCCTTCGGCTTTCCCGGCGCCAACTGCTCGCCACCGGCTCGGCCTCGGCCCTGCTCTGGTCAGCTCCGGCCTTCTCGCAGGCAGAGGCCTATCCGCGCCGCCCCATCACGCTGATCCTGCCCAATGCCCCGGGCAGCTCGCTCGATACCGTCGGCCGGCTCGTCGCCAATGAGATGGGGCCCCTGCTTGGCCAGTCTCTGGTGGTCGACAACAAGGCCGGCGCCGCGGGCGCCATCGGCGTCCAGATGGGCCGCAATGCGGCCCCTGATGGGTATACCTTGATTGTTGCGTCCAGCAGCGCCATCACGGGCGCGCCCCTGCTGCAAAAAGCCGTGACCTACCGGCCGCTGGAAGACTTCGATTTCGTCTCGCTGATCGCCCTGTTGCCCAACGTCCTGGTGTGCAACATGAACCTGCCCGTGCGCAGCACCGCAGACCTGATCGCCTATGCCAGGTCCAAAGGCGAGTCGAGCAACATGGCCTCCGCAGGCATCGGCTCGGCCAGCCACCTGGCCGGCGTTGCGCTGCAAGCGTCAGCGGGCTTCAAATCCCTCCATGTGCCCTACAAGGGCGGCAGCCAGGGTGTGGCCTCCGTCGTTTCTGGCGAGACTGACTGGGTGTTGACGCCCGCCCCGGCTGCGATGGGCCTGGTGAACGCAGGCCGCTTGCGGCTGCTGGGTCACAGCATGGGCCTGGCGGGCAAGCCGGTGGGCGATACCCCCTCCCTGGCGGCCACCGTGCCGGGATTCGAATTCTCCGGCTGGATCGGCCTCATGGCACCCAAAGGGCTGCCGCCACAGGTCACGGAGAAGTTGAACCGTGCGCTGGCGGCCGCGCTGCAGCAGCCCAGGTTGCGCACCGCGTTCGAGGCCAACGGCGCCGTTGCCTCAGCCACGACGCCCCAGGAATTCCGCAGCTACCTGGAGCGCGATATCGAACTCAGCCGCAAGGCCATCCAGATCGCAGGCCTGCAGGCCGAATAACCCTGGCGGGATTGCTCGAAATTCGCCTGACGCGAATTTTTCGGGGCTGCGCCCCCGCGCGACGCGCATCCGCCAAAGCAAAAGGCCCACGCACTGCGTGGGCCTTTGCATTTTGGCGGAGAGGGCGGGATTCGAACCCGCGGTGAGTTTTACCCCACGCACGCTTTCCAGGCGTGTGACTTAAACCGCTCATCCACCTCTCCGAAGCCGGCTATTGTAGCCGAGCTTGGTGCATCCCACGGGCTGCCCGGGTCGGGGCGGACAAAGAAAAAGCGCCCGTGGGCGCTTTTTCCGGAGGTACGGGTGTGATCAGCGGATCACGGCCAGTTGCTCGCGTTTGCCCATCTTGTAGGTGAACAGCGTCAGGGCGCCGTTCTTGATGTCGCCCTTCTCGTCGAAGGTGATCGGGCCGGTCACGCCCTTGTAGTCGGTCGTGGCAGCGAGCACCGGCAGGTACTTGGCGGGGTCGGACGAGCCGGCCTTGACCATGGCGGCCACCATCACCTTGGTGGCATCGTAGACATAGGGCGAATAGAGGTTGACTTCCACATTGAACTTGGTCTTGAAGTCGGCGCGGAACTTGTCCATGCCGGCCTTGGCCTCGCCCTCGACACCGCCGGCTTCGGCGCAGAACACCTGCTCCTCGCCGATCGCGTCCCCGGCCAGCTTGATGAGCTCGCCCGTGCAGATGCCGTCCCCGCCCATGAACTTGGCCGTGATGCCCAGCGACTTCATCTGCTTGAGCATGGGGCCGCCCACGGCGTCCATGCCACCGAAGAAGACCACATCGGGCTTCTTGCCCTTGATGCTGGTCAGGATGGCGTTGAAGTCAGTGGCCTTGTCGGTGGTGAACTCCTTGGCGACGATCTTGGCGCCAGCGGCCTCGGCCGCCTTGGTGAACTCCTCGGCCACGCCCTGGCCGTAGGCCGTGCGGTCGTCGATCACGGCCACGTTCTTGGCCTTGAGGGTGCCCACGGCGTACTTGCCCAGGGTGCTGCCCAGGTGCACGTCGTCGGCCACCACACGGAAGGTCGTCTTAAAGCCCTGGCGGGTGTACTTGGGGTTGGTCGCCGACGGGGAAATCTGCGGGATGCCCGCGTCGCTGTAGATCTTGGAAGCCGGGATGGTGGTGCCCGAATTCAGGTGGCCGATCACGCCGGCCACCTTGGCATCTGCCAGCTTCTGCGCCACGGCCGTGCCTTGCTTGGGATCGGCGCCGTCGTCCTCGGCCATCAGCTCGAGCTTGACCTGCTTGCCGTCGATGGTGACACCGGCAGCGTTGAGTTCGTCGATCGCCATGCGGGCGCCGTATTCATTGTCCCTGCCCAGGTGGGCGATGGCACCGCTGACCGGGCCGACATGGCCGATCTTCACCACGGGCAGCGCAGAGGCGCCGGAAGCCGCCTCCTCCTTCTTGCCGCAGGCGACCAGCAGGGCCGCGGCGGCAACAACGAGCAGTACACGATTCACTTGATTCACGGGCATGACGATCTCCAATATAGAAACGGGCTGGTGAAAAAAACTGACGAACGCAAGACTACCTCAAATTCTGCGGTGCGGCGGCATATCCCCATGCCGCTGGCGACAACTCAAGCGGCGCGGCTGGCCGGCGGCTTGGTTTCTGCGGCCAGGGCCTGGGTCACGGCCTTGCGCACGGCGTTATCCACACGCTGGCGGATGCGCGGGGCCAGATCCTTCATCTGTTCCTGCAGGGCATCGGCCACCACCTTCTGCACCTGGGCATCAAGTGTCAGCTCCAGCCGCATGAGCACACGCTCGATCAGCGCTTCCTCATCAAGAGCGCCGGATGCGGCCATCGGCTGTGCCGGCACATCTACCACCTCGGTGAGTGTCGGCAGGGTGCGCAGCAGCTTCTTGGAGAGCGCGGCCATCAGCTGGCGCCTTTCAGGTTCAGGTCATGCCGCACGATCTCGTAACCGAGTTCGGTGTACTGTTTCCAGCGTCCGCG
>JAXMMJ010000015.1:0-28846 GCA_034366585.1 Hylemonella sp.
AGACAAACCCTAGGTCACAGCAAGCCCAAGGCTCCCTACACTGGACCGCATCAAATCCAGGAGATAACACCATGCGCAACATCCTCGCCTCGAACCGTCGCCACCTTCTTGCCGCGGCAGCCGGTGCCGCCCTGCTGGCGATGAGCCCGATGGCCCTGGCCCAGGATGCCTGGCCCAACAAGCCGGTGAAGATCGTCGTGCCCTTTGCGCCGGGCGGTACCACCGACATCCTGGCGCGTGCCATGGCGCCGGAGCTGACCAAGGCCTTCGGCCAACCCTTCGTGGTGGACAACCGCGGCGGTGCCGGCGGCAATGTGGGCGCGGACATCGTGGCCAAGTCGCCGGCCGACGGCTACACCCTGCTGATGGGGACGGTGGGCACGCACGGCATCAACAAGGCGCTGTATGCCAAGCTGCCCTACGAACCGCAGAAGGACTTCGCGCCCATTACCCTGGTGGCCGGCGTGCCCAATGTGATGGTGATGAACGCCGACAAGGCCCGCGCGCTGAACATCAACAACGTGGCCGACTTCATCAAATACGCCCGCGCCAATCCGGGCAAGCTCAACATGGCCTCCAGCGGCAACGGCACGTCCATCCACCTGGCGGGCGAGCTGTTCAAGTCCATGACCGGCATCTTCATGACGCACATTCCCTATCGCGGCTCCGGCCCGGCGCTGCTGGACATGGTGGGCGGCAATATGGATGTGATGTTCGACAACCTGCCGTCTTCCATGCCCCACATCAAGTCGGGCAAGCTCAAGGCCTTTGCCGTGACCAGCGGCCAGCGTTCGACGGCGTTGCCGGACACCCCGACGGTCGAGGAGGCGGGCCAGCTCAAGGGCTTCGAGGCCAGCAGCTGGTTCGGCCTGCTGGCGCCGGCCGGCACCCCGCCCGACATCGTCAACCGCATCCAGCAGGAAGTGGCCAAGTCGCTCAACACGCAGGCCATCAAGGAAAAACTGCAGGCCCAGGGCGCCATTCCCGGTGGCATGTCGCCGCAGGAGTTCACCCGCTTCATCGACGCCGAGCACAAGAAGTGGGCCGCCGTCGTGAAAGCGTCCGGCGCGAAAGTAGATTAACCCCCAGGCTCCGCTCCCTACGCTCGCTACTCCACCCCCCTAAAGGGGGCAACGCCAGTGGCCCGGCAAAGCCGGTTCCACGGCGTTCCTGGATGGAGCCGCTTCTGGCGGATGTCTTGGTCTCGGCGTGGCGTGGCGTGTTTGGGCTATACGCCCCAGACGATCTCGGTGTCCGCCTTCTGGCAGCGGCGCAGCATCTCGATGAAGGGCGTGGCGCGCTGGCGCAGGGAGACTTCCTCGGCTTTCGGGGGCTCTTCACCGCGTGCCACGGCTTCTTCCCTGGCGCTCTTCAGCCGCGCTTCCTCTTGCTGGATGGCCGCTTCCAGCGCGACGAGGGCTGCCGCCATGTCCTGCGGCTGCAGGATGCCCTGTTTCTCGTCGACCGGTTTGCCGATGATCTGCAGCACACGCCGGCCGTTGGGCTCAAGCATGATGAGGTCGGCGGCGGCGCGGGATTTGAACTTGTAGAGCATGGCGGTTCCAGTGGGATGGCGGTCGATCAGCTCAGCGACTCGATCAGGTCGATGTAGTCCTGCATGGCCTGCTCAGTGCTCTTGCCCTTGTGCGCGTTCCAGGCATCCCACTTGGCGCGGGCCACCATATCGGTGAAGCTGGGGCGCGAGCCGGTGGCGTCGCCTTCGGTGGACTGCTTGTAGAGGGAATAGATCTTGAGCAGGGTCGCGTTGTCGGGGCGTTCGCTCAGGTCCTTGGACGCGGCGACGGCGGCTTCGAAACGGGCTTTCAGGTCACTCATGTGAGGCTCCGGGGTTTTCGGTGGAATGGTAGGCGCGCAGCAACTGCCGCAGATGGGCCTGCTGTGCGGGAACCAGATAGGGTAGCAGCAAACCGAGCGCATGCCCGGCGCCGCGCAGCACCGCGGCCTGCAGGCCCTCGGGTTCCAGCGCGTGGCGCGGGTCCAGTGCGTACTCGAAACTCAGCCAGTAGCTCAGCAGCACCACCTGGCGCGTGGCCAGGCCGGCGGCATCCTCGGCCTCGATCTGCAGCACGCCGCTGCCCTGCAGCCGGGCCAGCAGGGTGCCCAAGGCGACGGTCTGGTCGTGCAGGGCCTGCTGGATGCCGGCTTCGAGCCGTCGGTTGCGGCTGAGCAGCAGGTTGAGGTCGCGGTAGAGGAAGCGGTGGTCCCAGATGCGCTCGAACAGGCTGTGCATGAAAAACCAGGCGCCTTCCACGTCGCGCACGTCCCCGGCAGCCGGCAGCAGGCCGGCCAGGGCCTGTTCGTACTGCTCGAACAGGGCGTTGACCAGGCCGTCCTTGGCCGGGTAGTGGTAGTAGAGATTGCCCGGGCTGATGCCCAGTTCGCCGGCGATCTGGGTGGTGGAGACGTTGGGTTCGCCGTAGCGGTTGAACAGCGCCAGCGCCGCTTCCTGGATGCGCTGGGCGGTGCGGCGTGGCGCCTTTTTGGCCATCAGCCCTTGGTCTTGCGGGCCGCCTTGCGCGGTGCAGCCTTCTTGGCGGGTACGGCCTTTTTGGCCGCAGCGCTGCGGGGGGCGCGGGACGACAGCGGTTTCTCCAGCTCGGCCAGGCGCGCGTTCAGCAACTGCACGTCGCGTGCCGAGGGGATGCCCAGGCGCTGCAGGGCACGTGCCACACGGTCCTCGAACAGGCCTTCGAGCTTGTCCCACTGGCCGGTGGCCCGGTCGCCGATCTCGTGCGCCAGGCTGCTGACCTTCTGGCTGGCCTCGGCCAGCTTGCCCTCGGCCGTGGCCTGCGCCTTGCGCTGCATGGTCAGGCCTTCCTGCACCAGGGCGTCAAAGACCTTGCCGCCTTCCTGCTGGGCCTTGGTGAAGGCGCCCAGACCGGCGAGCCAGATCTGGTGGGCCGAGTCGCGCACCGGGTCGGCGGCGGAGGATGGGGTGGCACTGCGCGGGGTCGATTTACTGCTCATGGTGCTTTGCTCCTGGAAGGCCGGTATGAAGGGGACTGTACGCCCACTCGGGCCGGCGCGCCAGTGCCCTGGGGGCGGGCTTTTCCAGGGTGCCCATGCGATAAACTTGAGCCTTCAAATACAGCCTGGGGCCCGCATGAGGTGGGCCAACCCGGCAACAGGGGATTCCATGATTCTTGTCACCGGCGGCGCAGGGTTTATCGGCGCCAACTTTGTGCTGGACTGGCTGGCTCAGGCCGACGAGCCGGTGCTCAACCTCGACAAGCTGACCTACGCCGGCAACCTGGAAAACCTGGCTTCGTTGCAGGGCGACAAGCGCCACATTTTTGTGCAGGGCGATATCGCCGACAGCGCCCTGCTGGCGCGCCTGCTGGCCGAGCACCGGCCGCGCGCCGTGGTCAACTTCGCGGCCGAATCGCACGTGGACCGCTCCATCCATGGCCCGGAAGACTTCATCCAGACCAATATCGTCGGCAGTTTCCGCCTGCTGGAGGCCGTGCGCGCCTACTGGGGTGGCCTGGACGAGGCGGGCAAGGCGGCGTTCCGCTTCCTGCACGTCTCCACGGACGAGGTCTACGGTTCGCTGGTTCCCGGGGAGCCGGCCTTCACCGAACAGCACCGTTACGAGCCCAACAGCCCCTACAGCGCCAGCAAGGCCGCCAGCGACCACCTGGTGCGCGCCTACCACCACACCTACGGCCTGCCGGTGCTCACCACGAACTGCAGCAACAACTACGGCCCCTACCACTTCCCCGAGAAGCTGATCCCGCTGATGATCGTCAACGCCCTGGCGGGCAAGCCCCTGCCGGTCTATGGCGACGGCATGCAGATCCGTGACTGGCTTTACGTCAAGGACCACTGCAGTGCCATCCGCCGCGTGCTGCAGGCGGGCCGGTTGGGCGAGGTCTACAACGTGGGCGGCTGGAACGAGAAACCGAATATCGAGATCGTGCAGACCCTGTGCGCTTTGCTGGACGAACTGCGCCCGCGCGCCGACGGCAAGAGCTACCGCGAACAGATCAGCTACGTGAAGGACCGTCCGGGCCACGACCGGCGCTATGCCATCGACGCTCGCAAGCTGGAGCGGGAACTGGGCTGGAAGCCGGCCGAGACCTTCGAGACCGGCATCCGCAAGACCGTGGCGTGGTATCTGGATCATCCGGACTGGGTGGCGCACGTGTTGTCCGGCGCCTACCGCGACTGGGTGAGTAAGCACTACGCATGAAAATTCTGCTGCTCGGCAAGAACGGCCAGGTCGGCTGGGAGCTGCAGCGCTCCCTGGCCGTGCTGGGCGATGTCGTCGCGCTGGACCGGCTGGGGGCCGACGGCCTGTGCGGCGACCTGAGCGATCTGGCGGGGTTGGCGCAGACCGTGCGCAGCGTGCGCCCCCAGGTCATCGTCAATGCCGCCGCATACACGGCCGTCGACAAGGCCGAGAGCGAGCCTGAGCTGGCGTGTACCCTCAACGCGCTGGCACCCGGGGTGCTGGCGCAGGAGGCGCGGCAACTGGGGGCTTGGCTGGTCCACTACAGCACCGACTATGTCTTTGATGGCAGCGGCAGTGCGCCCTGGAAAGAGACCTCCGCAACGGCGCCCCTGAGCATCTACGGCCGCAGCAAGCTCGAGGGCGAACAGCTGATCGCCGCCAGCGCTTGCAGCCACCTGATCCTGCGCACCAGCTGGGTCTATGGTGCGCGCGGCGGCAATTTCGCCCGGACCATGCTGCGCCTGGCCGCAGAACGTGAGCAGTTGAAGGTGATCGATGACCAGATCGGGGCCCCTACGGGGGCTGACCTGCTGGCCGATGTGACGGCCCACGCCATCCGCCATGTGCTGCCGCCCATGCGACGCAACGACCTGACGCCTTCGGGCATCTACCATGTGACGGCGGCGGGGGAAACTAGCTGGCATGGTTACGCCCGGTTTGTGCTGCAGCAGGCGAAGGGGGCGGGGGTGGCGCTGAAGGCCGGGCCGGAGCAGGTGCTGCCAATTCCGACCTCGGCCTACCCGACGCCGGCCAAACGGCCGCACAATTCACGCTTGGACACTATGCGGCTGCAAAATACCTTCGGCCTGACGCTGCCGCACTGGGAAACCGGTGTGGCGCGTTTGCTGGAAGAAATTCTCTGAGAACCATGACACAACGCAAGGGCATCATCCTGGCCGGCGGCTCCGGCACCCGGCTGCACCCGGCCACGCTGGCCATCAGCAAGCAACTGCTGCCGGTGTACGACAAGCCCATGGTGTATTACCCGCTGACCACGCTGATGCTGGCGGGCATGCGCGACATCCTGCTCATCAGCACGCCACAGGACACGCCGCGTTTCTCGCAATTGCTAGGTGATGGCAGCCAGTGGGGCCTGAACCTGCAATACGCCGTGCAGCCCAGCCCGGACGGGCTGGCGCAGGCTTTCATCATCGGTGAGTCCTTCGTGGGCAACAGCCCGAGCGCGCTGGTGCTGGGCGACAACATCTACTACGGCCACGACTTCCACGGACTGCTGGGCGCCGCAGATGCCAAGACGAGTGGTGCCACCGTCTTTGCCTACCATGTGAACGACCCCGAGCGCTATGGTGTGGTGGCTTTCGATGCACACGGCAAGGCCAGCAGCATCGAGGAAAAGCCCAAGGTTCCGAAGAGCAACTACGCCGTCACCGGCCTGTACTTCTACGACCAGCAGGTGGTGGACATCGCCAAGGCCGTCAAGCCCAGCGCCCGCGGCGAACTGGAGATCACGACGGTCAACCAGATGTACCTGGAGCGCGGTGAACTGAGCGTGCAGATGATGGGGCGGGGTTATGCCTGGCTGGATACCGGCACCCACGACAGCCTGCTGGAGGCCAGCCAGTTCATCGCCACGCTGGAGCACCGCCAGGGCCTGAAGATCGCCTGCCCGGAAGAAATCGCCTGGCGCCACGGCTGGATCGGCGACGAACAACTCGAGAAGCTGGCGCAACCGCTGGCCAAGAACGGGTATGGCCACTACCTGTTGCGTCTGTTGAAGGAAAAGCGTCCGGTTTGACCGGATCGTGCGTACCATGCGAGCCATTCCCACAGCCATTCCCGACGTGCTCATCATCGAACCCAAGGTGTTCGGTGATGAGCGAGGTTTCTTTTTCGAGAGCTACAACGCGCGCGCATTTGTTCAAGCCACCGGACTGGAGCTGAATTTCGTACAGGACAATCACAGCCGCAGCGCCAAGGGTGTCTTGCGCGGCCTGCACTATCAGCTGAAGCAGGCTCAAGGCAAGCTGGTGCGTGTGGTTCGCGGCAGCGTGTACGACGTGGCGGTGGATCTGCGCAAGAGTTCTCCTACCTTTGGTCGATGGGTCGGCGCCGAGTTGAGTGAGGACAACCAGCGCCAACTCTGGGTGCCGGCCGGCTTTGCGCACGGTTTCCTGGTCACCAGCGAATCGGCAGATTTCCTGTACAAGACCACCGACTACTACGCGCCTGAGCACGAGCGGTGCATCGCCTGGAATGATCCGGCCATTGGCATCGAATGGCCTATCAATGGTCTTCCTCAGCTCTCAGGCAAGGACCAGGCCGGCCTGCCGCTGTCCCGGGCCGACGTCTACGCCTAAAGGCTTGGGTCGCCTCGAAGAAGCCCGTACCATGAACATTCTGCTCACTGGCGGCGCCGGTTACATCGGCAGCCATGCCGCTGTGGTACTAGCGCAGGCCGGTCATGACGTCGTCCTGTACGACAACCTGTACAACAGCCGGGCCGATGTGGCGCCGCGACTGGAGCAGATCGTCGGCCGCGCCGTGCCGCTGGTTCAAGGCGATGTGCGCGACACGGATTTTCTGGTGCAGACGCTGCAGGCCAGGCATGTTGACGCAGTGATGCACTTTGCCGGCCTGAAGTCCGTCGGCGAGTCCATTACCTGGCCGCTGGCCTATTATGAGAACAACGTGGCGGGCACCCTCAGCCTGCTGCAGGCCATGCAGGATGCGGCAATCCGCACGCTGGTGTTCAGCTCTACGGCCAGCATCTATGGCGATCCGCGCTACCTGCCGGTTGATGAGGCGCATCCCATGGCTCCCACCAATCCCTACGGCCGCAGCAAGCTCCAGATCGAACAGATGCTGGCCGATCTCGCCGACGCGGACGCGGTCTGGCGCGTGGCCTGCCTGCGCTACTTCAACCCGGTCGGCGCGCATGACTCGGGGCTGATTGGCGAGGACCCCCGCGGCACGCCGGACAACCTCATGCCCGTCATCGCCCAGGTGGTCGGCGGGCGGCGCGTCCACCTCGACGTCTATGGTCGGGACTACCCGACGCCCGACGGCACTGGCGTGCGCGACTACATCCACGTCATGGACCTGGTGGAAGGGCACCTGGCGGCGCTTGATTTCCTGGCGACACAGGGCGGCTGGCATGCCTTTAATCTGGGCACCGGGCGCGGCCACAGCGTGCTGGAGATGGCGCGCGCCTTTGAGGCCGCCAGCGGCCGCGCCGTGCCCTGCCACTTCGCCGCCCGCCGCCCGGCCGATGTTGCCAGCTGTTACGCCAGTGCCGAAAAGGCCCGTACCATGCTGAATTGGCAGGCCCGCCGGACGCTGGAAGACATGTGCGCCAGTACCTGGAACTGGCAGCAGCAAAACGAACAACGCTCATCATGAACATCACCCCCGTCATCCTTTGTGGCGGCTCCGGCACCCGCCTGTGGCCGCTGTCGCGCGCCGGTTTCCCCAAGCAGTTCCTGGTCCTCTCGGGCGACAACAGCCTGTTCCAGCAGGCGGTGGAACGCATCCAGGCCGCGGCCGCGCCCGACATCCACATCGGCGAGACCCTGGTTGTCACCAATGAGGAGCACCGTTTCCTGGCGCTGGACCAGCTGCGTGAGCTGAAAGACGTGAAGGCCACGCTGCTGCTGGAGCCGCAGGCGCGCAACACGGCGCCGGCCCTGACGCTGGCCGCCCTGCAGGCCAGTGCCCAGGGCGAGGATCCCATCCTGGTCGTGACCCCCGCCGACCAGACGGTGACCGACGGCCCGGCCTACACGACCGCCTTGCAGGCGGCGGTGCGCGCGGCCGCCGGGGGCGCCATCGTGATCCTGGGCGTGACGCCGGATCGCCCCGAGACCGGCTACGGCTACATCCAGGCCGGGGCCGCACTGCCCTCGGGCGGCGCCTGCGCGGTGCAGGCCTTCGCCGAAAAACCCGATGCGGCCACGGCCCAGCGTTATCTCGCGCAGGGCGGCTACTACTGGAACGCCGGCATGTTCGTGCTCAAGGCCAGCACCTGGCTCAAGGCGCTGGGCCAGTTCCGCCCCGACATCGCCAGCGCCACCCGGGCTGCCTGGGCGGGCAAGTCGGTCGATGCGCCTTTCATCCGCCCGGACAAGGCCGCTTTTGCCGCCGCGCCATCAGAGTCGATCGACTACGCCGTCATGGAGCAGTGCCCGGGTTCGACCGTACCCATCCATATGGTGCCGCTGGCGGCCGGCTGGAACGACCTGGGCGCCTGGGAGGCGGTCTGGCAGGTGGGTCAGCAGGACGCGCAAGGCAATGTCGTGCACGGCGACGTGCTGGCTGCGGATACGCGCAACTCGCTCATCTTTGCCAGCAGCCGGCTGGTGGGCACGGTCGGCATTGACAACCTGGTGGTGGTCGAGACCGCCGACGCCGTGCTGGTGGCCGACCGCAGCCAGAGCCAGAACGTGAAGAAGCTGGTGGCGGCGCTGGAGCAGCAGAAACGCGAAGAGCAGACGCTGCACCGCAAGGTGCACCGCCCCTGGGGCTGGTACGACAGCATCGACCAAGGCGAGCGCTTCAAGGTCAAGCGCATCCAGGTCAAGCCCGGCGCCAGCCTGAGCCTGCAGAAGCACCACCACCGCGCCGAGCACTGGATCGTCGTGACCGGCACGGCCGAGGTGACCTGCGGCGACAAGAAGATCCTGCTGGGCGAGAACCAGTCGACCTACATTCCGCTGGGCGAGGTGCATCGCCTGGCCAATCCGGGCAAGGTGCCGCTGGAGATCATCGAGGTGCAGAGCGGCTCCTACCTGGGGGAGGATGACATCGTGCGGTTCGATGATCACTACGGGAGGTCATGAAATGAGCAAGATCGCACTTGTCACGGGTGTGACGGGGCAGGATGGCTCCTACTTGGCAGAACTCCTGCTGAGCAAGGGTTATGTCGTGCACGGCATCAAGCGTCGGGCATCGTCCTTCAACACGAGTCGCATCGACCACCTCTATCGTGACCCCCACGAGGAAGGTGTGCGTTTCTTTCTGCACCATGGCGACCTGACGGATTCGTCAAATCTCATCCGGCTCATCCAGCAGATCAGACCCGATGAGTTATACAACTTGGCGGCGCAGAGTCATGTGGCCGTCTCATTCGAGGAGCCGGAATACACGGCGAATTCAGACGCGTTGGGAACTTTGCGCCTGCTGGAGGCGATCCGGATCCTGGGGCTGGAGAAGACAACGCGCTTCTATCAGGCCAGCACCTCCGAACTGTACGGGCTGGTTCAGGAAACACCGCAAAAGGAGAGCACCCCGTTCTATCCCCGCTCGCCCTATGGGGTCGCAAAACTCTATGCCCACTGGATCACGGTCAACTATCGTGAGGCGTATGGCATGTATGCCTGCAATGGCATACTTTTCAATCACGAGTCGCCCGTACGCGGTGAGAATTTCGTCACCCGCAAGATTACCCGCGCCTTGGCGCGCATCAAGCTGGGTCTGCAAAGCTGTCTGTATCTGGGCAACCTGGACGCAAGACGCGACTGGGGGCACGCCCGTGACTATGTCGAGGCGCAGTGGCTGATGCTGCAGCAGGACAAACCGCAGGACTTCGTCATCGCCACAGGTGTCCAGCACAGCGTGAGGCATTTCGTCGAGGCGGCGGCCAGCGAGCTGGGAATTGCCGTCCGCTGGGAGGGTGCGGGGGTGGATGAAAAGGGCTACGACTCGCGAGGAAACTGCATCGTTTCGGTCGATCCGCGATACTTTCGCCGGACGGAAGTCGACGCCTTGCTGGGGGACGCAAGCAAGGCCAGAGCCCAGTTGGGCTGGAAGCCGAAGACAAGTTTTGAAGAGCTTGTGCGGGAGATGGTGCGCGAGGATCTGAAATCTGCGGAGCGGGACGAGTTGGTCAAGCGGCATGGCTACCACGCCAACGATTACCACGAGTAGCTCTGAATGAACCCGGGCCGTAATCTGTTGGCCGGACTGGCAAATTCCGTCTGGTCTGCGCTGCTTGGATTCGCGGTGGTTCCGTTCTATCTCAGCTATCTGGGAATGGAGGCCTATGGCCTGATCGGCTTCTACATGACGATGCAGGCCATGCTCCAGTTGCTGGACATGGGCCTGGCCCCGGCCATCAACCGCGAGGTGGCGCGCAGCTCGGCGGGTGGTGATCTGAGGAGCGTGGCGGGGCTGTTGCACACCTTGGCGGTCGTCTATTGGTGCGTGGCCGGCCTGATCGCGCTGCTGGTGACACTGTTGTCGTCATGGATTGCGGAGCACTGGCTGCAGTCTTCGCAACTGTCTTCCCAGACAGTTGCCGGCGCGGTGATGCTTATGGGTCTGGTGGCGGCCTGTCGTTGGCCGCTCGGGCTGTATCAAGGCGCGCTGATCGGGGCGCAGCGCGTGACAGTTGCCAGTTCGATTAACATGGCGATGACGACGGTCAGCACCTTGGGGGCACTGTTCGTACTCGCTTATGCTGCCCCCTCGATAGAAGCCTTCTTCATCTGGCAGGCTGGTGTCGGCTTGGCGCACGCCTTCGCCATGCGATTGGCGGCGTGGCGAGCGGTGGGACGAAGCGGCGGGCTGCGGTTTCATCCCAGGGAAATTTGGGCGATCTGGCGCTTTTCCGCGGGCATGAGTGGCATTGCGGTGACGGCTCTGGTATTTACGCAACTGGACAAGCTGGTCTTGAGCAGAACCGTCGGGCTGGAAGCTTTCGGGCACTACATGCTGGCGACCCTGGTTGTCAGTGGGCTTCAGGTCTTGATCGTCCCCGTCTTCAATGTCATCTATCCCCGCATGACTGCGCTGGTTGAGGCAGGGGAGGTAACGCAGCTGGTCGATATGTACCGCACTGGGACCCGCATGTTTGCATTGATCGTCTTCCCGGCGGCCATGCTGATCGCGGTGTTTGCAAACGACTTCGTGGCTGTTTGGACTCGGAGCCCGGAGGTGGCAACCCACGTCGCGCCAATTGTCACTCTGCTGGTGATGGGGTCGGCACTGAATGCAGTCATGTATTTTCCCTATGCGCTTCAGTTGGCTTACGGTAAGACTTGGATCCCTCTTGCGCTCAACGTGGCACTGACGTGTCTGATGGTACCTTTGGTCCTGTCTTTGGCGCACAACTATGGCGCAGTCGGCGGGGCCGTGGCATGGCTCATCATCGAGGCGGTGTATGTGGTGGTCGGTCCCTGGCTGACACATAAATTCCTGCTGAAGCGCATGGCGACCAGGTGGCTGATTCAGGATGTAGGTGTGCCACTGGGGCTGACAATTGTTATGGGGGGGGGCGCACATTGGTTTGTCCAGAATGCTGAACTACCCTTTTTTCTGGAGGTGTTGGCGGTCCTGCTGTTTGTTGTGCCGGTGATTGGCGCAATTGTCAGGATGTCGCCGAGGCTGCGGCATATGGCGGGCTCATTGTTTGCTTGACTGCGGCTGGCGAATTGCCGGCACGGATCGTACGATGTTTGAAACGAAAGTAAAGGTCAAGATGGAAGGTGATTTGCCCAGGAAATATCGCAAATATCCGGCAGCGGCGTCCCCTTTGCCGGTCTGGAGCAAGGTCATGCAGGCAGTGCGCGGCATGGTCGGGGCACCCGTTTACTGGTGGCTGGCCTATGCGACGAAGACGCCGGGCTTGCAGTTCCGCAGATATTTCGCCATCAAGGGCCTGCAACTTCTGCTTCGGGGGCGTGGCGCGAAGAAGGCGTATCGCCTGATGGTGATGCCCCTGGATTCATTGCGATATTTTGAGTTTGAGTTCATGTGGTCGGCAGCCAAGGATTTAAACGCTTGTTACTGTCTTGACGTGTCGTCGCCGCGATTGTTTCCGTTGATGCTGACGGACAGGCTGAACGCCAAAATCGAATTGCTCAATCCAGACGACAAGGATTTGGCTGAGACGCGGGCTTGGGCCGGTTTCATGGGGGTGGATCGACAGTGCGGCTTTCATGCACAGCTGATAGGCGATGTTCAGTTCCAGGCTGGCACTTTCGATCTGGTGACCAGCATGTCAGTTGTCGAGCACATCGTGGATGACAGACTGGCCGTGCGCCAGATGTGGGACTTGTTGAGGCCTGGTGGACGTTTACTGATCACGGTTCCATGTGCCGCGGTCGCATACGAGGAATACATGAATCAAGATGACTATGGTCTGCGTGAGTTTGATGATCAGGGATATGCCTTCTTTCAGCGCTTTTATGATCGGAAGTTGCTGGAGGAACGACTTTTCTCCGTCACGGGAGAGCCGGCGCGGATGGCCGTTTACGGCGAGAAAATGGCCGGCAGCTACCAAGAGAATGAGCACAAGAAGAGAACCGACCCTTTTCATCCGTACTGGCGTGATCCCCTGGACATGGGCATGAAGTATGAATACAAAAGGGATCTGTCGGATTTGCCGGGCATTGGAGTTGTCGCCCTCGAGTTTGTCAAGCGGCCAGGGACTCTGGTTTGATGATGGCGGTGGACAGCATGACGTCGAAACTTATACCTTGGGCAAGCCCCCACTACTGGGGCAATGAAGAAAAGTACGTGCTTGACGCCTTTCGGTCAAGCTGGATATCGGGCGGTGCTTATGTGGAGCGTCTGGAGGCAGACTTCGCAAGATATTGCGGATCCCGGAACGTCGTGTCGGCCTCGAATGGGACCACCGCATTGCACATGGCCTATCTTGCATTGGGCATCGGGCGTGGCGATGAGGTGATCGTCCCAGGTTTCGCCTTCATGGCGGCAGCCAATGTGGCCATCCATGCAGGCGCAAGACCCGTTTTCTCGGAGGTGGACCCCGAGACATGGTGCATGACGGCGGCCGACGTCGAGAAGTGCATTACGCCCAGCACCAAAGCCATAGTCCCGGTTCACACCTATGGCAATGTGTGTGAGATGGATGAGATCATGGAGCTGGCCAAGCGGCGTCAGTTGCATGTGATCGAGGATGCTGCAGAGGCGATCGGTTCCCGTTACAAGGGGAAGATGGCCGGAACGATCGCTGAGGTCGGTGTCTACAGCTTCCATGCGACCAAGACGATCACGACGGGCGAGGGTGGCGCGGCAGTCAGCGAAAGCGACGAGTTGTCGGCTCGGATGCGCTTGTATCGAAGTCATGGGATGTCGGCCAAGCGCTACTGGCATGAGGTCGCCGGCCACAATTTCCGGCTCCCCAACATGCAGGCGGCCATCGGGTGTGCGCAGCTCGAGATGATCGGGAGCATCACGGCAGAGCGGGCGAGAGTCTATGCAAGCTACAAGGGTAAGTTGGGTAACATGGATGGAATCCGGCTGCAGAAGTATTCTGATCAGGTCGATCCTGTGGTCTGGGCCATCGCATTGGAGATCGACCCAAAGGCCTTTCCCCAGGGGCGGGATGCATTGGTTGCCAGCATGAGGGAAGGCGGCGTCGAAACGCGCCCGGGCTTCTATTCCGCAAACACCATGCCACATCTCTATGGGGCGCAGAACCTCCCCTACTCTGACCAGCTGAGCCGCTGTGTCATCAGTCTTCCATCCAGCCCGACCTTGACGGAGGAGGACGTCGAGCAGGTCTGTCGGGTGTTGGCGAGGAACAGGAAATAGCGCGCGACCTCAGGGGGAAGTCCATGGAATTGATCCGACTGGATCGTGGTTGGGAGCTTGCGCTTAGCGAGTTTCTGCTCAATCTAGCGCAGGGGGAAGATGATGCATTCTTCCATCCGCACGCCGCTGATACTGAGACCATATACAAGATCATCAGCGAGAAAAGACAAGACGAGTATCTGCTGCTGGTCGATGGCGGCAAGGTCTACGGTTACGGACTATTGCGTGGCTGGGATGAGGGGTACGAGATTCCGAGTCTGGGGTTGGCCATCCATGCTTCGGTTCGTGGTGCCGGCTTCGGTCGGGCATTCATGCATTACCTGCATGCCACGGCCAAGCACCGGGGGGCAAAGAAGATTCGGCTGCGAGTGCACAAGAACAACGCGCAGGCCATCGGGCTTTACAGGAGTCTGGACTACGCGCTGGAGCAGGATGGCGATCAGCCCGGCTACCTGATCGGATTCAAATCATTGGCGAAGGCGGGAGTGTCGTGACGTATAAGCTTTCTATCTGCATACCAACGCTGAATCGGGCCGAATACATCGGCGAGACACTCGACAGCATCGTTTCGCAGTTGACCGATGAGGTGGAGGTGGTGATTGTCGATGGCGGTTCGACCGATGGAACCGAAGGGATCGTCAGTAACTACCAGCGGCGATATCCGCAGATCCGCTATGTCCGCAAGGATCCGAATGATGTCGGACCATCGAATCGCGGATTTGACATGGACTGCCACCGAACCGTTGAACTGGCGCAAGGGAACTACTGCTGGTTGATGACCGATGATGACCTACTGGTGCCGGGCGCGATTCAGCGAGTCATGCGAGAACTCGTCTCTGGATACGCACTGGTGGTAGTGGCGGTGGAAATCCGCGACAAGACTCTGACCCGCGTGCTGAATCCCCGGCGCCCCGACCTTGAAAGCGATCTAAGATTCGACCGGAGTTCCTGGGAGACCTTCGTGTCAACTGTAGGCAGTCATCTGACATTCGTTGGCGCGGTAATTGTTGAGAGAGAGTTTTGGCTCGAGCGAGTTCAGGAGAAATACCTAGGCACAGGGTTCGTGCATGTGGGTGTGATTTTCGACAAGCCCATCGAAGCGGACCTCCTGGTGGTCGCGCAACCGCAGGTCATTCTCCGATTGGGGAATGCCCAGTGGTCGAGTCGTACATTCCAGATCTGGATGTTCGGCTGGCCGGATTTGGTTTGGTCGTTTTCCGGGATTTCCGATGAGGCCAAGGAAAAGATCACGGCAAGAAATCCGTGGAGCAGCCTTGGCATCTTATTGCTGCAGCGGGCGTTGGGCACCTATTCGATCCGTGAGTATCAGACGCTGCTGCGGCAGCGGTTCACCAGTCGGGCAAGAAGGGTGGCGGCCTGGATGATTGCCATGCTGCCGAGGTTCCTTCTGTTTCCGCTGGCTTGGGCCTATGCGATGACGAGGCCGGCGGAACGAGCGATGCGGCTGTTTGAATTGCGCCAAAGCTGGAGATGGAAATGACTGAAGACAGGGTCGTTTGCGACGGGTTGTTGGGGTGCGATCAAGCGTGCAGCCCCTTCCCTGAATTCAGCAGATAAGGACAATCGTGTACAAGAGAATAGAAAGATGTCGCATTTGTGGCAACTCCGATCTTGAGTCGGTGCTGGATCTGGGTGAGCAGATGTTGACGGGGGTGTTTCCTCGCCAGCAGGGGGCCCGGGTGACGACGGGGCCCTTGCGACTTGTCAAGTGCGTTGGCGGACCGGAGGTCTGCGGTCTGTTGCAGCTTGCGCATTCCTACGATCTTGGTGAAATGTATGGAGAGAATTACGGGTACCGTTCGGGCCTCAATGCAGGCATGGTGCGGCATCTGCATGCGAAGGTGGCGCGAATCCTGAAATTGGTCGATCTGAAGTCCGGCGACGTGGTGGTGGATATCGGCAGCAACGACAGCACTACGCTGCAGGCTTATCCGCAGGATCTGTCATTGGTGGGCATCGATCCGACCGGCATCAAGTTCCATGCCTATTACCCGGCCCACATCGAACTTATCCCCGACTTCTTCTCGGCCCGTCTGCTCCAGGAAAGATTCCCCGGGAAAAAGGCCAGGGTCGTGACGTCATTCTCGATGTTCTACGACCTCGAGGCACCGATGGACTTCATGCGCGAGGTGCACGAGGTGCTGGCGGAGGATGGCATCTGGGTATTTGAGCAGAGCTACATGCCGACGATGCTGGACACCAACTCCTATGACACAGTCTGTCATGAGCATCTCGAGTTTTATGCCTTGCGCCAGATCCAGTGGATGGCTGAGCGGGTGGGCTTCAGGATCCTCGATGTCGAGTTCAACGATGTGAATGGCGGAAGTTTCTCGGTCACGATGGGGAAAAGATCCGGGGGGCGGGAGCTGCTCCCCGCCGTCCAGGAAATCCTGGACCAAGAGCGCGCAAAAGGGCTGGACACGCTGACGCCGTATCGGGAATTCGCGCAGCGCGTGGAGCAATCCAGGCGGATTCTGCGCGAGTTCGTCGCGCAGGCCAAGACGGAAGGCCGGACGATTGCCGCGCTGGGGGCGTCCACCAAAGGCAATGTGCTGCTTCAATACTGCGGCCTGACTCAAGAGGACATCACCTTCGTGGGCGAGGTCAATGCGGACAAGTATGGCGCGTTTACGCCCGGCTCTTGGATTCCCATCGTGGCTGAAGACGAGTTGTTGCAGCGCAATCCGGATTACCTGCTGGTGCTTCCATGGCATTTCAGGAAATTCTTCGAAAACTCAGACAAGCTCAAGGGGAGAACCCTGGTCTTCCCGCTGCCGAAAATCGAAATAATCAGACTGCAATGACCACGACGCACCAGGCTGCCGGCTGTCCGGGGACGCGGACTTCGGCGAGGCGGGTCGACGCTGCGACAACATGAACGCTGCTGTTTTCACCATCGTTTCGACGAACTACTTCGGCTACGCCAAGACCCTGGCGCAGAGCTTGGCGACCTCGAATGGGGTGGCCGCCGATTTTCATGTCCTGGTCGTCGATCCCCGCGATGAGGCTTTTGCGCGTACTCACCCGGACTACCGCATCACCTGGGTCGAGGACCTGCAGATTCCCGGCTTCGAGAGCATTGCCTTCAAGTACGACATTCTCGAACTGAACACCAATGTCAAGCCGTCCTTCGCCAAATACCTTCTGAGGCAGTACGAGAAGGTCGTCTATCTCGACCCGGACATTTATGTGTATGGCAGCCTGGCCCCAATCCTGGCCGCGCTGGACGACCATCCGGCCGTGCTGACCCCCCACATCACGGTGCCGATTGACGACGACAGGCTGCCGGGTGAACAGGAACTGCTGCGGGCCGGAATCTACAACCTGGGCTTTGCCGCCTTCAGCCGGGCGCCACAGGCGCGTCGCTTGCTGGACTGGTGGGAGCGCCGATGCCTGAATCTGGCCTACGACGAGCAGTCGCAGGGCCTCTTTGTCGACCAGAAATGGATGAACTTCGCGCCCGTCTTTTGTGACGAGCTGCTCGTGCTCAAGGAGCCGCAATACAACGTCGCCTACTGGAATCTGCACGAGCGACGGCTGAGCCGCAAGAACGGCGCCTACCAGGTCAATGGCGAGCAGCCGCTGGTCTTTTTCCATTTCAGCGGCCTGCCGGCGGGCGGGATCGAGACCATTTCCAAATATCAGAATCGCTACACGCTCAAGGATCGCCCGGATCTGACGGCGCTTTTCCAGGCCTATCGTGCTGCCCTGCTGGAAAACGGGCAGGGCGAGTACGCTGCGCGGCCGTATGGTTTCGGCGTGTTCTCCAACGGCGTGCGGATCACGGGGCTGGCCCGGCGGGTCGTGTCTGCGGGCCGCCCGGAGGACTTGCAGGGGGGCCCCTTTGATGCGAGCGGCCGCCTGTATGCCATGCTGCAGCGCTCGTGCCTGATCGATTCCTCGCGCCCGCGCGCTGACGGCGAGCCCGCCGATCGCAAGCCTGGAGGCCGGACGAAGCGCGCCGCGCGTACCGTGATGCAGGTCTTCTTCAGGGTGCTGCTGCGGCTGCTCGGGCCCGAGCGCTATTTTTCGCTGCTTCGCTATCTGACCTCGCAGGTCACGGCGCGCAAGCAGCAGTTCCTGATCAAGCGACCCTGAGTCGGTGGCTCCTGGGCGTTACCGTGCTGCTAATATCGGTAACGGCTGGCCAGTCTTCCTGAGCTGAGGATCTCTTCCAACCGACCGTCCAAATAGATGGGAATGTCCCAGCCGCAAGTAGCCCCAGCTCATGTGCTGATCGATGCGCGTCCCCTCAATGGACAGCGCAATGGCCTGGCTCGTTTTGTCGAGCAGATGGTGCGAGAGTGGCCCATGGTCAGTGGTGCCAAGGTGACGCTGATCTCCCATCGGCCCATCCAGGTGACACAAGCGCTGCCGGCCTCGCTGGCCATTCATGTCGATGGCGGGATCTGGCGGCGCTGCCCCGGCTCCCTGTGGTTCAATCTGCGCGCTGGCGTGCTCGCCAGGCGCTTGGGGGCGACCCATGTGCTGGGCACCCAGCATGTGCTCCCGTTGTTCGGGCTGCGCGGGGTCCATCGTGGTGTCATCGTCCACGATCTGGTGTTCCGCAAGTTTCCGAACACCATGCTCTGGTCCGATCGGCTGCTGAGCTGGCTGTTCGTGCCACTCTCGCTGAAGGCCGCGGATTCGGTCTTCTGTGTGTCCGAGAGCACCCGACAGGACCTGCTGCGGGAGTTTGCGGTCGATCCCCATCTGACGCGGACGGCCTATCCGGGCGGCACTTTCGATGCCCTGGCGTCGCCCCGCGTCGCGCCGCTGGGGGCAACAGTCCGCCTGCTCGTGGTGGGCTCGATCGAGCCGCGCAAGAACCTGGCCCAGTTCTTCCGGGTGTTCCGCATCTTGCGCAGGCAGGGTCATGCGCTGGAACTGGACATCGTCAGCGGCATGGACTGGGGGGGCGCGATTGCCCCCGAGCTCTGGCGCGCCATGGAGTCCGACCCGCTCGTGCGGGTGCATCGGGCGGTGGATGACGAGCGCCTGCAGCGGCTCTACGAGGCCGCGGATTGCCTGGTCTTTCCCAGTCTGTACGAGGGGTTTGGCCTGCCCATGCTTGAGGCGGTGGGCAAGTGCGCGGTGATCGCCAACGATATCCCTGTGTTTCGGGAGATCGCAGCCCATCTCGAGGGCGTTATCCTGATCGACTTCGAAGCGCAGGAGGAGAAGGTCGCCGTCGATTTAGCCGCTGTCCTGGCGCGGAGATCCGTGGCGCGATTTCGGACAGAGCCGGACCGTGAGCTGTTTTCCTGGCGTAATTGCGCGCGGGTGATTGCAGCGGGCATGGGGTTGGGGGCGCCTAGCGACGGCGCGGCGGGGCAAGGATTGCTGACAAAGGGAGCAGGTGATGATCCCGGCTGAGTTGATCCGCGGCGTGCTGTCGGCGCCATCGGCGTCTGACGCCTATCTGGGCGAGGTTGCCCGACGCGAACCCAGCCACCGTTTTCTGGGAGGCGCTACGCAGGGCTGTTATGTGCGCATGGTGCGCCTGCTGGTGGCTGTCTGCCGTGCGCAACAGAGTGAACCTGCGACGGTCCGGGCGCTCGATTGGGGCGCTGGCAAGGGGCATATCAGCTATCTGTTGCGCCAGGCGGGGTTCGATGTCATTTCCTGTGATCTGAAGTCATCGACCGATGACAGCGCCTTCAACCAGGAAACGCCCATCATCGATGAGCAATCCATCCCGGTCATTCCTTTGCTGGACGACTGCGCCTTGCCCTTTGCGGACGCCAGCTTCGATCTGGTCGTGAGCTTCGGCGTACTGGAGCATGTGCGGGACGACCGTTGCTCGCTGCAGGAGATCCGCCGCGTGCTCAAGCCCGGCGGACTGTTCTTCTTTGCCTTCCTGCCCTACTGGCTGTCCTGGACACAGAGGCTGGCGCACCTGCGCGGCAACCGGTACCACCCCATTCTGTACAGCGTCCAGGGCGTGCGGGAGCTGGCGCGAGTATCCGGCTTCCGGGTCGACAGCGTGTGGCATGGCCAGCTGTTCCCCAAGAATTCCTGGCCCGACAGCAATGCGATCGAGCGGTTGGACCGGTTCCTGACGAGCCGCACACCGCTCAAGTACCTCGCAACCAACCTGGAAGGCTTCCTTGTTGCAGACTGACCATGCGCACTGATCCGTACCGACGTTTCAAGCTCCTGGTGGACGGGCGCAAGGCCTGTGACTCGGGCATCGGCACCTATATACGCAACGTCGTCCCGCGGGTGTTGGCACGGCTGCCGCTGGCGCGTGTGCGGGTACTCGTCGCCCCCAGGTCAGGCGGCGAGCTATCCTGGCTGAACGGGTCGCAGGTCGAACGGGTCGAGGATGCGGGTCTTCCTCTGGGCTTGCGCGAACAGTGGTCCTTGCGCCGGCTGTTGGCGGCGGATGAAATCTTCTGGGCCACGAGCTTGGCGCACCCCCTGTTCCGCCAAGGACCGATGGTGGCCACGGTGCACGATGTGGCGCAGCTGGCGCTGGACCGCCACTCGGCCGGCGGCCGTCTGGTGCAACTGGCTGCACGGCGGTACCTGCAGAGCCTGCGCCGCAATGCAGCGGTGCTTTTCTTCAACTCCGCTTTTACCGAACGGGAATTCAGGCTGCACGTGGGAGCACCGACCGCGGCCTCGGCGGTCACCCCACTGGGCGTTGCAGCCGAATGGTTCGAGGCGCTGCCGCAGGCGGCGGCCGGCATGCGCCCGTATTTCATCTGTGTGGGCTCGATTCGACCGCACAAGAACCTGCGTGTCCTGCTGACGGCCTTTGCCAGTGTCCTGGATCAGCTTGCCCATGATCTGGTGATCGTCGGCCGGCACGAGGGCTTGCGCACGCGTGAGGGTGATTTCGCGCAGCTGCTGGCGCCGCTGGGCGAACGCGTGCGCTTCCTGGGCGCGGTGGACAATGCGACGCTGCGTCAGTGGGTGGCCGGTGCCCAGACGCTGGTGTTTCCCTCGCTCTACGAGGGATTCGGACTGCCGGCGCTGGAAGCCATGGCTGCCGGTTGCCCGGTGATTGCGTCCAGTGCGGGTGCTCTGCCGGAGGTATGCGGATCAGCGGCGCGCTATTTCGACCCGCATTCGGCAGATGCGCTAGCGGCAGCCTTGCTGGAGCAGGCGCGAATGACGACCGAAGCGCGTCGCGACCAGGTGCGGCAAGGTCTGGCGCGGGCTCGCCAGTACGACTGGGATCGGACGGCTGACCTGACAGTCCAGGCCATCACCCGATATCTGGCGCACGGAGGCGGTCGTGGCTGATGCGACCGTGCTAGCCATGCCCGACATCCGCCCCCTGCACATCGGCAAATTCGTGCCGCCGCCCTACGCGGGGGTGGAGGCGCACGTCGACACCCTGCTGCGCTGCCTGCAGCCCCAGGTGCAGGGCACCCTGCTGGCGGCCGAGTCGCCGGCAGGGGCCGCAGCCCACGCGGGCCTGCCCTACCGCCTGCTGACCGCGCGGGCCTACGGCAAGCTGGCCTCGGCCACGCTCAGCCCCGGCGTGCTGTCGCTGGCGCGGCAGGAGTTGTCCTCGGGCCGCTGCAATCTGCTGCACATCCACGCGCCCAACCCCTGGGGGGACCTGGCGGCCCTGGCCTGCGCGCGCGATGTGCCGGTGGTGATGAGCTGGCACAGCGACATCGTGCGCCAGCGCCAGCTGATGAAGGTCTACCAGTACATCCAGCGGCGCGTGCTGCGGCGGGCGGACCGGATCATCGTCTTCACCCCCAGGCATTACGACAGTTCGGCGCAGCTGCACCAGCTGGATGTGGCGGCCAAGATCGCTTATGTGCCCATGGGCATCGATTTCACCGGGCTGGATCCAGTCCAGGCCGATGCCGCCATGGCCGCGCGGCTCCAGGCCTGGGCCGCCGGGCGGCCGCTGCTGCTCACCGTGGGCCGGCATGTCTCCTACAAGGGCTACGAGCATCTGCTCGCGGCCATGGCCAGGCTGCGCAGCGAGGCCGTGCTGGTGATGGTGGGCGCCGGCGTGCTGACGCCGGCCTTGCAGCAGCAGGCGCGTGAGCTGGGTCTGGCGCAGCGGGTGCTGTTCCTCGGGGAGGTCGAAAGGCCGGCGCTGGTGGCGGCGCTGCATGCCTGCGATGTGTTCACCTTGCCCTCGATTGCGCCGTCAGAGGCCTTCGGCATTGCCAGCGCTGAAGCCATGGCCTGCGGCAAGCCCACCATTGTTTGTCAGCTCCACAATGGTGTGAACTATCTGAACCGAGAGGGGGAGACCAGTCTGGTGGTGCCACCTCGGCAGGTGGCAGCACTGGCCGATGCGGTGGATACCCTGGCACTGGACGAGAGCCTGCGTCGGTCTATGGGGGGGGCCGCCAGCGCCTGGGTTAGAGGCGAATTCAGCCTTGACGCCATGAAACAAGGCACACTCTCGTTATACCGATCCCTGTACTGATGACCCCAGCTGGGGGGAAACAAGCATGAATAGCATCATCATCGCCGCGCTGATTTCCTGGCTGGTGACCCTGCTCGTCATTCGTTTCAATCACTTGCATTCGGTGGTGACGGCCGATGTGGACACCGTCGGCGTGCAGAAATTCCATGCCCAACCGGTGCCACGCATCGGTGGTGTCGGGCTGCTACTGGGCTTGCTGGCGGTGGGCTTGTGGCTGCGTTTCATCAACCCGCCGGTCGGCACCCCCATGCTTTGGTTACTGCTGGCGGCTTGTCCGGCTTTTTTGGGAGGGCTGGCGGAAGACCTGACCAAGCGGGTGTCGGTCCTCGCGCGCCTGCTGCTGACCATCATTTCTGCCTTGTTGGGGTACTGGCTGCTCGAGGCCGGTCTGATCCGGCTGGATATTCCGTTGCTGGACGAGGTCTTGCGCTACTGGCCGGTTTCCTTGCTGCTGACAGTGGTGGCTATCGCTGGGGTGGCCAATGCAGTGAACATCATCGATGGCTTCAATGGCTTGGCTGGTATGGTCTGCGTGATGATCTTCGCTGCGCTGGCTTATGTGGCTTACTGGGTCGGTGATGTGTTGCTTTGGAGCGCCAGTGCCGCCATGATCGGCGGAATATTGGGCTTTCTGGTCTGGAACTATCCGCGTGGCCACATTTTTCTCGGTGATGGGGGCGCGTATTTCCTGGGTTTCATGGCCGGAGAAATTTCCGTATTGCTGGTGGTTCGTAATCCGGAGGTCTCTCCCTGGTTTCCGATGCTACTGGTGGTTTATCCGGTGTTCGAAACACTGTTTTCGATCTACCGAAAAAAGATATTGCGGGGGATGTCGCCAAGCTTGCCCGATGGCGTGCATCTGCATATGTTGATTTATCGGCGTTTGGTGCGATGGGCCGTCGGCAGCCGTGAGGCAGGTGATCAGATCAGTCGCAATGCTTTGACATCGCCATATCTATGGCTATTGTCTTCGCTGGCGATATTTCCTGCCGTATTGTTTTGGCGGTCCACTCCGATTTTGATGGCGCTCGTGTTTGCATTTGCTCTGGTGTATTTGTGGTTGTATCGGAGCATCGTCTTATTTCATGTGCACCCACGGCTGGTGTTGCGCAAGCAGCGAGACAAGATGATCAAACCGCGGGACCAGTAGTCATTGCGGTGGTTTACGTGGATAGGGGCTTCAGACACTTTCATAAGGTGAATGCATATGGGGAATCTGATTGATATTCAGTTGCAAATTGAGAAACTCCAGAAGCAGGCGTCCGACATCAGGGCCAAGGAATTCGATCGGACGGTGGGCGAGATCCTCGGTCAGATGCAGGCCTTCGGCATCACCCTCAAGGATTTGCAGCAGGCTATGGGCAAGTTCCGTCGGGCCAAGGCGCGCGTCAAGACGACTGGCAAAAAGAACGCCAAGAAGCCGATGGTGAAGAAGACCAGTCCGATCACTGGCCGACCGGTGGAGGCAAAATACCGTGGCCCCAAGGGGGAGACCTGGAGTGGGCGTGGGTCGATGCCGAAATGGCTTGTTGCCTTGGTGAGCAAGGGCAAAGCCAAAGAAGATTTCGCCATCAATTCTCGGTGAGGTCCGCCGGGGCAGCTGGTACGCCCGCGGCAATGCGGCACAATTCGTGGCACTTAGCTAGCTGCCTGTCCCCATCATGACCGACACCCCCATCCTCCCCCTCGTCAAGGCCGAGATCCTGGCCCAGGCGCTGCCTTACATCCGCAAGTTCCATGGCAAGACCATGGTGATCAAGTACGGGGGTAACGCCATGACGGACCCGGAGCTGCAAAAAGCCTTCGCTGAGGACGTGGTGCTGCTCAAGCTGGTGGGCATCAACCCGGTGGTGGTGCATGGCGGCGGCCCGCAGATCGAGACGGCGCTCAAGCGCCTGGGCAAGAAGGGCGAATTCATCCAGGGCATGCGCGTGACCGATGCCGAGACCATGGAAGTGGTCGAGTGGGTGCTGGCTGGCGAAGTGCAGCAGGACATCGTGGGCCTGATCAACCAGGCCGGCGGCAAGGCCGTGGGCCTGACCGGGCGCGACGGCGGCCTGATCCGCGCCAAGAAGCTCAGGCTGGTGGATACCAATGACCCGAGCAAGGTACACGACGTCGGCTTGGTGGGCGACATCGAGTCCATCGACCCCAGCGTGGTCAAGGCCTTGCAGGACGACGCCTTCATCCCGGTCGTCAGCCCCATCGGCTTTGGCGAGCACAACGAGAGCTACAACATCAATGCCGACGTGGTGGCGGCCAAGCTGGCCACCGTGCTTCAGGCCGAAAAGCTGCTGATGCTGACCAACATCCCCGGGGTGCTGGACAAACAGGGCCAGCTGCTGACCGAGCTGACCATGAAGCGCATCGACGAACTGGTGGCCGACGGCACCATCTCGGGCGGCATGCTGCCCAAGATCGCCGGCGCGCTGGACGCCGCCAAGAGCGGCGTGAACGCGGTGCACATCATCGACGGCCGCGTACCGCACGCCATGTTGCTGGAAATCCTGACCGACCAGGCCTACGGGACCATGATCCGCTCCCATTGAGCGTGGCGCACAGCCCAAAGAGAGTGGGCGACCACTGAGGAAAAACCCCTAACCGGGCCTGTGCGAGAATGAAGAAAAGGGATTCCCGAACATCATGTCTGACGCCGAAAACACCACCCCAGCCGCAGCCGAAACTCCGGTCCGCAAGCGCCCCAAGCCGGGCGAACGCCGGGTCCAGATCCTGCAGGCCCTGGCCAGCATGCTGGAGCAGCCGGGCGCCGAGCGCATTACCACCGCCGCCCTGGCCGCCAAGCTGGAGGTGAGCGAAGCCGCCCTGTACCGCCATTTCGCCAGCAAGGCCCAGATGTTCGAGGGCCTCATCGAATTCATCGAGCAGGCCGTTTTCACTCTGGTGGGCCAGATCGCCGAGCGCGAGGCCGCCGCCACCGACCCGGCCGCGGGTTCCCGCCACGCCGGCAAGGTGGTCACCATGCTGTTGCAGTTCGCCGAGAAGAACCCCGGCATGGTGCGTGTCATGGTCGGCGACGCCCTGGTGTTCGAGAACGAGCGCCTGCAGCAGCGCATGAACCAGTTTTTCGACAAGATCGAAGCCACCCTCAAGCAGTGTCTGCGCGACGGGGCCCAATCAGGCGGCTCCATGACGCCCACGGCCGACGCCCAGGTGCAGTCCTCGGTGCTGACCGCCTTTGTGGTCGGCCGCCTGCAGCGTTTTGCGCGCTCGGGTTTCCGGCGCATGCCCACCGAGCACCTGGACGCCAGCCTGGGCCAGATGCTGCGCTGAGAGGCCGTTCCGGGGCGGGGGCTGCCCTGCCGCCCTCGCGCTCCAAAAAGAACAAACAGGAGACTTCATGAAACTCGTGCGTTACGGCAATCCGGGCAAGGAAAAGCCCGGCCTCATCGATGCAGCGGGCAAACTGCGTGACCTCAGCGCCGTGGTGTCGGACATCGGCCCGGCCCAGCTGACGGATGCCGTGCTGGCCAAGCTGCTCAAGCTCAAGACCGACAAGCTGCCCCTGGTGCGTGGCAAGCCGCGCATGGGCTGCCCGGTGAACGGCATCGGCAAGTTCATCGCCATCGGCCTGAATTACAGCGACCATGCCAAGGAAGCCGGCATGCCTATCCCCAAGGAGCCCATCGTCTTCACCAAGGCCATCAGCTGCATCCAGGGACCGGACGACGACGTCATGCTGCCCAAGGGCTCGGTCAAGGGTGACTGGGAGATCGAGCTGGGCGTGGTGATCGGCAAGCAGGCACGCCACGTCACGCAAAAGGCCGCGCTGGATCACGTGGCCGGTTATTGCCTCTCCAACGATGTCAGTGAGCGCGAGTTCCAGCTCGAGCGCGGCGGCCAGTGGGACAAGGGCAAGGGCTGCGACACCTTCGGCCCGCTGGGCCCCTGGCTGGTCACCAAGGACGAGATCGAGAACCCGCAGCGGCTGGCCATGTGGCTGGACGTCAATGGCCAGCGCATGCAGACCGGCAACACCCGCACCATGATCTTCAGCGTGGCCAAGATCGTCAGCCACCTGAGCGAGTACATGACCCTGATGCCGGGCGATGTCATCATCACCGGCACCCCGCCGGGTGTGGGGCTGGGCATGAAACCCCAGCGTTTCCTGAAGGCTGGCGACGTGATGACCCTGGGGATCGAAGGCCTGGGGACACAGACCCAGCGCGTCGTGCCCTTCAAGCGCTGATCCTGAAAAAGCCGGCTGCAGCCGGCTTTTTTGTGGGTGTCGACTGTTGGCGGATTGACGGACGGGATTTTTAGTGCAAAATAGCACGACCGTTCGTTTTTATCCCTCACCATGTCCCTTGCCCCTTCGGCCGCCAAGCCGCCACGCAGCACCACTCGCGAGCAGCCCCGCGAAGGCCGCGCCTTGCACAAGGGCCAGCAGACCAAGCTGGCCATCGTTGATGCCGCCCTGGGCCTGGCCACCCAGATCGGCCTGGAGGGTCTGAGCATCGGCGTGCTGGCCGAGGTGACCGGCATGAGCAAGTCGGGCGTCTTCGCCCATTTCGGCTCGCGTGAGGAGCTGCAGATCTCGGTCATCCGCGAGTATTTCGGCCGCTTCGAGCAGGAAATCTTCTACCCCGCGCTGCACGAGCCGCGCGGCCTGCCGCGCCTGCAGGCCCTGTTTTCCAACTGGATGAAACGCGTCACGGTGGAAATCCAGTCCGGCTGCATCTTCATCAGTGGTGCCGTCGACTTCGACGACCGGCCCGGTCCGGTACGCGACGCCCTGGCCAGTTCGGTCAAGACCTGGCTGGCCGCCGTGCACCGTGCCGTGATTCAGGCCAAGGAAGAAGGGCATCTCGCGCCCGATGCCGATGCAAGCCAGATCGGTTTCGAAATCCACGGTCTGATCCTGGCCGTGCATTACGAGGCCCGTTTTCTCAAGACCCCCGGATCGATAGCGCGCGCCAACAAGGCGTTCGAGCAGATCCTGGCCCGCTACGGCGCCGACGGCAAGACCGTCAAGGCCGTGACACCCAAGGCTGCCATCGTCAAGCCGATGCGCAAGCCCGCCACCAAATCCATCACCCTATCCAAACAGGAGTAACGCCATGCCCAGCTACAACCCGCCCCTGCGCGACATGCAGTTCGTGATGCACGAAGTGCTCAACGTCACCGAGCAACTCAAGCAGATCCCGCGCCACGCCGACACCGATGCCGACACCATCAACGCGGTGCTCGAAGAAGGTGGCAAGTTCGCCGCCAACGTGATCTTCCCGCTCAACATCAGCGGCGACACCGAAGGCTGCAAGCTCGACAAGACCACGCACGAGGTCACCGCGCCCAAGGGGTTCAAGGAAGCCTACGCGCAATATGTGGAAGGCGGCTGGGCCGCACTGAGCTGCGACCCGGACTACGGCGGCCAGGGCCTGCCTTTTGTGCTGAACCAGTGCATCTACGAGATGATGAACTCGGCCAACCAGGCCTGGACCATGTACCCCGGCCTCTCGCACGGCGCCTACGAGGCCCTGCACGCCCACGGCACCGACGAGCAGAAGAAGCTCTACCTGCCCAAGCTGGTCAGCGGCGAGTGGACCGGCACCATGTGCCTGACCGAACCCCATTGCGGTACCGACCTGGGCATGCTGCGCAGCAAGGCCGAGCCCCAGGCCGACGGCACCTACAAGCTCAACGGCGCCAAGATCTTCATCAGCGCCGGTGAACACGACCTGGCCGAGAACATCGTGCACCTGGTGCTGGCCCGCCTGCCCGATGCGCCCAAGGGTAGCAAGGGCATCAGCCTGTTCGCCGTGCCCAAGTACAACGTGAAGCCCGATGGCTCCCTGGGTACGCGCAACGGCATCTACTGTGGTGGCCTGGAGCACAAGATGGGCATCCACGGCAACGCCACGGCGCAGATCGTGATCGACGGCGCCATCGGCACCATCGTGGGCCAGCCCAACAAGGGCATGCAGGCCATGTTCGTGATGATGAACGCGGCGCGTCTGGGTGTGGGCAACCAGTCGCTGGGCCAGACCGAAGTGGCGTACCAGAACGCACTGGCCGATGCGAAAGACCGTATCCAGAAGCGCAGCCTGACCGGCCCCAAGGCCAAGGACAAACCGGCCGATCCGATCATCGTGCACCCCGACGTGCGCCGCATGCTGCTCACCGCCAAGGCCTACGCCGAAGGTGGCCGCGCGCTGGCCATCTTCTGCTCGGTGCTGCTGGAAAAGGTGCACAACCACCCCGACGAGAAGGTGCGCAAGGACAGCGACGACATGCTCTCGCTGCTCACGCCCATCACCAAGGCTTTCCTGACCGATAACGGCTTTAATGCGGCCACGCAGTGCCAGCAGGTGTTCGGTGGCCACGGCTACATCAAGGAATGGGGCATGGAGCAGTTTGTGCGTGATGCGCGCATCAACATGATCTATGAGGGCACCAACACCATCCAGAGCCTGGACCTGCTGGGTCGCAAGGTGCTGGGCAACAACGGCGCCACGCTGAAGAAGTTCGGCAAGCTGGTGGGCGCACTGGTGATGGAAGAGGGCGTCAACGAGAAGATGGCCGAGTTCATCAACCCGCTGGCCATCCTGGGTGAGCAGATCACCAAGTTCACCACCGAAATCGGCTTCAAGGGCCTGCAGAACGCCGACGAAGTGGGCGCCGCTGCG
>JAXMMJ010000016.1:0-8299 GCA_034366585.1 Hylemonella sp.
AGGAGGGCCCACGGCATCTCAGACGCGAAGGGTTTCAGCACAGGATGCGGTGGAACCGGCTTCGCCGGGCCACTCGCATCGCCCCTGGGGGTGACGCCGCAGGCGGCGCCGGGGGTTATTCAATGGTCAGGCGCTGCCCACCGCTGGCGGTCTTCTTTGGCAGCGTCAAGCTCAACACACCGTGTTCGTAACGGGCCTTGGCCTGTGCCTGATCAATGTCGACCGGTAGCTGAAAACTGCGCGACACAGCGCCAAAATAGCGCTCGCTGCGCAGCAGCTTTTCATCGCGGTGTTGCGCATCCTGCTGCTTCACCTCAGCCCGCAGCGTGACCACGTTGCCCTCGACCGTGACCTGAATGTCCTCCTTGGGCACACCCGGCACCTCGGCCTGCACCAAGTAGGCGGCCGGGGTTTCTTTCACGTCCACCTTGATCTGCGCGGGCAAGGGGTCGCCGTGCAGGGGCTTCACATAAAAGCCCGGCGCCACGTCCTTGAAAAAATCGTCCAACAATCCACTGCGGGTCATCAATCCATTCATGATTCTGCTCCTTTGATGCCATGGGCTGGCGTGGGTTGATACAAATGAAAGGTGCCAAGCGGTTGAAACCGCACCAGCGCCTCACCCAAAAAATGGTGTTCAGGCGCAAAATTTTCAAGAGGCCCCGCAACTGCCGCCGGCCAGTTCACAAAACGCTGCAAGTTTCTTCAAACTCCGCGAACCGCTTTGGCCTAAACTGCCTTTCAGCCCAGCCCACCCCCACCGAGCCGACATGAACGCCCCCACCACACCCGCTCACGTTGCCCAGTTCAACCGCGCCAGCCGCCAGGCCGAGGTGGTTCGCGCCCTGAGCGCCGTGGTGCCGGCACACGCCCTGCTCTGGCAGGCCGAAGACACCGTGCCCTACGAATGCGATGGCCTCACCGCCTACCGCGAACGCCCGCTGGTCGTGGTGCTGCCCGAAACCGAAGCCCAGGTGGCGGGCGTGCTCAAAGCCTGCCATGCACTGAACGTGCCGGTGGTGGCACGCGGTGCGGGTACCGGCCTCTCGGGCGGCGCCATGCCCCATGCACTGGGTGTCACGCTGTCGCTGGCCAAGTTCAACCGCATCCTCAACATTGACCCTCGTGCCCGCACGGCGCTGGTGCAAGGCGGTGTGCGCAACCTGGCCATTTCCGAAGCCGCCGCGCCGCACGGTCTGTATTACGCGCCCGACCCCAGCAGCCAGATCGCCTGCACCATCGGCGGCAACGTGGCCGAAAACTCGGGCGGCGTGCACTGCCTGAAATACGGACTCACGGTGCACAACGTGCTGGCGGTGCGCGGCTACACCATCGAAGGCGAGCCGGTCACGTTTGGCGGCGAGGCGCTGGACACGCCCGGCCTGGACCTGCTCTCGCTCGTGATCGGCAGCGAAGGCATGCTGGCCATCACCACCGAAGTGACCGTCAAGCTCGTGCCCAAACCCATGCTGGCGCGCTGCATCATGGCCAGCTTTGACGACATCCAGAAGGCCGGTGACGCCGTGGCCACCGTCATCGCGGCCGGCATCATCCCGGCCGGGCTGGAGATGATGGACAGGCCCATGACCGCTGCCGTCGAAGACTTCGTGCACGCCGGCTACGACCTGAACGCCGCCGCCATCCTGCTGTGCGAGCGCGTCGGCACGCCCGAAGAGGTGGAAGAAGAAATCGGCCGCATGAGCGATGTGTTGCGCCGCTGCGGCGCCACCGCCATCGCCGTGAGCCAGGACGAAGCCGAGCGCCTGCGTTTCTGGAGCGGCCGCAAGAACGCCTTCCCGGCCTCGGGCCGCATCAGCCCGGACTACATGTGCATGGACTCAACCATCCCGCGCAAGCGCCTGGCCGACATCCTGATCGCCATCGGTGAAATGGAACAGAAGTACGGCCTGCGCTGCTGCAACGTGTTCCACGCCGGCGACGGCAACCTGCACCCGTTGATCCTGTTCGACGCCAACGACCCCGACCAGCTGCACCGCTGCGAGCTCTTCGGCGCCGATATTCTGGAAACCAGCGTGGCCATGGGCGGCACGGTGACCGGCGAGCACGGCGTGGGCGTGGAAAAGCTCAACTCCATGTGCGTGCAGTTCAGCACCGAGGAAAACGAGCAGATGCTGGCCCTCAAGCGCGCCTTCGATCCGCAGGGCACGCTCAATCCCGGCAAGGTCATCCCCACGCACAACCGCTGCGCCGAGTACGGCAAGATGCTGGTGCGCGGCGGCAAGATCAGCCACCCGGATCTGCCGCGCTTCTGATACTTCATGGATAGCCTGATCGCTGGCGCACTCGAATTGCTCGTCAGGCAAACGGGGCGATTGATCGTCTGGGCTGTTTCCTTCGGACGCTGTCGTAGCGTCTCGTTGCTAAGCGACGAAGACCGCATCCATGGGCCGGCTGGCGCACTCAGCTACGTTTACCAAGGCAAGAGGGTGGTCACGGGCACCGGCCTGCTGTTCGTCGGCGCGCTGTTCTACATCCTGCTGGTGCTGTGCCTGCTGCTTTACGCAGCGACAGCCTGAAACAACACGCACTATGAACGCACTGCGCGGATTTGCCTGGCTGCTGGTGCTTCAGTCCGCCGGGGAACTGTTCTCCCGCGCGCTGCGCCTGCCTTTCCCCGGCCCGGTCGTCGGTCTGGTGCTCTTGTTGATCGCGCTGCGCTTCGAAGCCGTGCGCAAGCCCGTGGCCGAGTGTGCCGACTTCCTGCTGGCCCATCTCTCGCTGCTCTTCGTGCCGGTGGGTGTGGGCGTGATGACGCACCTGGGCCTGATCGGCGAATACGGCGGGCGCATGCTGGCCGTCATCGTGCTCTCGACCTGGATCGGCCTGGCCGTCACGGCCCTGGTGCTGCGCGCGCTGATGCGGCGCCAGCCTCCACAAGCCTAGAACGATGCAGAACTTCGTCCAGCTCTGGGTCTACCTCTCCAGCACACCGCTGTTCGGCCTGACGGCCACCATGGCGGTCTACGTGCTGGCCCACGCCTTCTATACCGCACGGAAACAGGTGCCCTGGGCCAACCCGGTGCTGTGGACCGTGGTGGTGATTGCCGGGGTCCTGCTGCTCACCGGCACGCCCTACCCCACCTATTTCTCGGGCGCGCAATTCATCCACTTCCTGCTCGGGCCGGCCGTGGTGGCCCTGGCCTGGCCGCTGTGGCAACGCCGCGTGGAATTGCGCGCGCGCTGGGCGCCGCTGCTGCTGGCGGCCCTCATCGGCGGTGCGGCGGCGGCCGGCTCGGCCTGGGTGCTGGGCCTGGCCTTCGGCCTGCCCGCCGACGTGGTGCTGTCCATGACGACCAAATCGGTCACGGCGCCGGTGGCCATGGGCGTGGCCGAAAAGATCGGTGGCATCCCCGCGCTGGCCGCGGTGTTTGCCGTGCTGACCGGCATCATCGGCGCCCTGAGCGGCAAATACCTTTTTGATCTGCTGCGCATCTCCACCACCCAGCCCGGCTGGATGGCGCGAGGTTTTGCCCTGGGCACCACTTCGCACGGCCTGGGCGCGGCGCGCGCGCTGCAGGTCAACGCCGATGCCGGCGCCTACGCCGGCCTGGCCATGGGCCTGCAGGTGGTGCTGGCCTCGCTGCTGATCCCGCTGGTGTTTCGCTTGTTGTAAGCAGGGCGGGGGGCGGGCTGGTGCAGAATTTGCCCCATTCTTTTTCAACACTGGAGTGACACCATGTTCCTGAATCTCAAGCGCCGCACCCTGGGCCTGACCGCGGCGGCCCTGCTTTTCGCCGGCCAGGCCCTGGCCGAGCCCGCCACCATCAAGATCATGGTGGGCTTCCCGCCCGGCGGCGGCACCGACGCCATCGCCCGCGTGCTGGCCGAGAAACTCAAGGACCAGCTGGGCGCCAACGTCATCGTCGAGAACAAGGCCGGCGCTGGCGGCCAGCTCGCCGCCCAGGCGCTCAAGGCCGCGCCAGCCGACGGCTCGGTGCTCTTCCTCTCGCACGACCACAGCATCACCGTGATCCCGCTCACGATGAAGAACCCGGGTTTCGACCCGGCGCAGGACTTCGTGCCGGTGGCCGGTTTCGCCACCTTCGTCAATGGCCTGGCCTTGTCGAGCGGCACACCGGCGAAAAGCTACAAGGAGTATCTGGCCTGGGTGCGCGAGAACGGCAAGGGCAAGGGCACGGTGGGCGTGCCGGCCCCGGCCTCGGTGCCCGAGTTCCTGGTCAAGGTGATGGGCCAGAAGAACGGCCTGGACCTGCAGGCCGCACCCTACCGCGGCAGCGCGCCCATGATGGGCGACATGCTGGGCAACCAGATCGCCGCCGGCGTGGGCTCGGTGCCCGACTTCATCGAGAACCACAAGGCCGGCAAGATCCGCATGGTGGCCGTGATCGGCAGCAAACGCCAGGCCATCCTGCCCGACGTGCCGACCTTCGCCGAACTGGGCCTGGCCGGCTTCGAGGACCTGCCCTACTACGGCATCTTCGCGCCCAAGGGCACGCCCAAGGCCACCCTGGAGCGCTACTCGGCCGCGCTGGCCAAGGTCATCGCCCTGCCCGAGGTGAACGAGCGCCTCACCGCCATGGGCCTGACGGTGGGCCACATGAGCGGCGAGCAGCTGGGCCAGCGCGAGCGCGCCTACAGCGAAAGCTGGGCACGCATCATCAAGGCCAGCGGCTTCCAGGCGCAGTGACGTGACGCCGGCCCGTGCGGGCCGGCCCGCAAGCTGCCCTCAGGCGTTCAGCCTGAAGACTGCCACGGTCTGCACCAGGTCCTGCGCCTGGGCGCGCAGGCTGCCGGCCGCGGCAGCCATCTCTTCCACCAGTGCCGCATTCTGCTGCGTGGCCTGGTCCATGTTCGTCACCGCCTCGCCGACCTGAGAGACGCCAGCGCTCTGCTCGCCGCTGGCCGCGCTGATCTCGGCCATGATGTCGGTCACGCGCCGGATGGCAGCCACCACCTCGTTCATGGTGGCGCCGGCCTGGTCAACCTGGGCACTGCCCTGTTCCACCCGCTGCACGCTGTCGGTGATCAGGTTCTTGATCTCCTTGGCGGCCTCGGCGCTGCGCCCGGCCAGGCTGCGCACTTCAGACGCCACCACCGCAAACCCACGGCCCTGCTCGCCGGCCCGCGCCGCTTCCACCGCGGCATTGAGCGCCAGGATGTTGGTCTGGAAGGCGATGCCGTCGATCACGCTGATGATGTCGTGGATCTTGCGCGCGCTGTCGTTGATGCCCTTCATGGTGCCCACCACCTGGGCCACCACCTCGCCACCCTTGACGGCCACTGTCGACGCGGTCTGCGCCAGCTGGTTGGCCTGGCGGGCATTGTCGGCGTTCTGGCGTACCGTGGAACCGAGCTGCTCCATGGACGCTGCCGTCTCCTCCAGCGAACTGGCCTGGCTTTCGGTGCGTGCCGACAGGTCCTGGTTGCCCTGGGCGATCTCGGCGCTCGCGGTGGAGACCGACTCGCTGCCCTGGCGCACGCGTGACACCACCTTGGCCAGCCCGGTGCCGATCAGGTTCATCTGCGCCATGAGACGGCCCACCTCGTCATGCCGCCCCACCTGTATCTGCACCGTCAGGTCACCCTCGGCGAGCGCCTGCGCGGCCTGCCCCACCTGCGCCAGCGGCGTGATCACCATGCGCCGGATCAGGAGGTACACGACGCCAGCGATCAGCAGCACCCCCACCACGCCCACCAATCCGAACAGGTTGCGCAGGCGACGCACATCGCCCGTGAATTCGTCAACATAGGTGCCACCGACGACGACCCACTGCCAGCCGGGGAAGTGCGAGAAGGCAGCCACTTTTTCACGCGCGCGGGTCTCTCCGCGCTCCTTGTTGATCCAGGGGTAGTGGATCACGCCGTTCTTGCGCTCCAGGATCTCCTTGAGGAACTCGCGGCCATCCGAATCCTTGGCATCGAGCAGGTTCTTGCCTTCGGCCACCGGGTGCACCAGCAGGTTGCCGTAGTTCGCGCCCGGGCGCGCGTCCATCACGTAGAAGTAGCCGGACTCGCCGATCTTCATGCCGCGAATGGTGTTCTTGAGCTGGGTCAGGTAGTCGCTGTAGTCGAGCCCGATGAAGGACAGGCCGACGACCTTGCCCTGCGCGTCCACGATCGGGTCGTACTGGGTGATGTAGGGCTTGCCGAACAGCACGGCGGGGCCGTTGTAGGTCTTGCCTTCCAGCGTGGCCTTGTAGCCGGGGTGGGCACGGTCCAGCAGGGTACCGATGGCGCGGGCGCCCTTGTCGGTCTTGAGCGAGGTCGTGACCCGGATGAAGTCGTCGCCGGTCTTGGCGAACACGGTGGCCACCGCGCCGGTGGCCTGGGTGAACTGGTCGGCCACGCTGAAGTCCATGTTCAGCACCTTGCCATCGAGCTTGAGCGTCGGCGCCGGCTTGCCGTTGACTTCGGTGATCGCGGGGTCGAGTTCGAAGCGCCCGGCCAGGCGGGCCTGCAGGGCCTTGGCCAGCGAAGCGGCGCGCACACGCAGGTCCTTGTCGGAAGCGTCGACCAGGTCGACGATGAGCCGCGTCTTGATTGCCATGTCTTCGCTGGCGCGCTGTTCGACCGAATTCATCAGCGCGTAGCCGATGCCCACGACAAAGGCCAGAAAGACCACGCCTACCACCGCAAAGAGGCTGAGGGGAAGTTTGGTGGCCAGGCTCAGATCACGCCAGACTGTCAATTTCGGAGTGCTCATGCGGTTCACCGGTATCCGGGCGACAAGGCCCTATGTGCCATTCTGCATAAGGAAACCTGCCGCGGATAGCGGAAAAGCGCCGTATTTGCAGCAAGTTGCACCGGAAGAGGGCGGCCCCACCCCGCCACGGTTGACGCGACCCCTGCGGCGCAGTACCGTTCATGGATCGGAGCATCGACATGCAGGAATTGCTGCGCATTCCGGCCGACGAAGTGCACATCGAGGGCCTGCTGGAACTGCCGGCCGGTGCGCGCGGACTGGTGCTGTTCGCGCACGGCAGCGGCAGCAGCCGCCACAGCCCGCGCAACAACCATGTGGCGCGTGTGCTGCATACCCAAGGCAGCGGCACCCTGCTGCTGGATCTTCTGACCCTGGGCGAGGACCTGGACTACCACACGCGCTTCGACATCAGCCTGCTGACGCACAGGCTGCTGGTGGCCAGCGCCTACGTCATGCAACACACCCCGGCCAGCCGCCACCTGCCCATAGCCTATTTCGGCGCCAGCACCGGAGCGGCAGCGGCCCTGCAGGCGGCAGCCGCCCTGGGCGAGGGCGTGCAGGCCGTGGTCTCGCGCGGCGGCCGCGCCGACCTGGCCGGCGCGCACGAGCTGGCCAAGGTACGAGCCCCCACCCTGCTGCTGGTGGGCGAAGCCGACAGCGAGGTGCTGCAGCTCAATCGCGTGGCCTACGGAAAACTGCAATGCGAGAAGGTGCTGTCGGTGATTCCCGATGCAGGCCACCTGTTCGAGGAGCCCGGGGCCCTGGACGAAGTGGCGCGCCAGGCGGCGGATTGGTTCAGCCGGCACTGGAAATAGCGGCGCCCCCACTTTCGCCCACGCCGTGTGACGGCCCGGCGGCGGCTCAGACTTTCAGCAGCGCGACCACTTCCTCGTCTTCCACTTGCGCAAAGTCACGGTAGAACTGGCCCACAGCCTGGAAACCTTCGGGCGTTTCCAGGCACACCACTTCATCGGCCAGGGGTCGCACTTTTTCCAGCGTGTCGGACGGTGCCACCGGCACGGCACACACCAGCCGGGCCGGTTTTTGCTGGCGCAGTCCGTGCAAGGCCGCGATCATGGTGGCCCCGGTGGCCAGTCCGTCGTCGACCACGATGACGATGCGTCCGGCCGGGTTGATGTGCGCGCGCAGGGGGGTGTACTGGGCGCGACGCCGGCGTATCGTCTCCAGCTGCTCACGCTTTTCCGTTTCGATGTGCTGGGCATAGGCCCCCGCACTGGCCGCAAACGGCGCGATGTAGGTCCAGCCGCCTTCGTCCACCGAGCCGATGGCCAGCTCGGGCTGCCAGGGCGCGCGCAGCTTGCGCACCAGCACCACGTCGAAATCGCCCTTCAGGCGCTCGGCGATGAGCTTAGCCATGGGCACGGCGCCGCGCGGGATGGCCAGCACCAGCGGCCGCTGGCCCCGGTAGGCCGCGAGTGTTTCGCTCAGCCGCTCGGCGGCGTCAATTCGGTCACGGAACATGGCGGTCTCCCGCAAAATAGCTATATGACTTCGCGATTGAAGCACGAGATCGAACTCATCGGGGCCCCGTGTGATGCCGGTGCCGGGGGGCCGGGCGCCCGCCTGGGGCCCGGGGCGCGGCGCGCGCCCGGG
>JAXMMJ010000017.1:0-16402 GCA_034366585.1 Hylemonella sp.
AGATTGTCCAGTGCGGCATGCAGTGCCGGCGAGGCCTGCAGCGTTTGCCGGGCTTCATCGAGCACGGACACATCGCCGAAGAGGCGCGGGAGTGCGCACAGATCGCGGCGGACGTTGGCCGGCAGGTCGCGCGCCAGCACCTGGAGCTCGGCCACGTCCTTCGCATTGAGTGCTGCGTGGATCCTTGCCTCCTGCGGCGCGGTCAGCGCCACCGGCGCGAGCACGGCATCGATCACGCGCACGTCGGCCATGTCGAGCTGCAGGCCCTTCACACCTGCGACGCGCAGGCAAGCCTGGGCAAGCTCGATCACTTCGAGATCGGCCTCCAGACCGCCATGACCGTAAATCTCGGCGCCGAACTGGAGGGGTTCGCGGCTGGCCAACGGTCGGTCGATGCGGGTGTGCACCACCGGGCCACAGTAGCTCAGGCGCGCCACACCCTGGCGGTTGAGCAGGTGCGCGTCGATGCGCGCCACCTGCGGCGTGCTGTCGGCGCGCAAGCCCAGCGTGCGGCCAGAGAGCTGGTCAACGAGTTTGAAGGTTTGCAGGTCGAGTGCTTCACCGGTGCCGGTGAGCAGCGACTCAAGGTGCTCCAGCAGGGGCGGCATGACCAACTCGTAGCCATGGCCACGGGCTGTATCGAGCAAGCTCCTGCGCAATTCTTCGATGTGGCGGGCCTCGGAAGGCAAGACATCGGCTATGTGATCCGGGAGGACCCAGGCAGACATGGGCATTTTCAGGAGCTGTTAAAACCGCGATTTTACCGGGGTGCGGCAGGGTATCCGCAGGCTTGTCGCGCAAGGCGGTGGGAGCCGGCCCGTCAGGCGCCTGTCCACTTCGGGAAATTCAGCCGAGCAGCCAGACCATCAACACACCGATGGCCACGCACACCAGACCAAAAAAACGGAGCTGACCGTCGCGCAGCCCCAGCATCTCAGAGAAGACCCGACGCCACAATCGCGGCGCCACCAAAGGGAGGATGCCTTCGAACACCAGCACAAGCGCCAGTGCGGTCCAGATCGGGTCCACGCCGCGGACGCCGAGCGCTCAGCGCTGGCAAAAAGTGCAAGCGTTGCGCATCATGCGTCTCAGCGGTTCGGCGCCAGATTGCTGCTTCGCAAGGACTTGAAAAAGTCGGAAGACGGATCGACCACCAACACGTCGGACTTGCTGGCGAAGCTCGACTTGTAGGCCTCCAGGCTGCGGTAGAACTGGGCGAAAGAGGGGTCGCGGCCGAAGGCCTCGGCATAGACACGCGCGGCTTCGGCATCGCCCTGGCCCTTGATCTTCTGCGCGTCGCGGTAGGCGTTGGCCACCGTCACTTCGCGCTGGCGATCGGCGTCAGCGCGGATCTTCTCGCCTTCGGCCGCGCCGGTGGAGCGCAGTTCGTTGGCCACGCGCTTGCGCTCGGCTGTCATGCGGCCGTAGACCGACTCGGTGATCGATTCCACGTAGTCCACGCGCGTGATGCGCACGTCCACCACGTCGATGCCCCAGGGCTTATCGCCCCGCACGGCCTTGAGCACTTCGTCCTTGACGTCGCTCATCAGCGCCTCGCGCTTGAGCGAGAGCAGTTCCTTCACGGTGCGCTTGTTGATCTCTTCCTGGAAGGCATTGCGCACCACGCGGTTGAGCTGGCTGGTGCCGGCGGCCTCGTTCAGGCCCACGTTGCGGATGTACTCGGTGGGATCGCTGATGCGCCAGCGCACATACCAGTCGATCACCACACGCTGCTTTTCGGCGGTCAGCATGGGCTCGTTGTCCGGGCTGTCCAGCGTGAGCAGGCGCTTGTCGATGTAGGTGACGTTCTGGAAGGGCGGCGGCAGCTTGACGTTGAGGCCAGGCTCGGTGATGACTTCCTTGATCTGGCCCAGCGCGTAGACCACGCCAAACTGGCGCTGGTCGACCACGAAGAGCATGGAGCTGGCCAGGGCCAGCACCACCAGCAGCGAGGAAAGGATGAATCCGATACGGTTCATTTTGGTTTCCTTATCGGGTTTCGCGTTCACGCGAACGCAGGTTCTCGCGCGAGCGCACATCGGCGGCGGAGGACGGCAGGGGCTGCGCCGGCACGGCGCCGGGCACGGCACCCTGCATCAGGGGCGCGGCGCCCGCCTCGCCACCGAGCTGCATGATCTTGTCCAGCGGCAGGTAGAGCAGGTTGGAGCCCTGCTTGGAATCCACCAGCACCTTGGTCACGTTGCCGTAGATCTGCTGCATGGACTCCAGGTACAGGCGGTCACGTGTGACCTGCGGCGCCTTCTGGTACTCGGTGAGCACCGAGCGGAAGCGCTGCCCGTCACCCTGGGCCTGGGCCACGATGCGCGACTTGTAGCCTTCGGCCTCTTCCTTCAGGCGCGAGGCGGTACCGATGGCGCGCGGCACCACGTCGTTGGCATAGGCCTGGGCCTCGTTCTTCAGGCGCTCGCGCTCCTGGCCGGCCTTGAGCACGTCGTCAAAGGCGGCCTGGACCTGCTCGGGGGGGCGCACGCCGCCCTGCTGCAGGTTGATGCCCACCACCTCGATGCCGACCTTGTAACGGTCCAGGATGTCCTGCATGAGCTTGCGCACGCGCGGGCCGATCTGGTCGCGTTCATCCGACAGGGCCGAATCCATCTTCATCTTGCCCACCACCTCGCGCACCGCGGTCTCGGCGGCCTGCACCACGGCACTGGCCGGGTCACGGCTCTCGAACAGGTAGGCGCGCGCGTCGTTCAGGCGGTACTGCACGGCAAACTTGATCTCGACGATGTTCTCGTCCGCGGTCAGCATGGCCGACTCGCGCAGGCCGGTGGCCTTGATGACCACGTCACGGCCGACGTCGACCGAGCGGATCTGCGTCACGAAGATCAGCTCATGGCGCTGGATCGGATACGGCAGGCGCCAGTTGAAGCCGGCCCCCACGGTGCTCTTGTACTTACCGAACTGGGTGATGACGGCCTGCTGGCCTTCCTGCACGATGAAGAAACCCGTGCCCAGCCAGATCAGGGCCACGATGGCCAGGATCAGGCCGATGCCGAAGCGCGCACCCTTCATGTCGGGCTGCTTGCCGCCGCTGTTGCCAGCGCCGCCGCGCCCGCCGCCGAACAGGCCGGAGAGCTTGCGGTTGAAATCGCGCCAGAGTTCGTCCAGATCGGGCGGGCCCTGGGTGTTGCCGGGACGCGCACCGCGGCCATTGCCCTGGGGCGGCGGCACGTCGGATTCGGGGCGGCCCGGTTCGGGCTTGGCCTCGGAGGGCTTGTCCTCACCTCGACCCCAGCGCGGGTCGTTCAGGTTGAACATGCCGCGCAGGCGGCCGGGCCATAAAGCGGCCCAGCGGAAGGCTGGTGCATGAAGTTTCATTCTTGGCTTCTCTCTGTAATCTCGGCTCAGCGCCTCGAACCCACGCATTGTGCCCAATCAGAATGGGCTTGCGTGATTGTCCGGGAAATCGGCCTCGATTTCGGCCTCTTCCGGGGCAGCGCTGGTGCTGGCGATGACGCGCTGGGCCAACAGTTGGCGCAGCGCGGGCAGGCCCTCCCCGTCACGGGCGCTGACGAAGATGCGCGGGACGGCCTGGCCGTCGAGTTCGTAGCTGTCCTGAACCCGTTCCGGGCGGCGCTCCGGCCCCAGGGCGTCGAGCTTGTTGAAGACCAGCACCTGGGGGATGTGTTCGGCGCCGATCTCGGCCAGCACGCGCTGCACCTCGGCGATCTGCTCGGGGAAATTCGGGTTGGCGGCATCGACCACGTGCAGCAGCAGGTCGGCGTCCACCGCCTCCTGCAGGGTGGCCTGGAAGGCGTCGATCAGGCCGTGCGGCAGTTCGCGGATGAAACCCACGGTGTCCGACAAGGAGACCGAGCGCCCCGCCTCGCCCAGGTAGAGCTGGCGCGTGGTGGTGTCCAGGGTGGCAAACAGCTGGTCGGCCGCATAGGCGCGCGCCTTGACCAGGCTGTTGAAGAGGGTGGACTTGCCGGCGTTGGTGTAGCCGACCAGGGAGATGTTGTAGGCGTCGCGCCGTTCGCGCTGGCGGCGCTGGGTCTGGCGCTGGCGCTTGACCTTGTGCAGGCGCTCCTTGGTGCGCTTGATGGACTCGGCGATCATGCGGCGGTCCAGCTCGATCTGCTTTTCACCCGGGCCGCCGCGCACACCGGCACCGCCGGTCTGGCGTTCCAGGTGGGACCAGCGTCGTACCAGACGGGTGCTCAGGTACTGCAGGCGGGCCAATTCCACCTGCAACTTGCCTTCATGAGACCGCGCGCGCTGGGCGAAGATTTCCAGGATCAGCAAGGTGCGGTCGTTGACTGGCAGTTCCAGCGTGCGCTCCAGGTTGCGCTGCTGAGCCGGGCTCAGGCTCTGGTCAAAGAGGATTTCGCTGGCGCCCAGCTGCTGGGCCAGCAGCTTGATCTCCTCGGCCTTGCCGCTGCCCACAAACAGCGCGGCATCGGGCGCCTTGCGTTTGCAGGTGATGCGGCCCACCGGGTGCAGGCCGGCGGTCTCAGCCAGCAGGCCGAGCTCCTCGAGTTCGCCGTCGAAATGCGGCAGACCGAAGTCCACCCCGACCAGGATGGTCGATGCGGGAGGCTGATCGGACAAGACGGTCAAGGAGGAGGCTGCCGGAAAGGGAACGGGAGGAAAGTCACAGGCCTGCGGCCTGCGCGGCCGGCCCCCGATGCCTCAGGGTGCGCTGGGGGCTTCCCCTTCGGCGCCAGTCGCGAAATTCACTGCACGGCCGGGGACGATGGTGGAGATCGCGTGTTTGTAGACCATCTGGGTCACGGTATTGCGCAGCAGGACCACGTACTGGTCGAAGGATTCGATCTGTCCCTGCAGCTTGATGCCGTTGACCAGGTAGATGGAGACCGGCACGTGCTCGCGGCGCAGGGCGTTGAGGAAGGGGTCTTGCAGCAGCTGACCTTTGTTATTGCTCACGATATTCTCCGTGTTCAAGAGTAGTAAGGAAGTCGTCACCATACCACAGCAGCCTGGTGCCCGCTTGACAAGCGGGGTTAACCCCCAGCAATAAGTCCGGACTCCGGGCCAGGCCGGGGCCTAGCTGTCGTCCTTGTCGGCGTAGGGATTGCTGGAGGTCTTGAACTCGATGCGCATGGGCGTGCCCACCAGGTCGAACTCCTTGCGGAACCAGCCTTCGAGGAAACGCTTGTAGGAATCGGGCACGTGCTCCAGCGAGTTGCCGTGGATCACGATCACCGGCGGGTTCATGCCACCCTGGTGCGCATAACGCATCTTGGGGCGGAACATGCCGGCGCGCTGGGGGCTCTGGAACTGCACGGCCTGCTGCAGCAATCGCGTGAGCACCGGCGTCGACATCTTGCAGCCGGCCGCCTTGTAGGCCTGGACGATGGAGGTCCACAAGGGACCCAGGCCCTGGCGCTTCTGGGCCGAGATGAAATGGATGTTGGCGAACTTCAGGAAGGCCAGGCGCGTCTCGATGGAACGCTGCAGCTGCTGGCGCTGGTACTCGTCCACGGCATCCCATTTGTTGATGGCCAGCACCACGGCGCGGCCGCTCTCCAGGATGTAGCCAGCGATGTGGGCATCCTGGTCGGTCACGCCCTGGGTCGCATCCAGCAGCAGCAGCACGACGTTGGCCGACTCGATGGCCTGCAGGGTCTTGACCACCGAGAACTTCTCGATCGCCTCGAAGACCTTGCCCTTGCGGCGCAGGCCGGCGGTGTCGATCAGCTCGAACTTCTGGCCGTTACGCTCGAAGGGCACGCTGATGGCATCGCGCGTGGTACCCGGCAGGTCGAAGGCCACCAGGCGCTCCTCGCCCAGCCAGGTGTTGATCAGGGTGGACTTGCCGACGTTGGGGCGGCCGGCCACGGCCAGCTTGATGAGGCCGGGCACCTGCTCCTCTTCGGCTTCGTCCTCGTCCGGCAGGTTCAGCGGCTCCAGCGCAAGGTCGACCAGGGAACGGATGCCCTGCCCGTGCGCGGCCGACACCGGGTACACCTCGCCCAGGCCCAGCTCGTAGAACTCGCCCAGCCGGGTGGCATCGGTCATGCCTTCGGCCTTGTTGGCCACCAGCACGCAGGGCTTGCCCAGGCGGCGCAGGTAATTCGCAATGTCATGGTCCTGCGCCGACAGGCCGCCGCGCGCATCGACCACGAAGATCACCACATCGGCCTCGGCCACGGCCTGGCGGGTCTGCTTGGCCATTTCCTTGTAGATGCCGTCTTCGGCCGTGGGTTCGAAGCCGCCGGTGTCGATGACGATGTACTCGTGCTTGCCCTGCTTGCCGTTGCCGTAGTGGCGGTCGCGCGTGAGGCCGGCGAAGTCGGCCACGATGGCATCGCGCGTTTTGGTCAGCCGGTTGAACAGCGTGGACTTGCCGACATTGGGGCGGCCCACCAGGGCCAGAACGGGTTTCATGTCGGACTTTCTTTTGGATTACTCGGGGCGCAAGCCCAGCACACGACCGGCACGCGTGACCACCACCACAGTGCTGCCCGCCAGCACCGGCGTGGCGGCGATGGGCGAACCATCGGTCTCGATGCGGGTCTGCAGCGCACCATCAGTGCGCGACAGGAAATGCAGGCGGCCGGCGTCGTCGCCGACTACCAGGGCCGGCCCCAGCAGCAAGGGGGAGCTCAGCTTGCGATAACGCAGCTGGCTCGTGCTCCAGGCACGTTCGCCGTCGGCGCGCCGCCAGGCGATCACGGTGCCGTCGGACTCCACGCCCAGCAACAGGGTCGTATCGCCACTCAGACCGGAAGCGCCGACCGCCGGCTTGCTCCACAGCAGCGCACCACGCGCGGCGTCAACACAGCCCAACGCAGCCTGGAAGGCCCGCGTGCAGACCACGGCGTCCTGGCGTGCCACGCCGGCCACCAGGTCGACCAGACGCTCCACGTCATTGGTGCCGCGCGGGGTCGCAATGGGTACTTCCCAGCGGGGCGTACCGTTGAGAGGATTCAGCCCCACCAGGCGGCCCGACAGGCCGGCCACCAGCGTGTCGCCCACAGGGATCAGCACGCCGGGCTGGCGCAGCACCAGGGCTTCGCCGCTGCGCGACTGGGTCCACAGGCGCCGGCCGCTCTGGCCGTCGTAGGCGGAGACACTGCGGTCCGCACCCAGCACGAAGACCCGGCCTCCCGCCACCAGCGGCGCGGTATAGGACGGCGCGTTCAGGCGCTGGCGCCAGAGTTCGCGGCCTTCCTGCAGCGCCACCAGTTCATTCTCCGTCGTCACCACCGCCGCCATGCGGCCGTCGTGCCCGACACCGGCGTTCAGCGGCGTGCCCACCTCGACGCGCCACACCGACTCACCGGTACGCGCGTCGAGCAGGCTGACCTTGCCTTCGCTGGACGCCAGGCCCACCGTATGACCCGCCACTTGCACCACCAGCGAGAAATCGACCCGGCCGATATCGATGCCCCAGGCCTGACGCATGCCCAGCAGCTTGGGATCAGGCTGCAGCGGGGCCGGCTCGGGACGGCTGGGCGCGCTGGAACAAGCCAGCAGCAAGGCGCTCAGGGCCAAGGCCCCCGCGCCACGCAGGGCTCGCAACAGGACCGGGCGCGACAGGATCACTTCTTCTCCCCGGCCGTCGCTGCGGGTGTGAGCCCCAGGGAAGCCAGTTTGACGTCGACCACATTGCGGTAGCTGCTGCCGGCCTCCAGGCCTGCCCAGGCTTTCTGGTATTCGGCGGCGGCCTCGGCCTTCTTGCCCTGGGCCAGGTAGACGTCGCCGCGGCGATCGGCTGCCAGCGCCGCGAAACCGGCCGGGAAACTGTCTGCCAGCTGTTTGAGGGCCTCGTCGTAGGACTTGGCATCGAGCAGCAGGCCGGCCAGGCGCAGGCGCGCCACGGACTTGTAGCCTTCGTCGCCGGACTGCTCTGCCACCCAGGCCAGCGCAGCACGGGCGGCATCGTTGCGACCGGCCGAGGCGTGCACGGCCGCGGTCAGCAGAGCCGCCTGTTGCGCCTGAGCGGTGCCGGCAAACTTGTCCTTCATGTCGGCCAGGGCGCGGTCCAGGCGTGTGCCGTCGCCGCTGGCAGCAATGCGCTCAACCTCTTCGTAGAGGGCCGTGGCCTGCACGGCCTGCTTGCGCTGCCAGTACTGCCAGCCGTTCCAGCCGGCGTAGATGCCCAGCAGCACGATCAGCGCCCAGCTGATGAGGCCGCCGTACTGTTTCCAGAATTGCTTGAGCTGGTCAAGCTGTTCTTGTTCTTCGAGGTCGAGGTGTGCCATGAGGATTCTTCAGATCAGGTGCGGAGATCAAGTGCGGGATTGTAGGCGGGGGGCCCATTCGGCCGCCTGCGCCAGGGGATGGCAAGTCTGTGCGCCAGCGCCGTCGCGCAGCGCCTTGACCGTGACTTCGCCACGTGCCAGTTCATCGGCGCCGAAGATCAGCGCATAGGACGCGCCGCTGGCGTCCGCTTTCTTGAACTGCGATTTCATGCTGCCCATGCCCTCCCCCGTGCCGGCGTGCATCAGCACGCTCAGGCCGGCGGCGCGCACAGCCTGCAGCACGGGCATGGCCTGCGGCAGGGCCGCAGCATCGGGAATGATGGCGTAGGCGTCGGGCACGGGCTGGGGATGGTCGGCGCCCTGCTCTCTCAGCAGTTCCAGCACACGCTCCACACCCAGGGCCCAGCCCACGGCCGGTGCGGGCTTGCCGCCGATCTGCTCGATCAGGTAGTCGTAACGGCCGCCACCGCAGATGGTGCCCTGCGAACCGAGACGGGTGGTGATGAACTCGAAGACCGTGAGGTTGTAGTAGTCCATGCCGCGCACCAGGCGCGGGTTGATCGTGTAGGCCACACCGCTGGCGTCCAGGATGGCACGCACCTGGTTGAAGTGGGCCAGCGAGGCCTCGCCCAGGAAGTCGATCAGCTTGGGCGCCGCTTCCACCAGGGCCTGCATGGCCGGGTTCTTGGTGTCCAGGATGCGCAGCGGGTTGCTGTGCAGGCGGCGCCTGGCGTCTTCGTCGAGCTGCTCGGCATGCTGTTCGAAATAGCTGATCAGCGCCGCACGGTGGTGCTTGCGCTCCTCGGGCTGGCCCAGGCTGTTGAGTTCCAGCCGCACATCATTCAGGCCCAGCACCTTCCACAGCGCATCGGCCAGCAGGATCATTTCGGCATCCACCTCGGCGCCGGCAAAACCCAGGGCCTCGGCGCCGATCTGGTGGAACTGGCGGTAACGGCCACGCTGCGGGCGCTCGTGCCGGAACATGGGGCCCATGTAGTACAGGCGCTTGCCGCCTTCATAGAGCAGGTTGTGCTCGACCACGGCGCGCACCACGCCGGCCGTGCACTCGGGGCGCAGCGTGAGCTGCTCGCCGTTCAGGCGGTCCTCAAAGGAGTACATCTCCTTCTCGACGATGTCGGTCACCTCGCCCAGGCCGCGCACGAACAAAGGCGTGGGCTCGACGATGGGCGTGCGGATGTTGCGGTAGGCGAAGCGCGCCATCAGCGAGCGCACCTGTTCCTCGAACCACTCCCAGCGCGCCGAGTCCGGCGGCAGGATGTCGTTCATGCCTTTGACGGCAAGCAGTTTCTCTGGCTTGGATGCCATGTTCTCTTTACTCTTCGTGTGGTTCAGACCGTCTCGGCGACGGTCTTCTGGTGCGCGCCGAAACGGTTCTCGATGTAGGTCTCGACGATTTTCTGGAATTCCTGGGCGATGCCCTCGCCGCGCAGCGTCAGGCGCTTCTCACCGTCGATGAACACCGGCGCGGCCGGTGCTTCGCCCGTGCCAGGTAGGCTGATGCCGATATCGGCATGCTTGCTCTCGCCCGGGCCGTTGACGATGCAGCCCATGACGGCCACCTTGAGCGCTTCCACGCCCGGGTACTGCTTGCGCCACACCGGCATCTGCAAACGCAGGAAGTCGTCGATCTGCTTGGCCAGTTCCTGGAAGGTGGTGCTGGTGGTGCGGCCGCACCCGGGGCAGGCCGTGACGCTGGGCACGAAGATGCGCAGGCCCAGGGCCTGCAGGATTTCATTGGCGATCACCACTTCCTGCGTGCGCGACTCACCCGGCTGCGGCGTGAGCGAAACACGGATGGTGTCGCCGATGCCCTCTTGCAGCAGGATGGACAGAGCCGTGGCCGAGGCCACCGTGCCCTTGGTGCCCATGCCGGCTTCGGTCAGGCCCAGGTGCAGCGGGTAGTCGCAGCGCTGGGCCAGTTCGCGGTAGACGGAAATCAGGTCCTGCACGCCGCTGACCTTGCAGGACAGCAGGATCTGCTCGGCCGGCATGCCCAGCTCCTGGGCAAAACGCGCGGAGTCGATCGCCGAGGTGATCAGTGCCTCGTACATCACGGCCTTGGCGTCCCAGGGTTGGGCACGGCGGCTGTTCTCGTCCATCAGGCCGGCCAGCAGGTCCTGGTCAAGGCTGCCCCAGTTGACGCCGATGCGCACCGGCTTGTTCCACTTGAGCGCGGCCTCGATCATCTGGCCGAACTGGCGGTCACGCTTGTCGCCCTTGCCCACGTTGCCGGGGTTGATGCGGTACTTGGACAGGGTCTCGGCACAGGCCGGGTACTGGCTCAGCAGGGTGTGGCCGTTGTAATGGAAGTCGCCGATCAGCGGCACGGCGATGCCCATGCGGTCGAGCTGCTCGCGGATGTGCGGCACGGCCTGGGCCGCCTCGGGCGTGTTGACCGTGATGCGCACCAGCTCGGAGCCGGCCTGGGCCAGTTCCTTGACCTGGATGGCGGTGCCGATGACGTCCACCGTGTCGGTATTGGTCATGGACTGCACACGCACCGGCGCGTCGCCGCCCACGGTGACGACGTTGTCCCCCCAAGCCACGCGGGCCTGGCGCGAACGCCGCGCGCGCGGCGCGGCCTGATCGATCGGACCCGTGTTCTGCACTACTTCACCTCGAATCGGGCCACACCACCGCGGGTGACGTCAGCAAGCGGAAAAGGTTTGCCACGCACCAGCACCTCGGTGACGTCGGCGCGGCCGATGGTCACGTTCAGCGGCAGCGGGCCGGAGGCACCGACCGGCTCGCCCGGCTCCACCAGGCGGCTGAGCTGGATGGCACCCTTGCCGTCGGTCACCTCGATCCAGGACGGGTTGCTGGTCTTGAAGATCACGACACCGGAGCTCGCCAGCTTCTTGCGCACGGCACTCGTTTCGGGCGTGACAGCGGCGACCGGCGCAGGGGCCGCCACCGGCGTTTCGACGCGTGCCGCGGGGGCGGCAACCTCGGTGGCTTTGGCCACCTTGACCGGCGGCGCAGGCGGCGGGGCCACCGGAGCCGGGCTGGCTTCGCGCACCGGCGCGACGGCCTTGGCCGGAACCGGCGCAGGCGCCGGCGTCGGTGTCAGGGCCGGAGCAGCAGCCATCACCGGCTCAGGTGCCGGCTCTGCTGGCGGGCTTGCCGGCCCAGGAGCGCGGGTCACGATGGCACCGATCTCGGCACGCTGCTCGGTCGACGGGAAGAAGATCAGGACCAGGGCGCCCAGCAGCACGGCCAGTGCGGCCAGCACCATGGGGCGCGAGAGGCGGTCGAGGAACGGCGTCTTGGCCACGTCGCCCGGCGTATGGAAGGGTGTGTTCAGGCCGGACTCGTCGTAGTCCAGGCGCGGCACACCGGACTGCGGCAACAGCGCCAGCACAGGGGCCGCGTCGATCTTGAGCGCACGGCAGACGCTGGACGCCAGCGCGCGCACGAACACGGCATCGGGCAGCTGGTCGAAACGATCGGCTTCCAGGGCCTCCAGCTTCTTGACCGACACCTTCAAGGACATCGCCAGCGGCGACAGCTCAATGCCGGCGGCCTCGCGCGCATGGCGCAGCAGCTGGCCGGCCGTGGTCTGCAATACCGCTGCGGCCGGCTCCACCGCCGGCGTGTCTGTTACCGGCACGCTGCTGCCGACGACCTCATCACTCATTGAATGCTCCCCGCTCAAAAGAACCCAGTTCACGCGATCTCGGATAACGGCTGCGCAGCTGGGTCACCAGCTGGTCGCGCGCCACGCGGTTGCCCATGCGCTGCTCGACCTTGATGCCCAGCCAGAGCGTCTCCGCATTGGCCAGTTCGCTGTTGTTGATGCGCCGGATGTAGAACTGCGCGCGCGCAGCGTCGCCGCGCTGGTACAGCACCGTGGCCAGGTTGTAACCGGTCACCGGGTTGCCGGCATCAAGCTCATAGGACTTGACCAGGCTCTGCTCGGCATCGAGCGGCCGACCCGCCTTGATCTGGCACACCCCCTTGGCCAGCCAGGTCTTGGCGCGGCCGCCGTAGGTGGGGTTGGCCAGGGCCTGGGTGAAGGCCTGCACGGACTCGGTGTATTTGCCCTGCTGGCACAGCATCCAGCCGTAGTTGTGCAGCACGTCGGCGCTGTTCGGGTTGATGGCCAGGGCGCGGCGGAAGCTCTCGTCGGCCAGGCGCATGTCGTTCAGGCGCAGGTAGATCAGGCCGCGCAGGTTGTAGGCATCGGGGAAGTCGGGGTCGATGGTGAGGGCCTGCTTGACCTCGTCGAGCGCCACGGTGGTCTGGCCCTGCTCGAAGTAGCCGCTGGCCAATTGCAGGCGCGTGCGGGCGCGCTTGCGGATCGCCGGTTCGTCGGAGTCGGTGACGATGTCCTCGCCGCTGCCGGGAGCACCGCTGGCACAGCCGGACAGCCCGGTCAGGGCCACCAGCGCCAGGCAGGCGGCCAGCAGCCACCGACGGCCTTGGCCATGGTCGCGTTTCACATCAGTCACATTCATGCCTCAAACCTCCTTGGATTGACTCTGCAGGGTCTGCATGGGTTGCAGCAGCTTGCGCTGGCGCGCCATGCGCTCCTCCACCCCGGTGCGATCCTTGACATCGCCGGCCAGCTGGCCACAGGCGGCGTCGATATCGTCACCGCGCGTCTTGCGCACAGTCGTGACGATACCAGCATCCAACAGGATTTTGGCGAAGGCCTGCACGCGCTCGTTGGATGAACGCTTCAGGCCCGAAGCCGGGAAGGGATTGAAGGGAATCAGGTTGAATTTGCACCACACACCGCCGGTGGCGTGCCGGCGCACCAGCTCGACCAGCTGGTGGGCATGCTCGGGCAGGTCGTTCACGCCGTCGAGCATGCAGTATTCGAAGGTGATGAAGTCGCGCGGCGCATGCGCCAGGTAGCGGTTGCAGGCGTCCATCAGCTCGGCGATGGGGTACTTGCGGTTCAGCGGCACCAGGTTGTCGCGCAATTCGTCGTTGGGCGCGTGCAAGGAAACGGCCAGCGCCACCGGGCAGTCCTGGGCCAGGCGGTCCATCATGGGTACCACGCCTGAGGTGGAGACCGTGAGGCGGCGGCGCGACAGGCCGTAGCCGTGGTCGTCCAGCATCACGCGCAGCGCGGGGATCAGCTCGTTGTAGTTCTGCAGCGGCTCGCCCATGCCCATCATCACCACGTTGGTGATGACACGGTCGGAACGCTTGAGGTGCTGGCGCAGGAAAAACTCGGCGAACCAGAGCTGGGCGACGATCTCGCCGGTGCTCAGGTTGCGGCTGAAGCCCTGGTGGCCCGTGGAGCAGAAACGGCAACCCACGGCGCAACCGGCCTGGGACGACACGCACAGCGTGCCGCGGTCGTCCTCGGGAATGAATACGGATTCGACGGCATTGCCGTCACCGACGTCGAACAGCCACTTGATGGTGCCATCGGCGGAGATCTGCTGGGAGATGACTTCCAGGCCCTGGATGCGCGCCGTGGTGGCGAGCTTCTCACGCAGGGACTTGGCCAGATCGCTCATCTGGTCAAAGCTGGAGGCACCCTTCTGGTGGATCCAGCGGAACAGCTGGGTGGCGCGAAAGCGCTTTTCACCCAGCCGCTCGCAAAAGGCGGCCAAACCGTCGAGGTCGAAGTCGAGCAGATTGGCCGTCATTGCATGGGTACTGCGCGCGATCAGCGCGAGTAGACGTTCATGCCGGCGAAGAAGAAGGCGATCTCCACGGCGGCGGTTTCGGGGGCGTCGGAGCCGTGCACGGCGTTGGCGTCGATGCTGTCGGCAAAATCGGCGCGGATCGTGCCGGCGTCGGCTTTCCTCGGGTCGGTGGCGCCCATCAGGTCGCGGTTCTTGGCGATCGCGCCTTCGCCTTCAAGGGCCTGGATCATCACGGGGCCGGAGATCATGAAGTCGACCAGATCCTTGAAGAAAGGACGGGCCTTGTGCACCGCGTAAAACTGCTCGGCTTCGCCGCGCGACAGGTGCGCCATGCGGGCAGCCACAACCTTCAGGCCAGCGGCTTCAAAGCGGGCGTAGATCTGACCGATCACGTTTTTGGCAACGGCGTCGGGCTTGATGATGGAGAGGGTGCGTTCGATGGCCATGGAAATCCTGAAGTTTTGTGGGTGAATCTGTCGGGGTTTGGGGCACCCCGCAAAGCCCATGATTCTACATTGGTCGTGTCACTCGGCCATGACCTCCGGGGATGACCCGAGCGGGCTCAACGCCCGCCTGTGCGACCACCGCCACCTCCACCGCCGCGGCGGCGCGCGCCACCGGGTGCGCTGCCGCGACCAGCTTCCTGCTCACGCCGGCGCTGCAAGGCGTCTTGCCCGATGTAGCCGAACGAGGTCTTCATGGGATCGGGCTGGGATGCGCCTCCACCCGGTCCGCGACCGCCCGTGCTGGTGCCGGGTTTGGCACCCCGGCCCTTGCCACCGGGGCCGGTCGGTGCACCGCCCATGCCGTAGCCGCTGCTGCGCCGATCGCCAAAGCCGGGGCTCTCGCTGCGGCTGCCCGGCGGTTTGCCTTGCGTGCGTCCCGATCGGGGGCCTTGTTTTCCGCGCTGTGCCGGGTGGCGACCACCCGGACGGGGTGGGCGGGCGCCCTCCTCGTCTGCGCTGGGCATGCCGGCCGCTGCCGTCAAACGGGCAATGTCGCGCTCGTCAAGTTCAATCCAGGCACCGCGCTTGAGGCCGCGCGGCAGCATCATGGCGCCATAACGGATGCGGATCAGGCGACTGACCGCATGACCCACGGCTTCAAACATGCGGCGCACTTCCCGATTGCGGCCTTCACCGATGGTCACGCGGTACCAGCAGTTGGCGCCCTCGCCGCCACCGTCTTCGATGGAGGCGAACTGGGCCATGCCGTCGTCCAGCCGCACGCCGTCGAGCAGCCGTGCCTTTTCGTCGTTCGAAAGCGCACCGAGCACGCGCACGGCGTATTCGCGCTGCAGACCGAAGCGCGGGTGCATCAGGCGGTTGGCCAGTTCCCCCGAGCTGGTGAGCAGCAGCAAGCCTTATGTGTTCAGATCCAGGCGACCCACCGACTGCCACTTGCCCTGCATCAGCTTGGGCAGGCGGCGAAACACCGTGGGGCGGTTTTGCGGGTCGTCGTGCGACACCACCTCGCCCGCAGGCTTGTGGTACGCCAGCACGCGGGGAGGCGGGGGCGTCATGCGCACGCGCACCGGCTTGCCGTTGACCTTGATCACGTCGCCGAACTGGATGCGCTGGCCCACGTGGGCCGGCTCGCCATTGACCGAGATGCGGCCCTCCAGGATCAGCTGCTCCATTTCCAGGCGCGAACCCATGCCGGCCTGCGCCAGCACCTTGTGCAGCTTGGGCGATTCGGCCTGGGGCGCCAGCACGCGCTTCGTGGGCAACGGCAGGTCCTGCTCCTGCTCGGCGTCGAACGCACCGCTGACCACGTCGTCGAAACGCAGGACTTCCGGTACGGGCTCGGGGAGACGCGGCGCCGCCGAGGTCTCGACCGCGGGCACCTCGGCGGTGGGGTCGAGTTCAGGCGGGTTTGGAGGGGTTTGATCCGGGGTCATGGTCTTCCTGGGTGGACGGTTCCAACAACTGCGGGTCGGAGGGCGGGGAAATCGGGTCGGTGGCCAAGGGATCGGCCACCACAAACAGGTCGGATTCGGGCGTGTCGCTATCGACGGCATCGGACGGCAAGCTGTTGGCCAGGGATTCGAAATCCAGCCGATCAAGTGCGGACTCCTGCACCTCGCTGCCGTCCAGCGGCGGCAACTGGTCCAGCGACGCCAGGCCCAGATCGTCGAGGAACTGGCGCGTGGTCGCAAACAAGGCCGGGCGACCGACGGTCTCGCGGTGGCCGATGACTTCGATCCAGCCCCGGTCTTCGAGCTGTTTGATGATCAGCGAATTGATGGTGACACCGCGGATGTCTTCCATGTCGCCGCGCGTCACCGGTTGCCGGTAAGCAATGATGGCCAGCGTTTCCATGGCGGCGCGGCTGTAACGTGGCGGCTTTTCCGGGTGCAGCCGGTCGAGGTAAGGCCGCAATTCGGGACGGCTCTGGAAGCGCCAACCCGTGGCCACCTGCACCAGCTCCACGCCGCGTCCGGTCCATTCGAGCTGCAGGTCGGCCAGCAAGGTCTTGAGCGTGTCGGCCGACACTTCCATGTCGAACAGCGTGCCGAGCTCGCGCACGGACAGCGGCTGGGGCGCGCAGATCAATGCCGTCTCGAGGACACGCTTGGCA
>JAXMMJ010000018.1:0-115297 GCA_034366585.1 Hylemonella sp.
CCCGGGCTGACGTGTTCGATTACATCGAGCGGTTCTACAACCCGACGCGCCGTCATTCGACGCTCGGTTACGTCAGTCCGATAGACTTCGAGAAAGCTTCAGAAGCTTAGGTGGGTGTCCACGGAACCGGCAGCAGCCCAGAGCCATGTAGGCAGGCCCAAGCACGACCGAAGGACCACCTTGGCCGCGAATAGAGACGATTGCACCGTCGTCGCCCTGCTCCAGAACAGCAAGTTCCTCGTACTGCTTCAGCATAGACAGTCGCTCCGTGAGGCATAACTTGATATAGGCCGCAGATCTGTCGGCATAACAAAGTTCATGGCTTTCTCCCTTTTCGTTTGCAAGTGCCTGATTTATATCCGGATTCGCGCCAATTGGCCCACCGGAAAGACAATTAACGAAGTCCACGAACCCAGCAAAACTGCGGGATAACATGGCCGCTTGCGGACTAACACGGCAACGGCCGTTCACCAAAACCCGCGTCGCATCAACGACTTAGCGTTGCTCTGTGTTTTAGGGGCAACATTAAAAAACCTGCAAAACCCGGCAGTGGGTCATGTCTGCTTTGTGCCGTCGATGCCACTGTCCGCTCTTGGCCGACAACGCCCCCTCAAGCGCCCCTACCGGATCAAAAAGAACTTGCTCAGGAAGGAGGCGCAAGCTCACTTCTGCTGCGCCAGGCGCGCGGCCGCTTCACGTTTGCCCAGCTTGCGTACTTGCGCAATGGCGGCCAGCTGGCCTGCCCGCGGTTTGGATTTGCCGCTTTCCCAGTGGTAGACGGACTGGGCAGAAACGCCCAGCAGCCTGGCCATGTCGGCCGCCGAAAGACCGAGCTTCTTGCGCAGGGTGGCAAAACCATCGACGCGGAAGCGCAAGGGCAACTGCGCCGGCTCCTCGGCAACCTTCCGGCTGCGTGAGCTGGTTTTGTCCAGCTTCTTGAGCGTTGACTCCAGGCTGGCGATTCGCCTCTTCAGTGCCGCGATGTCAGAACGGTACTGGGCCGAGGCCTTCTTGAAAGCCTGGGTCTCTGCGCGAACCTCTTTGCGCGCGATGCGCGAGATTTCCGATTTCAGCAGCGTTGCCAGATTGGGCATTGGGGGTCCTTATGGAACGAGATGATCTTCATGTTACGTCGAACGCGCACGGGGCAGGAACGCAACTCTTTTCCAAATGTACAAATTTCGAGATATCTTCACGATGTCTTGAGGGCTGTTCGATCAGTGACAATCCCCCAACAACTCCTGGGAACCCCATGATCGAAGGCCTGATAACCGGCACCCTGGTGGGCCTGGCGGAACAGCGCCAGGGCAAGAACGACACCACCTTCGTGCTCGCCAAGGTGAAGGCCACGCCGGGCGAAGGCGAGCCCCTGATCGTCAATGTGATTGCCTTTGCAGCCGAGTCCTGCGCGGCCCTGCTGGCGCTGGACGAGGGTGATGCGCTGGCGCTGACCGGCGCACTGACCCCCAAGGTCTGGACCGACAAGCAGGGCAACACCCGGCCCGCGCTGGACCTGGTGGCCAGCCAGGTGTTGACGGTCTACCACGTGGACCGCAAGCGCGCAGCCCTGGGTGGCTCCGCTGCGCAGCCAGACGCCTGAGGGCGTACGCAGCAGCTTGGTGCGGCCGCAGGTGGCTGCAGCCGCCCGCCATTGAGTAAAGACCCCGCCTCCGCTACGATGCAACGATGAAGAAGCAAAAAAACGGCAAGGGCGACAAATCCGGCAAGCTCGGCAAGGACACGTACGAAGACCAGCTCGCGGCGCTGCAGCTGGAGCTCAACGACGTGGCGCGCTGGCTGCAGCACACCGGCAAGCGCCTGGTCGTGGTGATCGAGGGCCGCGACACGGCCGGCAAGGGCGGCGTGATTGCCGCCATGTCTCACACGCTGAACCCGCGCCAGTGCCGCACGGTGGCCCTGTCCAAGCCCGGCGAGCGCGAGAAGACCCAGTGGTATTTCCAGCGCTATGTGCCGCACCTGCCGGCGGCCGGCGAGATCGTGCTCTTCGATCGCAGCTGGTACAACCGCGCCGGCGTGGAGCGCGTGATGGGCTTTTGCAGCGAAGCCGAGACCGAGGCCTTCCTGCAGCAGGCGCCGGTGTTCGAGCGCATGCTGGTGGACGACGGCATCCTGCTGTTCAAGTACTGGCTCACGGTGGACCAGGCGCAGCAGGAGGAGCGTTTTGCCGAACGGGTTTCCGACCCGATCAAACGCTGGAAACTCAGCCCCATCGACGTGCAGGCGCGCGCCAAATACGCCGAGTACGGCAAGGCGCGCGACGCCATGCTCAAGGCCACCCACCACAAGAAGACGCCCTGGGTGCTGGTGGACTTCAACGACCAGCGGCGTGGCCGGCTGACGCTGATCCGTCACCTGCTCGACCACATCCCCGAGCGTCAGGTGCCGGAATCCCTGATCAAGTTCCCGCCGCTGGGCCATGCGCCCCTGCGTGAACGGTTCGGCACCTCGCTCAAGCCCATCGCGGCGGCCGACTGAGACCTTCCGGTGTGCGTGCCGGACAATCTAATAAACACCGGCTCCATGAAACGCGACACCACCCCCCGCCCCGCGCAGGAAATCGAACTGAAGCTGGCCTTGCCGGCCGCAGATCCTGCCAGCCTGGCCACGCTGCTGGCGCGCACGCCGGTGCTGGCGCGCCGCAAGCCCACGCAGCTGCGCCTGCACAACATCTACTTCGACACACCCGAGCAGGCTTTGCGCCAGGCGCGTGCGGCGCTGCGTCTGCGACGCGTCGGCAGCGAGGCCAGGCCGCGCTGGTTGCAGACCTTCAAGACCGGCGCCCGCAGCGATTCGGCCCTAAGCCAGCGGGGCGAATGGGAAGTGCCCGTGCCGGGCGCCCGCCTGAAGCGGGACGCCCTGCCCCAAGCGCCCTGGTCAGAGATCGACCCGCAGGGCAACGTCTTTCGGGCCCTGAAGCCTTGTTTCGAGACCACCTTCCAGCGCACCAGCTGGACCGTGCGCCGGCGCGACCACAGCTTGGTCGAGGTGTCGCTGGATATCGGGCAGATCAGCGCGGGCGGGCAGCACAGCGCCATTTGCGAGCTGGAGCTCGAACTGCTGGAGGGCCCGCCCCAGGCGCTGTTCGACATCGCCGGGCTGATCGCCCAGCGCATTGCCATCTTGCCGGCCAGCATGAGCAAGGCCCAGCGCGGGTATGCCCTGGCCCAGAACCAGCTCGACCGCCCCCTGCGGGCCCAGCCACCGGCGCTGCCGGCCAAGCTGTCCTTGACCGAGGCAGCGCAGCGGGTCTTGCGCGAGACTTTCTCCCAGTTCACCACCAACCTGAACGCGCTGCGTAGCTCGGACGACCCGGAACTCGTGCACCAGGCGCGGGTCGGCTGGCGGCGCTTCCGGAGCGCCTGGCGCCTGTTCAGGCCCGTGCTGGCCGCCGAGGCCGCGCCGTCCTGCTTGCCGCTGCAGCCGCTCACCACCTTCCTGGGCGAACTGCGCGATCTGGATGTGGCCCGGATCGAAACGCTGCCCCTGCTGGCCGCTGCGTACAACGCCGGAGACGCCGCTCGCGCCAAGGAAAGCCAGGCACTGGCCGACGCCTTGCTGCAGGCCGCAACGCTGCAGCGCAAGGCCGTGCGGTATGCGCTGCAGTCCCGGACGGTCGGGCAGGCCTTGTTGGCCACCACGCGATGGATCGAGCGGCTGTCTGAGCTGTCTGAGCCGCGCGCCGCGGACGCTGAAAAGCCCTTGCCCCTGCGCGCCTGGGCCCGCCAGCGCGTGGTGCACCTGCACACGCAGCTGAAACACGCGCTGAAGCAGGAGAGCAGCCCCGAACAACAGCACCGCGTGCGCATCCTCTCCAAACGGCTGCGTTATGGCATCGAGGCGCTGCGCCCGCTGCTGCCGAAGAAGCGTGCGGCGCGCTGGTACGAGCAGGCCTTGCAGCTGCAGACCACCCTGGGCATGACACGCGATCTCATGCAGGCGAGCGCACTGGCCACCCAGCTGGAAGCCAACCGGGCACTTGCGGAGTTCCTGCGGGGCGTTGCTGTTGGACAGGACCGGTCGGCAGGCGCGGCCACGGGCGCATCATCCGACAAGATTGGATCTCCATGAAACCCCCACGCCGCGTCATCCCGACTCCTGGTTGGCTGCGCCCGGTCATCCGCTGGGCCACACGCGTTTCCATGAACGCACCGGCCTGGGTGCCGGGCTGGCTGAAGAACGCGCCCTTGAAGCTGACCTCGCTCGTGCTGCGGGCCTACGTGGCGATCGTGCGTTAGCCAACGGAAGCGCTGCGCCGGCGAAGGCAGACTGGACACCTCCCCGGCAACGGCCTAGCATTGATGGATTCACCGGAGAAACGAAATGCGCAGATTGCTGGTCTTGCTCTTGACCCTGGCCGTGTTCAGCCTCTCGGGCTGCGGCTACAACACCTTCCAGACCACCGACGAGCAGATCAAGGCCAGCTGGGCCGAGGTGCTGAACCAGTACCAGCGGCGGGCCGACCTGATTCCCAATATCGTCAACACCGTCAAGGGCGAGGCCAACTTCGAGCAGGAAACCCTGACCAAGGTGGTGGAGGCCCGCGCCCGGGCCACCAGCATCCAGGCCACGCCGGAGCTGGTCAACAACCCCGAGGCCTTCCAGAAGTTCCAGGCCGCACAGAACTCACTCTCCGGCGCCCTGAGCCGCCTGCTGGTGGTCAGCGAAAACTACCCGCAGCTCAAGGCCAACCAGGGCTTCCAGGAACTGCGGGCCCAGCTGGAGGGCACCGAGAACCGCATCACCGTGGCCCGCAACCGCTACATCAAGGCTGTGCAGGAGTACAACGTGGCGGTGCGCAGCTTCCCCACCAACCTGACGGCCATGGTCTTCGGCTACTCGGTCAAGCCCAGCTTCACGGTCGCCGATGAAAAAGAGCTGGCCACGCCGCCGAAGGTGGATTTTGGTGGCCCGGCCAAGAAGCCCGAGGCCGCACGTTGAACCTTGCCCCCGGCCTATGGCTACGGCGCTGGGCCGGGGCGCTGGTCGGCCTGCTGTGGCTGCTGGCCTTCCCCTGGGGGACAGCGCACGCGGCCGATGAGCTGATCGCCGTTCCCCCGCTGCAGGCCCTGGTGACCGACCTCACCGCGACCCTGACGCCCGAGCAGCGGGCAGGCCTGGAGAACCGGCTGCGGGCCTTCGACGAGCGCAAGGGCAGCCAGCTGGCGGTGCTGATCGTGCCCACGACCCAGCCCGAGGCCATCGAGCCCTACGCGATGCGCGTCGTCGAGCAGTGGAAGCTCGGGCGCAAGAAGGTCGACGACGGGGTGCTGCTGCTCGTGGCCAAGAATGACCGCAGCGTGCGCATCGAGGTGGGTTACGGCCTGGAGGGTGTGCTGAGCGACGCCATCACCAAGCGCATCATCAACGACCTCATCGTGCCCCGCTTCAAGCAGGGTGACTTCTACGGCGGCATCAACGCCAGTGTCGAACAGATGATCAAGCTGATCGACGGCGAGGCGCTGCCGGCGCCGGCCGGGCGCGCGGGTGATGCGTCCTTCGATCTCGGCGGCATGGCCCCGGTGCTGCTGATGATCGCCGTGGTGGCGGGCGGTGTCTTGCGCGCGGTGCTGGGGCGCCTGCCGGGGGCCGCCGTGACGGCGGGCATCCTGGGGCTGATCATCTGGTTCCTGTCCGGCGTCATCTTCATTGCCCTGGCCGGCGCCGTGATCGGCTTCGTCGTCACCCTGCTGGGTGGCGGCTCCTTCCTGCGCGGCGGCATGGGCGGCGGCCATCGCGGCGGCGGTTTTGGGGGCGGCTTCGGCGGCGGTGGTTTCAGGGGCGGCGGGGGTGGCGGTTTCGGCGGGGGCGGCTCCTCGGGGCGGTGGTAAACATGAACCTGCAACGCTGGACCCGACACCTGCTGAGTTCGCACTGGAGCGTGCGGCGCGCCTTCCCGCGCGCGACGATGGCGGCCATCGCCGAGGCGATCCGCGTCGCGGAAAGCGGGCACGGCGGGGAGATTCGCTTTGCGGTGGAGGCTGCGCTGGAGCCCTGGGAATTGATGCGCGGCATGAGCCCGCGCGAACGCGCCATCGACGTGTTTTCCGAGCTGCGGGTCTGGGACACGCAGCACAACAACGGCGTGCTGATCTATGTGCTGCTGGCGGACCACGCGGTGGAGATCGTCGCCGACCGCGGCATCCACGCGCACGAGGGAACGGACACCTGGAACGCCATCTGCCGGCAGATCGAGGCAGCCTTCGGACAGGCCGATTACTGCACGGGCGCGCTGCTGGGCGTTGAAGCGGTGGCACGTACCTTGAAGAAGCACTTCCCCCAGCGCGGCGGACACCCGAATGAATTGCCGGACGAACCGGCCGTGCTGTCCTGAAACTTCAGCCCGGCTGATCGCCTGGCATACGACCGATGGCCTGGCCCAGGCCTCACCTCTCAGGCGGCCCGCGCCAGATGCACTTGGTGCAGGGTGATCTTGCGCACCTCGGACTGGCTGGTCTGGATGTGGGCGCGCAGCAGCATCATCGCCGGATCGCTGCGCTTGCGCTGGATGGCGCGCAGGATCTTGGCGTGTTCCTCGTAGGTCGCGTCGATGCGGGCCTGCTTGGTGAAATCGAGCCGGCGGATGATGCGGATGCGTTCGGTCACGTCGCGGTGCACGCGGGTCATCTCGGCATTGCCGGCCGCGGCCACCAGGCTGCAATGAAATTCTTCGTCCCACTGCGCGACCTGGCGGATGTCGGTGCTGCGCTCGGCCACGGGCACCAGCCAGATCGCGGCGATCTGTTCGAGCAGGGCGCGGTCGATCCTGGTCTCGTCGGTGCACAGGCGCTGCACAGCCGTGGTCTCCAGCACCATGCGCAGGTCGTAGAGCTGTTCGAAGCGCTCGAAGTCGAAAGGCAGCACGCGCCAGCCGTTGCGAAACAGAACCTCGACATAACCTTCCTGCTGCAGGCGGAACAGGGCCTGGCGCACCGGTGTGCGCGACACACCCAGGCGCTCGCTGAGTTCGTTCTCGGTGAAGCGGTCACCCGGCACGAGCTTGAAGTCGGCCACGTCGCGCTTGAGCTGCTCGTAGACCATCTCGGCACGCGAGTGGAAGACAGGCGTTTCGGCAGGAGCGGTAGAGCGGCGGCGGGTGGTGACCACGGTGGCACTCTATCAGCGTCAAAGGGCGGCCAGCAACTGGCTGCTGGTGGCGGTCCAGCCGACGATGGCGCCCTGCGCGCGCATCATCTCCACGGCGGCGGCCTTGAAGGCGGGGAAGTAGCTTTCGGTGCAGTCTTCCAGCAGCAGGCTGTCGTAGCCGCGGTCATTGGCTTCGCGCATGGAGGTCTGCACGCAGACCTCGGTGGTCACGCCCATGAAGAGCAGGTGCGTGATGCCGCGCGCCTGCAGTGTCTTGTGCAGGCCCGTGGCGTAGAAGGCGCCCTTGCCCGGCTTGTCAATCACGATCTCGCCCGCGATGGGCGCCAGTGCCGGGATGATCTGGTTACCCGGCTCGCCCATCACCAGGATGCGGCCCATGGGGCCGGCATCACCGATGCGCAGCGTGGGATTGCCGCGGTTGCGCTTGGCTGGCGGGCAGTCGGACAGATCGGGCTTGTGGGCTTCCCGCGTGTGCACCACCAGGCCGCCCGTTTTGCGCCAGGCCAACAACACCCTCTGGCAGGCCGGCACGATGGCTTCGAGCAGGGACACGTCGTTGCCCAGGGTTTCGCCAAAACCACCGGGTTCGATGAAGTCGCGCTGCATGTCGATGATGACCAGGGCGGTGTGCGCGGGGTCGAACTCGAATACAAAGGGCTGGGCGGCAATGGTCTTCACAGCGGGGACTCCTTGGGGCCGGCCACGCCGGCAGCCTGCAAGACGGCGGCAGCTCGCAGCACGAGGTGTTCGTTCCAGGGCGCGGCAACCAGCTGCACGCCCAGCGGCAGGCCGCCCGTGCCCTCGGGCCACATTGGCGCCACCACCACGGGACAGCCCGCGAAGGAAATGGGCTGGGTGAGCAGGCCCATGGAGGGCCGGGTGGGATGACGTTGCCCGTTCACCTCGATGAACTCCTGGCCCAGCAGGGTGGCGCAAACCGGCGTGGCCGCGCACAGCAGCACATCCCAGTCAGCGAACAGGGCATTGACCCGGTCACGGTAGGCGCGGCGGAAACGCTGCGCGCGCACATACCAGTGCGCGGGCTGCAGCGCGCCGGCGATGAAACGGTCCACCGACACGGGCTCGAAATCCTCCGCGCGCTGGCGCAGATCGTCGAGGTGCAGGCTGCCGCCCTCGCTGGCCGTGACGATGAAGGCCGCCGCGCGGCCCAGCGCCGCGTCCGGCCACTCCACTTGCTCACGCGCGCCCAGCAGCTGCGCGGCCTGGGCTACGACCGAACGCGCGGGCTCACTCGCATGTTCATGGAAGTAGCCACCGAGCACACCGACGCGCAAGCCTTTGATGCCCGAGAGCAGCGTGGGCGCGGCCGGCTGCACACGCAGCGCATGGCAGCCCGGGTCCATCGGGTCCGGCCCCTGCATGGCGTCGTAGGCCAGGGCCAGCGTCTCCACGCAGTCGGCGACGGGCCCCAGGTGGTCGATGCTGTGCACAAAGGGATAGGTACCGCGCCGTGTGAGGCGGCCGAAGGTGGGCTTGAGCCCCCAGACCCCGCACAGCGAGGAAGGCACACGGATGGAGCCGTTGGTGTCCGAGCACAGGGCCAGCGGCACCTGGCCGGCGGCCACCGCAGCCCCCGAGCCGCCCGAGGAGCCGCCCGAGGTGCGCGCCAGGTCATGCGGGTTGCGTGTGGGACCGTAGTGCGTGTTCTCGGTGGTGAAACCGTAGGCGTACTCGTCCATATTGAGCCCGCCCAGCAGCACGGCACCCGCGGCCTGCAGGCGCTGCACCAGCACGGCGTCTTCGTGCGCGGGTGGCAGGCCGCGGTTGACCTTGGAGCCGGCCAGGGTGGTGAGGCCCTGGATGTCGTAGAGGTTCTTCACGGCATAGGGCAGGCCGGCCAGCGGGGGCAAGGCTTCACCGCGCGCACGGCGCTGGTCGATGGCGGCGGCTTCGGCACGCGCGCGGTCCAGCGTGCGGTCGGTGAAGGCGTTGACCTTGGCGTCGGTGGCCGCGATGCGCGCGATCGCGCGTTCGCAGGCCTCCGCGGCCGAGAGTTCACCCGCCGCGATGGCGCGCAGCAATGCGGCGCTGTTCATGCGTTCTCCTGCGACGGGAAAGGCGCGGGCCGGTAGACCTCGGCCGGCTCGATTTCGGGCGACAGCACCAAGGCCTCCAGTGCCTTGGCCAATACGGCGGTGCGCCCCAGGTGCTGGGCCACGGCGCGCGCGCGTGTGTCGTCCAGCGGAAGCTCCAGCGCGCGGGCCGTGGCGCGGACGTAGGCAAGCACTTCTTCTTCGTTCATCTCAGTGGCCGGTGTAGGGCCGCGTCAGCGCGGCGGGAGCGATCTGCCGGCCCACCAGGCCGCCCACGGCCAGCAGCGCCAGCACATAGGGCAGCATGATGAGCAGGGCGCTGGGCACCTGCACGCCCATGGCGGGCAGCTGGAACTGCAGGGCCGTGGCCGCGCCAAACAGACCGCAGGCCAGCAAGGTGCGGCCCAGCTTCCAGTTGCCGAAGATCACCGCGGCGATGGCCAGGTAACCCGCGCCGCTGGTCATGCCTTCGGTGAAGGTGTGGATGTCGCCGATGGAAAGAAAACAACCCGCCAGCGCCGACATGAAACCCGTGAACAGCACCGCGCCGTAGCGGATGCGCGTGACCTTGAGCCCCGAGTTCGCCGCCGCCTGCGGAGCCGTACCCGCGGCGTGCAGCGCCAGGCCCAGCGAGGTCGAGCGCATGACCCAGGCCACGGCGATCACCAGCAGCACGGCCGCGTAGAGCAGCCAGGTCTGGTGAAACACATGCTCGCCCAGTATCGGAATATCGGCCAGGCCCGGCGGGGCCCATTTGTCCAGGCCCGGGATCTCGGCGCGCGAGCGGCTGCCGAAGAGTGCGCGGTAACCCAGGGTGGTGGCGCCCAGCACCAGGATGTTGATGCCGATGCCGGTGACGATCTGGTTGGCGCGCAGCGTGATGCTCAGGAAGGCCTGCAGCCAGGCGATGGGCAGCACACACAGCACGCCCAGAGCCAGGCCGATGACGGGCGAGCCCGTGGCCCAGGAGCCCACGGCGCCCGCGAAGGCGCCCGTGAGCATCATGCCCTCCACGCTCATATTGAGCACGCCCGCGCGTTCGCTCACGAGTTCCCCCGTGGCGGCCAGCAACAGGGGCGCAGCCAGGCGGATGCTGGAGCCGACGAATACGGCGGCGAGTTCGGGTTCGATCATCGGCGGGCCTCCATGCGCTGGATGGCGAGCGCCGCGCCGGCCAGGATCACGATGATCAGGCCCTGGATCACCACCACCAGCGCGGTGGGCACCTGCGCCACCATTTCCATATTGATGCCACCCGAACGCAGGAAACCGAAGAGCAGGGAACCGGCAATCACACCCGGCACCGAGCCGCGCGCGAGCAGGCCCACGACCAGGCCGTCAAAACCGTAACCCGAGGAGAAGCCGGCCTTCAGCGTGTACTGCTCACCCTGCAGCATGCAGGCGCCGGCCAGGCCGCCCAGCGCACCCGCCGCGCACAAGACACCCACCGTGAGACGGTCCACCGCCATGCCGGCGCGGCGCGCGGCGCGCGCGTTCAGGCCGGTGGCGCGCAGGCGCAGGCCCAGCACCGTGAAACCGAGCACCACGGCCACCACCACCGCGAACACCAGGCCGATGGGCAGGCCCGCATGCAGCGGTACCGAGGCATCGCCCGTGAGCAGCGGCAGCTGGGTGGCCAGGGGAATCTCCAGCGACTCGGGCAGCGTGGCCGAGGTCGTCATGGGCCGGCGCAGCAGCTGCTCGCTCTGCACACTGCCGTAGACCATCCACACCGCGATGAAAGAGAGCAACAGCGTGGCGATCACCTCGTTGGTGCCGGCCTTGACCTTGAGCACGCCCGCGATGCCGCCCCACAGCGCGCCCGCCAGGCAGGCCCCGAGCATGGGCACGACAAAGGCCAGGCCCCAGGGCAGGCCAGCCACCGGCGGCCAGAGCGCGAAGGCCGTGGCGGCGATGCCGCCCACGGCAATCTGTCCTTCACCGCCCACATTGGTGAGATTGGCGCGTTCGGCCAGCACGAAGCCCAGGCCCACGAGCATGAAGACCAGCGCGCGGTTGATCGAGGCCGCCAGGGCATAGGGCGAGCCCCAGGCGCCATCGGCGAAGGCGGCCACGGCCTCGCCCACGGGCACGCCCATGAGCGCCACCATCAGCGCACCGATCAACAAAGCCAGGGCCACGGCGGCCACCGACATGCCCAGCGCCGGGCCGGGCCGTACGCTGCGCCACAGGCTGAGTGCGGTGCTCATGCCAGGGCCTCCTCTGAAACGGCCGACGATGTTTCCTGCCCGGCCATCCAGGCGCCGATGCGCGGGCGCTCGGCCGCATCGGCGCGGCAGCTGCCCATGAGACGGCCGCGGTAGAGCACGACGATGCGGTCGGCCACGGCCAGCAATTCTTCCAGTTCCGACGAGATCAGCAGCACGCCGACGCCGCGTGCGGCGACCGTGCGGATATGGCCGTAGATGGCCTCCACCGCGCCCACGTCCAGGCCGCGTGTGGGCTGGGCCGCGAGCAGGAAACGCAGGGGATCGAGCGTGAGCTCGCGCGCCAGCACGGCCTTCTGCTGGTTGCCGCCGGAGAGGCCACCGAAAGCCACCTCGGGGCCGGCGGCGCGCACGTCGAAACGCTCCATCAGTTCGCGCGCGGCGCGGTTCAGGGCATCGCGGTCCAGCAGGCCGTATTTTTTGTAGCGGCCCAGGCGATCGAGCATCATGTTCTCGGCGACGTTCATGCCGGTCACGCAGGCCAGGGCGTGGCGGTCTTCGGGCACCACGCCGCAACCGGCGGCCGTCAGGGTCTTGGGGCTCTTGCCCGTCATCTCTTCACCGAAGATGTGGAAACGTCCTTCGGTGGGTTTGAGCATGCCGGAGAGCACGGCGCCGAGTTCACTCTGGCCATTGCCCTCCACGCCCGCGACGGCGACGATCTCGCCGGGCGCCACCATCAGCGTGAAATTGTCCAAGCGCAGCACACCGTCAGCGTCGCGCACGGTCAGGCCATCGGCCAGCAGCGCCATCTCGCGTGGTGGCAAGGTCTCGTGCGCCACCTGCTTCACGCTGCGCTCCGGCGTCGTGGTGCTGGCAGGCGCCTGCAGATCGCGCTGGATCATGGCGCGCACCAGCAGGTCGATCTCCTGGGCCGGCGCATCGGAGCGCGCCACCACCCTGCCCGCGCGCAGCACGGTGGCACGGCGCGCCACCAGGCGGATTTCGGCCAGCTTGTGCGTGACCAGCACCACACCACAGCCCTGCGCAGCCACGCGCTCGCACACAGCGAGCAGCGCCTCGATCTCGGCGGGCAGCAACACGGCGGTGGGTTCGTCGAGCACCAGCAGCCGCGGCTCGCGCACCAGGCACTTGACGATCTCCACGCGCTGGCGCTCGCCCACGGACAGATCCTGGATGCGCGCATAGGGATCGAGCGCGAGGCCGTAGCGCTCGCGCATGGTCTCCAGCTTGGCCGCACAGGCCTTGCGGTCGAGCACGCCGCGGGACTGGCCCAGCAACATGTTGTCGACCACCGTCAAATCCGGCACCAGGCTGAAGTGCTGGTGGACCATGGCGATGCCGTGGTTCAGCGCGTCGGCCGGCGAATGCGGGGTGTAGGGCGCGCCGTCCAGCACCATGTGCCCGGCATCGGGGCTGTGCACGCCGAAGACGAGGTTGCACAGCGTGGACTTGCCCGCGCCGTTCTCGCCCAGCAGGCAATGCACCTCCCCCGGCATCAGCGCCAGCGACACATCGGCCAGCGCCTGCAGGGAGCCGAAGCGTTTGCCGAGACCGTCGATGCGCAGCAGGGGCGCGACGTCTTGCGACGTCGCGCCTGCAGCCTCGCCGGTGACAGCCTCGGTGCGCACGGTGCTCAGCCTTCCAGCACCTTGATCTTGCCGCTCTGGATGTCCTTCTTGATCGCCTCAAGCTTGGACTTCATCTCCGGCGTGGCGCCGCAGACCACCATGTCGGAGGCCTTGGGGCCCATGGCCAGACCGAAGGGTTTGTAACCGGCCTTCCACGTGCCCTTGACAGCCTCACCGATGGCGTACTGCACCTGGTAACCCACGCCCGTGATGCTGTAGGCCGGGTACAGCGGATCGCTGCCGCAGCGGTCGGTGTAGCTGCCCACGATCTTGGTGCCCTTCTCCTTGGCCGCCTGCTCCATGCCGCGCAGGCCCAGGTTCAGGATGTGATAGTGCACGTCGGCACCCTGGGCGATGGCGGCCAGCGTGGCTTCCTTGGACTTGGCCACGTTGTCGAAGTCACCCGTGTAGTTCTCGAAGTACTTGATCTTGGGGTTGATGTACTTGGCGCCGTTGCCGAATTCCTTGCCGGCGTTGACGATGGACGGGATCTCCATGCCGCCCACATAACTCACCGCGCCGTTCTTGGACAACATGGCGGCGGCAGCGCCGGCCACGAAGGCGATCTCGGCCTGCTTGACGTCGTAACCGGCCACATTGGCCAGATCTTCACCCTTGTTGCCACCGACGATGGAGAACTTGGTGTTGGGAAAACGCTTGGACACTTTCAGCACGGCCGCCTGCGTCTGGCCGCCCACGCCGATCACCAGCTTGTTCTTGCTGGCCAGGTTGGTCAGGGCCTGTTCCATGTCGGCGTAGTTGATGTTCTCGATCATCTGCACCTTGACCTTGTCGCCGTACTCCTTCTGCGCGGCCACCAGGCCGTCGTAGCCGGACTCCATCCAGCCCTTGTCGGACTTGGAGCCGGGGATCAGGATGCCGACCGTCACCGGGTCAGCGGCGGGCGCGGGCCCGGCCAGCGTGAACGCAGCCGCGGCAACGGCGGCCAGGGTGAACATACGGCGGGAGGGGAATGAAACCTTCATGGCATGCCTTTCGCTTAGTGGTGGAGGGAAGTAAATAACTGATTACTTACGACCATGTCCTGCAATAAAGATGCCAGTGCCACAGCCGTTTTTTGCCGCCTGCGCGCGCGCAAACGGTGCGCGCGCACCAGCATGCTGCAGCGCATGCCCTTGGAACGCACACAACAGGAGTCCTCATGAAACGTCACCCCTACCTGCCCGACCCCCGGCCCCCAGGGGCGCTCGGACTCGGACACCAGTACTACTGGGTCGCGAACGCGCATGAAGTGGACATGTCCATCGCGCCGCCCGCACCGGTGCCCGCGCGCATCGCGGCGCAGCCGCAAAACGTGGTGCTGGACCTGCGGCGCACGGCCATCGTCATCATCGATCTGCAAAACGACTTCTGCGCCAAGGGCGGCTGGGTCGACTCCCTGGGCCTGGACTACACGGCCGACCGCACGCCCATCGAACCGCTGCAAAAGCTGCTGCCCGCGCTGCGCACGGCCGGCGTGCCCGTGATCTGGGTGAACTGGGGCAACCGCCCCGACCTGGCCAATATGCCGCCCAACCAGATCCACCTCTACGACAACGGCGGCGCCGGTGTCGGCCTGGGTTACCCGCTGCCCGGTGGTGGTGGCAATGTGCTGGAGAAGGGTTCCTGGGCCGCGGCCGTGATCGACGAGCTCAAGCCGGTCGAAGGTGACTACTGCGTGGACAAGCACCGCATCAGCGGCTTCTGGGACACGCCGCTGGACAGCATGCTCAAGAACCTGGGCATCAAGAGCATCCTGTTCGCGGGCTGCAACACCGACCAGTGCGTGCTGCACACCCTGACCGACGCCAACTTCCTGGGCTACGGCTGCGTGATGCTGGAGGACTGCTGCGCCACCAGCTCGCCGGCCTTCTGCGCCGAGGCCACGGTCTGGAACGTGAAGAAGTGCTTCGGCTTCGTGACTGACTCCACGCAGGTGCTGCAGGCGCTGCCCAAGTGACAAACGCATCGTCATCCCCTTGCGGCGCCTTCGTGCCCGGGCCGCGCGCACTGCGCGAGCCCACCGGCACGGGGGTGCTGGACGGCTTGCGCGCGGCCGTCAAGGACCTGATCGATGTGGGTGGCGCGCCCAGCAGCTGCGGCAACCCCGATTGGGCGGCCAGCCATAAGGTGCCCACGCAAGACGCGCCCTGCGTGGCGATGCTGCGTGCCGCGGGCGCGCGCATCGTCGGCAAGACCGTCACCGACGAACTTGCTTTCAGCCTGGAAGGCGAGAACGCCTTCCACGGCACACCGCGCAACCCGGCGGCACCCGAACGTCTGCCCGGCGGCTCCTCCAGCGGCTCCGCCGTGGCCGTGGCGGGGGGCGAAACCGATCTCGCCCTGGGCACCGACACCGGTGGCTCGGTGCGTGTGCCGGCTTCGTTCTGCGGTGTGCACGCCATGCGGCCCACCCACGGCCGTATCTCCCTGGACGGCGTGCTGCCCTTTGCCGAGAGTTACGACACCGTGGGCTGGTTCGCACGGGATGCAACGCTCTTGCGCGCCGCTGGCCACGTGCTGCTCGGCACGCAGCGCCATATTGATACACGGCCCCTGCGCCTGTGTCTGGCCGAAGACGCGCTGGCCCTGGCCGAACCCGCGGTGGCGCAGGCCCTGCGCGCCTGGGCTCAGGCGAACGGCATCACGGCAACGCGCGAGGCTTTTGTGCGGCCCTGGCGCGAAGTGCAAGAGGCTTATTCGGTATTGCAGGGGCTCGAGATCCGTGCGACCCTGGGCCCCTGGATACGCGAACGGCGTCCGACCTTCGGACCTGCCATCGCGCCGCGCTTCGCTGGCGCGCTGGCGCTCGACCCCACGTTGGAAGCGCCTTGGCGCCGCTGGTGTGAAGAGATGCGGCGCGAACTCGTCGCGCGCATCGGGCCCAACGAAGCGTGGCTGCTGCCCGCCGCGCCCGGTGTAGCCCTGCCGCTGAACGCCAGCGGTGAACAGCGCGGTGCTTTTTACGAACAGGCCCTGGCTCTGGGCGCCCTCGCCGGCCACGCAGGCCTGCCGCAGATCGTGCTGCCGCGCTTGCAGGTGCAGGGCCTGCCCGTGGGCATCTCCTTCATTGCCGGCCCGGGGCAGGACGAACGCCTGCTGGACCTGGCCTTGGCGCTCTCGCCCACAAAGGAGTGATGGCTGTGACATCGCGTTCACCTGGCCGCACAACGGCCCGCAAGGAAACGCCCGCCAAGCGGGACCCGGTAGCCGCACGCGCGCGCCTGCTGCAGGCCGCCGTGGACGAGTTTTCCGCGCACGGTTACAGCGGCGCCCGAACCGAGCGCATTGCGCAGAGTGCCGGCACCAATATCCGCATGCTCTACCACTACTTCGGCGGCAAGGACGATCTCTACGTCGTGGTGCTGGAGGCGGTGCTGGCCGATCTGCGGCACGATGAACTGCAGCTCGACACCACGGCCCTGCCCCCGATGGAAGGGCTCTTGCGCATCTTTGATTTCGTGGCCGGCCACTTTGCCGCGCACCCGCAGCTGCGCAAGCTGCTGGCTTTCGAGAACCTCAACGAGGCCCGGCACCTGGCGCGCTCGGACCGGATACCGGAGATGGCCACACCGGTGCTGAACCTCATCCGTAAGCTGCTGGCACGCGGTGCGGCCACGGGCGAGGTGCGCAAGGGCGTGGACGCCCTGCACCTCTATGTGGCCATGGTCAGCCTGTCCTACTATGGCCGTGCCCATGCCTACACCCTCACGCGCATCTTCAACAAGGATTTGCAAAAGCCTGCCTGGCAACGCGCGCACCTGAAACTCACGCGCGGCATGCTCGCGTCTTTCCTCGCGCCCGAAAACTGAACGGGCGCCCGCTTTCACCGCCGCACCTCGCGCTGGAAGATTTCCAGGCTGAGTTTCTTGGTGCGGATGAAGCTGGCCTCGCTCAGCGTTTCCACCGTGCGCGGCCTCGGATCGTTGTAGGGCAGGATCTCGGCTACCTTGGTCGGGCGCTTGGTCAGCAGCAGCACCTGATCGGCCAGGTAGACGGCCTCTTCCAGATCGTGCGAGACCAGCAGCATAGTGGTACCGGTCTGCATGAAGACCTCCTGCAACTTCTCGCGGATGAAGAGCGTCATCTCGAAGTCCAGCGCCGAGAAGGGCTCGTCCAGGAACAGCACCTCGGGTTTGGGCGCCAGGGCCCGCATGATGGAGGCCGTCTGCTGCTGGCCACCCGAGAGTTCGTAGGGGTAGCGGTTCAGATCGAACTTCACGTCGAAACTCGCCACCAGCTCGGCCATGCGGCGGTCCACCTCGGCCTTGCTCTTGCCTTCGAGCTTGAGCGGATAGGCGATGTTGTCGATGGTGCGCATCCAGGGGAACATCGCTTCGCGGTAGTTCTGGAAGACGTAACCGATCTTGGTGTCCTTGAGCGACTTGCCGTCGAACAGGATCTCGCCGCTGTCGATGGGCACCAGGCCCGCGATCATGTTGATCAGCGTGGACTTGCCGCAGCCGTTGGGCCCGAAGACCGAGACGATCTTGCCCTTGGGGATGTCGAGGTCGAAGTTCTCGTACAGCGGCCAGCCCGCGAAATACTTGGTCAGGCCGCGGATGGTGATGTGGGTGCCGGCCGGGCCGGGTTTGAAGGGCGGCACGGGTACGTCGGCGACGACCGGGGCGTTCAGGACAGTGCTCATCTTCCGCTCCAGTGCACGATTCGGCGTTCCATCAACAGAAAGAGAATGTTGAGCGCGTATCCCAGCACGCCCGCGGCCAGGATGGACGCGTACATGTCGCGCACGTTCATCACCTGCTGCGAGTTGATGATGCGGTTGCCCAGGCCACTATCGGAGCCGATGAACATTTCGGCCACGATCACGATCACCAGCGCCATGGACACCGCCGAGCGCAGGCCCACAAAGCTGGGCTGCAGGCTTTCCCACACCAGCACGTCCTTGAAGATCTGCCAGCGCGAAGCGCCCATGACCTTGGCCGCCATCACGCGCTGCTTGCGCGCGTTGATCACGCCGTAGGCGCTGTTGAAGACCACGATGAGCAGCGCACCGAAGGCGGCGATGGCCACCTTGTTGATGTCGGACACACCGAAGATCATGAGGAACAGCGGGATCAATGCCGAGGACGGCGTGGAGCGAAAGAAGTCGATCAGGAACTCCACGCTGCGGTAAGCCTTCTCCGCGCTGCCCAGCACCACCCCCAGGGGCACACCCACCACGGCCGCGATCAGGAAGGCCTGCGCGGTGCGCCACAGCGTGACGGCAAAGTCCTTGAGCAGCGGACCACCGGCCAGGCCGTTGATCAGGGTGGTCACGGTCTCGGCCGGGGGCGGCAGCAGCAGGGCCTTGATGAAGCCCAGGCGCACCGCCAGGTCCCAGACAACGAAGAGCAGCACCGGCCCGATGAAAGGCAGGGCCCGGCCCCAGCTGCTCTTGCGCGGCACGCTGGCCACGGCGACCGGAGGGGCCCAGGGCACGGCCGATGCCGTGGCTGTGACGGAGGTAGGCTCGCTCATGCCATCAGCCCTTGTAGATCATGGTGTCGACCATGAGACGCGAGGAGAAGATGCCCTTTTCCGAGAACAGGTCGAAGAACTTCTGGAAGTGGGCGATATCGGCCGGCTTGAACTCGTTGTACATGGTGTAGGCGGCCAGCGGCACCTCGGCGGTCAGCGCGCCTTCGATGGCGGTGTAACCCTTGAGGTACTGGCGCGCCTCGACGTTCTTCGCGCGCACATAGGCCACGCCCTTGGCATACGCCGCGATGAACTTCTTCGCCTCTTCGGGGTGCTTCTTGATGAACGTGGAGGACAGCGAGGCCGAGCCGCCGAACCAGGGCGCCATCGGGTCACCCAGCACATACTTCGAGATCACGCCGGCTTCGAGCACACGCGTGGTGCCATTGAGGCGGCCGATGGTGCCCACCGGCTCCAGGGTGTAACAGCCGTCGAGCTGGCCTGCGGCCAGCGCAGCCACATGCTGGCCCAGTGGCAGTTCCACCACGGTGGTGCCGGTGGCACCGCCGCGCTCCAGGATGGTCTTGGCCAGGGTCACGTTCTGGATGCCGGGGCCGCAACCGATGCGTTTGCCCTTCAGGTCGGCCATGGTCTTGGCGGTACTGGCCACCGGGACAATCATCTCGTCGAGCACGTCTTTCACATTGCTGGGGTTGGCGCAGAAGATCTTGAAGGTGCCCGGCGCCGCCAGTTCACCGATGGCGATGTTGGCCGAGCCCGTGCCGTTGGCGGTGCCGTCCGAGCGGTCGGCCAGCACGGCTTCCATCACCTGCTGGGCCGCGGCGAAACGCAGCGGCTCCACGTTCAGGCCCGCATCCTTGAAGTAGCCGAGTTCGATGGCGGCATAAAACGGCAGGCCGGCCGCGATGGGCCAGTAGCCGATGCGGATCTTGGGGCCGCTCTGCGCGCGCACCAGGACCGGTGCGCCCAGCGCGGCCAGCGCGAGGCCGGCGCCGCCCACCTGCATGAGCTTGCGGCGCGTCGGAGTGGCGGACAGGGAAGTGAGGGACTGGTCTTTCATGGAGCGCTCCTGCTAGGGGTTAAGGGAAGGGATGGGTATGGGGGGCCTGTGCCACCTGGAGCGAAGCCAGGTAGGCGCGCCAGCCGCCGAAATGGGTGATGTCCAGCGCGCCCTGCAGGGCCTGCGCCTCGCACAGGAAACCCTGCACGCTGCTGCCGTCGGCCAGCGCCAGCGTGCCGATGCCCAGCGGCGCGGGCACCAGGGCGACGAAAGAACCGTAGTGCTCGACGGGCATCTCCCAGAGTTCGAGCTTGATGCGCGCCCCCTCGCCTGCCGCTACACGCAGCAGGCCGGGTTTGGGCGGCACGGTGCCGGCCAGGGCATAAAAGCGGTAGTCGGGCGCGGTCTCGGTGGCCGCGAGCAGGCGCGCGCCACGCTCGGTGAGCTGGCTGTTGAGCGGCATGCCCGAAAGGTGCGCACCCACCACGGCCACTTGCACCGTGGCGGGTGGGCGGATGCCGGGGATGGCGACAGGTGCCGGCAGCCGTTCGCCGATGGCGCCCTGCGTGAGACCGGTCGCGTGGTGGAAACGCTGGCCCAGCTCGGCCAGCTGCCAGTCGCTGCCGCAGGGGCCGATCAGCGTGATGCCAAAGGGCAGCCCGTCCTTGCGGATGCAGCTGGGCACGGAGAGCGCCGCGTAGTCCAGCAGGTTGACGAAGTTGGTATAGGCACCCAGGTTGCGGTTGAGCACCACGGGGTCGGCCTGCATCTGCGCGATGGTGTAGTGCGTAGGCGCGGTGGGCACGCACATCAGGTCCATGCCCTTCCAGACCTCGGCGGCACGCTGGCCCAGGGCGCGCAATTGGGTCTGTGCCTCGTACAGATCGGCAGCGCTGTAGGCCTTGCCCTTGCCGATGATGCTGCGCACCGGCTCCATGACCTCGGCCTCATGCGCGTCGAAGAACGTGCGGATGGCCGCGTAACGCTCGGCCACCAGCGCGCTCTCGTACAGCAGCGTAGCAGCCCGTGAAAACGGCGAGAAGTCGATGCGCACTTCCACACCGCCGAGCGCGCGCAGCTGCGCGAGGGCTTCCTTGTATGCCGCCTCGGCCAGCGCGTCGCCGTAAAACTCCAGGCGGTCCGGCACACCGAAACGGAAGGCCGCGGGGAAAGGCTGCGACGCCATGTCCAGCTCCCGGGAGTAGGGGTCCGCGGGGTCGTAGCCGCGCGCCGCGTCCAGCACCTGCGCCGCCAGGCCCACGCTGCGCGCGAAGATGGAGACACAGTCCACACTCTGCGCCGCGGGCAGCACACCACGCGTGCTGATGAGCCCCTTGGAAGGCTTGAGGCCGACGATATTGTTCAGGCCCGCCGGCACCCGACCCGACCCGGCCGTGTCCGTGCCCAGCGAGAAATCGGCCTGCCCCGTGGCCACCACATAGGCCGAACCGGAACTGGAGCCGCCGGATACATAAAGAGGATCGAAGGCATTGGGCACCGGCCCCCAGGGCGAACGCGTGCCGTTCAGGCCGCAGGCGAACTGGTCCAGGTTGGTCTTGCCCAGCAGCGATGCACCAGCGGCGAGCAGCTTGTGCACCACGGCCGCATGCTCTGCAGGCTGGAAGGCAAAGGCCTCGCAGGCGGCGGTGGTACGCAGGCCGGCCGCGTCGATGTTGTCCTTGACCGCAAAACGCAGCCCGCTCAGCGGCCCGCTTGCACCCGAAAGCGCCGTCTCATAACGGGAGATCCAGGCCTGCGCCGCAACAGCGGGCTGGGCCTGACGTTCGGCACCGGGAACTGGGGTTGTGAGCTGCACCATCTTGTTGCATTCGATCTTGTATACATGTAGACATGCAACATGTATGCCAATGAACGCAGATGGTTTTGCCGTTCGTCTTGTACGAAAAAACGAGCAAGATGGATGGGTCGGGCTGCGCCGTGGAGGCTCCGCACCGCTCGGACTGAGTCTGTGTGAGGCTTAACGCCTGACGAAGATAGCCTTGCCTTGAACAGTCTTGGCTGTGACAGGAACAGCGTAGAAGTATTTGGTTCCGTAACCACCAACTGCAGTTGTAGTTCTTTCACCAGCAGAAACCAAAAGCACGCCGTTTGCTCCGAGTTTGGCTGCCTGCTGTTTTAGTTCGCCAATCGCATAGTCCATGGAACCTTGCTCCGTCCAACCCGCATCGCTCGATGCGTTAACCAGCCCAATCACTTCAAAATCAGCGGGCGGTTCAAGATAGACAGTGACTTGCTCCGGGACAAGCGGGGTTCTTGTCGTCCCTGTCACGATGGCGGATCCAGAGGCACAACCTCCCAAAATGAGAAGAACCAGAGCAGATAGGAACAAACTTGAACGGCATTGCATCATGTTCTCCTCCTGGAAAGATAAATTACCAATGTCTGCTAGCTTGAAACAAACATCAAGTGGTCTCTTGTAAGGTTCACGCCTTCGTTTGTCTCAAACCTCTTACTGGAACGCCACTTCCGCAAAACTCCGCAGCTTGCGGCTGTGCAGCTGGTTCATGCCGGCCAGTCTCAGCAGCTCCAGCGCGCGGATGCCGATGCGCAGGTGCTGGTCCACGCGCTCGCGGTAGAAGTGGTTGGCCATGCCGGGCAGCTTGATCTCGCCGTGCAGGGGCTTGTCGCTCACGCACAGCAGGGTGCCGTAGGGCACGCGGAAGCGGAAGCCGTTGGCGGCGATGGTGGCGGACTCCATGTCCAGCGCCACGGCGCGGCTCTGGCTGAAACGGCGCTGGGGCTGGTTGTCGGGCAGCAGCTCCCAGTTGCGGTTGTCGGTGGTGGCGACCGTGCCCGTGCGCATGATCTGCTTGAGCTCCGCGCCGTGCAGGCCGGTCACCTCGGCCACGGCCTGCTCCAGCGCGACCTGCACCTCGGCCAGCGCGGGAATGGGCACCCACAGCGGGAGCTCTTCGTCCAGCACGTGGTCTTCGCGCACATAGGCGTGGGCCAGCACGTAGTCGCCCAGCTGCTGGCCGTTGCGCAGGCCGGCGCAGTGGCCCAGCATCAGCCAGGCGTGCGGACGCAGCACGGCGATGTGGTCGGTGATGTTCTTGGCATTGGCCGGGCCCACGCCGATGTTGACCATGGTGATGCCGTTGCCGTCCGGGCGCACCAGGTGGTAGGCCGGCATCTGCGGCAGGCGCGGCGGGGCCTTGCCGTTCGCATCCCCCGGCTGCGCGGTTTCACCCGCACGACGCGTCACCACATTGCCCGGTTCGACAAAGGCGCTGTAGTCGCTGCCCGTGTCCTGCATCAGCTCATGGCCCAGGCGGATGAACTCGTCGATGTAGAACTGGTAGTTGGTGAAAAGCACGAAGTTCTGGAAGTGCTCGGGCACCGTGCCCGTGTAGTGGCGCAGCCGGTGCAGGGAATAGTCCATGCGCTGCGCGGTGAAAAGCGAGAGGGGGAAGGGGCGGCCGGGCTGCGGCTCGTAAGTGCCGTTGGCAATGCCGTCGTCCATGGCGCCCAGGTCAGGCAGATCGAACCAGTCGCGCATCATCTGCCGGCGTTCGGCGGCCAGGTTGCCCTCGATATGCTCATTCTCGGCAAAGGAAAAATGCACGGGGATGGGCTGCTTGCTGGTGGTCACTTCCAGCGTCACGCCGTGGTTCAGCAGCAGCAGGCGGAACTGTTCCAGGTAATAGTTGTTGAACAGGTCGGGCCGCGTGAGCGTGGTCTCGAACACACCGGGCCCCGCCACGAAACCGTAACTCAGGCGCTCCTTCGCACCGGCCGGCTGGCGCAGCACGGTGTCGGTCCGGATGCGCACCAGGGGATAGAAGGCCCGCACCGGGCCGGCGCTGTCGTCCCCGGCCACGAAACGCTGCATGCCCGCGCGCAGGTGGGCAATGCTGGTGTCATAGATGCGGTGCACATGGGCCAGGGCGGCGGCCGCGTCGGTGAACTCTTGCGGGGCAATGAGGGGCGGTAGATGGTGCATGGGTTGATTCTGCCAGCCGCCTGACATCCGGGCCATCGCCACACCCTGTACGGCATCCCCAGCAAAACAGTCGGCTTTGTCACACGGGCGCCAGGGATGCGGGACTACAGTCGCTTTGGGGTCACATGCACAAAGGGTCACCATGTCCAGACAGCTTGCCAGGCTCAGCGCCGTGTACAACGAGATGTCCGATCGTTATGGCCCCGACGATCCGGTCGTGGTCCAGCTGAAGGAAGAGGTCGAACACGGACAGGTCCTGGCCAGCGTGCTGCCTTATGGCGAAAGAAGGAAAGAGAAGCGGCCGACGTATTTCTGGGCGCAGCGGCTCGGCCAGGCGCGCGCCCGGCTGGGCAGCCGGCCAGGCACCTACGTCTGGACAGAGAAATTGGTGTGAACAGGCCCTAGCCATCCTCCAGCTCCGAAGCCTGGCAGCCCGCGTCCTGGGCCTCGTCCTTGCGGGCCTGGGCGTGGCGGTTTTCCATGTCCTGCATGCGCTGGCAGATACGGCGCACGCTCTCCAGGTCGATGCGCAGTTCGCTGGCCAAGCCGTGCGCCGAGACCGCCAGGATGCCGGTCGCCCATTCCGCCGCCGGCATGGACAGGCCGATGCGCCGCGGCGGCAATATCTTGAGCACCCAGCCCCGCCACGACACACGCTCCCTGGCCTGCAGCGTCTGCAAGACCCGCTCCGGCGCCAGCTCCGACAGCCGCCGTATCTTGCTGACCTCGGCGACGCCCAGCCAGACCCGGCTCAGGGCGATGACCTCGACGATCCTGGTGTGATGGATGGTGGATCCGCGTGGGTCCATCTTCAGAACATGCATCAAATGGGCTCTCCCGTTTCCAGCAGCATCCGCTCGACACTCTTGCGTCTGCTGTGCAGAAAAGTATGGGCAAAGAACCATGCAGTTTGATGACAACCGGACACGCCGTGTGGAAAGTCCCAGGCGCGGCTGTCAACAAGGTTTCACAGACGCCCGTGGTCCATCAAGAGCGGCTGCCGCGATGCGCGCATGGCCTGCGCGCCAACGGCAAACGGTCAGGCCGCGGGCTTGGGCACCGTGTAACGCAGCTCGGCAAAACCCGTGCCGACCTGGCGCACGGACTCCAGTTTCAGCGGCGGGCTGGTGAGGCGGCGCGGGAACAGGGGCTTGCCCTGGCCCAACGTCACCGAGGCCACCTGCACGATCATCTCGTCCAGCAGGCCCGCGTCGTAGAACTGCCCCGCCAAGTCACCCCCACCCACCACCCAGAGGTTCTTGCCACCCGCGGCCTGCAACATGGCGGCGTGCACGGGGCGCACGTCCCCCTGGACGAAATGCAGATTGGCACCGGGGATGGCCGGGAGTTTTCGACTGGAGAAGATCCAGGTCGGCTGCGCATAGGGCCAGGGCGAGCCGGTCTCCTTCTGCACGACCTCAGCATGGCGCAACATCCACTCATAGGTAGACGAACCCATGGCCAGGGCGCCGACTTCGGTGATGAAGGTCGGGTAGCTGGTGTCGTTGACATCGCCCAGGGGAAACAGCCACTCCAGGGAGTTGTCTTCGGTGGCGATGTAGCCGTCGAGGCTGGTGGCGGTGTAGTACTGGGTTTTCAAAGCAGGTGAGGAGATGTTCTGAGAGCAATTAGCGGGCAGCGACCTCCTGCAGCATCGCGTCAGAGATGGCTCTAACCTGCTTATCTGTCATGGCGGAGAACACACCCTCCCATGCACTAGAAGTGGTTCCATACTTGCGCTTCCCGAGGGTGCGCCGCATCGGGTACTCGATGAATTCAGCTTCCGCATCAATGAATGCATTGCCGGTCAAAACACCGAAGCCATATCGGGATCCAGACGTCAGATAACGATAGTCATTGACATTCACGCGAATCAGCACGGTGCTGGTGGATGGTTCTGTCGGAGCGCTCTCCACATAAGCCGCTCGAATTGACGCTGCAGAGGCTGCGGCATCGAAAGCCGAACGCCACTCAGCGCGGAAGATGTGCCAATCTTTGGACGCTTGAATCTCAGGACTTGCCGTGATAAACAAGGTAACGGAGGCGGGCTTGGCGCTGGTCTTCAGTGGTTGATCCACAGCATTCGACGAGTTTGTAACCGTGGCGGCACAACCGCACAGGGCAAGGCTGAAAGAAATCAGCAAAAGGCGGGCAACATTAATCAAGACAGTCTCCAACAATGAGTCGTAAGGAAGTAAAAGCATCTGGTGTCCACGGACTCCAAGAGCCTGCTGCCGCAGCCAGATTGCAGAGTCATTCTAGAAAGCCGGCTTTTGCCGGCATATCCCCCAAAAGGGTCATCCCACCACAGTCCTCACCCCTCAAACTGCGGATGCAGCTGCCGTATGCGCCCCAGGGCCAGCGCCGCCGCCGCCGTGCGCGTCTCCACCCCCAGCTTGGCGTAGACGCGCTCCAGGTGCTTCTTGACCGTCATGGGGCTGCTGCCCAGGATGTCGCCGATGTCGCGGTTGATCTTGCCCTTGATGACCCAGTAGAGAACCTCGGCTTCCTTGGCCGTGAGGCGGAAGCTCAGGGAGATGGCTTCGATGACGGTTTCGTCCGAGGCCTCCTGCATGATGAGCAGCCAGTCGCCGCCGGCTTCGGGCGCGCCGACGTCGTCGTTGCGCTGGTGCAGGCGGAAGGTCAGGCGCTTGGGGCCGTGCTCCAGCGACAGGCGCGGTGGCTCGGCCAGGGTGTCGCCGCGCGCCTGTACCTCGGCCAGGTGGGCCACGCTGCGATGCAGCCAGGACAGCACGGGCTCGGGCACGTTCGGGCCACTGGCGCCGTAGTAGCGCTGCAGCAGCTCACGCGCCAGCGGGGTCTGCCACATGAGGCGGCCATCACCGGCGCGCACGGTGATGCTGGCGTAACCGAAGGCGTCGAGCGCGTTGCGGGCCTGGCGGCGTTCGCGCGCGCCCTGCAGGTGCACCTGCATGCGGGCCAGCACTTCCTTCGGCCGTATGGGTTTGGTCACGTAGTCGGTACCGCCGGCTTCGAGCGCGGCCACCAGATGTTCGGTCTCGGTCAGGCCCGTCATGAAGATGATGGGGATGTGGGCGGTGGTTGCATTGGCCTTCAGACGCCGCGCCACTTCGAAGCCGTCCATGCCGGGCATCATGGCGTCGAGCAGCACGATGTCGGGCCGGGCCTGCGCGGCGCGCTGCAGGGCCGATGCGCCGTCCAGCGCCACCAGCACGGTGCAGCCCGATTCGTCCAGCGCGTCGTGCAGCAGCGACAGGTTGTCGGGCACGTCGTCCACGATGAGCACCACGTCGCTCTGCGCGCGGTTGAGGGCCTGGTCCAGGGTGTCGTTCATGGCGTCTCGGCGTTCGTTTCCAGCAGGGGAAGGATGGCGTCGAAGCGGTAGGCGCGGGTGAGCGCACGCACCTGTTCGACCCAGGCGTGGTGCTCAGGGCCCTGTGCTTCGATTTCGTCGAGCAGGCGCACGATGCCGCGGTAATACCCCAGCGCCACCAGTTCGCGTAACTCGCCCAGGCGTTCGCTGCGCGGCGCCAGCACGGGCCCGGGCGGTGCCGCGGGCACCACCACGTGCTCGGGCTTCACGGTCCACTGCAGTTGCAGGCGGCGCTCCAGCCAGTCGAGCAGCTCGCTGTGGCGTATGGGTTTGGTGATGAAGTCGGCTACCGCGATGCCGGCGTCGTTCTCCAGGCCCTGGTCGAAGGCATTGGCCGAGACCACGGCCACGGGCAGCCTGGCCAGGCCGTTCAAGCGGCGCAGGCGGCGTATGGTTTCCCAGCCGTCGATGCCGGGCATGGCCAGGTCCATGAAGACCACGTCGGGGCGGTAACCCGCGGCCAGCAGGTCCAGCGCGTCGTGCCCGCTGGCGGCGGTGCGCAGCACAAAACCCAGGGGCACCAGCAGCTGGGTGAGCATTTCGCGGTCGGGTTCCTCGTTGTCCACCACCAGCACATGGCGGCGTGCGCCGGCGTAACCGCGGCGCGGTGGCTTGGCGGCAACCGGTTTGGCCGAAGGCAGCGCGGCATGCACCTCGGGCAGGAAGAGTTTGACGTGGAAGACCGAACCCAGGCCCTGCGTGCTCTGCACGGTAAGTTCGCCGCCCATGAGGTCGGTGAGCATCTTGGCAATGGTCAGGCCCAGGCCGGCGCCGGGGGTGCCCTGCGAGGAAGCGGCGCGCGTGAAAGGCTCGAACAGGCGCTCGGTCTCCTGCAGCGTCATGCCGGGGCCGGTGTCGCGGATGTCGATGTGCGCCATTTCGCGCGCGTAACGCACGCTGAAGGTCACCTCGCCCTGCGCCGTGAACTTGATGGCGTTGCCCAGCAGGTTGATGAGGATCTGGCGCACGCGCTTCTCGTCGGCGCGCACGCGCTCGGGCAGCACGTTGAGCGGCGCGAAATTGAAGCGCAGGCCCTTGGCCGCGGCCTGCAGCTCGAACATGGCGGCCAGCTCATGCACGCAGGCGGCGAAGTCCATGGGCTTGAGCTCCAGCGTGAGCTTGCCCGATTCGATGCGCGCCAGGTCCAGCGTGCCTTCGATCAGCGTCAGCAGGTGTTCCCCCCCGCGGCGGATCACCTGCACCGCGTGCTTGCGGTGCGCGGGCACCTGCGGGTCTTCACCCATGAGCTGTGCGTAACCCAGGATGCTGTTGAGCGGCGTGCGCAGCTCGTGGCTGATGGCGCTGATGTAACGGCTCTTGGCCTGGTTGGCCTGCTCGGCCTGGTGCTGGGCGCGTTCGGCCGTGCGGCGCGCGTCCTGCAGGGCGGCGTCGGTCTGCTGGTGCAGCTCGATCTCTCGCATCAGCAGGGCGGTCTGGCGGTTGGATTCTTCCTGCGCCACCTGCCGGCTCTTGTGCGCCAGCACCACCCACCAGGCCACCATGCCCGCGATGAGCAGCAGGGCCATATAGGTTTTCAGGAACCCGCCGCGCAGCGCGGCCTGCACAAAGGCGGGCAACTCGCTGTCGGTGTAGACCTGGGCCAGGGCCTGCAACTCCTGCTGGTAGAACAAGCCGAACACGCCAGCCAGCAGCGGCACGATGATGAGCATGAGCAGCAGGAAATGTGCAAGACCCGTGTCCAGGTAGGGCCGCAGGCCCTTGGGCAGCAGGCGCTGCAGCACGCCCGACCACTGGGCCGAGAGGCTGGCGTGAGGTTTGCACAGATCGCCGCAGCGCGCATCCAGCGTGCAGCACAGCGAGCAGATGGGCCCCTGGTAGGCCGGGCAGTGGGCCATGTCCGGCCCTTCGTACTCGCCCTCGCAGATCACGCAGCGGCGCACGCCGTAGCGGGCGTAGGGGCCTTCGTTGGCCTTGGTGTCGGGCACCAGCTCACTCTGCCGCGCGATGTAATAGCGCCCGCGTGTGGCCCAGGCGATCAGCGGCGCCGCGATGAAGGCCGTGCCCAGCGCGATCAGCGCCGAGAAGGCCTGGGCCAGCGGACCGAAGAGACCGAGGTGCGCCGTGACCGAAAGGATGGAAGCCAGCACCATGGCACCCACGCCCACGGGGTTGATGTCGTACAGATGGGCGCGCTTGAACTCGATGCCCTTCGGTGAAAGCCCCAGGGGCTTGTTGATGACCAGGTCGGCCACCACGGCCATCATCCAGGCGATGGCGATGTTGCTGTACAGGCCCAGCACGTCACCCAGGGCCTGGAAGACGTTCATCTCCATGAGCATGAAGGCGATCAGCGTGTTGAACACCACCCACACCACGCGCCCCGGGTGGCTGTGCGTGAGGCGCGAGAAGAAGTTGCTCCAGGCCAGCGAGCCCGCGTAGGCGTTGGTGACGTTGATCTTGAGCTGCGAGATCACCACGAACAGAGCCGTGGCCGCCACCGCCCAGCCGTAGTTCGGGAAGACGTATTCATAGGCGGCCAGGTACATCTGATTCGGGTCCACCGCGCGTTCGACGGGCACGGCATGCGTGATGGCCAGGTAGGCCAGCAACGCGCCGCCCAGCATCTTGACCACCCCCAGCAGCACCCAGCCCGGCCCGCCCGCCATGACGCCGAACCACCAGCGCTTGCGGTTGGCGGCGGTCTGGGCCGGCATGAAACGCAGGTAGTCCGCCTGCTCGCCCATCTGGGTGATGAGGGCGATGCCCACGGTGAGGGCGGCACCAAACAGGGGCAGGACGAACTCCGAGCTCTGCCCCTTCTCCCCCTTGTAGTGCACGATGCCCGAAAACGCAGCGGGGTCCAGCGCCAGCACAAAGGCAAAGGGCACAACCAGCATGAGCAGCCACAGCGGCTGCGTCCAGACCTGCAGGCGGCTGATGGCCGAGACCCCGTGCGTGACCAGCGGGATAACCACCAGCGCGCAGATGAGGTAACCCCAGCTGGGCGGGATGCCCAGCGCCAACTCCAGCGCATAGGCCATGACGGCCGCTTCCAGTGCGAAGAAGATGAAAGTGAAGCTGGCGTAGATCAGCGAGGTGATGGTGGAGCCGATGTAGCCGAAACCCGCGCCGCGCGTGAGCAGGTCCATGTCCACGCCGTAGCGCGCCGCGTAGACGCTGATGGGCCAGCCCGCGAGGAAGATGATGAGCCCCGTGGCCAGGATGGCCCAGAAGGCATTGGCCCAGCCGTACTGCACCAGCAGCGTGGCGCCCACCGCCTCCAGGATCAGGAAGGACGCCGCGCCGAAGGCCGTGTTGGCCACCCGCCATTCGCTCCACTTGCGGAAGCGCTGCGGCGTGTAGCGCAGCGCGTAATCCTCCATGGTCTCGCGCGCCACCCAGCTGTTGTAGTCGCGCCGGATCTTGACGATGGACTGCACGGCCGCCGGGGCATGCGGCGGCGCAGCAAGGTCAGCGGATGGGGATTCCGGGGCGTTCATGCCCCGGGAGAGTGCAGATTCCGTGCCATGCCCCGGGGTGGGGCGGGATGGTGCCAGCGTTCCGGTTCAGCGCCGTCCGCTGCAAGCGCTTGTCAGGCGTCCGTGCGCCCTTGGCGCCGCAGGACGACATGCGTGGCTTTCTCTGACGCGACGAACTGAACGCATTCGTACCCCAGAGCGCGCATGTCCAGCCCTTCGAACAATCGCTCTCCACTGCCGAGCAGAACCGGCGAGATGGCGACGTGCAGCTCATCGATGAGGCCCGCACGAAGATATTGCTGGATGGTGCTGGCTCCGCCGCCTATGCGCACATCCTTGCCCTTGGCGGCCTCACGCGCCCGGTCCAGCGCCTCGTGGATACCGCCCGTGACGAAGTGGAAGGTCGTGCCGCCTTCCATCTCGATAGGCTCGCGCGCATGATGCGTCAGGATGAAAGTGGGAACGTGATAGGGCGGGCTGTCGCCCCACCAGCCCTTCCAGTTCATGTCGGGCCAGGGGCCACGTATGGGCCCGAACATGTTCCGCCCAAGTATCCAGGCCCCGACATTCTGGAAGCCGCGTGCGGCGAAATCATCGTCCACGCCGGTCGTACCGTCCTTGCCGAACAAGGCCCGCTGGAGCGTGCGCGTCGGGAACAACCACTGGTGCAGATCTGTCCCACCCATGCCGAGCGGATTCTGGAGGTCTTGATTCGGGCCTGCGCCGTAGCCGTCGAGCGAGATGGTGAAGCCTTCAACGCGAACTCGTGTCATCGTTTGCCTTCGTTTAGACGCCTAGCGTCCTAGTTGAGCAGAGCCAGGCACAATGCCTCGGCCGCGGCCAGACGCGGCCCACGCGGACCCACGGACCGCTCGAACGCGTGGTTAGTCATAGTCTTCATCGGATTCGAGCAGCGCAATAAACTGAGGCGACAGTCGATCTTTAAGCGTGGACTCGACCTCGATTTGACGAAAGTCGTCTCTTGCCGAATCCAACATGCGCGCCGCTTCGCGTTTGAGATCCGTGGTGAACTCAAGATCTGCAGTGGCCGCAATCTTTTGGCGATCGTTACCTGCATGCTTGAAGGCGTTGTACGTGGCGCGAAAGACACCTTCGTGCATTGGAGAGTCACCGTGCTCGGCAAATAGGTTGCCTATGCGAGCCAGAAGCGAATGCGACGTGTGGCCTCCCTGCTCCTTCAAGAGCGGGCTAACAATTCCCATGACCGCACCAGAAAGAACGATGGAGGCGACATAGTCGAAGTCCTCTGATGCCTTGAGGTACCGCTCGTGCGCTTCCACAAACATCCGCGACGCGACCTCAACCTTGTTAAGCGTAACCATTGCGGCTATGCCCACCGTTGGAGGCCAGGCGACGCTGTAGGCGGTCGCCTCTGGGCCGACGTGTTAAGGCGCAAGGCTACTGCGCCCCGCGCAAGACTTTGTGCACGACACGGGCTCCCCCATTCATGCTCAGATGGCCGACCAACCTTCGAGCAACAGCTACGCGTCATTCCGACCCTCCTCCTTCCGAGAGAACAATTTCACCCAAGCCGCGATTTCGAAAAAAAAGCCCACGACCCCGAATAGAAGTAGCCCCGGCACCCATGCGATTAGGTAGCACGCCATCGCGATACCGAAGCAGACTAGAGAGGTGAGATGAAAACTCTTCATCTGCGGTTTAACTTGATATAGGCCGCAAATCTGTCGGCATAACAAAATTCATGGCGCCTCCCGTGATGTGTTCTAAGTGCCTGATTTATATCAGCCTTCCCTCGGCTCACCTAGCCCCTGTCCGCATCCACACCGAGGTGGCCTAGCCACGTCGCTTGACCACGGGCCCCAGAATCACTCGCGCCTGTAGCAGACACTCATCAAACGACTGCCGGAAGTCCAGCGCATCGATCGCCTCGAATTCCGCGCGGGCCAGCTCAGCTCTGTCCTGCAGCCGGCGCAGGAAGGCCGCGCCATGCCGCATGAAGAAGGGGCTGGCCTCTGCGATCGCCTTTGGCTCCAAAGTAGCCACGGCACACAGATCAAACAGGTCTCGCGCCTTGGCCTGGTCACCCCGAAACCACATCTTCTTGGCGATGATCTCCGCACTACGCTCGACCTTGATCTCGCGCCCCGCATGCCGCACCACCTCGTAGGGCTGCGCCGTCAGTGCCGTGCCCACCACGATGTCGATCTCACCCTGCGGCAGGTAGAACTTGATGAACTCGGCGTTCTCTTCGTAGTCCGCGCTTACCGCCTCGGCCACATCGCTGAGCCTGGGGTTCACATAGCCCAGGTACTGCGGGTCAGGCACGAAGAGGTCGATGTCCTTACTGAGCCGGTGTCCGTGGCGCAGCATGAGCACGGTACCGCCGCCAAAGGTCCACAAGGGTTGATCCACCATACCTTCCAGATGCGTCATCAGGCCGAGCGCCTGGGGCCACAGCTCACGCCAGACGCCGGGTCGGTTCAGGTCTAGTTTGCTCATGCCCACAAATCCCGCGCGCTCTTGAAACCACGCGCCAGTTCACGCATTTGCGCCCAGACCTCTGCACGCGGCACGCCCTCTTGCGCATGCAGTTGCTCCACCACCGCAGCCAGCAGGGCGGGCGTGGCCTCGTCCAGCAGGGTGGCCACGTGCGGCTGGTAGGCGGCCGGCACCTGCCCCTGCAGCAGGACTGCGCGCAGAGCAGCGGCCGTGAGCGGCTGGCGGTAGCTCACGCTGGCGCTGCGCGCCGCGAGTTCCAGCGCCGGGGTCTTGCCCGCCGTCGGCTGCGGCGCCACCATGACGGACAGACCCAGCACACCCAGCAGACGGCTCACGCGCACCAGGCTCAGGTCCTGCAGGCTGGCCGCTTCCAGCTGGTTGACCGTGGCGCGCGACAGGCCGCTAAGACGCGCCAGCGCGGCCTGCGTGAGGCCCATGTCGGCGCGGCGGGTGCGGACGACGGTGCTGAGTTCTGCCAGGGTGGACATGCCCGCACTCTAGGACAGGTCGCCGTTAATGTCAAATATATTCGACATCAAGAATGACACCCAACACCCGGCCGCAAGGGCCCTTATCCCTCCTGCAACAGGCTGCTCGCAATCGCCGCCGCCGCCGTGCGCGTCTCCACGCCCAGCTTCTCGAAGATGTGTTCCAGGTGCTTGTTCACCGTGCGCGGGCTCATACCCAGGATGTCGCCGATGTCGCGGTTGGTCTTGCCCTTGGCCAGCCAGGAGAGCACCTCGGTCTCGCGCGGGGTGAGTGAAGCGCCCGAGAGGCGCTTGTGCGCGGCGTCCTGCACGGGCGCGGTCTGTCGCAGCAGCACCATGATTTCACCCGGGCCGCCCTGCCCCAGGTAACGCGCCTGCAGCTGGCTGCCGTCGGGCAGCGCGGCCAGGGTCTCGCCTTCGGTGACCACGCGCTGCAGCCACTGCCGCTGTGCCGCGTCGTCCTGCTCCGGGCCCAGGGCCTGCTGCAGCCAGCGCATGGCCTGGGGCGAGCGCCAGGCCATGCGGCCCTGCGTGTCGAGCAGCACCACGCCCAGGCCGGCCACATCCACCGCCTCACGCGCGAGGCGGCTCACGTGGGCGTTGCGCAGGTGCGTGGCCAGGCGGGCCAGCACCTCGGGGATCTTGAGCGGCTTGACGACATAGTCCACCCCGCCGCTGGCGAAGCCTTCGACGATCTGCTCGGTCTCGGCCAGGCCGGTCATGAAGATCACGGGCACGTGGGCCCAGGAAGGCTCGGCCTTGAGGCGGCGGCAGAGGGTGAAGCCGTTGTCGCCGGGCATGATGGCGTCGAGCAGCACGGCGTCGGGCACGGCCATCTCGAAGCGCTCCAGCGCCTCGATGGCGTCACGCGCCACCAGCACGGTGTAGCCCTCGATGGCCAGCGCGTCGCACAACATGCGCAGGGTCTCGGGCGCGTCGTCCACCACCAGCACCACGCTGGAGACGGCGGACGGGGGCAGGGGCTCAGGCGGATTCATCTTCGGTCTCTTTCAGGCGGGCGATCAGGGCGTTGAAGTCGAAGCGGTCCACGTGCACCACCAGGGCCTGCAGCACGTCGGCGATGGCCGGTGCCTCCTGGGCGCTGTTGCGCAACAGGCTGCGCAGGCCGCTGGCATTGCCCAGGCGGGCCATGGCGATGAGGCTCTGGCGCAGCTCGGCGGGCAGCGGCAATGCGGTGGCGCCGTCGGGCGCAGCGGGGGATGCGGCCAGGCGTTGCGTTTCATGCACCCATTCCAGTTGCAGCACGCGCGCCAGCAGGTCCAGCAGCTCGGACTCGATCACGGGTTTGCTCACGAAGCCCTGGGCGCCCACGGCGGCCAGCAGCTCGGGGCGGTTCTCGAAGGGGTCGGCCGATACGAAGATGATGGGCAGGCCGGGCCCGGCGGCGGCGCGCATGAGCTGCGCGGTCTGCCAGCCGTTGAGGTCGTCCATATTGATGTCCAGCAGCACAGCGTCGGGGCGTTCGCGCTGCACGATCTCCAGCGCCTCGCGGCCGCTGGCGGCCTCGCGCATGGCGAAGCCCAGGGGCAGCAGCAGGCTGGCCAGCAGCTGGCGCTGGATGGGCTGGTCGTCCACCACCAGCAGGGTGCGGCGCGGCGCGAGGTAAGCCACGATGGGGCGCAGGTGGCGCACGGTGCGTTCGGCCGGCGCCTCGATCTCGCGCAGGTAGAGGCGCACGCTGAAGGTGCTGCCCTGCCCCACGGCGCTGCGCAGGCTGAGGTCGCCGCCCATGAGTTCGGTGAGCAGGTGCGTGATGGTCAGGCCCAGGCCGGTGCCCGATTCGCTGGTGCGCCGGCCTGCGCTGCCGCGCTCGAAGGGCTGGAAGATGCGCTCCTGGTCCTGCGGGGCGATGCCGATGCCCGTGTCTTCCACCTCGAAGCGCACCACCTCGTGCCGGCAGTTCACGCGAAAGACGATGCTGCCGCGGTCGGTGAAGCGCACGGCATTGGCCAGCAGGTTGATGAGGATCTGGCGCAGGCGCTTGGCGTCGGCCTGCACCCAGGCCGGCACACGGCCCTGCGTTTCCAGCCGGAAGGCCAGGCCCTTGCCCTCGGCCTGGGGCTGCACCATGCGCGCGAGCTCGGAAAGGAATTCGGGAAAAGGCAGGGGCGCCGGGTCCAGGCGCAGGCGGCCGGCTTCGATGCGGGCCAGGTCCAGCAGGCCGTCGATCAGCGCGTGCATGTGCTGGCCGCTTTGCTGCATGGTGGTGACCATCTCGCGCGGGCTGCCCTGCAGCTCGTTGCCGCGCAGCAGGATCTGCGCGTAGCCCAGGATGCTGTTGAGCGGGGTGCGCAGTTCGTGCGTCATGCCGGCCACGTAGCGGGTCTTGGCCTGGCTGGCGGATTCGGCCACCTCCTTGGCGCCCTGCAGGGCCTCGTCGGTGCGCATGTGGGCGTCGATCTCCTTCTGCAGCAGCTGGGTCTGGCGCTCGGACTCGTCGTGCGCCATGCGCCGGCTCTCATTGGCCAGCACCACCCACCAGGCGCACACGGCGGCCAGCACGGCCAAGAGCGAGAAGGCCTTGATGAAGGGCATGCGCAGCGCCTCGGCCGGGGCGTGCAGGCTTTCCTGCATATAGACCACGCCCAGCAGGAAGGCCAGAAGCGCGGACAGGCCGAGGAAGACCGTGAAGTACTGCGCCACACGGAAGTTGAAGCGGTTGTTCAGCCCGGCCGGCAGGAAGGCGGCCAGGGCGTCGCGCACCTGGTCGGCCGCGCGCGACTGGGTCTTGCAGCGATCGTGGCAGCGCGATTCGAGCGAGCAGCACAACGAGCAGATGGGCGCGCCATAGGCCGGGCAGCTGGCCATGTCGGCGCTCTCGAACTGGTTTTCGCAGACGCTGCAGCGCACCACTTCGCCCGGTTTCCAGGGCGAGGCATCGTGGCGCGCCAGGTAATAACGCCCCTTCGTGGCCCAGGCCAGCAGCGGCGCGGTGAGCATGGCGGTGAACAGCGCGATGAAGGGCGAGAAGGCCGCCGCGTACTCGCCCAGCAGCCCGGCATGTGCGGTGACGGACAGCACCACCGCCAGGCCCATGGCCCCCAGACCCACGGGGTTGAGGTCATACAGGTAGGCGCGGCGGAACTCCACGCCCTTCGGTGAAAGACCCAGGGGCTTGCTGATGACGAGGTCGGCCACCAGGGCGCCGACCCAGGCGATGGCCACGTTGCCGTACAGGCCCAGCACCTTCTCCAGCGCGCCGAAGACGCCCAGCGTCATCAGCAGCATGGCGATGATGACGTTGAAGACCAGCCAGACCACGCGCCCGGGGTGGCTGCGCGTGAGCCGCGCGAAGAAATTGCTCCAGGCCAGCGAGCCGGCGTAGGCGTTGGTGACGTTGATCTTGACCTGCGAGATCACCACGAAGAGCACGGTGAGCCACAGCGCCAGCATCGGGTCGCCCAGCGAGAGGTTGAAGCCGACCAGGTACATCTGCGTGGGCTCGGCCGCGTGGCCGGGCAGCGCGCCGTATTGCAGCGCGACGAAGGCCAGGAAGGCGCCGCCCAGCATCTTGAGCATGCCCAGCACGATCCAGCCCGGCCCGGCGCTGAGCACGCAGGCCCACCAGCGCCAGCGGTTGGCGGCGGTGCGCGCGGGCATGAAACGCAGGTAGTCCACCTGCTCGCCGATCTGCACCACCAGCGAGAAGGCCACCGCGGCGGCGGCGCCAAACATCAGCGGCTCGAAGCCGCTGCTGCCCGAGGTCAGACCCGAGAGACTGGTGAATTCGCGGTACAGATCGGGCTGGGCCACGGCAAACCAGAAGAAAGGCCAGAGCAGCAGCAGCGCCCACAGGGGCTGCGTCCAGGTCTGCAGGCGCGAGATGAAGGTGATGCCGTAGAGCACCAGCGGGATGATGACCAGCGAGGACAGCACGTAGCACCACACCAGCGGCCAGTCCAGCACGAGCTGGAGGCCCAGCGCCATGATGGCCGCCTCCAGCGCGAAGAAGATGAAGGTGAAGCTGGCGTAGATCAGCGAGGTGACGGTGGAGCCCAGGTAACCGAAACCGGCACCGCGTGTGAGCAGGTCCATGTCCAGGCCGTAGCGCGCGGCGTAGACGGCGATGGGCAAGCCGGTGAGGAAGGTGATGAGCCCCATGACCAGGATCGCCCACAGCGCGTTGTCGAAGCCGTAGTTCAGCGCGATGGCGCCGCCGATGGCCTCTAGCGCCAGGAAGGACATGCCGCCGAAGGCCGTGTTGGCCACGCGCCATTCGCTCCACTTGCGCGCGCTGTGGGGCGTGTAGCGCAGCGCGTAGTCCTCCAGGGTCTCGTTGGCCACCCAGGAGTTGTAGTCGCGGCGGATGCGGAAGATCTTTTGCGGTGCGTTCTTCATAAGGGTGCGTGCGGGACAGCGCGCCTCTTTCTGGTGAGGCAGGTGCCCATACAGGTGCACATGCAAGAACTGTTCTCGATTCGCGATACGACACCGATACGTTGATTGACGTATGGGCCATACGCGCCCCTCTCCCTAATCTCAAGGCCGTGGTGACAAGGTGTTGCCCGCACCTCCCGCAGGTGTTTCCTGGTTCCCTCTTCCTCTAACTGGAGTGCCTCATGAAGAAACCGTCCGCCCCCTCCCACCCGCTAGCCACCGGTCTGCAGCGCCGCCAGGTCCTGCAGGCCATGGGCGCCCTGTCCGTGGCCGGTGTGCCCGGCCTGGCCCTGGCCCAGCAGTTCCCGACCGCCAAGGTCAACACGACCAAGCTGGCCGTGACCGACACCGAAGTGATCGTGGGCCAGCTGCACTCTTCATCCGGCACCATGGCCATCTCGGAGACCGGCTCGATCCAGGCCGAGCAGCTGGCCATCGACCAGATCAATGCCATGGGCGGCATCCTGGGCCGCAAGATCAAGGTGATCAAGGAAGACGGCGCCTCCGACTGGCCGACCTTCGCCGAGAAGTCCAAGAAGCTGCTGGTCAACGACCACGTGGCCGCCGTCTTCGGCTGCTGGACCAGCGCCTCGCGCAAGGCCGTGCTGCCGGTGTTCGAGAAAGAAAACGGCCTGCTCTACTACCCGACCTTCTACGAAGGCCTGGAGCAGAGCAAGAACGTGATCTACACGGGCCAGGAAGCCACGCAGCAGATCATCTACGGCCTGGACTGGGGCTCGAAGGAGAAGAAAGCCAAGACCTTCTTCCTGGTGGGTTCGGACTACATCTGGCCGCGCACCTCGATGAAGATCGCGCGCAAGCACATCGAGTCCGTGGGCAAGCTGGGCAAGGTCGTCGGCGAGGAGTACTACCCGCTGGGCAACACCAACTTCAACTCCCTGATCAACAAGATCAAGGTCGCCAAGCCGGACTGCATCTTCGCAGCGGTGGTGGGCGGCTCCAACGTGGCCTTCTACAAGCAGCTCAAGGCCGCGGGCATCACCGGTGACAAGCAGTTCCTGCTGACGCTGTCGGTGACCGAGGACGAGATGACCGGTGTGGGCGGCGAGAACTTCACGGGCTTCTACAGCTCGATGAAGTACTTCCAGTCGCTGGACAACGAGAACAACAAGAAGTTCGTCGCCGCCTTCAAGGCCAAGTACGGCAAGGACGCGGTGATCGGCGACGTGACGCAGGCCGGCTACCTGGGTCCCTGGCTGTGGAAGGCCGCCGTGGAGAAGGCCGGCAGCTTCGACGTGGACAAGGTCGTGGCCGCATCGCCCGGCATCGAACTCAAGACCGCACCCGAAGGCTACGTGAAGCTGCACGAGAACCACCATCTGTGGAGCAAGTCGCGCATCGCCATCGGCAACAAGGACGGCACTTTCAAGGTGGTGGCCGAGTCGCCCAAGCTGATCGAACCCGATCCCTTCCCGAAGGGCTACCAGTAATCCGATAGGACCGCTCAGGGAAAGAAGGTGGCGGCCAACCGGAGAGCCGGGGGCCGCCACCCGCGATACGCAAACAGACAAGCAGGTGACGCCATGGAATTCAAGGAAATCGTCGACATCACCCTCATGCAGGGCTTCGCCGGACTGAGCCTGTTCTCGGTCCTTCTGCTCATGGGCCTGGGCCTGGCCATCATCTTCGGCCAGATGGGCGTGATCAACATGGCGCATGGCGAGTTCATGACCATCGGCGCCTACACGGTCTTCCTCTTCTCCACGCTGGTGGAGAAGTACGCCCCCAATCTGATGCCCTACTACTTCCTGGTCGCCATCGCGGTGGCCTTCTGCCTGGCCTTCATCGCGGGCTGGCTGGTGGAGTGGGGCCTGATCCGTTTTCTCTACAAGCGCCCGCTGGACACGCTGCTGGCCACCTGGGGCCTGAGCCTGGCCATCCAGCAGGTCTTCCGCACCGCCATCGGCCCCAAGGAAGTCAGCCCCACGCTGCCCGACTGGCTGATGGGTTCCTGGTCGCCGCACGAGGGCCTGGACATCCCGATCAACGGCCTCTTCGTGCTGGGCCTGACCACCTTCGTGACCTGCGGCGTGCTGCTGGCGCTCTACAAGAGCCGCTGGGGCCTGCGGGTGCGCGCCACGGTGAGCAACCGCACCATGGCCAACGCCATCGGCATCAACACCAGCAAGACCGACCGCCTGACCTTCGCCATCGGCTGCGGCATTGCCGGCGTGGCGGGGGCGGCCTTCACCACCATCGGCTCCACGGGTCCGACCAGCGGTTCGCTCTACATCGTGGACTCCTTCCTGGTGGTGACCTTCGGCGGCGCGGCCAGCCTGCTGGGCACGGTGGCCTCGGCCTTCGGCATCGCGCAGACGCAGTCCATCAGCGAATTCTTCATCACCGGCTCCATGGCCAAGGTGCTGACGCTCTCGCTCATCGTCGTGATCCTGATGATCCGCCCGCAAGGCCTGTTCGCCAGCAAGGTGCGCCGCTGATCCCGCTTTTCATTTCCGGAGTGCAAGCATGAACAAATTCACCACATGGATAGCCGGCAGGGGACTGGGCAGCGTGCTCACGCTCGCCCTGCTGCTGCTGGTCGCCTTTCCGCTGGTCTTCGACATCTTCCGCCTCAACCTGGTGGGCAAATACCTGACCTACGGTTTCGTGGCGCTGGGCCTGGTCATGCTCTGGGGCTACGGCGGCGTGCTCAGCCTGGGCCAGGGCGTGTTCTTCGGCCTGGGCGGTTACGCCATGGCCATGTTCCTCAAGCTCGAAGCCTCGGACCCGATCACCACCAAGATCCAGTCCACCCCCGGCATCCCGGACTTCATGGACTGGAACCAGCTCACGGCCTTGCCGCTGTGGTGGAAGCCCTTCGAGCACCTGCCCTTCGCGCTGTTCGCGGTGGTGGCGGTGCCGACGCTGCTGGCCTTCATCATCGGCTACGCCATGTTCAAGCGGCGCGTGGGCGGCGTGTACTTCGCCATCATCACGCAGGCGGTGGCGCTGATCCTCACGGTGCTCATCATCGGCCAGCAGGGTTACACCGGCGGCGTCAACGGCATGACCGACCTGAAGACCGTGCTGGGCTGGGACACCCGCACCGACAGCGCCAAGTACATCCTCTATTACCTCTGCACCTTCCTGCTGCTGGGCAGCATCGCGCTGTGCCTGTGGGTGCAGAAGAGCAAGCTGGGCACCCTGCTGCTGGCCATGCGCGACAAGGAAGACCGCGTGCGCTTCTCGGGCTACGACGTGGCCATGTTCAAGGTCTTCGTGTTCTGCCTGGCGGCCGCGCTCTCGGGCATCGGCGGCGCGCTGTTCACGCTGCAGGTGGGTTTCATGTCGCCGTCCTTCGTGGGCATCGTGCCCTCGATCGAGATGGTGATCTACGCCGCAGTAGGCGGACGCATGAGCCTGGTGGGCGCGGTCTACGGCACCCTGCTGGTGAACTTCGGCAAGACCTACTTCTCCGAAAGCCTGCCCGACCTGTGGCTCTTCCTGATGGCCGCGCTCTTCATCGGCGTGACCATGGCCTTTCCTGACGGCCTGGCCGGCGTCTGGGAGACGAAGGTCAAGCCCTGGTGGAAACGCAAGCAGGCCGAGCGCCTGGCCATCCGCAAGGCGGTGGAAGCCGACGCGGCTTCCGATGCCCCCGTCACGCAGACCGGTAACCCGGGCCGCAAGCCCCCACTGACCGGCTCCGTCAGCGGCCAGAGCGCCTGAACCCACCCCACAGGAGCACACCATGAGCAACACCGACTTCGCCCTGGCCGTGGAAGACCTGACGGTCTCCTTCGACGGCTTCAAGGCCATCGACAACCTGACGCTGTACATCGACAAGAACGAGCTGCGCGTGATCATCGGCCCCAACGGCGCGGGCAAGACCACCCTGCTGGACCTGATCTGCGGCAAGACCAAGGCCAGCGGCGGCAGCATCAAGTTCAAGAACGAGGAACTGACCCAGCTGGACGAACACATCCGTGTGCGCCGGGGCATCGGCCGCAAGTTCCAGACGCCTTCGATCTACGAAAACCTCAGCGTCTTCCAGAACCTGGAGGTGTCCTACCCCACGGGCCGCTCGGTCTTCGGCGCGCTGGGTTTCAAGTGCACCGACGAGGTGAAGGCCCGTGTGCAGGTGGTGGCCGAGGAGATCGGCCTGGCCGACACGCTGGAGAAAGAGGCCGGCCTGCTCTCGCACGGGCAGAAGCAGTGGCTGGAGATCGGCATGCTGCTGATGCAGGACCCGGAGTTGTTGATGCTGGACGAACCCATTGCCGGCATGAGCGCACGCGAGCGCGAGCTCACCGCCGACCTGCTCAAGCGCATCTGCAAGAACCGTTCGGTGATCGTAATCGAACACGACATGGAGTTCGTCAAGCAGATCGCGCACAAGGTCACCGTGATGCACCAGGGAAAGATCCTGGCCGAAGGCTCCATGGCCACGGTGCAGGCCGACCCCAAGGTGATCGACGTCTACCTCGGCCACTGAAATCACAGGAGTAACACACCATGCTCAAAGTCACCGACATGTACACGGCCTACGGCCAGAGCGAGGCCCTGCACGGCATCTCCTTCGAAAGCAACAAGAACGAGACGGTTGCCATCATGGGCCGCAACGGCATGGGCAAGACCACGCTGTTCAAGAGCCTGATGGGTGTGCTGCCACTGAAGTCCGGGCAGATCCTGGTCGACGGACAGGACGTCTCGAAGGACGAAAGCTACCGCCGCGTGGCCAAGGGCATCGCCTACGTGCCCCAGGGCCGCATGATCTTCCCGACGCTCACCGTCGAGGAGAACATCCAGACCGGCCTGGAAAACTCGAAGACGAAGCAGATCCCCGAAGAGATCTACGCCCTCTTCCCCGTGCTGTGGGACATGCGCCGGCGCAAGGGCGGCAACCTCTCGGGCGGGCAGCAGCAGCAGCTGGCGATTGCCCGCGCGCTGGTGACCGACCCCAAGGTGCTGCTGCTGGACGAGCCGACCGAAGGCATCCAGCCTTCGATCATCAAGGACATCGCCAAGGCGCTCAACGAGATCCGCAAGCTGCGCGAGATCACCATCATCGTCTCGGAGCAGGTGCTGTCCTTCGCCATGGACGTGGCCGACCGCCTGTTCGTGATCGAAGGCGGCCGCCTGGTGCACGAGACCGCGCGTGACCAGACCGATGTGAAGCGCATCAAGTCCTACCTTTCCGTCTGACCCCTCCCCCCCTTTTTTTCACCCTGACCTTTAGGAGTAGCACCATGGCTGAAGCCCTCATCAAAGTCGACCTCAAGCAATCCGCGTACAGCAACCCGCAGGTGCACAACCGCTGGCACCCGGACATTCCCATGGCGGCCTGGGTCAACCCCGGCGAGGACTTCATCCTCGAGACCTACGACTGGACCGGCGGTTTCATCAAGAACAACGACAGTGCCGACGACGTGCGTGACATCGACCTGTCCATCGTCCACTTCCTGACCGGCCCCGTGGGCGTCAAGGGCGCCGAGCCCGGCGACCTGCTGGTGGTGGACCTGCTGGACATCGGCGCCAAGGACGAGAGCCCCTGGGGCTTCAACGGCTTCTTCAGCAAGAAGAACGGCGGCGGCTTCCTGACCGACCACTTCCCGCTGGCGCAGAAGTCCATCTGGGACTTCAATGGCATGTTCACCAAGAGCCGCCACGTGCCTGGCGTCGAATACGCCGGCCTGATCCACCCCGGCCTGATCGGCTGCCTGCCCGACAAGAAGATGCTCGATGCCTGGAACGCACGCGAGCAGGAACTGATCGACACCGACCCCACCCGCGTGCCCGGCCTGGCCAACCCGCCCTTCGCCGCCACCGCCCACCTGGGCAAGCTCACAGGCGAGGCCGCCAAGAAGGTGGCCGCCGAGGGCGCGCGCACCGTGCCCCCGCGTGAGCACGGCGGCAACTGCGACATCAAGGACCTGTCGCGCGGCTCCAAGGTGTTTTTCCCGGTCTATGTGGACGGCGCCGGCCTGAGCGTGGGCGACCTGCACTTCAGCCAGGGCGACGGTGAGATCACCTTCTGCGGCGCCATCGAGATGGCCGGCTGGGTGCACATGCGCGTGAACCTGATCAAAGGCGGCATGGCCAAGTACGGCATCAAGAACCCGATCTTCAAGCCCAGCCCCATCACGCCCAACTACAAGGACTACCTGATCTTCGAAGGCATCTCGGTGGACGAGGCCGGCAAGCAGCACTACCTGGACGTCAACGTGGCCTACCGCCAGGCCTGCCTGAACGCCATCGAGTACCTCAAGAAGTTCGGCTACAGCGGCGCGCAGGCCTATTCCATCCTGGGCACGGCGCCGGTGCAGGGCCACATCAGCGGCGTGGTGGACGTGCCCAACGCCTGCGCCACCCTCTGGCTGCCGACCGAGATCTTCGACTTCGACATCAACCCCACGGCCGCCGGCCCGGTGAAGATGATCGACGGCAGCATCCAGATGCCGATCTCGCAAGACGTCAAGTAAGCAGGAGCCCCGCATGCCTACCTATGACTACGACTGCCCGGACTGCGGGGGCTTCGAGGCCCTGCGCAGCCTGGCGCAGCGCAACGAGCCTTGCAGCTGTCCGGACTGCGGCACGGTCAGCACCCGTGTGTTCGTGGCCGGGCCGCGGCTGGCCTGCCTGAGTGGCGAGACGCGCAAGGCTTACGAGACGAATGAGCGTGCCTCTCATGCACCGCGGTCTTCGCGGGATGGGGCGTATGGGCGGCTCAAGCATCCGGCGGGGTGTGGGTGTTGTTCTACCAGTGGCAAGCGTGGCTCTACCGTGACGGCGGCGGATGGGAGCAAGTCGTTTGCGGGGAAGAGGCCTTGGATGATTAGTCACTGATCTTTTGAATGCCAGCGTCTTCTCATGGATGCTTTTCTTTCCACCCCCTATCCCCCCCCGCCCCCTTCCCACCCTCGCCAGGGCGGGAAGGGGGAGCCGGATTTTGTTTCTTCGCGCCGGCTAGGCTTCTACGGCGCCAAGGTCGCGGTCTGCCTCTTCTCTCCGAGATTTCGAGGCTACGGTCGTAGTCAATGGCTCGGTCGCTGGCGCGCAGCTGCCAGCCGGGGGCGCGCACACCGCGATGCGGTCTCTACGACCGCTGGCCTGAAATGCAGGCGCCCTACATGCGGTGGCGGCCTCACCCCCGTAGAAGCGTATCCATCCACCGACCACCAAATCGGCTCCCCCTTCCCGCCCTGGCGAGGGTGGGAAGGGGGCGGGGGGGGATAGGGGGTGGAGAAGAACAACCTCTATTCATCTTCCCCATAGCAGACCAACAAACACAAAACCCACACGGAGTAAGCAAATGATCCACGGAGATATATCAAGTAGCAACGACACCGTAGGCGTCGCAGTCGTCAACTACAAGATGCCCCGCCTCCACACCAAGGCAGAAGTGCTGGCCAACGCCCGCAAGATCGCCGACATGGTGACGGGCATGAAACAAGGCCTGCCCGGCATGGACCTGGTGATCTTTCCCGAGTACAGCACCCACGGCATCATGTACGACGCCAAGGAAATGTACGAGACCGCCGCCACCGTGCCCGGTGACGAGACGGCCATCTTTGCCGAGGCCTGCCGCAAGGCCAAGGTCTGGGGCGTGTTTTCGCTCACCGGCGAACGGCACGAAGAGCACCCGAACAAGGCGCCCTACAACACGCTCATCCTGATGAACGACCAGGGCGAGATCGTGCAGAAGTACCGCAAGATCATGCCCTGGGTGCCGATCGAAGGCTGGTACCCGGGCAACTGCACCTATGTGTCCGACGGCCCTAAGGGTCTCAAGGTCAGCCTGATCATCTGCGACGACGGCAACTACCCCGAGATCTGGCGTGACTGCGCCATGAAAGGCGCCGAGCTCATCGTGCGCTGCCAGGGGTATATGTACCCGGCCAAGGACCAGCAGGTGCTCATGGCCAAGGCCATGGCCTGGGCCAACAACACCTACGTGGCCGTGGCCAACGCGGCCGGCTGGGACGGTGTGTACAGCTACTTCGGCCACTCGGCCATCGTCGGCTTCGACGGTCGCACCCTGGGCGAATGCGGTGAGGAGGAATACGGTGTGCAGTACGCGGCGCTGTCCAAGAGCCTGATCCGTGACTTCCGCAAGAACGGCCAGAGCGAAAACCACCTGTTCAAGCTGGTGCACCGCGGCTACACGGGCAAGATCAACTCGGGCGAAGGCGATACCGGTGTGGCCGCCTGCCCCTACGAGTTCTACGGCGAGTGGATCCGCGACCCCGAGGGCACGCGCAAGAAGGTGGAAGCCTTCACGCGTTCCACCGTGGGCACGCCGGAATGCCCGATCGAGGGCATTCCCAACGCGCCGGCCACGCACCGCTGAGGCCGGCCACCGTGCAGCGCGACCTGGACACCACCGATCCGCTGGCCGACTACCGTGTGCGCACGCCGCCGTATTACCGGCCGGCGGCGCGCGAGGTGGCGCTCTACGAGCACGCCTATGCGCACCGCCTGCCCCTGATACTCAAGGGGCCGACGGGCTGCGGCAAGACGCGCTTTGTCGAGTACATGGCCTGGAAGCTCGGGCGCCCGCTCGTCACGCTGGCCTGCAATGAGGACATGAGCGCCTCCGACCTCGTGGGGCGCTGGCTGCTGGACGAGCGCGGCACCACCTGGCACGACGGCCCGCTGACGCTGGCCGTGCGCCATGGCGGCATCTGCTACCTGGACGAGGTGGTGGAGGCGCGCCAGGACACCACGGTGGTGATCCACCCGCTGACGGATGCGCGGCGCGTGCTGCCGCTGGACCGCAAGGGCGAGCTCGTGCAGGCCCACCCGGACTTCCAGCTCGTGGTCTCCTACAACCCCGGGTACCAGAGCCGCGCCAAGGACATGAAGCCTTCCACGCGCCAGCGCTTCGCGGCGCTGGAGTTCGACTACCCACCCGAAGCCGTGGAGACCGAGATCGTCGCGCACGAGGCCGGCATCGCACCCGAGCTGGCCGCGCGCCTGGTGGGCATTGCGCGGCGCTCGCGCGCGCTGCGCGAACGCGGCCTGGACGAGGGCGCCTCCACGCGCATGCTGATCTACGCCGGCACGCTGATCCGCGACGGCGTGGACCCGCGCGACAGCTGCGACATGACCATGACCCGCGCCCTGACCGACGACCCCGACATGGCCGCGGCCTTGCGCGACTTGGTCGATGCCAGCTTCCCCTGAGCTCCTGGCTGCGCCGGCGCTGCTGCTGCAGGCGCTGGCCGGTCGTGGCCTGCAGGTGGCAATGCAAGCACCCGCCGCACCCGATGCTGCCGCCGCGCGTCCCGTCGTGAACGCCACGCACCTGCTGCTGCCGGCGCTGGACACGCCACAACAGCGCGCGGCCGTCGCCCATGCCGCCGCCCACCTGCTGTACTCGCGCCCAGCCCAGCCCTCGGCCACGCTCAAGCCCCTGGGCCTGGCCGTGGTCGGTGCGGTGGAAGACGCGCGCGTGGAGCTGCTGCTGGCACGCACGCTGCCCGGCGTGCGCGCCTGGTTCGACGTGCCACTGCGCCAGGTGCTGGAACCCGAGGGCCTGAGCGTAAACGCCCTGTTCTCGCGCCTGGCGCTTGCGCTGCACGACGAGCACTACGCCGACGGCAACCACTGGATCGACAAGGCGCGCACGCTCTTTGCCGCTGCGCGCCGCGAACACGGGCTGGAGGACGACACCGCCTTTCGCCGCCTGGCCTCGGTGCTGGCCAACGACCTGGGCCAGATGCGCGTGCGCTTCGACCCGCGCCTGTACGCCGTGCCCGCGCCCTACCGCGACGACAACAGCTACCTCTGGCAACACGGCGCCACGCGCGAGACCGAGGCGCAGCCCCTGCCCGCGCCCCTCACGCTGCAGGCACCGCCGGCCGAGAGCACGGTGCCGGCCGTCGAGACCACCATGCCCACGTGGGCCTACCCCGAGTGGGATTACCGCAGCGGCGTGCTGCGCCCCGACTGGTGCAACCTGTACGAGCTGCGCCCCCTCGCCGCAGCGCAAACGGCACCGCCGCCGGCACACCGGCCGCTGCTGCCGCTGCAACGGGTCCGCCCCCAACACGGCCGGCGCCTGCGCCGCCAGTGGGAAGGCGACACGCTGGACCTGGACGCGGCCATCGAAGCCGCAGTGGAACGCCGCCTGCAGCGCGCGCCCACGGGCCGCATCTTCCAGCGCCCGGGCCCGCAGGCGCGGCCGCTGAGCCTGCTGGTGCTGCTGGATCTCTCCTTGTCTACCGGTGAGCGCGCCGCCGGGCAGGCCCGCAGCCTGCTGGAGGTGGAGCAGGAGGCCGCCCTGCTGCTGGCGCGCTCGGCGCAAGACGCCGGCGAACGCATTGCCCTGCACGGCTTCTGCTCGGACACGCGCGCGCAGGTGCGTTACCACCGCCTGCTCGACTTCGGTGAACCGCTGGACGCACAGGCCGCAGCCCGGCTGCAGGCGCAGCAGGCCGCCTGGTCCACCCGCCTGGGCACGGCCCTGCGCCACGCCTGCGCGCTGCTGGCCGCCGAGCCGGCCGAACGGCGTGCCCTGCTGGTGCTGACCGACGGCGCGCCGGCCGACGTGGACGTGCACGACGCGCGCTACCTGGTCGAGGATGCGCGTGCCGCCGTGCAGGACGCGGCCCGCCTGGGCCTGCCGGTCTGTGGCCTGGCCGTGGACGCCGGCGCGGCCGCTTATGCGCGCCGGATTTTTGGCGCCGGGAACTACCGGATCGCCGAAACACCCGACCAGCTGCCACGCCAGCTGGCCGCCTTGCACGCACGCTTTTCAAGCGCCTAGATCGCTTTAATAGCCCTGACTTGGTGCCATTTGGGTCCGTTTCGCACCACGAGAAGGCAAGTGCCTCGCCACATGCACGGATAAGGGCAGACGGCGGAAGCCAGGAGGCGGCACGGCTATTGCATGGTGATGCTCAGTAAAAGACACAAGACAGCACGACCATGGAACTGACACCCCGGGAAAAAGACAAGCTGCTGATCTTCACCGCCGCGCTGTTAGCCGAACGGCGTATGGCGCGCGGGCTCAAGCTCAACTACCCTGAAGCCGTGGCCTACATCAGTGCCGCGGTGATGGAAGGCGCGCGCGACGGCAAGAGCGTGGCCCAGCTCATGAGCGAGGGCCGTACCCTGCTCAAGCGCGGCGACGTGATGGAAGGCATCGCCGAGATGATCCCCGACATCCAGGTCGAAGCCACCTTTCCCGACGGCACCAAGCTCGTCACCGTGCACCAACCCATTGTTTAAGGAAGCACCATGCGCAAGCTCTGCACCGCCCTCACCTCTGTTCTCATCAGCAGCGCCGCGCTGGCCCACGACGGTCACGGCGCCACCAGCACGCACTGGCACGCCACGGACCTCTGGGGCTTTGTCGTCTTCGGCGCGCTGGCCGTGATGGTGATCTGGCACCTGCGCAAATAAGGCAACCCCCATGGCTCCCGCCCTGATCCCCGGCGAACTGCTGATCGACGACGGCGCGCACACGCTCAACCCGGACCGGCGCACGCTGACCCTGGTAGTGAAGAACACCGCCGACCGCCCCATCCAGGTCGGCTCGCATTACCACTTCGCCGAAACCAATGGCGCGCTGGACTTCGACCGCACGGCCGCGCGCGGCATGCGCCTGAACATCGCCAGCGGCACGGCGGTGCGCTTCGAGCCTGGCCAGCAGCGCACGGTGGAGCTGGTGGACTACGCGGGCGAACGCAAGGTCTACGGCTTTCGCGCCCTGGTGCAAGGAAAAGTATGAACTGCCACCACGCTCATCACTTCGTGTATTCACTGCCCCCCGAGGGGGCCGCAGCCTCCCTTGGGGCGGCCCGGCGGGAGTACTGATCATGTCCTTCATCACCAAACGCGCCTACGCCGAGATGTTCGGCCCCACCGCGGGTGACCGTGTGCGCCTGGCCGACACCGACCTCATCATCGAAGTCGAGCAGGACTACACCCTGCGCGCCGGCGGCTATGGCGAAGAAGTGAAGTTCGGTGGCGGCAAGACCATACGTGACGGCATGGCGCAATCGCAGCGCACACGCGCCGAAGGCGCCATGGATACCGTGCTGACCAACGCGCTCATCATCGACCACTGGGGCATCGTCAAGGCCGACATCGGTTTGAAGGACGGCCGCATCGCCGCCATCGGCAAGGCCGGCAACCCCGACACGCAACCCGGCGTGGACGTCATCATCGGCCCGGGTACGGAAATCATTTCGTGCGAAGGCAACATCGTCACGGCTGGCGGCATCGACAGCCACATCCATTTCATCGCCCCGCAGCAGATCGAAGAAGCGCTGTGCTCGGGCGTGACCACCATGCTGGGCGGCGGCACGGGCCCGGCCACCGGCACCCTCGCCACCACCTGCACCCCCGGCCCCTGGAACATCGAGCGCATGCTGCAGGCGGCCGACGCCTTCCCCATGAACCTGGGTTTCCTGGGCAAGGGCAACGCCAGCCTGCCGGGCGCGCTGCACGAGCAGATCGACGCCGGCGTGATCGGCCTGAAGCTGCACGAAGACTGGGGCACCACGCCCTCGGCCATCGACAACTGCCTCAACGTGGCCGAGGCCACCGACACGCAGGTGGCCATCCACTCCGACACGCTCAATGAATCGGGTTTCGTCGAGAACACCATCGCAGCGGTGAAGGGCCGCGGTATCTGCGCCTTCCACACCGAAGGCGCGGGCGGCGGCCACGCGCCCGACATTCTCAAGGTGGTGGGCCAGGCCAACTTCCTGCCCAGCTCGACCAACCCCACGATGCCCTACACGGTGAACACGCTGGACGAGCACGTGGACATGCTCATGGTCTGCCACCACCTGGACCCGGCCATTGCCGAAGACCTGGCCTTTGCCGAGAGCCGCATCCGCAAGGAGACCATCGCGGCCGAAGACATCCTGCACGACCTGGGCGCCATCAGCATGATGAGCAGCGACAGCCAGGCCATGGGCCGCGTGGGCGAAGTGATCATCCGCACCTGGCAGACGGCGCACAAGATGAAAGCCCAGCGCGGCCGTCTGGAAGAAGATGGCGGGCGCAACGACAACTTCCGCGTCAAGCGCTACATCGCCAAGTACACCATCAACCCGGCCATCGCCCACGGCATCAGCCACGAGGTGGGCAGCATCGCCCCGGGCAAGTGGGCCGACCTGGTGATCTGGAAGCCAGCCTTCTTCGGCGTCAAGCCCGCGCTCATCCTCAAGGGGGGTTTCATCGCCTTCGCCGCCATGGGCGACCCCAACGCCAGCATCCCCACGCCCCAGCCCGTGCATTACCGGCCCATGTTCGGCGCCTACGGCGGCGCGCTGCGCCAGACCTCGCTGACCTTCGTCTCGCAAGCGGCCCTGGCTGCCGACGTGGGTAAACGCTACGGCCTGAGCAAACAACTTTCGGCGGTGAAAAACATCCGCGGCGTGAGCAAACGCCACATGATCCACAACCACTACGTGCCGACCATGGAAGTGGATGCCCAGACCTACCAGGTGCGCGCCGATGGCCAGTTGCTGACCTGCGAGCCCGCCACCCAGCTGCCGATGGCACAGCGCTACTTCCTGTTCTGAATCCGGCGTAAGCTCAGGCCATGATCACCGCTTCCAAACTGCTCCCCCAAGGCCAGGGCCTGGCCCCTGTGCTGCTCAAGCGCGCCTCCTCCGTTGAACTCGACTGGGACGTGCGCCAGAAGAGCCGTTTCGCCGCCACCGACAGCCTGGGCCGTGAACTCGGCGTCTTCCTGCCGCGCGGCACCCTGGTGCGCGGGGGCGACGTGCTGGTGGCTGAAGATGGTTCACTCATCCGCGTGATCGCCGCGCCCCAGGCGGTGCTGCGCATCACGGCCTGCGCCCAGCACGGCTCGCCTTTCGACCTCACACGCGCGGCCTACCACCTGGGCAACCGCCACGTGCCCATCGAGCTCAAGCCCGACCACCTGAAGATCGAACCCGACCACGTGCTGGCCGACATGCTGTGCGCCATGCACCTGACCGTGGTCGAGGCGCAGGAGGCCTTCGAACCCGAAGGTGGGGCCTACAGCGCGGGCGGGCATGGACACGGGCACGATCATGGCCACACGCATGACCACGAGCACGGCCATGAGCACCAGCATGCCCACGCTCATGCAACGGGCCAAGAACACCCGCACGACCATGAGCACGGTCCCGATTGCGGCCACGACCATGGAGAGCCCCATGGACATGCGAACAAACACGCTCACTGAACCGCTGTCGCCCTCCAGCCTGCTGCAGCTGATCTGGCTGGCCTCGCCGGCCCTGCCCGTGGGGGGCTTCTCCTATTCCGAAGGCATGGAGGCCGCGGTCGAAGCCGGCCACGTGCGTGACGAGACCACGGCCGCCGACTGGCTGGTGCAGCAGTTGCACCTGACCCTGGCGCGCGCCGACCTGCCCGTGATCGCCCAGGCCCTGATCGCCTGGCGCGCTGGCGACCACGCGCGCGTACGCGCCCTCAACGCCTGGCTGCTGCAGACGCGCGAGACCGCCGAACTGAGATTGCAGACCGAGCAGATGGGCCGCTCCCTGCGCGAGTGGCTGCGCAACCTGCCCCTGGCCAGCCCCGCCACCCTGGACTTCGCCGCCGCGCTGGAGCCCAGTTACCCCGTGCTGTTCGCGCTCACCGCCGCCGGCAGCGGCGCGGGCGAACGCGACGTGCTGCTGAGCTACGCCTTCGGCTGGGCCGAGAACATGATGCAGGCCGCGCTCAAGGCCGTGCCGCTGGGCCAGACCTCGGGCCAGCGCATCCTGGCACGCCTGTCCACCGAAATCCCCATCGCCGTCGAGCACGCCCTGGCCCTGCACGACGAAGACCGCCAGGCCTTCAGCCCCATGCTGGCCATCCTCTCCAGCCGGCACGAGACCCAATACTCGCGCCTCTTCCGCTCCTGAACACCATGAACGCACCTGCCCTGCACCACATCAAGAGCCGCAGCAAACCCCTGCCCCCCCTGCGCGTAGGCATCGGCGGCCCGGTCGGCTCGGGCAAGACCACGCTGCTCGAAATGCTGTGCAAGGCCATGCGCGAGAAATACGACCTGGTGGCCATCACCAACGACATCTACACCAAGGAAGACCAGCGCCTGCTGACCGTCAGCGGCGCGCTGCCGGCCGAACGCATCATGGGTGTGGAAACCGGCGGCTGCCCGCACACCGCGATCCGTGAGGACGCGTCCATCAACCTCGAAGCCATCGACCGCATGCTGGTGGACTTCCCCAATGCCGACGTCGTGTTCATCGAGAGCGGCGGCGACAACCTGGCCGCCACCTTCAGCCCGGAACTCAGCGACCTGACGATCTACGTGATCGACGTGGCCGCCGGCGAAAAGATCCCCCGCAAGGGCGGCCCCGGCATCACCAAGAGCGACCTCTTCGTGATCAACAAGACCGACCTGGCGCCTTACGTGGGTGCGAACCTGGACGTGATGAAGGCCGACACCGAGCGCATGCGCACCAACACGCAGGGGCTCAAGCCCTTTGTGATGACCAACCTCAAGACACTGGCAGGCGTGGACGAGGTGGTGAAGTTCATCGAGACACGGGGCTTGCTGAAGGCCTGAGGCAACGCGAACTCACCGCAGCCGCTGGCCGGCGGCACAAGCCTCCAGCAACTTGATGAACCTCCGGTAACGCGTCTCCGGCTTCTTCGCCCCGCAGATCCAGTGAAGCACGGCCTTCTTGTGGCTCGGCGGACTGTTCTCGAAGAAGCGCCAGGCTTGCTTGTTGCGCTTGAATTCCCGTAGCTCGTCTGGTGAAAGTTCGGCCGGTGACGCCTGTTCGTAGGTGTACACCACAGACTTGGCTTCTCTGCGGTGCTTGAATGCCTCAAGCCCTGCAGGCCTCATACGCCCCTCAGCCTGGAGCTTCTCGATCTTGGCGATGTTGACGGCACTCCAGATGGAGGTGGGCCGCCTGGGCGTGAAGCGGATCTGGTAGGACTCGTCATCAATCCGCCTGCGCACGCCATCTATCCACCCAAAACACAGCGCTTCGTCGACGGACTCCGACCAGGACATGCTGGGCTTGCCCGTGGCGACCTTGTGATAGCCCACCAGCAGTTCTGCGGCACTGCTCGCATGGGCTTCAAGCCATTTGCGAAAGGCTTGTGCATTCGGGAAGAACTTCGGAGCGGGCATCTGAGGCGGCTATGCGACCTAACGGGATAGCGACCGCAAAAGTGCGGAATAACGTGAACGGGTGTTCATTCTGACGCATCCCTTGCTGCAAGCTTAGTGCTTGTTTTGTTTGAAGAATTCGAGCCCATATAGCGCAGGACCGGCACCTAGGTGGTGGTCTGCAGAACGATCATCAGGCGTTCCCCTCAGCCGTCCACCGGCTGCGCCGGCGTGTCCAGGATACGCTGGTAGAAAGCCAGGTCCAGCCAGCGTCCGAACTTGAAGCCCGCCTGCCGGATGGTGCCGGCGTGTTCGAAGCCCAGTTTGGTGTGCAACGCAATGCTGCCCTGGTTCGCCGCGTCGATGCCGCCCACCAGCACATGCACTCCTTGCGCCCTGGCCTGCGCCACCAGGGCCTGCAAGAGTTGCTTCCCGAGGCCGCGCCCCCGGTGCAGATGGTGAACGTAGACCGAATGCTCCACCGTGTACTTGTAGGCTGGCCAGGCCCGGAAGCTGCCGTAGCTCGCAAAGCCGAGCAGTTCCCCGGTGTCCGACACCAGCCCAATGACCGGAAAATTCCCGGCCTCCTTGGCCTTGAACCACCCCGCCATGCTGTCCAGGGTGCGCGGCCTGTAGTCGTAGATCGCCGTGGAGTTGGCGATAGCCTCGTTCAGGATGTCGAGGATGGGCTGCGCATGCAGCTCGTGGGTGCAGGCGATCAGTTTCATGTGCGCCGCGTTGACTTCCACATCAGTGTTGGGGCACGCCATACCGTGCCGTGATCTCTTCGCGCCGCGCCGGGTCGATGTTCACCTTGTTCAAATCGCCGCGCACATGCGGCAGGGCCAGCAGGCGCGGGTCCATCACCCGGAACCACAGCGGCGGGATGTAGGCCAGCGGGAACATGCCGAAGTAGCCGCTGGGCAGCTGCGGCAGATCCGGAAAATCACGCAAGGACTGGTAACGCCGTGATGGATAGGCGTGGTGGTCGGAATGGCGCTGCAGGTGGAACAACGCCAGGTTGGTGACCAGGTGGTTGGCGTTCCAGGAATGGTGGGGCTGCGGCGTTTCGTAGGCCCCACTGGGCAGGCGATCGCGCAGCAGGCCGTAGTGCTCCACGTAGTTGGCCGAGGTCAGCTGCCACCAGGCCACCACGTTGTGCAGGGCCAGGAAGGGCAGCATGATCCAGCCCCAGGCGGCAACGAGCCCGAGCTGCAGCACGGCCGTGATGGCGTAGGACTGCAGCATGGTGTTGTGCAGGCTCCAGGCACCGCGGCCTTCCTTCTGCAGACGTTCCTTTTCCAGCACCCAGGCGCGACGCATGCCGCCGGGCAGTTCGCGCAGGGCGAAGCGGTAGATGTTCTCGCCCATGCGCGCGCTGGCGTGGTCCTCGGGCGTGGAGACCCAGCGGTGGTGGCCGCGGCCGTGCTCCACGGTGAAGTGGCCGTAGGCCGGCACGGCCAGCACCAGGCGCGCCAGCCACTGCTCGGTACGCGTGTACTTGTGGCCCAGCTCGTGGCCGGTGTTGATGCCCAGGCCCGAGTCGGTGCCGGCGATGTAGGCCAGCATGAGCACGGCCCACCATGAAAGATCCTGCGTGCCCACCCACCAGGCGCAACCGATCAGGGCCACGAAGTGCAGGGGCACGGTGGCCCAGGTCAGCCAGCGGTAATAACGGTCCTGCTCCAGCTGGGGCACCACTGCCTCCGGCGGGTTGTTTTCGTCCTCGCCCAGGAGATAGTCCAGCAGCGGCATGAGGCCGTAGCTGATGAGCAGGGGGAGCCCCAGGGCGATCTGCGCGCCGGTGTATGCGTGCAGCGCCATGCCTGTGAAGGGCAGCAGGGGATAGACCACCGACAGCAGCCACCAGGCGCGCTTGCGGTCGCGGTATTCCACGCGTCCGAGCTGCGGATCGTCTGCGACGTACACCTTGGCCATGCGCGGCTTCTCCCTGTTGGTGCCGGCCATTATGGGTGGTCGACACCAACAGATCAACTGCCGCGCTTAATGGTGGTGGCCGTGGGCCCCGTGCACATGGCCGTGGGCGATTTCCTCGGCGCTGGCGGCACGCACGTCCACCACGGTGACATTCAAGCGCAGGGCCTTGCCGGCCAGAGGGTGGTTGCCGTCCAGGTGCACTTCGGGGCCCTTGATCTTGACCACCGTGAACACATGAGTGTGCCCGTCCTCGCCCCGGCCTTCGAGCTGGCCGCCAACCTTGACCCCGGGCGGGAACTGGGTCTTGGGGATGACCTGCACCAGGGCCTCGTTGCGCTCGCCAAAGGCGTCGGCCGGCTGCAGTTCCAGGCTGGCCTGGTAACCGGCTTCACGGCCCTCCAGCGCCTCTTCCACCTTGGGGAAGGTGTTGCCGTAACCGCCGTGCAGGTAGGCATTGGGCTCCTTGCCGTCTTCCAGCAGCTTGCCCGAGGCGTCGCTGATGCGGTAGCGGATCGTGACGGCGGTGTCTTTGGTGATCTTCATGATGAGTAGGGGTTCTGCGGCCGGGGGCCAAAAATGAAATAATTGGGGTATTCGACTTCAAGGATACCGAAATATGAGCGACGCCCAGCAACGCATCGACGACCTCGTCAAACAGAGCGAAGTGCTCCTTTTCATGAAAGGCAACGCCAGCTTCCCCCAGTGCGGTTTTTCCGGCCGCGCCATCCAGATCCTCAAGGCCTGCGGCGTGGACCCCAAGACCGTGAAGACCGTCAACGTGCTGGAAGACGACGGCATCCGCCAAGGCATCAAGGAATACAGCAACTGGCCCACCATTCCCCAGCTCTACGTGAAGGGCGAGTTCATCGGCGGCTCGGACATCATGATGGAGATGTACGAGAGCGGCGAGCTGCAGAAGGTGCTGGGCACCCAGGCCTGAACCGCGGCGCTGCCCGCCCCGGCCACCGCCAGCCCCGCGCTGCCGGTGGTTTTTTCATGCCCGCACAGGGCTTAGAAAGAAGGCCGGCCGCTACACTCACCCTCCAGCCCTGCAACGGGACGCGATCCACGCCACCATGAGCCTCACGCAAAGCCTCATCGTCATTGCCCTGCTGATCGCCGTCAGCGCCTTTTTCTCGATGGCCGAGATGTCGCTGGCTGCCTCGCGCCGCCTGCGCCTGCGCCAGCTGGCCGACGAGGGTGATGTGCGCGCCGAGCGGGTGCTGCGCATCCAGGAGCAGCCGGGGCACTACTTCACGGTGGTGCAGATCGGCCAGAACGCGGTGGCCATCCTGGGCGGCATCGTGGGCGAAGGGGCTTTCAGCCCGCTGCTGGGCCGCCTGCTGCAGGCCTGGCTGCCGGCCGCAGCGGCCGAGACCACGGGTTTTGTGCTGTCTTTTGCGCTGGTGACTTCGCTGTTCATCGTCTTCTCCGACCTGTTTCCCAAGCGCCTGGCCATGGCCGAGCCCGAACGGCTGGCCCTGTTGCTCAACGGGCCCATGCGCCTGTGCATGCGCACCTTCAAGCCCGTGGTCTGGGCCTACAGCCACACCACCGACGCGCTGTTCCGCCTGCTGGGGCTGTCCAGCCAGCGCGACGACCGTGTGACATCCGACGACATCCTGGCGCTGACGGAAGCTGGTGCGCTCGCCGGCGTACTGGCGCGCGACGAGCAGCAGGTGATAGCCAACGTCTTCGAACTCGACACGCGCACGGTCAGCAGCGCCATGACGGTGCGCGACCGCATTGCCTGGTTCGACAGGAAGGACAGCGACGCCATTGTGCGGGCCCGCATCACCGCCGAACCGTTTTCCACCTACCCGGTGTGCGATGGCAGCATCGACAACGTGATCGGCTACGTGGATGCCAAGGACCTGTTCCAGCGCATCCTGAAGAACCAGCCCGTCCGCCTGGACGACCCGGCCCTGCTGCACAAGGCGGTGGTGGTGCCCGACCGGCTGACGCTGACCGAGGTGCTGGCGCACTTCCGCCAGGCGCACGAGGACTTCGCCCTCATCGTCAACGAGTACAGCCTGGTGGTGGGGGTGGTGACACTCAACGACGTGATGAGCACCGTCATGGGCGACCTGGTGGCACCGGCCGATGAAGATCTGATCGTGCAGCGCGAGGAAGGCTCCTGGCTGATCGACGGCATCACGCCCATGGCCGATGTCCAGCGCGCGCTGGGTCTGGAGACGCTGCCGCACGCCGAGGACTACGAAACCCTGGCGGGCTTCCTGATGGTGATGCTGCGCCGTGTGCCACGCCGCACCGACCGCGTCCTGTGGGAGGGCTACAGCTTCGAGGTGCTGGACGTGGACAGCTACCGCATCGACCAGGTGATGGTCACGCGCAACGGGGCAGCGACTGCGCCGCTCAGCGCGCCACCGGGGCCGTAGGTTCGTCGCGGTACTGCCAGGCCCGCTGGGCAGCGAGCACCGCGTTCGGGTAAGGGGACTTGCCGCGCGAGCCGTTGTAACGCCCCAGGGCCATGAAAAGATCGCCACGCTCGCGGTCCAGGTAGTGGCGCAGGATGACACAGCCAAAACGAAGGTTGGTCTGCATGTGAAACAGTTTGCCCACGTCACCGTCGCCGATCAGGCGTGACCAGAAGGGCATGACCTGCATGTAACCCCGTGCACCCACGCCCGAGACGGCGAACTTGCGGAAGTTGCTTTCGACCTGGATGAGGCCGAGCACCAGCGCCGTGTCCAGGCCGGCGCGCTTGCTTTCGTACCAGACGGTCTGCAGGAAATCACGGCGCTCGGGCCACTCGGCCTTCTTCTTGCGCAGGCGCTCGCTCATGGCGCCCAGCCAGCGCAGGTAGGCCAGGCGAGCCTCGGTGTCGGTGAATTCGGGCACCGGCGGCGCCTTGTTGGCAATGGCCGCACCCAGGGCCGTGCGCACGGAGTCGGCCAGCGGCTCTTCGATCTGGCCGCCAGCGCGTGCCGGCAGCGGCAGGGCCAGACCGGCGGTGATCGCCAGCAGCGCCTGCAGCCCCATGCGCCGCTGCATGGCCGGACCCGTCATCGTCAGGCGCCGAGCCTGGACTTCAGCACGGCGGCCATGTCCGCCAGCGGCAGGGGGGTGGCAGCCGCGTCGCGGCGGTGCTGGTACTCGACCTTGCCTTCCTTGAGCGTGCGGTCGCCGATGGTGACGCGGTGGGGCACGCCGATCAGCTCCCAGTCGGCGAACATGGCGCCGGGTCGCTCGCCGCGGTCATCCAGGAGCACGTCGATACCGGCGGCCATGCACTCGGCATAGAGCTTCTCGGAGGCAGCTTTCACTTCGGGGCTGCGGTCCGGGTTGATCGGGCAGATCACCACCGTGAAGGGGGCGATGCTGTCGGGCCAGATGATGCCCTTGTCGTCGTGGTTCTGCTCGATGGCGGCGGCCGGCAAACGCGTGATGCCGATGCCGTAGCAGCCCATCTCCATGAACTGCGGCTTGCCGTTCTCATCGAGGAAGGTGGCATTCATGGCGCGGCTGTACTTGGTGCCCAGGTAGAACACATGGCCCACCTCGATGCCGCGTTCGATGGCCAGCACGCCCTTGCCGTCGGGCGACAAGTCACCAGCCACCACGTTGCGGATGTCGGCCACGAGGTCGGGCTCGGGCAGGTCGCGGCCCCAGTTGACGCCGGTGCTGTGGAAGCCCGCTTCGTTGGCGCCGCAGACCCAGTCGGCCATCACGGCCACTTCGCGGTCGGCCACCACATGCAGCGGCTTCTTCAGGCCCACCGGGCCCAGGTAGCCGGGTTTGCTGCCGAAATGCTCGAGGATCTCGGCCTCGGTGGCAAAGCGGAAACCGCCTTCCATGCCGGGCAGCTTGCCGACCTTGACTTCGTTCATGTCGTGGTCGCCGCGCAGCAGCAGCAGCCAGACCGTGGTCTTGCCAATTTCTTCCTTGTCGGTGATCTCGTCGGTGGCCAGCACGATGGACTTGACGGTGCGTGCCAGCGGCAGGCCCAGCAGTTCGGCCACCTCGGCGCAGGTGCTCTTGCCCGGCGTGGCCACCTTCTGCAGGGCCTGGCCGGCCGCCGGACGCGGCTGCTGCGGGGCCAGGGCCTCGGCCTTCTCGATATTGGCCGCGTACTCGCTGCCCGGGCAGTAGACGATGGCGTCTTCGCCGGTGGCGGCAATCACCTGGAACTCCTCGCTCAGGTCACCACCGATGGCGCCGCTGTCGGCCGCCACGGCGCGGTAGGTGAGGCCGAAGCGGTCGAAGATCTTGCGGTAGGCCTGGGCCATGACCTGGTAGCTGGCCTTGGCCGCGACCTGGTCGCGGTCGAAGCTGTAGGCATCCTTCATGATGAACTCGCGCCCGCGCATCAAGCCGAAACGCGGCCGGCGCTCGTCGCGGAACTTGGTCTGGATCTGGTACAGGTTCTTGGGCAGCTGCTTGTAGCTCTTGATCTCCTGGCGCGCGATGTCGGTCACCACCTCTTCGCTGGTGGGCTGGATGACGAAGTCGCGGTCATGCCGGTCCTTGATGCGCAGCAACTCGGGGCCCATCTTGGCAAAGCGCCCCGTCTCCTGCCACAGCTCGGCGGGCTGCACCACGGGCATGGTGAGTTCCACGGCGCCGGCGCGGTTCATCTCCTCGCGCACGATGGCCTCGACCTTGCGGATCACGCGCAGGCCCATGGGCATGTAGTTGTAGATGCCGGCGCCCAGCTTCTTGATCATGCCGGCGCGCATCATGAGCTTGTGGCTCACCACCTCGGCGTCAGCCGGTGCTTCCTTGAGGGTGGAGATGAGAAATTGGGAGGCTTTCATGGCGTGCTTTTTCTGACAGATGCAGGCTGATCCCCTTGATGCGCGGCAAGTGCCGTGCATAATGGAAACAGTTCAAAATTTGGGGTTTGATTATGCTTGACCGGGACGGCTTTCGGCCCAATGTCGGCATCATCCTGCTCAACCAGAAGAATCAGGTTTTCTGGGGCAAACGCATACGCACCCACTCGTGGCAGTTTCCGCAGGGTGGCATCGACCGGGGCGAAACCCCGGAACAGGCCATGTTCCGCGAGCTGCATGAAGAAGTCGGGCTCCAGCCCGAGCACGTGCGCATCGTGGCCCGGACCCGCGACTGGTTGCGCTACGAGGTGCCGGATCGTTACATCCGACGCGAAGCACGTGGCCACTACAAGGGCCAGAAGCAGATCTGGTTCCTGCTGCAGTTAATGGGCCAGGACTGGCACCTCAACCTGCGCGCCACCGACCACCCCGAGTTCGACGCCTGGCGCTGGAACGAGTACTGGGTGCCACTGGACATGGTGGTGGAGTTCAAACGCGGGGTCTACGAGATGGCCTTGACCGAGCTGGCGCGTTTCCTGCCCCGCAACGACCAGCGCAACCGCTTCCTGCGCCAGGGACATCGCTCGCGCGAGGGCGATCATCTGCACCACGTTTCGATGGCCGACGGCCATGGCATGGAACTGCCCCCCGGCGCCAGCTTCGACCCCGACCCGCAATCGGATCAAGCCAGCAAGGACCGCACGGAACCGCAGGGGCAATAGGCCGGCAACGAAACTTGCGAAGAAACCGTAGCGAGCGGCCCGAGCGCAAGGCGGACGGAGCGTAGGAACCGGAACGTACTTGGGGTACGTGAGGATTCCGAGCACCGCCCAACGCAGCGATCGGGTCGCGCAGTAGGTTTATTCGCCAGTTTCAGCGCATCAGGACCAGGTTGTCCCTATGCACCATCTCGGGCTCGGCGGTGTAGCCCAGCAGTTTTTCGAACTCGGCCGAAGGCTTGCGGCACAGCAGGCGCGCTTCGGAGCTGGCGTAGTTGGCCAGGCCACGCGCAATCTCGACGCCCTGCTCGTCACGCACGGCGATCACCTCTCCACGGGAAAACTCGCCTTCCACGGCCGTCATGCCGATGGGCAGCAGGCTCTTGCCCTCTTCCACCAACTTGCGCGCCGCGCCGGCGTCCACCACCACGGCACCGCGCAGTTGCAGATGGTCGGCCATCCACTGCTTGCGGGCCTGGGTCTTGGCGGTCTGGGCCACCAGCAGGGTACCGATGGATTCGCCCTGCACCAGGCGCACCAGCGCATCGGGCTCGCGTCCCCAGGCGATCACGGTCGATGCCCCGGAGCCGGCAGCGCGCTTGGCCGCCAGGATCTTGGTGATCATGCCGCCCTTGCCCAGGCTGGAGCCTGCCCCCCCCGCCATGGCCTCCAGGGCCGGGTCGCCGGCCTGGGCCTCGTGGACAAACTGCGCGGACGGGTCCTTGCGCGGATCGGCCGTGTACAGGCCCTTCTGGTCGGTCAGGATGATGAGGGCATCGGCCTCGACCAGGTTGGCCACCAGGGCGCCCAGGGTGTCGTTGTCGCCGAACTTGATTTCGTCCGTGACGACGGTGTCGTTTTCGTTGATGACCGGCACCACGCCCAGCTGGATCAGGGTCAGCAGCGTGGAGCGGGCATTGAGGTAGCGCTCGCGGTCAGCCAGGTCGGCGTGCGTGAGCAGCACCTGGGCGCTGCCCAGGCCGTGCGCGCGCAGGCGTGTCTCGTACATCTGGGCCAGACCCATCTGGCCCACGGCAGCAGCGGCCTGCAGTTCGTGGATTTCCTTGGGACGGGTGGTCCAGCCCAGGCGCTTCATGCCTTCGGCGATGGCGCCGCTGGACACCATGATGACCTCGCGCCCCTCACGAATGAGGACGGAAATCTGGCGGCTCCACTCCTCGATGGCGGCTTCGTCCAGCCCGCGCCCTTCGTTGGTAACGAGGCTGGAGCCAACCTTGACCACGATGCGCCGGGCGGCGCGCATGACAGCTGTCGCGGATTTCTGATTCATGTTAAGGTGATCGCAGCCGCTGCGCGACGGGCGCCAGCAGCGATAGAGGCAATCCGGAGATTCTAGTTCGCCCCACGACGGACTCACCCTCTCAGGGGGCCGCGCAGCCCACGCCATGACAGGCGCGGACGATCACGATTCGTCGGGCATGTCCTTGAAGCGCGGGTCGACCTCGGCCACGGGGGGCTGTTCGGCCACCTGCTGGATCTTGACCTGCTTGTAGACCGCCTTGACCAGGTGGTCGCAGCCTTCATGCGTGAGCGCGGAGATCTGGAATACCGGACCTTTGTACTTCAAACGCTTGATGAAATCGTTGACGCGGGCCTCGCGCTCGTCCAGCGGGATCATGTCCAGCTTGTTGAGCACCAGCCAGCGCGGCTTCTCGTAAAGCCCCGCGTCGTACTTCTTGAGCTCGGCCACGATGCCCTTGGCCTGGGCCACGGGGTCGGCGTTGTCGTCGAAGGGCGCGAGATCCACCACATGCAGCAGCAGGCGGGTGCGCTGCAGATGGCGCAGGAAGAGGTGGCCCAGGCCGGCGCCTTCGGAAGCGCCCTCGATCAGGCCTGGCAGGTCGGCCACCACGAAACTCTGCTCGGGGCCGACGCGCACGACGCCCAGGTTGGGGTGCAGCGTGGTGAAGGGGTAGTCGGCAATGCGCGGACGGGCGTTGGAGATGGCCGTGATCAGGGTGGACTTGCCGGCATTGGGCAGGCCCAGCAGGCCAACGTCGGCCAGCACCTTAAGCTCCAACTTCAGGTTTTTCTTCTCGCCCGGCCAGCCCGGCGTCTTCTGGCGCGGAGCCCGATTGATGGCGCTCTTGAAGCGCATGTTGCCGAAGCCGCCGTCGCCACCCTTGGCAATGGTGATGACCTCGCCAGGCGTGAGCAATTCATACAGCACCTCACCGGTCTCGGCGTCGGTGATGATGGTGCCCACGGGCATCTTGAGCGTGATGTCCTCGCCGGCGGCGCCGAACATGTCCGAGCCCATGCCGTGCTGGCCGCGCTTGGCGTCGAAACGGCGGGTGAACCGGAAATCGACCAAGGTGTTGAGGTTGGGGTCGGCCACGGCAAAAACGTGGCCGCCACGGCCGCCGTCGCCGCCGTTGGGGCCGCCAAACTCCTTGTACTTCTCATGCCGGAACGAGACGCAGCCGTTCCCCCCATCGCCGGCGGCGATGTCGATAAAGGCTTCGTCAACGAACTTCATAAGAGCGATTTCCCCGGATGACAAGCCGCTGGCGGCTTGCGTTGCAAGCTAACTTCGAAGAGCGAAGTTAAACACAGTGGGCTGAAAACAAAAACCCCGCGCTTGAGGCGCAGGGTTTCGTGCGGGAGCCGGTGGGGCCTCAAGCAGCGGTGATGTTCACCGTGTGCTTGTTGAGTTCGCCCTTGACGGCGAACGACACCTGGCCGTCGACCAGTGCAAACAGGGTGTGGTCCTTGCCGATGCCGACATTGGTGCCGGGATGGAACTTGGTGCCACGCTGGCGCACGATGATGGAACCGGCGCTGACCTGCTGGCCACCGAAGGCCTTCACGCCGAGCATCTTGGGCTGCGAATCGCGCCCGTTTCGCGTAGAGCCGCCGCCTTTTTTCTGTGCCATGACTCGTGCTCCTTATGCGGAGATGGCGCCGATTTGCAGTTCGGTGAACTGCTGGCGGTGCCCTTGACGTTTCTGATAGTGCTTGCGACGGCGCATCTTGAAGATGCGAACCTTGTCGTGCTTGCCGTGAGCCACGACCGTGGCTTTGACAGTCGCGCCGGACACCAGGGGTGTACCGACCTTGAGTTCAGCGCCGTTGCCGACTGCCAGAACCTGGTCGATGACGATCTCCTGGCCTACGTCCGCAGCAATCTGTTCTACTTTAATTTTTTCGCCAGCAGCAACACGATACTGTTTGCCACCGGTTTTTATGACCGCGTACATGAATGACCTCTTGAATTGAGCCTCTGCAGACGGATTTCCGCAGAGCCGAATATTGTAGCACGGTTTGCACTCACTGACATGACCATCCTGGGAGCCGCCTGGGGCGGGGGGCCATCTTCCTATAATCGGGCCATCCTGCACCGGTTTACCCCCATCCCCCCGTGAACGCCCCCCACCCCGCCTCCCCGCTTGCCCTGATCGCCGACGACATGCGGGCGGTAGACCGTGTCATTGCCGAAAAGCTGGATTCCGGGGTCCCGCTGGTGGGCCAGGTAGCTCGCTACATCATCAGCGCCGGCGGCAAGCGCCTGCGCCCGGCCCTGCTGCTGATGGCCTGTGGCGCCCTGGGCTACCGTGGTGAGCAGCGCTACAACCTGGCGGCCGTGGTCGAGTTCATCCACACGGCCACCCTGCTGCACGACGACGTGGTGGACGATTCCACCCTGCGCCGCGGCAACGCCACGGCCAACGAGACCTTCGGCAACCCGGCCAGCGTGCTGGTGGGCGACTTCCTCTATTCGCGCGCCTTCCAGATGATGGTGGACGCACAAAGCATGCGCATCATGCAGGTGCTGGCCGACGCCACCAACGTCATCGCCGAAGGCGAAGTGCAACAGCTCATGAACATGCACAACGCCGACCTGGACGAGGCCGGTTACCTGCAGGTCATCCGCTCCAAGACGGCCAAGCTGTTCGAGGCCAGCGCCCGCTGCGGCGCCATCCTGGCGGGTGCAGACTCCCCGCTGGAAGAGGCCTGTGCCGAATACGGCCAGGCTCTGGGCACGGCGTTCCAGGTCATCGACGATGTGCTGGACTATGCCGGCGATGCCACCGTGATGGGCAAGAGCCTGGGGGACGATCTGCGCGAGGGCAAGGCGACCTTGCCGCTGATCGCCGCGATGCAGCGCGGTACGGACCCCGAACGCAAGCTGATCCGCGACGCCATCGAACACGGCTCCGTGGAGGAGCTGGACCAGGTGATCGCCATCGTGCGGCGCACCGGGGCGCTGGACGTGTCGCGTCAGGCCGCGGCCCGCGAGGCAGAGCGCGCCGTTGCGGCAGCACAGCGCCTGCCCGCCGGACCCCATGCCGCCAGTTTGATACAATTGGCGTCTCAGTTGCTGGCGCGTCAGTCTTGACGCCCACCCGGCAGCTCGGGACATCGGAATGTAGCGCAGCCTGGTAGCGCACTTCGTTCGGGACGAAGGGGTCGGAGGTTCGAATCCTCTCATTCCGACCAATCACTTGCCTTGCTCCAGCCCCGACGGGCTCGGGTATCCCCCCGGATAAGCCGGCAAGGGCTTCCCCCTGCATCTTTTCCATGTTGCGCCGCTACGTCTGCTTGCAAAATGGCGCCGTGCTTTCGTTTACATCAGCCGGGCAATCGGCGATGATCCGTGGGCTTACTCACCCCCGGAATTTCGAAAAAACCACAGTCCATGGCCGCCGTAGATACCGCCATCCACCGCGAAAATGCTCCCGTTGCCCTGCCCGGACTGGGGCGCGCCCTGATTCTGGCTGGCAAGCTGGAGCAGAAGTCGGCCGAGGAGCTGTTCCGCAAGGCGTCCAGCAACCGCACCAGTTTCATCGCCGAACTCACGGGTTCGGGAGCCGTTTCTGCTGCGGACCTGGCCCACACCATGTCAGCGGCCTTCGCCGCCCCGCTGATCGATCTGGACGCCGTTGACTCGCAACGCCTGCCCAAGGAACTGCTGGACCCCAAGATCTGTCATGACTACCGCGTGGTGGTCCTGGGCAAGCGCACCAACCGGCTGGTGGTCGCCACGGCCGACCCTTCCGATCAGGCCGCCGCAGAAAAGATCAAGTTCGCCAGCCAGATGGGCGTGGACTGGGTCATCGCGGAATACGACAAGCTGCTCAAGCTGGTGGAAGTCCACGCCACCTCGGCCTCGGAAGCCATCGACAACATCGTCGGCGGTGATATCGAGTTCGACGAGTTCACAACCGAGGCCGTAAGCGACAACGCAGAGTCCGCCACCTCAGAGGTGGACGACGCGCCCGTCGTCAAGTTCCTGCACAAGATGCTGATCGATGCCATCGGCATGCGCGCCTCGGACCTGCATTTCGAGCCCTACGAGCACAACTACCGGGTGCGTTTTCGCATCGACGGCGAACTGCGCGAGATCGCCTCGCCGCCCGTGGCCATCAAGGACAAGCTGGCCTCGCGCATCAAGGTCATCTCGAAGATGGATATCTCCGAGAAACGCGTGCCGCAAGACGGCAAGATGAAGCTCAAGGTCGGCCCCGAACGCGTCATCGATTTCCGCGTCAGCACGCTGCCCACGCTGTTCGGTGAAAAGATCGTGATCCGTATCCTGGACCCGAACAGCGCCAAGCTGGGCATCGATGCGCTGGGCTACGAACCGGAAGAAAAAGAGCGGCTGCTCAAGGCCATCAGCCGTCCCTACGGGATGATCCTGGTCACCGGCCCCACCGGCTCGGGCAAGACGGTGTCGCTGTACACCTGCCTGAATCTGCTGAACAAACCGGGGGTGAACATCGCCACGGCCGAAGACCCGTCCGAAATCAACCTGCCGGGCGTGAACCAGGTCAATGTCAACGACAAGGCCGGCCTGACCTTCGCCGCCGCGCTCAAGTCCTTCCTGCGCCAGGATCCCGACATCATCATGGTCGGCGAAATCCGCGACCTGGAGACCGCCGACATCGCCATCAAGGCGGCGCAAACCGGTCACCTGGTGATGTCCACGCTGCACACCAATGACGCGCCCACCACCCTCACGCGTATGCGCAACATGGGGATCGCCCCGTTCAACATTGCCTCCAGCGTGATCCTGATCACGGCGCAGCGTCTGGCGCGCCGCCTGTGCCCGAACTGCAAGGCACCGGCCGAGATCCCCAAGAAGACGATGCTCGATGCCGGTTTCCAGCCGGACGAGCTGGACGGCTCCTGGATCAACTACCGCCCGGTCGGCTGTTCCGCCTGCAACAACGGCTACAAGGGACGCGTGGGCATCTACCAGGTCATGCCGATCACCGAGGAACTGCAGCGCATCATCCTGCGTGATGGCTCCGCCCTGGAAATCGCCAAGCAGGCGCAGGCCGAGGGGGTGCGCTCGCTGCGCATGTCCGGCCTGCACAAGGTCAAGCAGGGCCTGACTTCGCTCGAAGAAGTCCTGGCCGTCACCAACGAATAACAAGCGGGAGCTTCAGGGGACAGCATGGCAACAGCACAAACCAAGAACGCCAAGGAAGTGGTCTTCGAGTGGGAAGGCAAGGATCGCAACGGCAAGATGGTGCGCGGCGAGATCCGCGCCGCCGGCGAAAACCAGGTACTGGCCTCGCTGCGCCGCCAGGGCATCATGCCCGGCAAGGTCAAGAAGCGCCGGATGAGATCCGGCAAGAAGATCACCGCCAAGGACCTGACCCTGTTCACGCGCCAGCTGGCCACCATGATGAAGGCCGGCGTGCCCCTGCTCCAGGCCTTTGACATCGTGGGTCGCGGCAACGCCAACCCCAGCGTGACACGACTGCTCAACGACATCCGCAACGACGTCGAGACCGGCACCTCGTTGAGCACAGCCTTCCGCAAGTACCCGCTCTACTTCGACAACCTGTATTGCAACCTGGTCGAAGCAGGCGAGCAGGCCGGTATCCTGGACCAGCTGCTGGATCGCCTGGCGGTCTACATGGAAAAGACCCAGGCCATCAAGTCCAAGATCAAGTCGGCCCTGATGTACCCGATCTCGGTGGTCGTGGTGGCCTTCGTTGTGGTCGCCGTGATCATGATCTTCGTCGTTCCGGCCTTCAAGCAGGTTTTCTCTTCGTTCGGCGCCGACCTGCCAGCCCCGACGCTGATGGTCATCGGCATGAGCGAATTCTTCGTCGCCTGGTGGTGGCTGATTTTCGGCGGTATCGGCGGTGGCCTGTACTTCTTCTTCCAGGCCTGGCAGCGCAACCGCAAGATGCAGCAGACCATGGATCGTCTGATGTTGAAGATCCCCGTCTTCGGTGCCTTGATCGACAAATCGTGCATCGCGCGCTGGACCCGAACGCTCTCCACCATGTTCGCGGCCGGTGTGCCGCTGGTGGAAGCCCTGGACTCCGTGGGCGGTGCCGCAGGCAACTGGCTGTATGAAGAAGCCACCCTCAAGATCCAGCACGAAGTCTCCACCGGCACCAGCCTGACCGCGGCCATGGCCAATGCGCATCTGTTCCCGAGCATGGTCCTGCAGATGTGTGCCATTGGCGAGGAGTCCGGCTCGATCGACCACATGCTGGGCAAGGCGGCCGATTTCTATGAAGCCGAGGTGGATGACATGGTCGCCGGCCTGTCCAGCCTGATGGAACCGATCATCATCGTGTTCCTCGGCACCATCGTCGGTGGCATCGTGGTCGCGATGTACCTCCCCATCTTCAAGCTGGGCCAGGTGGTCTGATGCTGGTCTCGCAGGTGTTCGATGCCGGCCTGGCCGGCGTGCTGGGGCTGATGATCGGCAGTTTCCTCAATGTGGTGATCTACCGGCTGCCAAAAATCATGGAGCGGCAGTGGGCTGCCGAGTGCGCCGAACTGGCCGGCAAGGACTTGCCGCAGGCGGAGACCTTCAACCTGGTGCTGCCGCGCTCACGTTGCCAGAAGTGCGGCCATCAGATCCGCTGGTACGAAAACATCCCCGTGCTGAGCTATCTGTTTCTGCGTGGCAAATGCTCGGCCTGCGGCACGCCGATCAGCCTGCGCTATCCCTTGGTCGAATTGACCACCGGCGCCCTGTTCTTCTACTGTGCCTGGAACTGGGGTGCCACCCCGATGGGTCTGGTCTGGTGTGGTTTCTCGGCGGCCATCGTCGCCCTGGCCCTGATCGACTGGGACACCACGCTGTTACCTGACAGCATCACCCAGCCCCTGCTCTGGGCCGGCCTCATCGCGGCGGCACTGAAGTGGAACAACGTGCCCCTGGCAGACGCCCTCTGGGGCGCCGTCGCCGGCTATCTGGCCTTGTGGCTGGTCTACTGGAGCTTCAAGCTGGTCACCGGCAAGGAAGGTATGGGGTTTGGCGATTTCAAGCTCTATGCGGCCCTGGGGGCCTGGTTCGGCTGGACCGCACTGGTGCCCATCATCCTGATGGCTTCGGTGATCGGCGCCATCATCGGCATCGCCCTCAAATTCAGCACGGGTTTGCGTGAAGGCGGCTATGTGCCTTTCGGCCCCTTTCTGGCCGCCGCCGGGCTGACCGCCATGATCTTCGGGCCGCAAAGCATCCTGCGTTTTGTCGGGTTGTGAACGATGCGGGGCGTGACACGTCTCGGCCTCACCGGCGGCATAGGCAGCGGCAAGAGCACGGTGGCCGGCATGCTGGCCGAGCGCGGGGCCGCCATCATCGATGCCGATGCGATTTCACGCCAGGCCACGGCGGCGGGTGGCCCCGCCATCGATGCCATCCGGCAGGCCTTCGGTCCGGCCTTCATCACCGCCGAAGGCGCCCTTGATCGGGACAGCATGCGCACCCTGGCCTTCAGCGACCCCACGGCACGCCGACGGCTGGAACAGATCGTGCACCCGCTGGTCGGCCTGGAAACCCGGCGCCAGGCCGAGGCAGCCATCACGTCTGGCTACCGCTGCATCGTCTTTGACATCCCCCTGCTGGTCGAATCCGCCCACTGGCGCGCCCGGCTCGACCAGGTGCTGGTGCTGGACTGCCGGCCCGAGACCCAGATCGAACGGGTGACGCGGCGCAACGGGCTCAGCCGCGACGAGGTCGAGCGCATCCTCGCACAGCAGGTGAGCCGTCGCATGCGCCTGCAGGCGGCCGACCACGTGATCTGCAACGAAGGCCTGGACCTGCCTGAACTGGTACGTCTGGTCGGGCTCCTGGCACGTCGCTTCGGGCTATGATTCGCCGTCCGGAAGTACCAGCGTGATCACCTACGAATATCCCTTCAACGAGCGCATCAGGACCTATCTGCGTCTGGAGAACCTGTTCCGCCGACTGCTCGAGCTGGTCGCGCGCGACGAGGCACTGGATCACCACTACGCCCTGGCCAGCCTCTTCGAAGTCATGGACGTGGGAGCCCGTGCCGACCTCAAGGCCGACGTGCTGCGCGACCTGGACCGCCAGAAACAGATCCTCAACGGCTACCGTGGCAATCCGAGCATTGCCCAGTCCGTGCTCGACGAAGTCCTGCAGCAGGTCGAGCAGTGCTACAGCCAGCTGAACAACCTCTCGGGTAAGGCCGGTCACCACCTGACCGAGAACGACTGGCTCATGAGCATCCGCAGCCGCATCGGCATTCCGGGTGGCACCTGCGCTTTTGATCTGCCGGCTTACTTCGCGTGGCAACACCAAACCGGCGACCAGCGCCGTACCGACCTGCAACGCTGGATCGCCACCCTGACGCCCATCGCTGACGCCATCGGCCTGCTGCTGACGCTGCTGCGGGACTCGGGGGTTCCGCAAAAAGTCATGGCACCGGGTGGCCAGTACCAGCAGCCCCTGCCCCAGGGACGCACATTCCAGTTGCTGCGCCTGACCATCGATCCGGCATTGGGGCTGATTCCGGAAATCAGTGGCAATCGCCTGATCGTCTCGATCCGTCTGATGCGCCTCGAGGCCGACGACCGTCTGCATGCCAGCAACCAGGACGCTTCGTTCGAACTGACCCTGTGCTCCTGAGCCTTCGGTCCCTGTAACGTCATCGCGCCATGCAACCTCCCTCGCACACGTCAGTAAACCAGGCAAGACGGGTGACCTGCCCGACGTGTGGCGGCGACAGCGTTTACGCCCCCAGCAATCCTTACCGGCCCTTTTGCAGTGAACGCTGCAAGAAGCGGGATTTCGGCGCCTGGGCCAGTGAAAACTTCCGCATGCCGGCCGACACGCCACCGGACGACCAGGAATTCGGCGACCCCAAGCTGCAATAGCCTGCGCGCCGAAGTTCAGACCGAGGCGCGGGTCGCGCCTGTGTAAGCGCGCTCTTCGGCCAACCACTCCAGCACCGGAACGGCACCAGGCAGTACCGGGGTCATCTGGACCGGCAGCTGCTGCCACGCAAAGGACTGTCCTTCGCGCATCTGCAACTCGCCACGCCAGGACGTCACCTTGCAGAAATTCAGGCGCACCAGCGCATGCGGATAGTCGACCAGCTCGCTCTTCCAGGGCTGGATCGCCAGTGCGTCAATCCCCAGTTCTTCATGCAACTCGCGCGTCAGGGCCTGGGCCACGCTCTCACCCGCCTCCAGCTTGCCGCCGGGGAACTCCCAGTAGCCGGCATAGACCTTGCCATCCGGACGGGAGGTGAGCAGGAAACGACCATCCGGCTGGACCAGCACACCCACCGCGACCTCGGTCACTGGCCGGTCGGCACCCCCCTCACGTGGACGGTGGCCATCGGCAACCAGGGTGGGCTTCATGCCTGGTTGCCGTGTTTGCCGGCGTAGTCCTTGGCGAACTGATAGGCCACGCGGCCACTGCGGGAACCACGCTCCAGTGCCCAGACCAGCGCTTCGGGCTGGGCGGCTGCGATGGCGGATTGAGAGACACCGAAGGACGACAGCCACTGCGTCACGATGTTCAGGTACTCGTCCTGGCTGAAGGGGTAGAAACTGACCCACAGGCCAAAACGCTCGGACAGGGATATCTTCTCCTCCACCACCTCACCGGGATGGATCTCGCCGTCCTCCGTATGGCTGTAACTGAGGTTGTCCTTCATGTACTCGGGCAGCAGGTGCCGGCGGTTGCTGGTCACGTAGATCAGCACATTGGGCGTGGTGGCCGATACCGAGCCATCGAGTATGGACTTCAATGCCTTGTAACCTGGCTCGCCGTCTTCGAAGCTCAAGTCGTCGCAGAAGACGATGAACTTCTCAGGACGTTGCGACACGGCCTCTACGATATCGGGCAGATCCACCATGTCGGACTTGTCGACTTCGATCAGACGCAAACCCTGTTCGGCGTAGGTGTGCAGACAGGCCCGGATCAGCGAGGACTTGCCCGTTCCGCGCGCACCGGTCAGCAGCACGTTGTTGGCGGGCAGGCCGCTCACGAACTGCTCGGTGTTGCGCTGGATCTTCTCTTTCTGCTGATCGATTTCCTTGAGATTTTCCAGCTTCATCGCGCCCACGTGGCGCACCGGTTCGATGACCCCATGGCCCGAGCTGCGCTTGCGGTAGCGAAAGGCAATCGATGCGGCCCAGTCAGGTTGGCTCAGGGGCTGGGGCAGGATGGATTCGATGCGTGCCATCAGATGCTCGGCGCGGAGCAGCAGGCGTTCAAGTTGGGACTGCATGAAGATCAGGAACGGTAATCGGCGTTGATCGATACGTAATCGTGGCTGAAGTCACAGGTCCAGACCGTATCCTCGGCCTGGCCACGCCCCAGCACCACACGCACCGTGATCTCGCTTTGTTTCATCACGCGCTGGCCGTCCTCCTCGCGGTAGGACGGGTTGCGCCCACCTTGCACGGCGACATGCACATCGTCCAGGAAAAGATCGATGTGACTCTGGTCGAGGTCGGCGATGCCGGCATAACCCACCGCGGCCAGGATGCGCCCCAGGTTCGGATCGCTGGCGTAGAAGGCCGTCTTCACCAGGGGGGAGTGGGCGATGGCATAGGCCACCAGGCGACACTCTTCTGCATTCTTGCCGCCCTGCACGCGGATGGTCATGAATTTGGTGGCGCCTTCGCCATCGCGCACGATGGCCTGGGCCAGCTTGCGCGCCACCTCAAGCATGGCCGCCTTGAGCAGCCGGCCTTCGGCGCTGTCCAGCGACTCGATCACCGGATGGGCCGCCTTGTTGCTGGCAATAACAACGAAGGAGTCGTTGGTGGACGTGTCACCGTCGACCGTGACACGGTTGAACGATCCATCGGCCAGCTCACGCGCCAGCTGCTGCATCACGGCCGGGCTGACACAGGCGTCGGTCGCCATATACCCCAGCATGGTGGCCATATTCGGGCGGATCATGCCGGCCCCCTTGCTGATGCCGGTGATACTGACCTTGGCCCCAGCGATGGTGACTTGTGCACCGAACGCCTTGGGCACAGTGTCAGTGGTCATGATCCCCTCGGCCGCGCGCATCCAGTTGTCCTGGCGCGCATCGGCCAGCGCAGCCGGCAAGCCGGCCTCGATACGATCGTGCGGCAGGGGCTCCATGATCACGCCCGTCGAGAACGGCAGCACCTGCTCGGGCGCAATCTTGAGTTGTTTGGCCAGCGCCGCGCAGGTGCTTCGCGCACGTGCCAGGCCTTCCAGCCCGGTACCCGCGTTGGCATTCCCCGTGTTGATCACCATCGCGCGGATACCGCGTCCCGCGGCAAGGTGCTCGCGACAGACTTGCACCGGTGCGGCACAGAAGCGGTTTTGTGTAAAGACACCGGCCACCGAAGCGCCCTCATCGAGCAGTACGACCGTGAGGTCTTTTCGATGGGCCTTGCGTATGCCAGCCTCGGCAACGCCGATGCGCACCCCTGCGATGGGGAAGAGTTCGGCCGGATTGGGAGCGGACAGGTTGACGGGCATGGTGCGACTCGTGAACGATGAGTGATACGAGGAAGGCGTCAGCTCAGCTTGCCATGGCAATGCTTGTATTTCTTGCCGCTGCCGCAGGGACAGGGTTCGTTGCGACCCACACGCGCCACGGCCGCCACCTGGGTTGCAGCGTCAACGGTGGTCACCACCTCGCCGGTTTCAGACGGTGCGGTATAGGTCACGTTGGCGATGTGTTCAGCCTTGCTCTCCATGGCCTCGGCCGCCTGCTCGATCTGCTCGCTGGACTGTACGCGCACCGTCATGAGCACACGCGTCACTTCATTCTTGACGGAATCCAGCAACTGGCCAAACAGCTCGAAGGCCTCGCGTTTGTACTCCTGCTTGGGCTGCTTCTGCGCGTAACCGCGCAGGTGGATGCCCTGGCGCAGGTAGTCCAATGCGCTCAGATGCTCGCGCCATTGTGTGTCGATGCTCTGCAGCAGCACCATGCGCTCGAATTGGGTGAAATTGCCGGCGCCAACCTGTGTCACCTTGGCTTCGTAGGCCGCATGCGCCGCGGCGATCACCTTTTCAAGGATGTCGTCGTCACTGATCGCGCTGGCATCCTGCACCAGGCTTTGCAGGGACAAGTCCAGCTGCCATTCGTCATGCAACACTTTTTCAAGCGCAGGAAGATCCCATTGCTCTTCCACCGACTCTGCCGGTACGAATTGACGCACCAGGTCGGTGAAACAGCCTTCGCGCAGCGAGGCGATCTGCGTCGACAGCACTTCCGCGTCGAGGATGGCATTGCGCTGCTGGTAGATCACCTTGCGCTGGTCGTTCGCCACATCGTCGTATTCAAGCAGCTGCTTGCGGACATCGAAATTGCGCGCCTCAACCTTGCGCTGGGCACTCTCGATGCTGCGCGTGACGATACCGGCTTCGATGGCCTCCCCATCAGGCATCTTCAGCCTGTCCATGATGGCGCGCACGCGGTCGCCAGCAAAGATGCGCATCAGCGCATCGTCCAGGCTCAAGTAGAAACGCGAAGAGCCGGGGTCACCCTGGCGGCCGGAACGACCACGTAGCTGGTTGTCGATGCGACGTGACTCGTGGCGTTCGGTAGCGATGATGCGCAGGCCGCCCAGAGCCACCACTTTCTCGTGTTCCTGGTTCCATTGCACGCGCAGCGCGTCGATCTTCTGCTGCTTGCTGGTCGGGTCCAGCGACGCATCGGCTTCGATCCCCTCGATGGCCTTCTCCACATTGCCGCCCAGCACGATATCGGTCCCGCGGCCCGCCATATTGGTGGCGATGGTGATCATCCTGGGGCGTCCGGCCTGGGCAATGATGTCCGCCTCGCGTGCGTGCTGCTTGGCATTGAGCACCTGGTGCGGCAACTTGGCCTTTTCCAGCAACTGCGCAATGATTTCCGAGTTCTCGATCGAGGTCGTGCCCACCAGCACCGGCTGGCCCCGTTCGTAGCATTCGCGGATATCGGTGATCGCCGCCTCGTACTTCTCGCGTGTGGTCTTGTACACGCGATCGAGCTGATCGTCCCGGCTGCTCGGCCGGTTGGGCGGAATCACCACCGTCTCCAGGCCGTAGATCTCCTGGAACTCGTAAGCCTCGGTATCGGCCGTCCCCGTCATGCCGGCCAGCTTGCCGTAGAGGCGGAAATAGTTCTGGAAGGTGATGGACGCCAGGGTCTGGTTCTCGGCCTGGATCGCCACGCCTTCCTTGGCCTCGACGGCCTGGTGCAGGCCGTCGCTCCAGCGCCGGCCGGTCATCAGACGGCCCGTGAACTCGTCGACGATGACCACCTCGCCGTTCTGGACCACATAGTGCTGGTCGCGGTGGTACAGGTGCCGCGCCCGCAGGCCGGCATAAAGATGGTGCACCAAGGTGATGTTGGCTGGGTCGTAAAGACTGGCGCCTTCGGGCAGCAGGCCGGCCTGGGCCAGCAACGCCTCGGCCTTTTCATGGCCCATCTCGGTGAGGAAGACCTGATGGCTCTTCTCGTCCACCGTGAAGTCGCCGGGCTTGATCACGCCCTCACCGGTGCGGGGATCGGCCTCGCCCTCCTGGCGTGTCAGGCCCGGCACCAGCTTGTTGATGGCCAGGTACAGCGCCGTATGGTCTTCCGCCTGGCCGCTGATGATGAGCGGTGTGCGCGCCTCGTCGATCAGGATCGAGTCGACCTCGTCGACGATGGCGTAGTTCAGGCCGCGCTGCACCCGGTCCACCACCTCGTAGACCATGTTGTCACGCAGGTAGTCGAAACCATATTCGTTGTTGGTACCGTAGGTGATGTCGGCGGCGTAGGCGGCCTGTTTTTCCTGGCGCGACATCTGCGGCAGGTTCACACCCACCGTGAGGCCGAGGAAGTTGTACAAGCGCCCCATCCACTGGGCATCGCGATTGGCCAGGTAATCGTTGACCGTCACCACGTGCACACCCTTGCCGGTCAGGGCGTTCAGATAGACCGGTAGCGTGGCCGTCAAGGTCTTGCCTTCGCCAGTGCGCATTTCCGAAATCTTGCCCTGGTGCAGCGACATGCCGCCCATGAGCTGCACATCGAAGTGACGCATCTTCATCACCCGCTTGGAGGCTTCCCTGACCGTCGCAAAAGCCTCCGGCAGCAGCGCTTCCAGGCTCTCGCCTTGGGCAACGCGTTCACGGAACTCGACGGTCTTGGCCTGCAAGGCACTGTCGTCAAGCTTTTCGAATTCCGGTTCCAGCGCATTGATGCGGGCTGCCACGCCGCGGTATTGTTTGAGCAGCCGGTCGTTGCGGCTACCAAAAATTTTGGTGAGGATGTTGATGCCCATGAACGCCGCACCGCCCTGCCGGTCACAAAAACCGGCAGCGCCGTGCAATCCTTATCTGTCTAGTGGTGAGTGTCGCCAGTTAAGGCGACAGCAGTCCCCGACGCCTTGCGGCACCGGGAGCGCGAAGCGCTTGATTCTACCTTTGTGCCGCTGGCGCGGCGGGTGCGGCAGCCACGGCCGGAGCAGCCGCGGGGGCGGCTGCGGCCGGCTTGGCAGGAGAGCCCGCCGGAACGGGGGCCGGTGTCGTATTCACAGAGGCTGGGGACGTCGGCGGCACCGCTGGCCTGACGGGTACCGGCAAGGTCGTCACCGGCGGCTTGGGCGCCGCGACAGCCTGTGGTGCGACCGGGGTAGGGGCCCTCGCGACGGGGGCAGCAGGCGCCAGTGCCAGCTGCTGCGCAGGCTGGCTGCGGCTGGCATTCATGAACTTGTGCGGATCCTGGGGCACACCACGCACCAAGACCTCAAAGTGCAGGTGCGGGCCGGTTGAGCGCCCCGTGGTACCCACTTCGCCGATCTTCTGGCCCCGCTTGATCAGATCACCCTTTTTCACGATGAGTTTGGACGCATGGGCATAACGGGTGATCAGGTCCTTGCCATGGTCGATCTCGACCATATTGCCGTAATCGGGGCGAAACTCCTGGGTCACCACCACGCCGCCGGCCGCCGCCAGAATCGCCGTACCGGTCGTCGACTGGTAGTCAATGCCGGTGTGCAGGGCCGAGCGCCCGGTAAATGGGTCAATTCGCCAACCAAAGCCGGAACCGGCGCCGCCGAAGGCCACCGGGTGCTGGGTCGGAATCATCATGGAGCGAACTTTTTGTTCAAACAGGCGTGACTCAACCACCGCCATCAGATCGGTACGCTGCTCCGTCACCCGGTCCAGGTCCGCCAGTGTTTTTTCCAGCTCTTCCATCGTCAGGGGGCGGCCCGACACCAGGGCACCACCCTGGCCAGGTTTTGCCCGGATGTCGGCGGGATTGATGCCGGCCAAACCGGAAACACGCTCGCCCAGGGATTCCAGCTGCAGCAGTTTGGCCTGCATTTCGCCAAGCCGGCGGGCCATGACGTCGAGGTTTTCGCGCATGAACCGATCTCGCAGGGCGAATTCGTCCTTCACCACCAGCTTGACCAGCGCGCCAATCACGGGCCAGCCTTCACGTGCGCCCTTCAGGAACACCCAGTGGTACAAACCAGCGGCCACCAGCATCAGCGCGAAGGACAGGCTCAGGCCGACCAGCAGCAGCTTGGTACCACTCAGATGTATCGCACGGCTTTTGGCCAGCCATGCATCCGTGATAATCAAATGCATCTCTATTCCTTCTTTGCCCACAATCGAATGACGACCCGCCGCCATCAGTCAGTCACGCTGCTGCAGGCAACACAGGAATCGCCGATGCTGGCCCGCCTGAGCGAGCTCAGCAAAGACTCCGTCGCCCGGCTCAAGGCTGTTGAGGCGATGATACCGGCCGTGCTGCGCTCTGCGGTCACGGCCGGGCCGATCGATGGTTCGAATTGGTGTCTGATTGTTAACAGCAATGCTGCTGCTGCCAAAATCCGCCAGCTTCTGCCAGCGTTAGAGGCTCATCTGCGCACCAAAGGCTGGCAGGTTAGCGCAATTCGGCTCAAAGTTCAAATCCCGCCGGGGCGCTGAACGCGGCCGAAGCCGTCAAAAATGTGATTTTTGCCGGGAAATGGTGCCGATTGTCGGATTCGAACTGACGACCTACCGCTTACAAGGCGGTTGCTCTACCAACTGAGCTAAATCGGCGCGCTGACAATTTTACTGCACGGCCCAGAGGCCAAGAAAAGACGCAAGCCGTGCCCCAAACCCGCAGGCCGTCCTATTTGACTCGCTTGAGCGCAGGACGTGTGCCACCCGGCCGCGGTGGTTCAGGCTCATCGCCCCCCTCATCGCGGACCGGCGCGACGCTGCTCAGGACGGCTGCCGGGCTGGCTGCCGGCTCGGCTTCAGCAGGCAGGCCAACCGCACCGACTTCATCGGTCATCGGCGCGGGCTCATCCTCGTCCAAAGGGAACGCCATGCCCTGACCGCTTTCGCGCGCATAGATGGCCATGACGCGGTTCAGCGGGACCATGATGTCGCGGGCCACGCCGGCAAAGCGCGCCTTGAACTCGATGTAGTCGTTCCCCAGCTTCAGGGCGCTGGTGGCGTCCATGCTGATATTGAGAACGATCTCGCCGTCCTTGACGTATTCGCGCGGGACACGCACCGTGTCGTCGACCCGCACGGCCACATAGGGCGTCAGGCCGTTGTCGGTACACCACTCGTAAAGGGCGCGTATCAGATAGGGGCGGGTCGAAGTCGTCCCGCTGGCACTCGTCGTAGACACGGAAGCCGGCCTTACTTGCGCATCACCTTCTCGGACGGTGTCAGGGCCTCGATATACGCAGGCCGCGAGAAGATGCGCTCTGCATATTTCAGCAAGGGCGCCGCATTCTTGCTCAGCTCGATGTCGTAGTAATCCAGGCGCCACAGCAGCGGAGCGATCGCCACGTCCAGCATGGAGAAGTTCTCGCCCAGCATGTACTTGTTCTTCAGGAACACCGGGGCGAGCTGGGTCAGGCGGTCACGGATGTGCGAACGCGCTTTTTCCAGGGCTTTCTCATTGCTCTTGGCGGCACGCGATTCGAGCGTGGACACGTGAACAAACAGTTCCTTCTCGAAGTTGAGCAGGAACAGGCGCACGCGGGCACGGTCGACCGGATCGCCGGGCATGAGTTGCGGATGCGGAAAACGCTCGTCGATGTACTCGTTGATGATGTTCGACTCGTACAGGATCAGGTCACGCTCCACCAGGATCGGCACCTGGCCGTATGGATTCATGACACTGATGTCTTCGGGCTTGTTGTAGAGGTCGACGTCACGGATTTCGAAATCCATGCCCTTCTCGAACAGGACAAAACGGCAGCGGTGGGAGAAGGGGCAAGTCGTGCCCGAGTACAACACCATCATGGGGGAAGCTCCTAAAAATCAAAACCTAGCTTCAGGGCAGACTGATCTGTGAGCAGATCAGGTCGAAACTAAAAGAGTGGGTTGCATTGTCGCAAACCCACTCTATAAATAGCAAGTTTTGCACCATTTTGGTGCAAAATTAGTCGAAGAAGGCGCTTACTTGACGTCTTTCCAGTAAGCCGCGTTGAGTCGCCAGGCGATCAGGGTGAAGACCAGCAGGAACAGCATGACCCAGACACCCACACGTACGCGCGTGTTCTGGGAGGGTTCACCCATCCATTGCAGGAAGTTCACCAGGTCACCCACCGCCTGGTCGTACTGCAGGGGCGTCATGGCACCGGGCGTCACCTGCTGCCAGCCCTTGAAGATCTCCACGTCGTGGCCGTGTTCCTTGCGGATCTCGACCAGCGGCCGGCGCTGGCCTTGCAGCTCCCACAGCACGTGCGGCATGCCTACACTGGGGAAAGCCAGGTTGTTCCAGCCCGTGGCCTTGGTCTCGTCGGGATAGAACGTGCGCAGGAAGGTGTAGAGGTAATCAGCGCCGGTGCCGCCGTGGCCGGCGCGCGAGCGCGCGATCACGGTCAGGTCGGGCGGATTGGCGCCGAACCACTCCTTGGCCTGCTTCGGATCGATGGCCGACTTCATGGTCTCGCCGACCTTGTCGGTCGTGAACAGCAGGTTGTCCTTGATTTGCTCGGTGGTGAAACCGATGTCCTGCAGGCGGTTGTAACGCATGTAGGCTGCCGAGTGGCAGTTCAGGCAGTAGTTGACAAAGAGACGGGCGCCGTTTTGCAACGAGGCATGGTCACTGGTGTTACCGGGTGCCTTGTCCCAGGCAATGCCGCCGCCGGAGGCATGGACGGCTCCGCTGAGAGCGAGGAAGGTGGTCAGGGCAAGAATGAATTTTTTCATTTTTGTAGTCTCCGGCTCAGTGGGCCTCGAAGGTCACGCGGCTGGGCACCGGCTTGGTCTGGCCCAGACGACTCCACCAGGGCATCAACAGGAAAAAGCCGAAGTAGAACAGGGTACCGACCTGTGACACACGCTCGCCGATCGGCGAGGGCGGCTGCACGCCCAGATAAGCAAGGATGACGAAATTGATCACGAAGATGCCGTACAGGATCTTGTGCCAGTCCGGACGGTAGCGGATGGACTTGACCGGGCAGTTGTCCAGCCAGGGCAGGAAGAACAGGATGACGACGGCGCCGCCCATGACAAGCACGCCCCAGAACTTGGCATCGATGGCCAGCATCAGCGCAATCAGCACCAGCGCAGCACCCAGCACCACGCCCTTGCCCAGTGTCGAAAGCTGGGCACGCAAGGCACCCAGGGCAGCGGCGAGCACCACGCAGGCGATCAGCGCGTACATCATCTCGGTGGTGATGGCACGCAGCATCGAATAGTAGGGCGTGAAGTACCAGACCGGGGCGATGTGCGCCGGGGTCTTGAGCGGGTCGGCCGGAATGAAGTTGTTGTACTCCAGGAAATAGCCGCCAAACTCAGGCGCGAAGAACACGATGGCGGAGAACACCATCAGGAACACGCTGACCCCCATGATGTCGTGCACCGTGTAGTAGGGATGGAAGGGAATGCCGTCCAGCGGCTTGCCCTTGGCATCCTTGGGCGCGTTCGGGCCCTTGATCTCGACGCCGTCGGGATTGTTCGAGCCGACATCGTGCAGCGCCAGCAGGTGGGCCACCACCAGGCCCAGCAGGACCAGGGGCACAGCGATCACGTGGAAGCTGAAGAAGCGGTTCAGCGTGGCGTCACCCACCACATAGTCACCGCGGATCAGCAGGGCCAGATCCGGACCGATGAAGGGGATGGCCGAGAACAGGTTCACGATCACCTGGGCGCCCCAGTAGGACATCTGGCCCCAGGGCAGCAGATAGCCCATGAAGGCCTCGGCCATCAGCACCAGGAAGATGGCGCAGCCGAAGATCCAGACGAGCTCACGCGGCTTGCGGTAGCTGCCATAGATGAGGCCGCGGAACATGTGCAGGTAGACCACCACGAAGAAAGCGGAAGCGCCGGTGGAGTGCATGTAGCGCACCAGCCAGCCCCAGGGCACGTCGCGCATGATGTACTCGACCGAGCCGAAGGCCAGGGCGGCGTCCGGCTTGTAGTGCATGACCAGGAAGATGCCGGTCACGATCTGGATCACCAGCACCAGCATGGCCAGCGAGCCGAAGAAATACCAGAAGTTGAAGTTCTTCGGAGCGTAGTACTCCGACATGTGCACACGGTAGGCGTCGAACGCGGTCGGGAAGCGATTTTCCAGCCAGTTGGTGACCTTGGCCACCACCGGAGCGTCGGCAGCGATTTCCTTGAATTCAGCCATGTTCTTGTTCCTCAAGCCTTCTTGTCTTCACCGATCAGCAGCTTGCTGTCGGACAGGTACATATGCTGCGGCACTTCCAGATTGTCGGGCGCCGGTTTGTTCTTGAACACGCGGCCGGCCATGTCGAAGGTCGAGCCGTGGCAGGGGCAGAGGAAACCGCCTTGCCAGTCATCCGGCAACGAGGGCTGGGCGCCCGGCTGCAGCTTGTCGGAGGGCGAGCAGCCCAGGTGAGAGCAGATGCCAACGCCGACGAAGATCTCGGGCTTGATGGAGCGGTGGCGGTTCTTGGCGTAGTCGGGGGTCGGGTAGGCCTTGCGATCCGAATTCGGGTCGGCGAGCTGGCTTTCCACCTTTTCCAGCGTGGCCAGCTGCTCGGGCGTGCGGCGCATGATCCAGACCGGTTTGCCGCGCCACTCGACGGTCACCTTCTCACCCGGCTTGAGGGCAGAGATGTCCACCTCGACCGCCGCACCGGCCGCCTTGGCGCGCTCGGAGGGCTGGAAGGTGCTGACAAAGGGAATGGCGGCTGCCACGCCACCTACGGTACCTGCACAACCAGTGGCAATCAGCCACGTCCGTTTGCTCGGGTCCATCTGACTCTTATCGGCAAGCGTGTCGCTCATGGAAATCCTCAATCAAGTCTACCGGGTTCGGAAGTTATATGCTTACTGACTTATATGACCATACAGATCAGCTGATGATTCTAGCCGACCTCCGGGCGCTTACTGCGTGCCTGATCGAGGCCATGCGCCATGCGCAACGCCTCGATCAGGCTGCGGGCATCGGCCTGGCCGGTCCCCGCGATATCGAAGGCCGTGCCATGGTCGGGACTGGTGCGTACCAGCGGCAGGCCGAGCGTGACATTCACGCCCTTTTCCACCCCCAGGTATTTGACAGGGATCAGTCCCTGATCGTGGTACATCGCGACCACCACATCGAACTTCCCTGGCTTGCCAGGTACCGCGCGTGCACGCATGAAGACCGTATCGGGCGCGTAAGGACCATGCACATCCAGGCCCTCGGTACGCGCCTGCGCCAGCGCCGGCGCAATGATGTCGCTCTCCTCCCGTCCGAAGAGCCCGCCTTCACCCGCATGCGGATTGAGCCCGGCCACCGCGATGCGTGGCGCGCGACCCAGAAGCTGCGTCAGGGCCGCGTGCGTGATGCGCAGCGTCTGCAGCACGTTGCCAAAGGTCACCGCCTCGATGGCCTGGCGCAGCGACACGTGGATGCTGACCAGCACGGTACGCAATTCATCATTGGCCAGCATCATCCGAACCGGAAGCTCGCCCACCGGCTTGCCGAGGAAGGCAGCCGCCTCGGCCTGCAACAGCTCGGTGTGGCCAGGGAAGGCATCGAAAGGGGCGCCAGCAGCAGCCAGTGCCTCCTTGTGCAAAGGTGCGGTGACCAGGCCGGCGATCTCGCCGCGCAGCGCAGCCTGCGCCGCCCACACCACGCAACGCCCGGCCAGGCGGCCGGCCTCGGCGCTGATGCGGCCGAAAGGCACGGGAGCCGCCAGTGCCTCGACCTGCAGCACCGGCAGGCAATGCGGTGGCGCTGACAGCGCCTGCTCTGCGCTGTCGAGCCGTACGAGCGGCTGGACAGCCTCGCCCTCGCGCCGGATCAGCTGCGCTGCACGTTGCAGTGTGGCCGCATCGCCAACCACGAAACAGCCGCGCGTCAGCTCCGGCGCATCGCGAAAGGCCTTGGCGATGATTTCCGGCCCGATGCCCGCGGCATCGCCCAGGGTGATGGCCAGCGGTAGCGTCATGTCAGGCCGGGTTGTCGATCTCGATGAACTCATGGACCAAGCCCAGCTGTGCCGCAACATGCCCGGCCACGGCCGGCGCGCCATAGCGTTCGCTGGCGTGATGACCGCAGGCCATGAAAACGACGTCGCACTCGCGTGCGTAATGCGCCTGTGGCTCGGAAATTTCACCGGTGATGAAGGCATCGGCGCCAGCAGCGATGGCCGCCTCGAAATAACCCTGCGCCCCACCCGTGCACCAGGCGATCTTCCGGATGGACTTGCCGGGACTTCCGACAACGGTGACCGTGCGCTTGAGTGCCTGTTGCACATGAGCGGCCAGTGCCGCTGCATCGGCAAACGCGCCCCCATCCATGCGCTGCCCCAGGAAGCCGAGGTCCTGCTCACCAAAACGGGCCTCGGCCTGCAAACCCAGCCGCGCCGCGAGCTGGGCGTTGTTGCCCAGTTCCGGATGCGCGTCCAGCGGCAGGTGATAGGCGTAGAGGTTGATATCGTTTGCCAGCAGCAGGGCCAGGCGTTGTTTCATCCAGCCCGTCACGCGGCCGTCCTGGCCGCGCCAGAACAGGCCATGGTGTACGAAGATGGCATCGGCCTGGGCCGCAATCGCCGCCTCGATCAAGGCTCGGCTGGCGGTGACGCCCGAGACGATCTTGCGCACTGGCAGGCGCCCTTCCACTTGCAGGCCGTTGGGGCCGTAGTCGCGAAAGCGCTCGGGTTGCAGCAGGGCATCAAAGGCCTGCAGAAGCTGGGTGCGGTCCGTCATGGCGCCGATTGTCGGTCAGTTTGTGTGTCAGGCTGGCCTGGCGACACCTCGAGACTGCAGTCGCAGCCCTGCCCGGCAGCAATCCAGCGGCCGGCCAGCCGCCGCAGCGCCGGCAGCAGAACGGGCACCAGCCAGCCCAGACCCGTCGGCAGGGCCACGCGCAGCGCCTCCCGCGGCTGCACCATGGCACCGCATCGGTACTGGGCCCGGCTCTCGTCCCAGCGCAGCACCGTACAGGCACCACGGCGGTGCCCCGACAGCAATATGCCCAATGGACAAGTCTCATGCAGACAGCAGACACCGCAGCCATTGCAGGGCTGGCCCAGGACCGGTTTGGACGGGGCAAGGGGCTGAATATGGATGATCCGCGGCAACATGGCAGGAGGCACTCTACAATTTCCCACATGAAACGTTACTGGCTGCTGTTTTCGCAGGCTGTCACCGTCTTGCTGGCGGTCTATTTTGTCTTGGCCACGCTCAAGCCGGAATGGATCATCAGTCAGCAAAGCGGCTCACCGACGGTTGCCCTCTTCCAAGCACCTTCCGACCGCAATGGTGCCCCTCCGCCCGGCAGCTTCCGCGTGGCCGCGCAGAAGGCCTCGGCCGCCGTGGTCAGCATCAACACCAGCAAGGCAGCCCGGCGCAACCCGAACAGCAACGACCCCTGGTTCCGCTTCTTTTTCGGCGACCAGGACAACGAGCCCCAGGTTGGCCTGGGCAGTGGCGTCATCGTGAGTCCGAATGGCTACATCCTGACCAACAACCATGTGATCGAGGGCGCGGACGAGATCGAGGTCATCCTCAACGACAGCCGGCGCAGCCGCGCCCGCGTGATCGGCAGCGACCCGGACAGCGATCTGGCCGTGCTGAAGATCGAACTCGACAAGCTGCCCGTCATCGTGCTGGGCAATTCCGATGCCCTGCAGGTAGGCGACCCGGTGCTGGCCATCGGCAACCCCTTCGGCGTGGGCCAGACCGTCACCAGCGGCATCGTCAGTGCCCTGGGGCGCAACCAGCTGGGCATCAACACCTTCGAGAACTTCATCCCGTCCGATGCCGCCATCAACCCCGGCAACTCGGGCGGCGCTCTGGTGGATGCCAGCGGCAACCTGCTGGGCATCAACACGGCCATCTACTCACGCTCGGGCGGCAATATGGGCATCGGCTTCGCCATCCCCGTGGCCACGGCCCAGCAGGTGCTGGAAAGCATCGTCAAGGACGGCCAGGTCACGCGCGGCTGGATCGGCGTCGAGCCCAGCGACCTGTCGCCGGAACTCGCGGAAACCTTTGGCGTGAAGACGGATGAGGGCGTGATCATCACCGGCGTTCTGCAAAACGGGCCGGCGGCCTTGGCCGGCATCCGTCCGGGCGATGTCATCACGGGCGTGGCCGGCAAGCCGGTGCAGAACGTCACTGAACTGTTGTCCCGGGTGGCCGCGCTCAAACCGGGCAGCCCGGCCAGCTTCAGCGTGCGCCGTCAGGACCGGGCGCTGGACATCAGCATCACGCCCGGCGTGCGACCAAAACCACGCCGCGTTCCGCAGCAATAGGATCAGGAATCGGCCGGCTCGGCGTCAGGCGCACGTGTGTGCTTGATGAAGATCTGCGCCGCCCAGATGCCAACCTCGTAGAGCAGACACATCGGGATGGCCAGCGCCAGCTGCGACACCACATCGGGTGGCGTCACGATGGCCGCGATGATGAAGGCCAGCACGACAAAGTAGCCGCGAAAATCCTTGAGCTTCTGGATGCTGACCAGGCCCATGCGTGCCAGCACGATCACGACGATGGGCACCTCAAAGGCCAGGCCGAAGGCGATGAACATGGTCAACACAAAGCTCAGGTAGGCCTCGATATCCGGCGCGGCCGTGATGCTCTTGGGCGCAAAGCTCTGGATGAAGGCAAAAACCTGTCCGAACACGAAGAAGTAGCAGAAAGCTACGCCGATGAAGAACAGCACCGTGCTGGAAATCACCAGCGGCAGCACCAGCTTCTTCTCATGGGTGTACAGGCCGGGCGCGACGAAGGCCCAGACCTGGTAGAGCACCACCGGCAGGGCCAGCAGGAAGGCCGCCATCAGCAGGATCTTGAGCGGCACCATGAAGGGCGAGATGACCGAAGTGGCAATCAGCGTCGTGCCCTTGGGCAGGTGCGCCACCAGCGGTTGGGCCAGGATGTCGTACAGCGCTGCCGGGCCCGGGTAGAGGGCCAGGATGGCCGCGGCAATGGCCATGGCAATCACCGTCTTGATGAGCCGGTCGCGCAGCTCGATCAGGTGCTGCACGAAGGGCTGCTCGGTACCGGCCAGCTCGTCGTCTTTGCTTAGTGGGTCTGCCATGCGTTGTTACCGGTTGCGGGGCCGTGCTGCCCGCACCCTGCCTGTGTGCTGGGCGAGCCGGCCAAGCTCAGTTCAGTTTCTGGGGCCGGTAGCGGGCCACCCGGGCCGCACCGGACAGCGCCCGGGTGCGCACGCCCTGGCGTGCCTTGTACCAGCTGGGAGTGGAGCCACGCTTGAGACGCCAGTTCTTGCCCGGGTGCTTGTACTCCGGGACGGACGTGAGGCTCGAGGACAGGTCGCTAGCCGTATCCAGCCCCGAGGTCGCCGTGGCCCAGTCTTTCTCGAAATCCGAGGTGGTGGTCTGGATCGACTTTTCGACCTCCTGGGCCGCCCCCTCGACCGTGCTTTTCATCTTCTTGAGCTCTTCGAGCTCCATCGAACGGTTGACCTCGGCCTTGACGTCGGACACATAACGCTGGGCCTTGCCCAGCAACGTGCCGATGGTGCGCGCCACGCGCGGCAGCTTCTCCGGCCCGATGACGATCAACGCCACCGCGCCGATGAGCGCCATCTTGGAAAGGCCGAGATCGATCATGCCTGAGGGCTACGCGGGGCGTTCAGGACTTGGTCTTGGCTTCGACGTCGATCGTGTTCTTGTCAGCCGCGGGAGCTGCCGTGCTGGCCACCTGCTGGGGAGCGGGCGCAGCGGCGGGCTTCTCTTCGGTCGAGGAACCATCCTTCATGCCGTCCTTGAAACCCTTGACGGCGCCACCCAGGTCACTGCCCAGGTTCTTCAGCTTCTTGGTGCCGAACACCATGACCACGATCAGCAGCACGATCAGCCAGTGCCAGATGGAAAAGGAACCCATATTTCTCTCCTAAGGAATTCTGTGATTTTAAGCGCCACGCCGCGCAATCGGCGCGAACCGGGAAATTCAACCTTTCAACCAGGGGCGCGGACCACCGATCACATGGATGTGCAGGTGGTGCACCTCCTGGCCGCCGTCGCCTCCGGTGTTGCAGACCATGCGAAATCCCCCCTCCGGATAGGGCCGGCAGCCCTGTTCCTGGGCCAGCCGGGGCGCCAGGGCCATCATGCGCCCGAGCAGGTCCACATGGTCGGGCCCGACCTGGGCCATCGAAGGGATATGCCGCTTGGGGATCAGCAGGAAATGCACCGGCGCCCAGGGGTTGATGTCGTGAAAGGCGAAGATGTCCTCGTCCTCGTAGACCTTCTTTGCGGGAATCTTGCCGGACACCAGCTTGCAGAAGATGCAATCCGGATCGCTGTGCTTGACCTCACTCATGCGTGAAACTCCGTGAATGATGCAGGGGATGGCGAGGGCTCACTGTGCCCCGCTCTCGCGGGCCAGCGCCTTGCGCAAGGCCTTTTCCTCGATGCCGCTGGTGCCTTCGCGGCGCTCCAGCTCGGCGATGACGTCGGCCGGCTTGAGACCATAGTGGGCCAGGGCGATCATGGTGTGGAACCAGAGGTCGGCCACCTCGCCCACGATCTTGCTGCGCTCACCGCCATGGTCCGCGTCCTTGGCCGCCATCACGACCTCGGTCGCCTCCTCACCCACCTTCTTGAGGAAAGCGTCCGGCCCCTTGTGCAAGAGGCGAGCGACGTAGCTCTTCTCGGGGTCGCCACCGCGCGCTGGCAGGCGGCTCTCGATCACGGCCGCCAGGCGGTCCAGGGCATCGACGGAATTCGTGGGCTCAGCCATGGTCATCACTTGTAGATGGTTTCGGGGTCCTTGAGGACCGGGTCGACGGCACGCCACGCGCCGTCCTTGTAGACACTGAAGAAGCAGCTGTGCCGGCCGGTGTGGCAGGCGATGCCGGGCTCGTGGCCCAGCTGGGTCACCTTGAGCAAGACGACATCGTTGTCGCAGTCCAGCCGGATCTCGTGCACGGTCTGCACGTGGCCCGACTCCTCACCCTTGAACCAGAGCTTGCCGCGCGAACGGCTGAAGTAGACCGCACGACCCAATTCCGCCGTCTTCTGCAACGCCTCGCGATTCATCCAGGCAAACATCAGCACATCGTTGCTGCCCTGTTCCTGGGCAATCACGGGCACCAGGCCATGCGCGTCCCATTTCACTTCGTCGAGCCAGTTCATGCGCTTATTGTCGTCCGGTTTGGTGCTCAGGCTACCGCTTCGATACGTACCGGAATGCCGGCGCTGGCCATGCGGTCCTTGGCCTGGGCAATGGTGTACTCGCCATAGTGGAAGATGCTGGCGGCCAGCACGGCATCGGCGCCGCCGATCTTGATGCCTTCCACCAGATGGTCCAGGTTGCCCACGCCTCCCGAGGCAATGACCGGCACGCTGACGGCATCGCTGACCGCGCGCGTGAGCGCCAGGTCGAAGCCGGACTTGGTGCCGTCGCGGTCCATGCTGGTCAGCAGGATCTCGCCGGCGCCGTGTTCGGCCATCTGGCGCGCCCAGGCCACGGCATCCAGCCCAGTGTTCTTGCGTCCGCCATGGCTGTAGACGTCCCAGCCCTCGCCGCGCGCCAGCAGGTCCTCGCCATAACGGCGCTTGGCGTCGATAGCCACCACGATGCACTGGGCACCGTACTTGTGCGAAGCATCGCGGATGACTTGCGGGTTGGCGATGGCGGCGGAATTGAAGCTGGTCTTGTCGGCTCCGGCATTGAGCAGGCGCCGCACGTCCTCGACGGTGCGCACGCCGCCGCCCACGGTCAGCGGGATGAACACCTGGGAGGCCACGGCCTCGATGATGTGCAGGATCAGGTCGCGCCCATCGCTGGTTGCGGTGATGTCGAGAAAGGTGAGTTCGTCGGCGCCCTGCTCGTTGTAACGCGCAGCGATCTCCACCGGGTCCCCGGCGTCGCGCAGTTCAACGAAATTGACGCCCTTGACGACGCGTCCGCCCGTCACGTCCAGGCAGGGAATGATACGTTTGGCCAGCATGCCCGGATTGTAGGGCGGGGCGCGCCCGCTCTCAGGTGAGGCTCAGCCGCTGCCAGCCTTGCCAGGTGCCCCCCGCGGGCACGGCGATGGCCTGCATGACCTGGGCCGCCTCCACGCAGAGCATGTGGGCATACCCATCGGCCGGCAGATCGGGCAATGTGGCCGCCAGTTCCACGCCCGGGTTCCAGACCACGGTCTGGGCCCAGCCGGGACTTTGTTCAATCCGCACGCGCTGGGGCCCGTCGTGCAAGACCAGAGCCTGGGACGCGGCGTCGTAGACGCGGTCGAATCCCCCCTGGAAGCGCAAGGGGCCGGTCGCCCGGCCATGCCGATCAGTCAGCGCATCCCACTCGGGCTGGCCCTCCAGGCCCGTGAGCTGCGCCGCGGCGATGTCATCAACTGCCAGATAGGTGTGCAGGGCCCCAGTGAAGTTCAGAGGCAGGACGTCGCTGTTGTGCACGTCGAGGGTGAACTGCAGGCAAGCCGGGCGCAGCTCCAGCGTCAGGGTAAGTTCGAAAGCCTGGGGCCAGAACTGCCGCGTCGCCGCACTGGCGGGCAGACGCAGGCGCATGCGCGCCGCTTCCGGCGTGAGCACAGGCGGCATGTCGACCACCCAGGGCAAGTTGCGCGCGAAGCCGTGTTTGGGCAGCGGCCCGCGCTGATTGAACTGGGGAAAACAGACGGGAACGCCGCCGCGTATCGCGGACTGGCCGTCGAAAGCGCTGCGGGGGCTGAGATAAAGACGTTCGCGACCGCCCGACACCCAGGACACAACATGGGCACCGTGCAAAAGCACCCGCAGGTGGTCACCGTTGGGCAGACTCAGGGAGCGTGCAGGAAGGCCGTGAAACAGCTCGGGGCCGGGTTCAGCCATTCAGCTCGTCGGCGCGGATCTGGGCAGCTTCAAAGTCGAGGTCGCCGGTGTAGATAGCGCGGCCGCAGATCACGCCCTCCACGCCCTCGCCCTCCACCGCGCACAAGGCCTCGATATCCGCCATATTGCTCAGGCCGCCAGAGGCGATCACCGGGATGGTCAGGGCCTGAGCCAGCTTGACCGTGGCGTCGATATTGATGCCCGAGAGCATGCCGTCGCGGCCGATGTCGGTGTAGATGATGGACTCGACGCCATAGTCCTCGAATTTCTTGCCTAGGTCGACCACCTCATGGCGGGTCAGCTTGCTCCAGCCGTCGGTCGCGACCTTACCGTCCTTGGCGTCCAGGCCGACGATGATGTGGCCGCCGAAGGCCGTGCAAGCGTCCTGCAGAAAACCGGGGTTCTTGACGGCGGCCGTGCCGATGATGACGTAGCGCAGCCCGGCGTCCAGGTAGCGTTCGATGGTGTCCAGGTCGCGGATGCCGCCGCCGAGCTGCACATCGATCTCGCTACCGACCTCCTTGAGGATGCTGCGGATGGCCAGCTCGTTCTTCGGCTGGCCCGCAAAGGCACCATTCAGGTCCACCAGGTGCAGGCGGCGTGCGCCCTTGCTCACCCATTTGCGCGCCATCACCGCCGGGTCTTCGCCGAAGGTGGTGGACTGGTCCATATCGCCCTGCTTGAGGCGCACGCAGTGGCCGTCTTTCAGATCAATCGCAGGAATTAAAAGCATGGTGCAAGAACGAGGGCAGAAGCGCGATCAGGCGAAATCGTGCGGGGAATCAGGGATTCCAGTGGAGGAAGTTGCGATAAAGGGCCAAGCCGTGGGCTGCACTTTTCTCTGGGTGGAATTGTGTCGCAAAAATATTATCGCGTGCAATGGCCGCCGTGAAGCGGCCGCCGTAATCGGCTTCGCCCGCGCTGTGGCGCGCATCCGACGGTCGGGCATAAAAACTGTGCACAAAATAGAAGTAGCTGCCGTCCGGCACACCGGCCCACACCGGGTGCCGCCCCTGGCCAGGGTCCATCTGCAATACCTGGTTCCAGCCCATCTGCGGCACCTTGTAGCGGCTGCCATCGGGCTGCAGGCGACCGGCCAGGTCGAACTTGACGACTTCACCGTGGATCAGCTCCAGGCCCGGCGTATTCCCCTCGGCACTGTGGTCCAGCATCATCTGCATGCCCACGCAGACACCGAACAGGGGCTTGGTCGCTGCGGCCTCGAGTACGGCATCACGCAAGCCGGAGTCCTGCAATTCGCGCATGCAATCAGGCATAGCGCCCTGCCCAGGTAGCACGACGCGGGCGGCCGCGCGCACCTCATCGGGGCGCGAGGTGATGAGTACGTGCCAGCCGCTGCCCTGGGCCGCGGCCTGCACGGCCTGCGACACCGAGCGCAGATTGCCCATGCCGTAGTCCACCACGGCGACGGTCTTGGCCGGCAGTCCGGAAGTCATACGACTAGAGCGATCCCTTGGTCGAGGGAATGGTGCCCACCGAGCGCGGGTCGATTTCCAGCGCAGCGCGCAGGGCGCGGGCAAAGGCCTTGAACACCGTCTCGGCCTGATGGTGGGCATTTTCACCACGCAGGTTGTCGATGTGCAACGTGACGAAGGCGTGGTTCACGAAACCCTGGAAGAACTCGAAGGCCAGCTGGCTGTCGAAGCTGCCGATCATGCCGCTCTTGAAAGGCACGTGCATCTCCAGGCCGGGACGGCCGGAAAAATCGATCACCACGCGCGAGAGCGCCTCGTCCAGCGGCACATAGGCATGACCGTAACGGCGGATGCCCTTCTTGTCGCCCACGGCCTTGGCCACGGCCTGGCCCAGGGTGATACCCACGTCTTCCACCGTGTGGTGGCCGTCGATGTGCAGGTCGCCCTTGGCCTGGATGTCCAGGTCGATCAGGCCGTGACGGGCGATCTGGTCCAGCATGTGGTCGAAGAAGCCGATGCCGGTCGACAGGTTCGACTTCCCCGTTCCGTCCAGGTTGAGCTTGACGGTGATCTGGGTCTCCGCGGTGTTGCGGGACACTTCGGCGGTACGTGATGTGCTCATAAGGATTCTTTCAGCGCGGCCAGCATCAGCTGGTTTTCCTGCGGCGTGCCCACCGTCAGGCGCAGGCAGTTGGCCAGCAGGGGGTGCAACTTCGACACGTTCTTCACCAGAACCTTGCGCGCCTTCATGCCTTCGAAGGTCTTGGCCGCATCGGGCACGCGCAGCAGGATCATGTTGGCGTCGCTGTTCCAGGCCCGCACCCCGGGCAGGGCCTTCAACGCTTCCAAAATCATAGCACGCTGGGCCTTGATCTCCTTCGCCTGGGCCGCGAACACATCTGCATGCTCGAGCGCAAACAGGGCACATTCGTAGTTCAGCACACTGACGTTGTAGGGCGGGCGCACTTTGTCGACCTCGGCGATCAGGGCCGCCGGTCCCATCATGTAACCCAGCCGCACGCCGGCCAAGCCGAACTTGGAGAGCGTGCGCATCAGCAGCACATGGCTGTTGGCCGCCGGCTTGGCGCGGATGCGTTCCAGCCAGCTGCGCGCGGCAAAGGGCTGGTAGGCCTCGTCCATCACCACCAGGCCGCCCTGCTCGCCCACGGCGGCGATGATCTTCTCGATCGCCGCATCGTTCCACAGATTGGCTGTCGGGTTGTTCGGATAAGCGATGTAGGTGATGCTGGGCTTGTGCCTGGCGATGGCCCCCAGCATGGCGACCACGTCCAGTTCGAACTCCGGCGTCAGCGGCACGCCGTGGAAAGTCAGGCCCTGCAGCTGCGCGCTCATGGCGTACATCACGAAACCCGGCACTGGCGCCAGGATGGAAGCACCCGGCACGTCGCAAGCCATGGCCAGCAGGGAAATCAGTTCGTCTGAGCCATTGCCCAGCATGAGTTCGTAACCCTCGGGCATGCCGGCGTAGCTTGCGAGCGCGGCCCGCAGATCGTTGACACGGTCGTCCGGATAGCGGTTCAGCGCCAGCTGGCCCAGGCGTTGACCCAGCTCAGCCTGCAAGGCGGGCGGAAGGCCGTAAGGGTTCTCCATGGCGTCGAGCTTGACCAAACCTGCCGACGCCTGGATGGCATAGGCATGCATGGACTGGATGTCCTGGCGGATCAGGCGCTGCAGCGTGGGATCGAGGGCTGTCATTGCTTGCTATCTTTCAGGCGCATCTCAGCCGCGCGTGCATGGGCTTGCAGGCCTTCGCCGTGCGCCAGCACCGAGGCAATCTGCCCCAGGGTCTGGGCGCCGGCTTCGCTGACCTCGATCAGGCTCGAACGCTTCTGGAAGTCGTAGACGCCCAGCGGCGAAGAGAAGCGGGCCGTGCCACTGGTGGGCAGCACGTGGTTGGGGCCGGCGCAGTAATCGCCCAGCGATTCGCTGGTGTAGGCACCGAGGAAGATGGCCCCGGCGTGTTTGAGCAGCGGCTCCCAGCGATGCGGCTCGCTGCTGGAGACTTCCAGATGCTCGGGCGCGATGCGGTTGCTGATGGCGCAGGCCTCTTCCATGCTGCGTGTCTGGATCAGGGCGCCGCGGCCATTGAGGGACTTGGCGATGATCTCGGCACGCGGCATGGTGGGCAGCAGGCGGTCGATCTCACGCTGCACGGCGTCGATATAGGCCGCATCCGGGCAGAGCAGGATGCTCTGCGCCAGTTCATCGTGTTCGGCCTGCGAGAACAGGTCCATGGCCACCCAGTCGGCCGGTGTGCTGCCATCGGCCAGCACCAGGATTTCGCTGGGGCCGGCGATCATGTCGATGCCGACCTGGCCAAAGACACGGCGCTTGGCACTGGCCACATAGGCATTGCCCGGGCCGGTGATCTTGTCCACGCCAGGTACGGTGGCCGTGCCGTAGGCCAGTGCCGCCACGGCCTGGGCGCCGCCGATGGTGAAGGCGCGGGTGACCCCGGCCACGTAGGCTGCGGCCAACACCAGCGGGTTTTTCTCGCCACGCGGCGTGGGCACCACCATGATGATCTCGCCCACGCCGGCCACATGGGCAGGGATGGCGTTCATCAGCACAGAGGACGGATAAGCGGCCTTGCCACCCGGCACGTAGATGCCCACGCGGTCCAGCGGCGTGACCTTCTGACCCAGCAGGGTGCCGTCGGCATCGCGGTAGCTCCAGCTCTCGCCGCTGGCGCGCTTTTGCGCCTCGTGATAACTGCGCACGCGCTGGGCGGCAGCGGTGAGGGCCTCGCGCTGCGCCGCAGGCAAGCCATCAAAAGCGGTCTTGAGCTCGGCCTGCGTCAGCTCCAGCGCCTGCATCGATATGGCCGGCAGCCCGTCGAAGCGCGCGGTGTACTCGAGCACGGCGGCATCACCGCGTTTTTGCACGTCGGCCAGGATGTCGGCCACGCGCTGCTCGATCGCCGCGTCGGTCTCACCCGACCAATGCTGGCGCTCCTTGAAGCGCTGCTCGAAATCGCTTTGCGTGGTGGCAAGACGCAGGGGCCGGGCGGACAGGCTCATGGCTGCCCCAGCGCCTGGCCGAAGGCGTCGATGATCTTGCGGATGGGTTCGCGCTTGAGCTTGAGCGCCGCCTGGTTGACGACCAGACGCGAACTGATGTCCATGATGCGTTCGACCTCGACCAGGTGATTGGCCTTGAGCGTGTTGCCGGTAGAGACCAGATCCACAATGGCGTCGGCCAGGCCGGTCAGCGGGGCCAGCTCCATGCTGCCGTAGAGCTTGATCAGGTCCACATGCACGCCCTTGGCGGCGAAGAATTCGCGTGCGATAGCTACGTATTTGGTCGCCACGCGCAGGCGCGCGCCCTGGCGCACGGCGGCAGCGTAGTCATAACCCTCGCGCACCGCCACGCTCACGCGGCACTTCGCGATCTGCAGGTCCAGCGGCTGGTAAAGACCATCGCTGCCGTGCTCGATCAGGGTGTCCAGGCCGGTGATGCCCAGATCGGCACCGCCGTACTGCACATAGGTCGGGACATCGGTGGCGCGCACCAGTACCACCCTGACCTCGGGCTGGTTGGTGGCCAGGATGAGCTTGCGGGTTTTTTCGGGATCGTCCAGCACCTCGATGCCAGCCGCCTTGAGCAGCGGCAGGGTCTCGTCGAAGATGCGACCTTTGGAGAGGGCGAGCGTGATCATGGGGTCATTTTCTCACTTGATACGCTCGATGTCCGCGCCGATGGCCGCCAGCTTGGCTTCCATGCGGTCATAACCTCTATCGAGGTGATAGATACGATCCACCACGGTCTCGCCCTCGGCCACCAGGCCGGCGATCACCAGGCTGGCCGAGGCCCGCAGGTCGGTGGCCATGATGGTGGCGCCAGAGAGCTGTTCCACACCCTCGATCACCGCCACCTTGCCATCGATCTGGATCTTCGCGCCCAGGCGCACCAGTTCGTTGACGTGCATGAACCGGTTCTCGAAGATGGTCTCGGTCACCTTGGCCGTGCCCTGGGCCACGCAGTTGAGTGCCATGAACTGGGCCTGCATGTCCGTGGGGAACCCCGGGTACTCGGTGGTGCGGAAACTCTGCGCCTGCAGGCGGCCCTGCGACTGCACGCGGATGCCCTCGGGCACCGCCGTCACGGTGGCACCAGCAGCCACCAGTTTCTCGATCACGGCGTCCAGATGGTCGGCACGGCCATGCTTGAGCACCACGTCGCCCCCCGTGGCCGCCACAGCGCACAGGAAGGTACCAGCCTCGATGCGGTCGGCCACCACCCGGTGCTCCCCACCGTGCAGAGCCTTCACCCCCTCGATGCGGATGCGGCTGCTGCCGTGTCCCTCGATCTTCGCGCCCATCTTGATGAGCATTTCGGCCAGGTCCGGAATCTCCGGCTCCTGCGCCGCGTTTTCCAGGATGGTCTCGCCTTCAGCCAGGGTGGCGGCCATCAGCAGGTTCTCGGTGCCCGTGACCGTGACCATATCGGTCGTAATGCGCGCACCCTTGAGCCGCGTCGCGCCTTTGGGCAGCTTGGCCAGGATGTAGCCGTGCTCGACCGTGATCTCGGCCCCCATCGCCGTCAGGCCCTTGATGTGCTGGTCCACCGGACGCGAGCCGATGGCACAGCCGCCAGGCAGCGAGACCGTGGCCTCGCCAAAGCGGGCCAGCAGCGGGCCCAGGGCCAGCACCGAGGCACGCATGGTCTTGACCAGTTCGTAGGGCGCTTCCGGACTGCTCAGGGTCGATGCATCGATGCGCACGGTACCGTCGTCGCCCTGCTGGACCTGCACGCCCATGTTGCGGATCAGCTTGAGCATGGTGGCCACGTCCTGCAGGCGCGGCACGTTGAGCAGCGTCACCGGCTGCGCCGTCAGGAGGGCAGCACACAGCTCGGGCAGGGCAGCGTTCTTGGCGCCGGAAATCGACACTTCACCGCGCAGCTCGCGCCCGCCGCGTATCAGCAATTTATCCATGGGTGTTCACTTCGCTTGCGCAGCCCATTCGGCCGGCGTATAGGTTTTCATGGACAGGGCATGCACCTCGTCGGTGTGCATCTTCTGGCCCAGCGTGGCATAGACGCGCTGGTGACGCTGGATGAGGCGCTTGCCCTCAAACTCGGGCGAGACGATGGTGGCGTACCAATGGCGCCCATCACCCGTGAGCTCGATGTGCTCACACTTGAGTCCGGCGGCGATGAGGGTCTGGAGTTCGTCTGCAGTCATGTTCTTTATCCGCGTATCTTGTAGCCGGTGCGCAGCAGATGCACAGCCAGGCTTCCAACCGCCAGCAGCGCGATACCCACGATGGCCAGGCTCAACCAGGGCGAAACATCACTCACGCCAAAGAAGCCGTGGCGAAAGCCGTCGATCATGTAGAAGAAGGGGTTGAGGTGGCTCACGCCCTGCCAGAACACCGGCAGGGAATGGATGGAATAGAACACGCCGCTGAGGAAGGTCATGGGCATGATGACGAAATTCTGGAAGGCCGCCAGCTGGTCGAACTTCTCGGCCCACAGGCCGGCGATCAGACCCAGCGAGCCCAGTAGCGCCGCACCCAGCACCGCAAAGACCAGGATCCACAGCGGCGCCTGGATCGTGAGGTCGGTGAACCAGAAGGTCACAAGGAACACGCCCGTGCCCACCACCAGGCCACGCAGCACCGAAGAGCCGACGTAGGCCAGGTACCAGGCCCAATGCGAGAGGGGAGTGAGCAGCAGGAAGACCAGATTGCCCATGATCTTGCTCTGGATCAGCGAGGACGAGCTGTTGGCAAAGGCGTTCTGCAGCACGCTCATCATCACCAGACCGGGGATGAGGAAGGCGGTGTAACCGATGCGGTCGTAGACCTTGACGTGGTCTTCCAGCACATGCCCGAAGATCAGCAGGTAGAGCACGGCCGTCAGCACCGGCGCGGCGATGGTCTGGAAGCTGACCTTCCAGAAACGCAGCACTTCCTTGTACAGCAGGGTCTGCCAGCCGCTCATTTTTGATCTCCCATCACCTGGAGGAAGACGTCCTCCAGATCGGCCTTGGTGATCTCGACGTCGTCCACGATCACCCCGGCCTCGCGCACGGCGGCCAGATAGGTCTCGATCTCGCGCGCATCATGCGCGGGAAACTGCACGATGCGTCCGGTCACCCGCGCCTGCTTGGCCAGGTCAGCCGGCAACTGACCCTCGATTTTCATGCGCAGCACATGGCTGGACGCGGTCTTGAGCAGTTCGCTGGTGCGTTCCAGCGCCACCACCCGGCCCGCCTTGAGCATGGCGAGGCGGCCACACAGGGCCTCGGCCTCCTCGAGGTAATGGGTGGTCAGCAGCACCGTGTGCCCTTCGCGGTTGAGCCGGGCCACAAACTGCCACAGCGTCTGGCGCAACTCCACGTCCACACCGGCGGTGGGCTCGTCCAGCACGATGACCGGCGGCTTGTGCACCAGGGCCTGGGCCACCAGCACGCGCCGCTTCATGCCGCCAGAGAGCTGGCGCATGTTGGCGTGGGCCTTGTCGGCCAGGCCCAGGCTTTCCAGCAGCTCGTCTATCCAGGCGTCGTTGTTCTTCACGCCGAAATAGCCGGACTGGATGCGCAGGGTTTCGCGCACATTGAAGAAGGGGTCGAACACCAGTTCCTGGGGCACCACGCCGAGCAGCTTGCGCGCCTGGGCATAGTCGGCCTGCACGTCGTGGCCCAGCACGGAGACTTTGCCCCGGCTGGCACGCACCAGGCCGGCCAGGATGCTGATCAGGGTGGTCTTGCCCGCGCCATTGGGGCCGAGCAGGCCAAAGAACTCCCCCTCCTCGATGTCCAGGCTGACATCATCCAGAGCGGCGAAGGTGGCGCCCTTGGGACCGCGGGCGAGCGGGTAGAGCCGGGAGACGGACTGGAATGAGATAGCGGGCATGGGAACCCGCTATTTTAGGCGCTCGCAAGAGCCCCCACGCTCAGGCGGTCGGCAACAGCAGCTCAGACACCCCGTAGAGGCGGGCCAGATCGACCAGGCGGGAGGAAAGGTTGCGGATTTCGAAGCCCTTGCCGCGCTTGAGGCTGGCACGGCGGAACTCCAGCAGCACGGACAAGGCGGAAGAATCGAAGCGTTGGAGCGAAGCCGCGTCCACCACCACCGCGGCCCCAGTTTGCGAGGGCAGGCCCTGCACCAGCATGCGCAAACAGGCCGTGGCCTGCTTGTGGGTCAGTTCAGAAGGCAGGACCAGCATGATCAGGCCTTCTTGGCATTGGCCTTGTTGCGCTCGACCAGCGAGGCAATCAGGCCGTCGATGCCATTGGCATGAACCTCCTGGGCGAACTGGCTGCGATAGGTTTCCACCAGCCAGACGCCCATGACATTGAGGTTGTAGATCTTCCAGCCCCGGCCTTCGCCCGGGGTTTTCTCCAGGCGATAGTCCAGTTGCACGGGCTCAGGATTGCCCTTGCCCTTGACTTCCGTGCGGACCACGACTTCCTTGTCCTCGGCCGCCGCACGCATGGGCTTGAGAGACACCGTCATGTCATTGACCTGGGAGAGGGCACCGGCGTAGGTACGCACCAGCAGGATCTTGTATTCCTCCTGCAGTCGCTTCTTCTGTTCCGGGGTGGCCTGGCGCCAGCCAGGGCCGACCGAGGCCGCCGTCATGCGCTGGAAATTCACATTCGGCATGATCTTGGTATCGACCAGGACGATCAGGCGGTTGATGTCGCCGGCCTTGATGGCTGCATCCGCCTTGATGCTGTCGAGCACCTCGTTCGACAGCTTCAGGATCACGACATCAGCGCCTTCGTCGGCCGCCCAGGCAGGCGTCCAGGCCGGTGCCAGAAGGGCGCCCATGGCGGCACAGGCAGCCAGCAGGTGATGAAAAACGCGTCGTTGCATGGTGTAACACTCCAGAACTCAGGCAATGCGCCGGCCGGATGCCGACCTCACTGTAACGTCCGCCGGATCATCCCGGCCGACAGGGCAGACTTCACTTGGCAGCTTCATCCCCGTCCGTCTCGACATCTTCGATCATCGGCTCTTCGGGCGGGTTCCCGTCATAAACGAGATTGCGGCGATGCTGCAGGTAGGCATCGCGCAGGAAAGTATATTTATCCAGGGCAGCGCCTTCAAGCAGGTCTTCCTGCTTGAGCAGGCGGCCCCGCTTGTGAATCACGCGCACACCGATCAGCGTGTTGCGCGTGGGCACGTCCTCGATATGGGTCACAAGGTCACCCCGCCAATCCGCGGGCAGGGCAGCGGTATCGCGCACCGTCGAGGGCCCCAGCAAGGGCAACATGACATACGGCCCCGCACCCACCCCCCAATAACCCAGGGTCTGGCCGAAATCCTCGTTGTGGCGCGGGATCTGCATCTCGCTGGCCACGTCCAGCACGCCGGCCAGCCCGAAGAAGGAATTCACCCAGAAGCGGGTGAAACTCTCGCCGGCAGCCTGCCCCTTGAGTTGCAACACGCTGTTGACGGTGGTCCAGGCATCTTCGAGATTGGCGAAGAAGTTGCCAATACCCTTGCGCAGCAGCTCAGGCGTGGACTCCTGGTAGACCGTGGCCACCGGCTTGAGCACGGCGCGGTCGAGCGCATCGTTGAACTTGTAGACCCCCCGGTTCCAGGGCTCCATAGGGTCGGCGGGATTGGCCTGCGGACCGGTCGCGCAGCCGGTCATGAACAGGCCCAAAGCCAGCGCCAGCAGGCGCAACAGCCAGGACTGCAGCACTGGCCGGCCCGGGTGGGAACAACCCGCCAACGTCATTTCTTGGCCGCGTTCGGCCCAGCGCCTTCAGCCGACTTGTTGTAGATGAACTGGCCGATCAGGTTTTCCAGCACGATGGCCGACTGGGTAGAGGAAATGACGTCGCCTGCGCCCAGGTTCTTCTCTTCGGCACCAGCTTCGATGCCGACGTACTGGTCACCCAACAGACCGCTGGTGAGAATCTTGAGCGAACTGTCCTTGGGGAATTTGTAGCGGCTCTCCATGGCCAGTATCACGCGGGCCTGGAAGGTCTTGTCATCGAAGGTGATGCCCTCGATGCGACCCACCACCACGCCACCACTCTTGACGGCCGCCTTGGGCTTGAGCCCCCCGATGTTGTCGAACCGGGCCTCGACGCGGTAGGTGGACTGGAAGCTCAGGTTCAGCAGATTGGCGGCCTGCAGCGCCAGGAACAGGATGGCCCCCGCGCCGATCAGGACAAACAGGCCGACCCACACATCATTTTTTGAGCGTTGCACCACACTCTCCTCAAATCGTAAACATCATTGCCGTCAGGATGAAATCCAGACCCAAAACCGCCAGCGAGGCCATCACCACGGTCCGCGTGGTGGCACTCGACACCCCCTCAGGCGTCGCTTGCGCCTCATAACCTTGCAACAAGGCCACGAAGCTCACCGTGAAGCCGAACACGATGCTTTTCACGACCCCATTGCCCACGTCATTCCAGACATCGACGCCGCCCTGCATCTGGCTCCAGAAAGCCCCCGGATCAACGCCGATCATGACCACACCGACCAGCCAGCCCCCCATCACGCCCACCGCGCTGAACACCGCGGCCAGCAAGGGCATGGCGATCACGCCACCCCAGAAGCGCGGCGCCAGGATGCGGCGAACCGGGTCGACTGCCATCATTTCCATGGCGCTGAGTTGCTCGCCCGCCTTCATCAGGCCGATCTCAGCGGTCAGCGAGGTACCGGCACGGCCGGCAAACAGCAAGGCCGCCACCACCGGGCCGAGTTCACGCACCAGGCTCAGCGCCACCATCTGGCCCAGCGCCTCGGTCGAGCCGTAGTCCACCAGGATGTAGTAACCCTGCAGGCCGAGCACGAAACCCACGAACAGACCGGAGACCACGATGATCGCCAGTGAGTGGTTGCCCAGGAAGTGCACCTGGTCGCGCACCAGCCCCAGGCGCTTGAAGGTCGGGCCGGCCAGTTGCACCAGCCGAAAGAACAGCCGCGTCGCATAGCCCATGTCGTCGAGCTTACGCCGCACGGCAAAGCCGACATCGGAAGGTCGCCACCAGCTCATGCCTGAACCTCCCCGAAATCCTGCTCCACACTGGGGCCCGGGTAATGGAAATGCACCGGCCCTTCGGCCTGGGCCTGCACGAACTGCTGCACCAGGGGATCCGTCGAGCGCTTCACTTCATCCGGCGTGCCTTGGGCTGCAATGCCGCCGTTGGCGAGGATCACCACCTGGTCGGCAATCTGGAAGGTTTCCTCCAGGTCGTGCGACACGACGATGCTGGTCAGCCCCATGGCGTCATTCAAACGACGGATCAGCTGGGCGGCCGTCCCCAGGGAAATCGGGTCCAGCCCGGCAAACGGTTCGTCGTACATCACCAGTTCAGGGTCGAGCACGATGGCCCGCGCCAGCGCCACGCGCCGCGCCATGCCGCCCGAGACCTCGCTGGGCATCAGATCGCGCGCACCGCGCAAACCGACGGCGTTGAGCTTCATCAGCACGAGGTGGCGAACCAGTTCTTCGGTCAGATCGGTATGTTCGCGCAGGGGAAACGCCACGTTCTCGAACACGCTGAGGTCGGCAAACAGGGCGCCGAACTGGAACAGCATGCCCATGCGGCGTCGCGCCAGATAAAGCTGCTGCTGGTCCATGCGGGTCACATCCTCGCCATCGAACAGCACTTCGCCCTGCTGGGCCAGGTTCTGCCCGCCAATCAGGCGCAGGACGGTGGTCTTGCCGCCGCCGGACGCCCCCATCAGCGCAGTGACCTTGCCACGCGGAATGCTCAGGCTGACGTTGTCAAGAATGACGCGGTCACTGTAGCCAAACGTGACGTTGCGCAGCTCGACCAAGGGAGTGTCTGATGATGCAGCCATAAAAAAGCAAAAGCCGGCGTGTTCCGGCTTTTGCATCATACGGCAAAGTGCTGGATCAGCGCGGCAGCGTACTGCCCCCCCCATAAGGAACTCGCCAAGCGCACACGCAGCCTGGCGGCCCTCGCGCATGGCGGGCGGCTAGCCCGCCATTCCTGTTGCGCCCAACGGGCGATTCGGGAAGGCCGCCTAGCGCGGAAGGGTGCTGCTACCCATCAGAAACTCATCGACGGCTCGGGCAGCCTGGCGGCCTTCCCGAATCGCCCAGACCACCAGGCTCTGGCCACGGCGGATATCACCGGCAGCGAACACCTTGGGGGCACTGGTGACATAACCGCCCTGGAAGTCCGTACCGGCCTTGGCGTTGCCACGACCGTCCTTGGCCACACCGAAAGCGTCCAGGATGGTTGCCACCGGGCTGACAAAGCCCATGGCCAGCAACACCAGATCCGCCTTGTATTCCTTCTCGGTGCCGGGGATCTCGACGAACTTGCCGTCCTTGAACTCGACGTGTACGGTCTTCAAGCCCGTGACCTTACCGTTCTTGCCGATGAATTCCTTGGTCGAGACGGCGAACTCGCGCGCGCAACCCTCTTCGTGGCTGGAGCTGGTGCGCAGCTTGAGCGGCCAGTAGGGCCAGACCAGGGGCTTGTTCTCCTGCTCGGGCGGCTGGGGCATCACTTCGAACTGGGTCACGCTGGCCGCACCATGGCGATTGCTGGTGCCCACGCAATCGGAGCCGGTGTCGCCACCGCCGATCACGATGACGTGCTTGCCCGTGGCCATGATCTGGTCCTTGATCTTGCCACCGGCGTTGATGCGGTTCTGCATGGGCAGAAATTCCATGGCGAAATGGATGCCATCGAGATCACGCCCCGGCACGGGCAGGTCGCGCGACTGCTCGGCGCCACCGGCCAGCACGACCGCGTCAAACTCTTTCTGCAGTTGCGCGGGACTGATCGTTTCCTTGGCCCAGTTGGTGACCTTGGAGTCCTTGGGCAGTTCACCGACCATGACGTTGGTCTTGAACACCACGCCCTCGGCTTCCATCTGCTTGACCCGGCGGTCGATGTGCGACTTATCGAACTTGAAGTCAGGAATGCCGAAGCGCAGCAGGCCGCCGATGGTGTCGTTCTTCTCAAACACCGTCACGGCGTGGCCGACACGTGCCAGCTGCTGGGCGGCCGCCATGCCGGCCGGACCCGAGCCGACGACGGCGATCTTCTTGCCGGTCTTCACGGCGGCCGGCTGTGGCTTGACCCAACCCTGCTCCCAGGCCTTGTCGATGATGGCGTGCTCAATGGACTTGATACCCACCGCGTCGTCGTTGATGTTCAAAGTGCAGGCTGCCTCGCAAGGCGCGGGGCAGACGCGGCCCGTGAAATCCGGGAAGTTGTTGGTCGAGTGCAGCACCTCGATCGCGTTCTTCCAGTCGCCCTGGTAAACCAGGTCGTTGAAGTCCGGAATGATGTTGTTGACCGGGCACCCGCTGTTGCAGAAAGGCGTGCCGCAATCCATGCAGCGTGCGCCCTGCACCTTGGCCTGCTCATCGCTCAGGCCGATCACGAATTCCTTGTAGGTCTTGACGCGCTTCGCCACGGGCTCGTAGCCCTCCTCGATGCGCTCGTACTCCATGAAGCCGGTGACTTTTCCCATGATGCTTTCCTGTTTCTCTATTCAGTTGGGGACAGAGCAGATTCGCTACGCAAATCCTGATCTGTCCCGCAAAGCCATTACTTAGCCGGAGCGGTTTCTTTCTTGGCAGCGGTCTTGGCCGGGGCAGCCTTCTTGGCATTGATCTCGCCCAGGGCGCGCTTGTACTCGTTCGGGAACACCTTGACGAACTTGGCGCGGGCCTCGGTCCAGTGATCCAGCAACTCGCGCGCACGCTTGCTGCCCGTCCAGCGGTGGTGGTCTTCCAGCAGCTTCTTGAGCTGGGCCTCGTCGGTCTGGTCACGGTGCCAGATCGCGCGGGGGACGCTCTTCTCCTGCTCAGCCGCCGGCAGCACCTTGTCCAGCGAGACCATGGCGGTGTTGCAACGCGCGGCAAACTGACCGTCCTCGTCGTAGACGTAGGCCAGGCCGCCGCTCATGCCGGCCGCGAAGTTGCGGCCGGTCTTGCCCAGCACAGCCACGGTGCCACCCGTCATGTACTCGCAGCCATGGTCACCGGTGCCCTCAACGACCGCATTGGCGCCCGAGAGGCGCACGGCAAAACGCTCGCCGGCCACGCCGCTGAAGAAGGCTTCGCCACTGGTAGCGCCGTACATCACGGTGTTGCCGACGATGATGTTGCGCGTGGATTCGCCACGGAAATCGATGCTCGGTCGCACCACGATGCGGCCGCCCGACAGGCCCTTGCCCGTGTAGTCGTTGGCGTCACCGATCAGGTACAGCGTGATGCCACGCGCCAGGAAAGCGCCGAAGGACTGACCACCCGTGCCTTCGAGCTGGATGCGCAGGGTGTCGTCCGCCAGGCCTTCCGGGTGCACCTTGGTCAGCGCGCCCGAGAGCATGGCACCCACGGAGCGGTTGACGTTGCGCACCACTTCCATGAACTGGACCTTCTCGCCCTTGTCGATGGCCGCCCTGGATTTCTCGATCAACACACGGTCCAGGCTCTTCTCCAGGCCGTGTTCCTGGTCGGCCACATGGAAACGGGGCACGCCGGCAGGCACGATGGGCATCGCAAACAGACGGCTGAAATCCAGGCCACGGGCCTTCCAGTGCTCCAGGCCCTTGCGGACATCAAGCAGGTCGGCACGGCCGATCATCTCGTCGAACTTGCGAATGCCCAGCTGGGCCATGATCTGGCGCACTTCTTCGGCGATGAAGAAGAAGAAGTTCACCACGTGCTCGGGCTTGCCCGAGAACTTCTTGCGCAGCACCGGGTCCTGCGTGGCCACACCGACCGGGCAGGTGTTGAGGTGGCACTTGCGCATCATGATGCAGCCCTCGACCACCAGCGGTGCGGTGGCGAAGCCAAACTCGTCAGCGCCCAACAGCGCGCCGATGGCGACGTCACGGCCGGTCTTCATCTGGCCGTCGGCCTGCACACGGATGCGACCACGCAGGCGGTTGAGCACCAGGGTCTGCTGGGTCTCGGCCAGGCCGATTTCCCAGGGGCTGCCGGCGTGCTTGATGGACGACCAGGGCGAAGCCCCCGTGCCACCATCGTGGCCGGCGATCACGACGTGGTCACTCTTGCACTTGGCCACGCCGGCGGCGATGGTACCCACGCCGATCTCGGACACCAGCTTGACGCTGATGCTGGCGTGCGGCGCCACGTTCTTCAGGTCGTGGATCAGCTGGGCCAGATCCTCGATCGAGTAGATGTCATGGTGCGGCGGCGGGGAGATCAGGCCCACGCCCGGCACCGAGTAGCGCAGCTTGCCGATGTAGTCGGACACCTTACCGCCCGGCAGCTGGCCGCCTTCGCCCGGCTTGGCGCCCTGGGCCATCTTGATCTGGATCTGATCGGAGCTGGACAGGTACTCGGCCGTGACGCCGAAGCGACCCGAGGCCACCTGCTTGATCTTGGAACGCAGCGAGTCACCGGCTTCCAGCGGCAGGTCCACTTCCACCTGTTCGGCGCCGATCACGCTCTTGAGCGTCTCGCCCTTCTTGATCGGGATGCCCTTGAGCTCGTTGCGGTAGCGGGCCGGATCTTCGCCGCCCTCGCCGGTATTGCTCTTGCCGCCGATGCGGTTCATGGCCACGGCCAGCGTGGCATGCGCCTCGGTGGAGATGGAGCCCAGGGACATGGCGCCGGTAGCAAAACGCTTGACGATCTCGCTCGCGGGCTCGACCTCCTCGACCGGAATGGCCTTGGCCGGATCGAGCTTGAACTCGAACAGGCCGCGCAGCGTCATGTGGCGCTTGCTCTGGTCGTTGATGATCTGCGCGTATTCCTTGTACGTGCTGAAGCTGTTGGCACGCGTGCTGTGCTGCAGCTTGGCAATCGCGTCGGGCGTCCACATGTGCTCTTCGCCGCGGGTGCGCCAGGCGTATTCGCCACCGGCGTCCAGCATGGTGGCCAGCACCGGATCGTTGCCGTAGGCTGCCTTGTGCATGCGGATGGCTTCTTCGGCCATCTCGAACACGCCGATACCGCCCACGCGACTGGGCGTGCCGGTGAAGTACTTCTCGATGGTGGCGTCGTTGATGCCGATGGCTTCGAACAGCTGGGCGCCGCAGTAGCTCATGTAGGTCGACACGCCCATCTTGGACATGATCTTGGACAGGCCCTTGCCGATCGCCTTGATGTAGTTGTAGATAGCCTTGTCGGCGCTCAGGTCGCCCGGCAGGTCCTGGTGCATGGCAGCCAGGGTTTCCATCGCGAGGTAGGGGTGCACCGCTTCGGCACCATAGCCGGCCAGCACGCCGAAATGATGCACTTCGCGCGCAGTGCCGGTTTCGACCACCAGGCCGGCCGAGGTGCGCAGACCTTCACGCACGAGGTGTTGGTGGATGGCCGACAGGGCCAGCAGCGCAGGGATGGCCACCTGCGCTGCGCTGACGGCGCGATCGCTGATGATCAGGATGTTCTTGCCGCCCTTGATCGCGTCCACCGCTTCGGCGCACAGCGACGCCAGCTTGGCTTCCACGCCTTCGTGGCCCCAGGCCAGCGGGTAGGTGATGTCCAGCGTGGCGCTGCGGAACTTGCCCTGGGTCGTGGCCTCGATGTTGCGCAGCTTGGCCATGTCCGAGAAGTCCAGGATGGGCTGGCTCACCTCGAGACGCATGGGCGGGTTGACCTGGTTGATGTCCAGCAGGTTCGGCTTGGGGCCGACGAAGGACACCAGCGACATCACGATGGCTTCGCGGATCGGGTCGATCGGCGGGTTGGTCACCTGTGCAAACAGCTGCTTGAAGTAGTTGTACAGCGACTTGTTCTTGTCGGACAACACGGCCAGCGGGCTGTCGTTGCCCATGGAGCCCAAGGCCTCTTCGCCAGCAGCAGCCATGGGCGCCAACAGGAATTTGATGTCTTCTTGCGTGGTGCCAAAGGCTTGCTGGCGGTCGAGCAGCGCCACATCGCAAGGCAGCGGCTCAGCCGTGGCCGGGCCTTCCACGTCGTCCAGGCGGATGCGCAGGTTGTCGATCCACTGCTTGTAGGGTTTGCTGTTGACGAGGTTGGCCTTGAGCTCCTCGTCGTCGATCATGCGGCCCTGCTCCAGGTCGATCAGGAACATCTTGCCGGGCTGCAGCCGCCATTTGCGCACGATCTTGTTTTCCGGCACGGGCAGCACGCCCGACTCGGATCCCATGATCACAAAATCATCGTCGGTGATGCAGTAGCGCGAAGGTCGCAGGCCGTTGCGGTCCAGCGTGGCGCCAATCTGGCGGCCGTCGGTGAACACAATGGACGCCGGACCATCCCACGGCTCCATCATGGCGGCGTGGTATTCGGAGAAAGCCTTGCGGCGCTCGTCCATGGTGGTGTGCTGTTCCCACGGCTCGGGAATCATCATCATCACCGCCTGCGCCAGCGGGTAGCCGGCCATGGTGAGCAGTTCCAGGCAGTTGTCGAACGTGGCAGTGTCGGATTGGCTGGCGAAGCTGATCGGGTACAGCTTTTTCAGGTCGGCGCCCAGCACCGGCGAGGACATCACGCCCTCGCGGGCCTTCATCCAGTTGTAGTTGCCCTTGACGGTGTTGATCTCACCGTTGTGCGCCACATAGCGGTACGGGTGGGCCAGCGGCCACTCGGGGAAGGTGTTGGTGGAAAAACGCTGGTGCACCAGGCCCAGGGCCGACACGCAGCGCTCGTCTTCCAGATCTTTGAAGTAGGTACCCACCTGGTTGGCCAGCAGCAGACCTTTGTAGACCACCGTTCGGCTGCTCATGCTGACCACGTAATACTCTTTGCTGTGCGTGAGTTTGAGACGCTGGATGTTGCCGCTGCAGGTCTTGCGAATCACATACAGCTTGCGCTCCAGCGCGTCTTGCACGATGACGTCGTTGCCGCGGCCAATGAACACCTGCCGAATCACCGGCTCTTTGGCTCGCACCGTGGGCGACATGGGCATGTCCAGGTTCACCGGCACATCGCGCCAGCCCAGCAGCACCTGGCCTTCGGCGGCCACGGCGCGTTCCATTTCCTGCTCGCAAGCCAGTCGGCTGGCATGCTCTTTGGGCATAAAAATCATGCCCACACCGTATTCGCCGGTGGGCGGCAGGGTGACGCCTTGGGCGGCCATTTCTTCGCGGTACAGCGCATCGGGCAGCTGAATCAGCAAACCCGCACCGTCACCCATGAGCTTGTCGGCGCCCACAGCACCCCGGTGGTCCAGATTTTCCAGAATCTTCAGACCCTGCTGAACGATGGCATGGCTTTTCTGGCCTTTGATGTGCGCCACAAAGCCCACGCCACAGGCGTCGTGCTCGTTGGTCGGGTCGTACAGACCGTGTTGCTGGAGTTGCTGCTGTTCGGCTGCCGTGGTCATGGCGCATCCTTTTCGGTTCGAGGGCGTAAAACAAAAATCGCGGGTTGCAAAGCATAGTGCAATGCAACAAAAATGCCAAGTCAAATAATAGGGGTCAGATTCTAATTAAACAGACATAAAAGTTCTTGAATGGAAATTGGGGACATATTAAAACCAAGCGGAAGAGGCTTGATATACAGGTATTTTTTACAAGCTCTCAGCGCTCTTGCGCTGCGAAACCGGCCGCCCGGGCCGGGATTCTGTCACCCGACGCTGGGTCCGTTTTTGCAGTTCGGCCACAAAACCCGCATCTCCCAGCGCCCATCCGCGCAATGCTGCACCCGTGATGCGGGTTTGCTGCTGCACCGACAAACCATCGCGCACCATTTCGGCGTATGCCGCTTCGCGCGCAAAGGGTGTGTTGCCCAAGCCCCAATACAGCGTATGCGGCGTCAAACGCCGGTCTTGCGCCAGCCCACTGTAGTGCCGGTGGCTGGACCATACGAAATCTGAAGCCTGTGCCACCATGCCCGCCCGAACCGGATTCAGGTCCATGTAGGTCATACAGGCCAACAAATAGGACTCCGACTGAATCAGTGTGGACTTGTAACGCCCTTCCCACAAGGTGCCACTGCGGTGATGCAGATCGTTGAAATAGCGTACGTAGCGCCGCCCCACGGCTTGCATCATCTGTGGCACACCGTCTTCGGTTTCGGGTGTGAGCAACAGGTGAAAGTGGTTGTCCATCAGCACATAAGCGTGCAATGCCACGCGATGCTTGAGCGCGGTATCCGCCACCAGACCCAGCAGGGTTTCACGGTCTGCGTCGCTGAGAACAATGGGCTGGCGGTTGTTGCCGCGCTGAATGACGTGGTGCGGATAACCGGGAACGGTGAGTCGGGGAAGGCGGGCCATGAACCGGGTGCTCAGCGGATGGTTAATCTGACCTCCATTATCTGCCCCGCGTTCTCAGCACGGCCCAGCATCAGAGAAAACGGCTGGGCTGGCCCACGATCAGTTTGGCCAGTTCGTCCAGTGCCGCCGTGTTCAATTGGGCCACCGTATAGCGGGTGCTCACAACCTCCAGGCCACCCACTGCGGCGAGGCGAACCTCGAAGCTGCCTTTGTCATGGTCGGGCGTCATCCGCACGCTGGCACGCGCCACCATGTCGTGCTCAAACACGATGGATTGCAAGCGGTTGGTGTCCGGGTGGCGCAACTCGCGTCGGTCGTGCCGCACCTGCCCAACCCGCAGGCGCCGCTCAACCCGCTCCAGGTCGGGCGGGAAGTTGACGCTCACGCGCCCTTTGGGCGATCCACTGGCACCCGCCGCTGCGGGTTGCTGCGGCTCCAGCTGCCAACCCAAAGCCAAATACTCGAACACTTCTTTGCCTCGCAAGGTTTTCTTGCGCGCATCAAACCGAAAGTCGGTTTGTTTCATGGGAGGCCAGGGCGTTTTTCCGTCCAGGCTCAGACTGGCTGCTGCGGGCTCGATCACATTGAGCTGGCGCGGCAGCTCCATGAAGTAGTGCCAAACCGTCTTGCAAGCGGCTTCGGTGGCTTGTGTGTTGGCGTCCAGTTGCTGAAGGTCATCGCCTTGCCGCGTTTGCAACGTCTGCGCCTGTTGTTTGAGCTGGTTCAGAAAACTCATGTGAAATCCCCTATCGGCAAGTGGTGAAGGCGCTGCAATCCCGTGCAAATGATGTTACCGAAAGTTTAGCGGCTGATACCGGTCCCCATGCGCACGAGCGCTGCGATGAACGCTCAGCCCACGACGGCACGCGTCTGCCACGCAGCCTGCAGACGCCAGGCGACCACCGTACCAAGCAACGAACAAGCGCCCGTGGCCAGCCATGTCCAGTGCCAGCCCCCCACTTGCATGGCCAGCCCGGCCACCAACGGCGGGCCCAGAAACTGACCCAACGCAGACAACTGCTGCATCCAGCCCACAGTGGTGGACACGGTGTCTTCGCTGGGTGCGAGCACCACCGCCAGGCCAAACAAGGTGCCTGGAATCAGACCGCCCACACCGGAAAAGACCAGCACCGCTCCGTATTGCCACACGGGATAGCCTTGTGCGGCAAACGCCACCCAAGCCCCCAAAGCCATGGCGCCATAGGCCACCGACAAGATCTGCCCAGGCGACACCCCCCGAGCCAACAAGCGTCCAGCACCAATGTTGCCCGCCATGTTGATGCCTGCCGCCAGCGCGCTCAGCACCCCCACCACAGCGCCGCTGTAGCCCGCCTGGCTGTATATGGTGGGCAAAAAACCCACCACCGCCAGCCATTGCCCTGAATACAGCAAGAAAGCCACTGCAACCAGCCAAGGCCCGGGTGCGCGCAAGGTCCGCACCAACCGCGGCCACAACCTCGCCGGCACATGACCTGCAAGTTGGCCAGCAGACACCACCCCGGGCACCCAGCGCATCAACGCTGCAGCAGCCAGCAAAGAAACCCCAGCCAACACCAGCCAGGCCCAGCGCCAACCCATCCACTGGATCGCCGGTGCACCCAGCAGCAACGCCAAGGCGGTGCCCAGTGGCATGTAAGCACCCCACCAGCCCAGGGCGCGGGCCAAGGTGGGCGGGTGCGCCACCCGCTGGCGCAACAGGCCAGGCGCGGGCAACACAGCCATCAAAAAGCCCATGCCTTCCACCACACGGGTCATCAGCAAACTGTTGACACTCGGCGCCAGCGCACCCAGCGCACTGCCCAGCGCCAGCAACACCAAACCCGCCAACATCACCCGCCGCGTACCCAGCCGGTCGGCCATCAAGCCCACCAACAGGCCCAGCGTCATACCCGCCAGTTGCACCAGCGACAGCAGAAAACCAGCCTGCAACAGCGTCAAGCCCAAAGACCCGCGCAGCACCGGAATGGCCACCGGCAATTTGCCCACGTGCAAGGCACAGGTGACGCCTACCGCCACCACCAGCGCAGCCAGGCGACGCGCCTCGGCAGCGGCCTTGTCCTGGCCCTCCAGGCTGGGTTCAGCGAAGCCGCTCACGGAAACAACACGGTCCCGCACAGCCGCTGGTGCTCACGGATGGCAAAGCGGTCGGTCATGCCCGCAATGTAGTCGGCCACCGCACGGGCGTGGTGCTGACTGCGGCCATGGGCCTCGGGCAACTCGTGGGGCGCGTTCAGGTACAGCTCAAACAGATCGCTCACCACCCGGCGCGCACGGTCGGTGGTCTCCACCACCTGCGGGTGGCGGTACAGATTGCGCAGCAAAAACGTTTTCAACACCTGCGAGCGCTCGCGCATGTCCGGTGAAAACGCCACCAACCCAGAGCCGCTGCGCACATCGGCCAAGCTCTGCACACCCGCAGCGCTGATCAGCGTTCGGGTGGTGTCGATCACGTCGTACACCTGTTCGCTCAGCATCAGGCGTATGGATTCAAACAACAAACGGCGCCCGACCAGCTGCGGGTGCGCAGCCAGGGCCTGCAAACGGTAGTGTTCAAACAGCGGCACCTCGGCCAATTGGTCCATCGTCAACAAGCCCGAACGCACACCATCGTCAATGTCGTGGGCGTTGTAGGCAATCTCGTCGGCCAGGTTGCACAGCTGTGCTTCCAGCGACGGCGACCCCCCTTGCAAAAACCGCTGAGCCACACCACCGGGCTCTTGTGCTTCCAGACGCTGGGCATTGGCCCGCGAGCAATGCTTCAAGATCCCTTCCCGGGTTTCAAAACTCAGGTTCAAACCGTTGAACGCCGGGTAACGCTCCTCCAACTCGTCGACCACGCGCAAGCTTTGCAAGTTGTGCTCGAAACCCCAAGCCTCAGACCCGCTGCGGGACTCGGCGATGGAGAGCGCCTTGAGACAGTTGTGCAATGCATCCTGTCCAGCGTGACCAAACGGCGTGTGGCCCAAGTCGTGCGCCAGTGCCACCGCCTCCACCAGGTCTTCGTTCAAACACAGCGAGCGGGCAATGCTGCGCCCGAGTTGGGCCACCTCCAGCGAGTGGGTCAAGCGCGTGCGAAACAGGTCACCCTCGTGGTTCAGAAAAACCTGCGTCTTGTACACCAGGCGCCGAAAAGCCGTGGAGTGAACCACCCGGTCGCGGTCGCGCTGAAAAGCGGTGCGTGTGGGCGCTTCAGGTTCAAAAAACCGGCGTCCTCTGCTGTGCGCTGGATCACAGGCAAAAGGGGCCAGACCGGTGGTGGGTCCGCTGGGGAGCGTCATGCCTTGGCGCAACTGGCTTGAATCACGTGCGCGACCACGTCGTCCGCAGCACGGCGCACCACGGCCTTGCCAGGACCATCAATCAAGACAAATTTGATCTCCCCCGCCTCAGACTTCTTGTCAACCCGCATCAGCGCCAAGTAGCGGCCCACATTGTCTTGCGCATCCAAAACCGGCGCTACTGTGGGCAAGCCTGCTCGCCGTATCAGCGCAGTCAGACGCTCTACGAACGCCGCATCGACCAAACCCAAAGCCTGCGACAGGCGTGCAGCCATGACCATGCCGCAGCCCACCGCCTCACCATGCAGCCATTGGCCGTAGCCCATACCGGCCTCAATCGCGTGGCCAAATGTATGGCCAAAATTGAGGATGGCGCGCAAGCCACCCTCTCGTTCGTCTTGTCCCACCACATCGGCCTTGATCTCGCAGCTGCGCCGGACCGCATAGGCCAAAGCCTGTTGATCGCGCTCCATCAGCGCATCCATGTTCGCCTCAATCCAGTCCAGAAACGCCATGTCCGCTATCGGACCATATTTGATGACCTCGGCCAAACCCGCGCTCAACTCCCGCACAGGCAGCGTCTTGAGCGTGTCCAGGTCGCAAATCACCCGCTGCGGCTGGTAAAAAGCACCGATCATATTTTTGCCCAGCGGGTGGTTGATGGCCGTTTTGCCACCCACCGACGAATCGACCTGCGCCAGCAACGTGGTGGGCACCTGCACAAAAGGTACCCCGCGCATGTAGCTGGCCGCCGCAAAACCGGTCATATCGCCCACCACGCCACCGCCCAAGGCAAACAACACCGTCTTGCGGTCACAACCGTGGCCCAGCAAGGCGTCAAAAATCAGGTTCAACGATTCCCAGGTTTTGTAAACCTCGCCATCGGGCAACACCACCGTGTGAACCACGGGGTAACGGGGCGACAGGGCAGAAGCCAGGCTTTGTGCATACAAGGGGGCCACGGTTTCGTTCGTCACAATCACGGCGCAAGCGGCTGCAGGCAAGCCGATGTAACTGGCGTCGCGGTCAAACAGCGCTGAACCGATCAAAATGCCATAGCTGCGCTCGCCAAGGGCGATATCCACCACCACGGTGGTAAGGGTAAGAGTCTGCGTATTCATAGCCCTGAAGTTTAGGCCCTTCGCAAAGGCGACCCGAACGGCCGACCAAGCCCGTCAGTCAAGCCGACCAGCCCCTGCCAGAATGCCACCTTTTTCCAAGAAGCGCTCCACCAAGACTTTTCCTCATGGGTGCGCACGAGCACAGCTGCCCTGTGTACACCCCGCATCAATACCCGCCAGCTCCAGCTGCATCACGATCATGTTGACCAGCGTCGCCACCGAAGGCCGACCTGTTTCAATCACATAGTGGGCCGTCTCGCGATACAGCGGATCGCGCGCGGCATACAAATCACGCAAACGCTGCAACGGATCTGCCACCTGCAATAAAGGTCGATTGCGGTCGTGGCGAAGGCGGCGAAACACCTCTTCTGGTGTGGAACGCAGATAAATCACCCGCCCTCGCGCATGCAAATGGGCGCGGTTTTGAGCTCGAAGCACCGAACCACCCCCAGTGGACAAAACGCAGGACTCGCCCTGCGTCAACTCGTCCAGCACCGCCTGCTCAAGATCGCGGAAATGCTCTTCGCCCTCCCGCTCGAAAAACTCACGAATCGAGCAGCCAATACGCTGCTCAATCACATGATCCGAATCAAAGAAGGGAAGAGACAAACGCCGGGCAAGGTGACGCCCGACGGTGGATTTTCCTGAGCCGGGCAGGCCGATTAACGTAATCAACAAAAATATATGGATAAAAATTAAGGAATTGTCACAACGTGGGAAGACTCAAAACCACTTGGAGTACGTACAAGTACTCTTATTCTATCGCCGCTATTACAACCATCAAGCTCCATATCA
>JAXMMJ010000019.1:0-54224 GCA_034366585.1 Hylemonella sp.
CAGTGCCATGCGCAAAGCGCGGGCAAAGGCTTTGAACACGGTTTCGGCCTGGTGGTGGGCGTTTTCACCGTGCAGGTTGTCGATGTGCAACGTGACGCCGGCATGGTTGACGAAGCCCTGAAAAAATTCAAACGCCAGCTGGGTGTCGAACCCGCCCACCATGCCGCTTTTGAACGGCACGCGCATGTGCAGCCCGGGGCGGCCGGAAAAGTCGACCACCACGCGCGAGAGCGCTTCGTCCAGCGGCACATAGGCGTGGCCGTAGCGGCGGATGCCTTTTTTGTCGCCCACGGCCTGCGCAAAGGCCTGACCGAGCGTGATACCCACGTCTTCCACCGTGTGGTGGCCGTCGATGTGCAGGTCGCCCACGGCCTTGATGTCGAGGTCGATCAGCCCGTGGCGGGCGATCTGGTCCAGCATGTGATCGAAGAAACCAATGCCGGTGGACAAGGTGGCGGCACCGGTGCCGTCGAGGTTCACACGCACGCCAATCTGCGTTTCCGAGGTGTTGCGCTGCACGAATGCCACGCGGTCATGGGTTCCTGCGGGGGCGGAGGCGGAAGGCGTGGAAGTCATGGAGTGGTTTGGAGGGCGCGAATCAGCGAGGCATTTTCCGACGGTGTGCCCACCGTCAGCCGCAGACAGTTCGTCAGCAGTGGGTGCATTTTAGAAACATTCTTCACCAGAATGCCCTGGGCCTTGAGGCTGTCAAAACAACGTTGCGCATCGGGCACACGCACCAGGACCATGTTGGCGTCGCTCGGGAAGGGCTGGAATCCCGGGATCTGGCGCAGGGCGTCGATCAACACGGTGCGCTGTTCGCAGATCTGCGCCGCCTGCCCAGCGAACACCTCGGCGTGCTCCAGCGAGAACAGCGCGCATTCAGCGTTGAGCACGCTCCCGTTGTAAGGCGGGCGCAGCTTGTCGATCTCCTGCACAAGCGACCGGGGCCCAAGCAGGTAGCCCAGCCGCACGCCGGCCAGGCCGAACTTGGAGAGCGTGCGCATGAGCAGCACGTTGGCATTGGCCGACGGATGAGCACGGATCTCGTCGAGCCAGCTGCGGCTGGAAAACGGCTGGTAGGCCTCGTCCATCACCACCAGGCCACCGAAGCTGGCCGCCTCAAGAATCAGGCGGCGGATGGTCTCAGTGCTCCACAGGTTGGCTGTGGGGTTGTTGGGGTAAGCAATGTAGGTGATGGCGGGCTGGTGTTCGCGCATCGCCGCCAGCATGGCCGCTTCGTCAAGTTCAAAGTCGGCCGTGAGCGGCACACCGACGAACGGGAGGCCTTGCAATTGCGCGCTCATGGCGTACATCACAAAACCCGGCAGCGGCGCCAGCACGTTGGCACCCGGCAGGTCACAGGCCAGGGTCAGCAGCGAGATGAGTTCGTCCGAACCGTTGCCCAGCATCAGGCTGCAACCGGCGGGCAGGTCCACATAGCGGGCCAGCGCGGCCTTGAGGTCGTCAACGCGCGGGCCGGGGTAGCGGTTCACGGCCACGGCGCCCAGGCGCTTGCCCAGCGCGGCCTGCAACTCGGGGGGCAGCGCGAACGGGTTCTCCATCGCGTCGAGCTTGACCATGCCGGTGGCGTCCTGCACGGCGTAGGCGTGCATGGACTGCACGTCCTGACGGATCATGTTCAGCGGATTCACGCTCATCGGGAAACCTCCGTGCTGCGCACTGCGGTGCGAGCTGGCTTGGGGCGGCCCGGCGGGGCGCTCATTGGGCACCCCGCATCGGTGGCACTTCATCGAGCCGCATCTCGGCCGCACGCGCGTGCGCCTGCAGGCCTTCGCCGTACGCCATCTCGGCGGCAATCAGGCCCAGGCTCTGCGCGCCGGCCCGGCTCACCTCGATCAGGCTGCTGCGCTTCTGGAAGTCGTACACGCCCAGCGGCGAGCTGAAACGCGCGGTGCCGCTGGTGGGCAGCACGTGATTGGGGCCGGCGCAGTAGTCGCCCAGGCTCTCGCTGGTGAAGGCACCGAGGAAGATGGCGCCGGCGTGCTTGAGCAGCGGCTCCCAGCGGTGCGGCTCGCTGCTCGACACTTCGAGGTGCTCGGGTGCGATCCGGTTGCTGATGGTGCAGGCCTCTTCCATGCTGCGGGTGTGGATCAGCGCGCCACGGTCGTTCAGGCTTTTCGCGATGATGGCCGCGCGCGGCATGGTGGGCAGCAGCCGGTCGATGGCGGCCTGCACCGCGTCGATGTAGGCCGCGTCGGGGCACAGCAGGATGCTCTGCGCGAGTTCGTCGTGCTCGGCCTGGCTGAACAGGTCCATCGCCACCCAGTCGGCCGGCGTGCTGCCGTCGGCCAGCACCAGGATTTCGCTCGGGCCGGCGATCATGTCGATGCCCACGGTTCCGAACACGCGCTTCTTGGCGCTGGCCACATACGCGTTGCCCGGGCCGGTGATCTTGTCGACTTTGGGCACGGTGGCGGTTCCAAAAGCCAGCGCGGCCACGGCCTGCGCGCCGCCGATGGTGAAGGCGCGCGTGACGCCAGCCACATAGGCCGCAGCCAGCACCAGCGGATTCTTTTCGCCCCGCGGCGTGGGCACCACCATGATGATTTCGGCCACGCCGGCCACGTGGGCGGGAATCGCGTTCATCAACACGCTCGACGGGTAAGCCGCCTTGCCGCCGGGCACATAGATGCCCACGCGGTCCAGCGGCGTGACTTTCTGACCCAGCAGCGTGCCGTCTTCGTCCCGGTAGCTCCAGCTCTCGCCGCCGGCCTTTTTTTGCGCTTCGTGGTAGCTGCGCACACGGCGGGCTGCCGCCTGCAGGGCATCGCGCTGCGCGTCGGGCAAACCGTCGAAAGCGGCCTTCAGTTCGGTCTGGGTGAGCTCCAGCTGGCTAAGGCTCGCCACATCAAGTCCGTCAAAACGGGCGGTGTATTCCAGCACCGCAGCGTCGCCGCGCGTCTTCACATCGTCCAGGATGCCGGCCACGCGCTCTTCGATCGCACCGTCGGTCTCGGCCGACCAATGCAACCGGGCCGCGAACTGGGCCTCGAAGTCGGCGGCGGTGGTGGACAGGCGAGCGGGACGGGCGGTGAAGGTCATGCGGGCGTGCCTTGTTCGATGGCTTGGGCAAAGGCGTTGATGAGGGGGCGGATGGCGGCTTGCTTGAGTTTGAGCGAGGCCTGGTTGACCACCAGGCGCGCGCTGATGTCCATGATGCGTTCGACCTCGACCAGGTGGTTGGCCTTGAGCGTGTTGCCGGTGGACACCAGGTCCACGATGGCGTCGGCCAGACCGGTCAGGGGCGCGAGCTCCATGCTGCCGTAGAGCTTGATCAGGTCCACGTGCACGCCCTTGCTGGCGAAGAATTCGCGTGCAATGTGGGTGTACTTGGTGGCCACCTTCAGGCGAGAGCCCTGGCGCACGGCCGAGGCGTAGTCGAAGTCGGCGCGCACCGCCACGCTCACGCGGCAACGCGAAATGTTGAGGTCCAGCGGCTGGTACAGGCCCTGGCCGCCGTGCTCGATCAGCGTGTCCTTGCCGGTGACACCCAGATCGGCGCCGCCGTGTTCCACGTAGGTCGGCACGTCGCTGGCACGCACCAGCACCACGCGCACCTGGGGATTGCTGGTGGCCAAAATCAGCTTGCGCGATTTCTCGGGGTCTTCCAGCACCTCGATGCCGGCGGCTTTCAGCAGCGGCAGGGTCTCGTCGAAGATGCGGCCTTTGGAGAGAGCTAGCGTGATCATTTGATGCGTTCAATGTCGGCGCCGATGCCGCGCAGTTTCTCTTCCATCTGGTCGTACCCGCGGTCCAGGTGGTAGATGCGGTCGACGATGGTCTCCCCCTCGGCCACCAGACCAGCGATCACCAGGCTGGCCGAGGCCCGCAGGTCGGTGGCCATGACGGTCGCGCCCGAGAGGCGCGCGATGCCCTCGACTACCGCGATCTTGCCGTCGGTCTGGATGTGCGCGCCCAGGCGCACCAGCTCGTTGACGTGCATGAAGCGGTTTTCAAAGATGGTTTCGGTCACCTTGCTTGTGCCCTCGGCAATGCAGTTGAGCACCATGAACTGGGCTTGCATGTCGGTGGGAAACCCCGGGTATTCGGTGGTGCGAAAGCTCTGGGCTTTCAGGCGGCCCGAGGCGCGCACGCGGATGAAGTCGCCACCCGAATCCTTGCCGGCCTCGATTTCGGCGCCGGCTTCGTGCAACTTGTCGATCACGGCATCCAGATGGTCGGCGCGGCCATGGCGCAGCACCACGTCACCACCCGTGGCAGCCACCGCGCACAGGAAGGTGCCGGTCTCGATGCGGTCGGCCACCACCTGGTGGGTGCAGCCGTGCAGGCGGTCCACGCCCTGGATGTGGATGCGGCTGGTGCCGTGGCCTTCAATTTTCGCGCCCATGGCGATCAGCATCTCGGCCAGGTCGCCGATCTCGGGCTCCTGCGCGGCGTTTTCCAGCAGTGTCTCGCCTTCGGCGAGGGCCGCAGCCATGAGAAAGTTTTCGGTGCCGGTGACGGTGACCATGTCGGTGGCGATGCGGGCACCGTGCAGGCGCGTCCTGCCCGCCGGCAGCTTGGCCACCATGTAGCCGTGTTCGACCACGATCTCGGCCCCCATGGCCTGCATGCCCTTGATGTGCTGGTCCACCGGACGCGAGCCGATGGCGCAACCGCCCGGCAGCGACACGCGGGCGTGACCAAAACGCGCGAGCAGCGGCCCGAGGACCAGCACCGACGCGCGCATGGTCTTGACCAGTTCGTACGGGGCCTCGGCCAGGATCGGGTCGGCCGCCTGCAGCGTGATGCCGCCGCGCTCACCGTGGGTCTGCGTCTGCACGCCCATGTTGTCGAGCAACTGGCGCATGGTGGCCACGTCGCGCAGGCGCGGCACGTTGTTCAACGTGACCGGGTCGGCGGTCAGCAGCGAGGCGCACAGCTCGGGCAGCGCGGCGTTCTTGGCGCCGGAGATGGTGACCTCGCCCTGCAGCGTGCGCCCACCCGTGATTCGGAGTTTGTCCATGACTGGCCGGCGGTTCAGGGTTGGGCCGCCCATTCGGCGGGGGTGTAGGTCTTCATCGACAAGGCGTGCACCTCATCGGTCTGGATGCGCCCGCCCAGTGTGCCGTACACGGCCTGGTGGCGCTTGATCAGGCGCAGGCCTTCAAACGCGGGCGACACGATCACCGCGGCCCAATGACGGCCATCCCCGGTGACTTCGAGGTGCTCGCACGGCAGGCCGGCGGCGATGAGGGATTGCAGTTGTTCAGCGGTCATGTCTAGTGGCGGATTTTGTAGCCGGTCTTGAGCAGGTGCAGCGCGATGGCGCTCACGGCGGCGAGAGCTCCACCCACCAGCGCCAGGCTGATCCAGGGTGACACATCGCTCTTGCCGAAGAAGCCGTAGCGGAAGCCGTCGATCATGTAGAAAAACGGGTTGAGGTGGCTGACCTTTTGCCAGAACTCGGGCAGCGAGTGGATCGAGTAGAACACGCCCGAGAGGAAGGTCATGGGCACGATGATGAAGTTCTGGAACGCGGCCATCTGATCGAACTTCTCGGCCCACAGGCCGGCGATCAAACCGAGCGCGCCGAGCAGGGCCGCGCCCATGAAGCCGAAGGCGAGTATCCACAGCGGCGCCACCAGCGAGGGTTGTGCAAACCACCATGTGACCACCATCACGCCCGCACCCACGGCCAGGCCGCGCACGATGGAAGAACCCACGTACGCCACGAACCAGGCGCGGTGCGACAACGGCGTGAGCAAGAGAAACACGAGGTTGCCCATGATCTTGCTCTGCACCAGAGAAGACGAGCTGTTGGCAAACGCGTTCTGCAGCACGCTCATCATCACCAGGCCGGGCAACAGGAAGGCGGTGTAGCTCACGGAGTCGTAGACCTGCACCCGGTCTTCGAGCACGTGACCAAAGATCATCAGGTACAGGATGGCGGTGATCACGGGTGCCGCCACGGTCTGGAAGCCGACCTTCCAGAAGCGCAGCACTTCCTTGTAGAAGAGGGTCTGCCAACCGCTCATGCCGGCACCTCGACAGGGGTCACAGACCGGGCCTGTGCGCCGGTCAGATCCAGGAACACATCTTCCAGATCGGCCTTGCGGATCTCGATGTCCTCGGGCACCACACCCACCTCCCGCAAGCGCGCCAGGATGCGTTCAACCGCCAAGGCGTCGTTGGCCGGCAGCTGCACCACTCGGCCGGTGATGCGCGCCTGAACCGCCAGATCGGTGGGCAGGGCCGCGTCGGTCTTGAAGCGCAGCACGTTGGAGGCAGCGCGCGACAGCAAGGCCGAGGTCGATTCGAGCGCCACCACCCTGCCTTGTTTGAGCATGGCGATCCGCCCGCACAGGGCCTCGGCTTCTTCCAGGTAATGCGTGGTCAGCAGCACGGTGCTGCCCAGGCGTTTGTTGAGGTCGGAGATGAACTGCCACAGGGTCTGGCGCAGCTCCACGTCCACACCGGCAGTGGGTTCGTCGAGCACGATCACCGGCGGCTTGTGCACCAGGGCTTGTGCGATCAACACCCGGCGCTTCATGCCGCCCGAGAGCTGGCGCATGTTGGCATTGGCCTTGTCGGCGAGGCCCAGGCCTTCGAGCAGCTCGTCGATCCACGCGTCGTTGCGCCGGATGCCGAAGTAGCCGGACTGGATGCGCAGCGCTTCGCGCACGTTGAAAAAGGGATCGAAGACCAGCTCTTGCGGCACCACACCGAGTTGGCGACGCGCTGCCTGGTAGTCGGCCTGCACGTCGCTGCCGTGCACTAGCACGCGGCCTGACGAGGCGCGGGCCAGACCAGCCAGGATGCTGATCAGTGTGGTTTTCCCAGCGCCGTTGGGTCCCAGCAAACCGAAAAACTCGCCTGCCTCGATGTCGAACGACACCGACTGCAAGGCTTGCACGTTGCCGCGAGAGGACGGGTAGCTTTTGGAGACGTCTTGAAAGGAAACGGCGGGCATGCGCGGGAGAACCACTGAGGTCATGGGCCGCGCACAGAGCATCCGGCGGCGGTGGAGAACCGCGTATTTTATGCCCGGTGGGGTGTCCGCACGGGGCACGGGGCCAGACCCCGCGACCATTGCACGCGGGGAACGCTCAGGGCGCGAGCAGCTCGTTCACGCCGTACAGACCCATCAGGCTCTCCAGCCGGCGCGGCCAATGGCGCACCTGCAGGGTCTTGCCCTCGGCGCGCAGGAGCCGGCGCAACTCCAGCAGCACAGCCACAGCCGACGAGTCGAACACGCTCAACGATGCAGCGTCGAGCATCACCACCGGACCGGCCTGTTGTGAGAGCGCCTGTTTCAGCTCCACCAGGGTCTTGCCGGCGTTCGCCAGCGTGACCTGCGACGGAAGGGCCGCCGGGACAGCGGCCGTGGACATGGAAATCGTCACAGGATCAGCTGGTCTTGGCCACGTTGGACTTGTTGCGCTGCACCAGCGAGGCGATCAGACCGTCGATGCCTTTGGCGTTGATTTCCTGCGCAAACTGGGTGCGGTAGGTTTCCACCAGCCAGACGCCGAGCACGTTGATGTCGTAAATCTTCCAGCCGCCGGCGGTTTTTTCCATGCGGTAGTCGAGCTGGATCGGATCGCCTTTGCCCCGCACTTCGGAGCGCACGACCACTTCGGTGTCTTCGGGCTTGGAGCGCATCGGCTTGAAGGTCACGGTCTGGTCCTTCACCTCACCGAGCGCGCCGGAATAGGTGCGCACCAGCAGGATCTTGAACTCGTCCTGCAGCTGCTTTTGCTGCTCGGGCGTGGCCTGGCGCCAGAAGCGCCCCACCGCCGAAGACGTCATGCGGGTGAAGTTCACGCTGGGCAGGATCTTGGTGTCGACCAGCGCCACGATGCGGTTCACGTCACCAGCCTGAATGGCGGGATCGGCCTTCACCGAAGCGAGCACGTCGCTGGAAATGCGCTTGACCAGGGCGTCAGGCGCTTCGTCTTGCGCCATGGCGGGCAACGACATCACACCAGCGGCGGTGATCACGAGGGCGGAGAGCCAGGAGCGGCGTTTCATCATGGTTGTTTTCCTTTTGAGGCCAATGGCCAACTGCAGACAGAGCAGCCTAATGGATCAGATCGGCAGAAATATGAAGCAGTTCCACTGCATTCGTTGCGAGACGTATCGGAGTCTTATTCACCATCGCCCAGACCGATGCCTTTGTCGATCATGTCGTCGATCTGACTTTGGCGGCGATTGAGGTAGAGATCGCGGGTGAAGCTGTATTTGTCAAGCGCAGCCTCCTCCAGCAACGACGAGGCGCGCAACAGGCCGGCACGGGTGTCGACCACACGCAGCGCCGTGAGCGAGTTGCGCGTGGACACGTCGCTCAAACCCGTGACCGGGTCCACACTCATGTCCACCAAGAGACCAGTGCCATCACGCACCGACGACGGACCAAAAATCGGCAGCACCAGGTAAGCGCCCGAAGGTGCGCCCCAACGGCCCAGGGTGTGGCCGAAATCCAGGCGGGTGCGCGGAATGCCGGCTTCGGTGGCGATGTCGAGCAGACCACCGAGGCCGAGCACGGAGTTGACGCTGAACCGCATCAGGTTTTCGCCCGCTTCGCGCGGGCGCAACTGGAACGCCGCGTTGGCCGCCGACCAAAGGTCGCCGATGTTGCCAAAGAAGTTGTTCACGCCGGTTTGCACCGGGCTGGGCGTGACGTCTTTGTAAACCGTGGCCACCGGCTTGAGGACCGCCGTGTCCACCGCATCGTTGAAGCGGTAGACGCCGCGGTTGAACGGCTCCAGCGGGTCGCGAGGATTGGCGTCTGGGCCTGTGGCGCAGCCGGTGAGCAGGGCCAGTGCCAGGCCGCTGGCCAGCAGTGCCGGGGACCGGCTGGTGTGTTTGAGCTTGTTGTTCATGTGAAACCCCCTGGGCGCATGGCCCGTGTCTTTGTTGCTGTGGCGCCCTGCATTCTTGTCAAGTTGCCGTGTCTTGTACTGACGCGCCGCCAAAAGCCCTGTTGGGCTTACTCGGCGGGCTTCGCGTCTCCGCTGTCGGCGGCCTTGCTGAACAGAAACTGGCTGATCAGGTTTTCCAGGATCACCGCCGACTGGGTTTGTGTGATCACGGCACCCGCCACGATGTTCTCGGTGTCGCCACCGGGCTCGATGCCGATGTACTGCTCACCCAGCAATCCGTTGGTGAGGATCTTGAGCGAGCTGTCTTTGGGAAATTTGTACCGCGATTCGAGTGCCAGGGTGATGTTGGCCTGGAAGGTGGTGTCGTCAAACGTGATGGACTCGACCCGCCCGACGACCACGCCCGCGCTGCGCACAGCGGCCTTGGGCTTGACGCCACCCGCGTTGTCGAAACGGCCCACCACCTGGTAGGTCTTCTCGAAGTTCAGGCTGAGCAGGTTGGCCGACTGCAGGGCCAGGAACAGGATGGCCGCTGCGCCGATCAGCACGAACAGGCCGACCCAGATGTCGTTTTTGGAAGTTTGCATGTTGATCTCCGGATGACGCTCAGATGCTGAACATCGTGGCGGTGAGGATGAAATCGAGCGCCAGCACGGCCAGCGAGGCCACCACCACGGTGCGGGTGGTGGCGCGCGACACGCCCTCGGGCGTGGGATGCGCGCTGAAACCCTGGAGCAAGGCGATGAAGGTCACGGCAAAGCCGAACACCACGCTTTTGATGACGCCGTTGCCCACATCGGCCCAGACGTCCACCCCGCCCTGCATCTGGCTCCAGAAGGCGCCACCGTCCAGACCCAGCATGAGCACGCCGACCACCCAGCCGCCGATGACACCCACCGCACTGAAGATGCCGGCCAGCAAAGGCATGACGATCACGCCGGCCCAGAATCGCGGGGCGAGCACACGGCGCACCGGGTCCACCGCCATCATTTCCATGGCGCTGAGCTGTTCGCCCGCCTTCATGAGGCCAATCTCGGCGGTGAGCGAGGTGCCGGCTCGACCGGCAAACAACAGCGCCGTGATCACCGGACCGAGTTCGCGCACCAGCGAGAGCGTGACCAGCAGCCCCAGCGCCTCGGTGGCGCCGTAGATGCGCAACGTGTAGTACCCCTGCAGGCCGAGCACGAAGCCGACGAACAAACCCGAAACGCCGATGAGGGCCAACGAGTGGTTGCCCAGAAAGTGGATCTGATCGCGCAACAGCGCCGGGCGGCGCAGGGCGGCGCCCAGCAGCAACAAAAGGCGCACGAGGAGGCGCGCGCTGGTGCCGATGTCGATGATCTGGCTGCGCACCGCAAAGCCCAGGCGGGCGATCCAGGCCACCGTCATGCCGTCTCCTTGTGGCCGTTGCCGAAGTCGTCTTCGAGACTCGGGCCGGGGTGGTGAAAGCGCACCGGACCATCGGGCAAAGCGTTGACGAACTGCTTGACCAGCGGGTCTTCGCTGTGGCGGACTTCCTCCGGCGTGCCCTGGGCTGCGATCTTGCCGTTGGCCAGCACGATGACCTGGTCGGCAATGTGGAAGGTTTCGTCCAGATCGTGCGAGACCACGATGCTGGTCAGGCCCATGGCGTCGTTGAGTTGGCGAATGAGTCGAGCGGCGGTGCCGAGCGAAATGGGGTCCAGCCCGGCGAAAGGTTCGTCGTACATGACGAGTTCGGGGTCGAGCGCGATCGCCCGGGCCAGCGCCACGCGCCGCGCCATGCCGCCGGAGAGTTCGCTGGGCATGAGGTCGCGCGCACCGCGAAGGCCGACCGCATTGAGCTTCATCAGGACGATGTCGCGCACCAGGGCTTCGGGCAGTTTCGTGTGCTCGTGCAGCGGAAAGGCCACGTTGTCGAACACACTCATGTCGGTGAACAAGGCACCGAACTGGAACAGCATGCCCATGCGCCGGCGCGCCGCATACAGGGCATCGGCCCGCATCACCGTGATGTCCTGCCCGTCGAACAGGGTCTGGCCCTTCTGGGCACGGAGCTGGCCCCCGATGAGGCGCAGCACCGTGGTCTTGCCGCCGCCGGAAGCGCCCATGAGCGCCGTGACCTTGCCGCGGGGCACGGTCAACGTGACGTTGTCGAGGATGGCGCGCTCGCCGTATCCGAAGGTGAGGTTGCGCAGTTCGACCAGAGGAGGTGCGTTTTCGGTGGTCATCAAACAAAAACCGGGCAGAGGGTGCCCGGTCGTTGAATGATAAGGGATTCGGGGTAAACCCGACTTCCGTGCGGCGGTGCCGGCTTCAGCGCGGCAGGTCGGAGAACCCCATCAGGAATTCGTCGACCGAGCGAGCGGCCTGGCGGCCTTCGCGGATCGCCCACACCACCAGGCTCTGGCCACGGCGCATGTCGCCAGCGGCAAACACCTTGGGCACGTTGGTCGCGTATCCCCCGGTGAACTCGGTGCTGGCCTTGGCGTTGCCCCGGGCATCCTTGTCCACACCGAAGCCGTCCAGGATGCTGGCCACCGGATTCACGAAGCCCATGGCCAGCAGCACCAGGTCGGCCTTGTACTCTTTTTCAGTACCGGGGATCTCGACCAGCTTGCCGTCTTTCATCTCGACGTGCACGGTGGTCAGTCCGGTGACTTTGCCCTTTTCGCCCTTGAAGGCCTTGGTGGAGATGGCGAACTCGCGCTGCAGGATGCCCTTCTCGGCGCTCTCGTCGTGGCTGGAGCTGGTGCGCAGCTTGAGCGGCCAGTAGGGCCAGACCAGGGGCTTGTCTTCCTGCTCGGGCGGCTGGGGCATCACTTCGAACTGGGTCACGCTGACCGCGCCGTGGCGCGTGCTGGTACCCACGCAGTCGCTGCCGGTGTCGCCACCGCCGATCACGATCACGTGTTTGCCGTCGGCGCGCAACTGGCCCTTGAACTTGTCGCCGGCGTTGACCTTGTTTTGCTGCGGCAGGAACTCCATGGCGAAGTGCACGCCATCGAGGTCGCGGCCGGGCACCGGCAGGTCGCGGCTTTGTTCGGAGCCGCCGGTGAGCAGCACAGCGTCGAAGTCCTTCTGCAATTGCTCGGGCGTGATGGTCTCCTGCGCCCAGTTGGTGACCTTGGTGTCTTTGGGCAGCGCACCGACCATGACGCCCGTGCGGAACACCACGCCTTCGGCCTCCATCTGCGCCACGCGGCGGTCGATGTGGGTCTTCTCCATCTTGAAATCCGGAATGCCGTAGCGCAGCAGGCCGCCCACGCGGTCGTTCTTCTCGAACAGCGTCACGTCGTGACCGGCGCGCGCGAGCTGCTGCGCGGCGGCCATGCCGGCCGGGCCGGAGCCGACCACGGCCACCTTCTTGCCGGTCTTGTGTCGCGGGGGCTGCGGCTGCACCCAGCCTTCGGCCCAGGCGCGGTCGATGATGGCGTGCTCGATCGACTTGATGCCCACGGCGTCGTCGTTCACGTTGAGCGTGCAGGCGGCCTCGCACGGTGCGGGGCAGATGCGGCCGGTGAACTCGGGGAAATTGTTGGTGCTGTGCAGCACGGTGATGGCGTTCTTCCAGTCGCCTTGGTACACCAGATCGTTGAAGTCCGGAATGATGTTGTTGACCGGGCAGCCGCTGTTGCAGAACGGCGTGCCGCAGTCCATGCAGCGCGCAGCCTGCACCTTGGCCTGCTGGTCATCGAGTGCGACGACGAATTCCTTGTAGTGCTTCAGGCGCTCGGGCACGGGCTTGTAACCCTCTTCCAGGCGCTCGTATTCCATGAAGCCGGTGACTTTTCCCATGATGCGTGTCCTTCGGTTGGGTTGGCTTATTTGGCGGCGGCGGTGGCTTTTTTCGCCGTGACCTGGGCCTTGGTGGTCGCCTCGGAAGCGTTCTTGCGGGCGTGGATTTCGCCCAGCGCGCGCTTGTACTCGTTGGGGAAAACCTTCACGAACTTGTCGCGCGACTGCGCCCAGGTGTCGAGCAGTTCGCGCGCGCGCTTGCTGCCGGTCCAGCGGTTGTGCTCCTCCAGAAGCTTTTTCAGCTGCGCTTCGTCGCTCAGGCCACGGTGCCAGATCGCCTTGTCGACGGTGGCTTCCTGCTCGGCAGCGGGCAACACCTTCTCCATGCTGACCATGGCGGTGTTGCAGCGCTTGGCGAACTGACCGTCTTCATCAAACACGTAGGCCACGCCGCCGCTCATGCCGGCGGCGAAATTGCGCCCGGTCTTGCCGAGCACCACCACGGTGCCGCCGGTCATGTATTCACAACCGTGGTCGCCGGTGCCTTCCACCACCGCGGTGGCGCCCGAGAGGCGCACCGCGACGCGCTCGCCGGCCACGCCGCTGAAGAAGGCGTCACCGGTGGTGGCGCCGTACATCACAGTGTTGCCCACGATGATGTTGCGCGCAGCTTCACCTCGGAAGTCGATGCTGGGGCGCACCACCACACGGCCGCCCGAGAGGCCTTTGCCGGTGTAGTCGTTGGCGTCGCCGATCAGGTACAGCGTGATGCCCTTGGCCAGGAAGGCTCCGAAGGATTGGCCGCCCGTGCCTTCAAGCTGGATGCGGATGGTGTCGTCCGGCAGACCTTCAGGATGCACCTTGGTCACCGCGCCGGAGAGCATGGCGCCCACCGAGCGGTTGACGTTGCGCGCCACCTCGATGAACTGCACACGCTCGCCCTTGTCGATGGCCGCGCGGGATTTGGCGATCAGGATGTTGTCCAGCGCCTTGTCCAGGCCGTGTTCCTGCTCTTGCGTGTGCAGGCGCGGCACGTCGGCCGGCACGTTGGGCAAAGCCAGCAGGCGGCTGAAATCGAGGCCGCGCGCTTTCCAGTGCTCGATGCCCTGCTTCATGTCGAGCAGGTCGGCGCGGCCGATCAGGTCGTCGAACTTGCGGATGCCCAGCTGGGCCATGATCTGGCGCACTTCTTCTGCGATGAAGAAGAAGTAGTTCACCACGTGTTCGGGCTTGCCGCTGAATTTCTTGCGCAGCGCCGGGTCTTGCGTGGCCACGCCCACCGGGCAGGTGTTGAGGTGGCACTTGCGCATCATGATGCAGCCCTCGACCACCAGCGGTGCGGTGGCGAAGCCGAACTCGTCGGCACCGAGCAACGCGCCGATGGCGACGTCGCGGCCGGTCTTCATCTGGCCGTCGGCCTGCACGCGGATGCGGCTGCGCAGGCGGTTGAGTACCAGCGTCTGCTGCGTTTCGGCCAGGCCGATTTCCCAGGGGCTGCCGGCGTGTTTGATTGACGACCAGGGCGAAGCGCCCGTGCCGCCGTCGTGGCCGGCAATCACCACGTGGTCGGCCTTGCACTTGGCCACGCCTGCGGCGATGGTGCCCACGCCGATTTCAGACACCAGCTTCACGCTGATGCTCGAATGCGGCGCCACGTTCTTCAGGTCGTGGATGAGCTGGGCCAGGTCTTCGATGGAGTAGATGTCGTGGTGCGGCGGCGGGCTGATCAGACCCACGCCCGGCACGCTGTGGCGCAGCTTGCCGATGTAGTCGCTGACCTTGCCACCGGGCAGCTGGCCACCCTCGCCGGGCTTGGCGCCCTGGGCCATCTTGATCTGGATCTGGTCGGCGCTGTTCAGGTATTCGGCGGTGACACCGAAACGACCCGAGGCCACCTGCTTGATCTTGGAGCGCATGGAGTCGCCGGCCTGCAGCACGTAGTCGACTTCGAACACATCCTTGCCCAGCAGGTCGGACATGGTCTCGCCCTGCTTGATCGGGATGCCCTTGAGCTCGTTGCGGTAACGCAGCGCGTCTTCACCGCCCTCGCCGGTGTTGCTCTTGCCGCCGATGCGGTTCATGGCCACGGCCAGCGTGGCATGGGCCTCGGTGGAGATGGAGCCGAGCGACATGGCGCCGGTGGCGAAGCGCTTGACGATCTCTTTCGCCGACTCGACCTCGTCGATCGGGATGGCCTTGGCCGGATCGATCTTGAATTCAAACAGGCCGCGCAGGGTCATGTGGCGGCGGCTCTGGTCGTTGATGAGCTGCGCGTATTCCTTGTAGGTGTTCCAGTTGTTGGCGCGCGTGCTGTGCTGCAGCTTGGCGATGGCGTCGGGCGTCCACATGTGCTCTTCGCCGCGGGCGCGCCAGGCGTATTCTCCGCCAGCGTCCAGCATGGTGGCGAGCACCGGGTCGTCGCCGAACGCCGCCTTGTGCATGCGGATGCTTTCTTCAGCGATCTCGAACACGCCGATGCCGCCCACGCGGCTGGCGGTGCCGGTGAAGTACTTGTTGACGGTTTCGGTGTTGAGGCCGATGGCTTCAAACAGCTGCGCGCCGCAGTACGACATGTAGGTGGACACGCCCATCTTGGACATGATCTTGGACAGGCCTTTGCCAATCGCTTTCACGTACTGGTAGATCGCCTTGTCGGCGCTCAGGTCACCCGGCAGGCCCTTGTGGATCGCAGCGAGCGTTTCCATGGCCAGGTAGGGGTGTACGGCTTCGGCGCCGTAACCCGCGAGCACGGCGAAGTGGTGCACTTCACGCGCGGTGCCGGTTTCCACCACCAGACCGGCGGTGGTGCGCAGGCCTTCGCGGACCAGGTGCTGGTGAATGGCCGACAGGGCCAGCAGCGCTGGAATGGCGATCTGCGTGGCGCTCACTGCGCGGTCGCTGATGATCAGGATGTTCTTGCCGCTCTTGATCGCGTCGACAGCGCCCGCGCACAGCGAAGCCAGCTTGGCTTCCACGCCCGCACGGCCCCAGTCGGCCGGGTAGGTGATGTCCAGCGTGTGGCTGCGGAATTTGCCTTGCGTGGCCGACTCGATGTCGCGCAGCTTGGCCATGTCGGCGAAGTCCAGCACGGGCTGGCTCACCTCGAGGCGCATCGGCGGGTTGACCTGGTTGATGTCGAGCAGGTTGGGCTTGGGGCCGATGAACGACACCAGCGACATCACGATCGCTTCGCGGATCGGGTCGATCGGTGGGTTCGTCACCTGGGCAAACAACTGCTTGAAGTAGTTGTAGAGCGGCTTGTTTTTGTCGGACAGGACGGCCAGCGGGCTGTCGTTGCCCATGGAGCCGATGCCCTCTTCGCCGTTGACGGCCATGGGCGCCATCAGGAACTTGATGTCTTCCTGCGTCATGCCGAAGGCCTGCTGACGATCCAGCAGCCTGGCGGCATCAGCGGCGGGCACCTCGGCGGCACCGGTCTCGACGTCGTCGAGCTTGATACGCAGATTCTCGATCCACTGCTTGTAGGGCTTGCTGTTGGCGAGGCTGGCCTTGAGCTCCTCGTCATCGATCATGCGGCCCTGCTCCAGGTCGATCAGGAACATCTTGCCGGGCTGCAGGCGCCACTTGCGCACAATCTTGCTTTCCGGCACCGGCAGCACGCCTGACTCGGAGCCCATGATGACTAGGTCGTCGTCGGTGATGCAGTAACGCGAGGGACGCAGACCGTTGCGGTCCAGCGTGGCGCCAATCTGGCGGCCGTCGGTGAACACGATGGAGGCCGGGCCGTCCCAGGGCTCGAGCATGGCGGCGTGGTATTCGTAGAAGGCCTTGCGGCGCTCGTCCATGGTGGTGTGCTGCTCCCACGGTTCGGGGATCATCATCATCACGGCCTGGCTGATCGGGTAGCCAGCCATGGTCAGCAGTTCCAGGCAGTTGTCGAAGGTCGCAGTGTCGGACTGGCCGGCGAAGCTGATCGGGTACAGCTTCTGCAGGTCTTCGCCCAGTACCGGGGAAGACATCACGCCTTCGCGCGCCTTCATCCAGTTGTAGTTGCCCTTGACGGTGTTGATCTCCCCGTTGTGCGCCACATAGCGGTAGGGGTGGGCCAGCGGCCATTCCGGGAAAGTGTTGGTGGAGAAGCGCTGATGCACCAGACCCAGGGCCGAGACGCAGCGCTTGTCCTGCAGGTCCAGGAAGTAGGTGCCCACCTGGTCGGCCAACAGCAGGCCTTTGTAGACCACGGTGCGGCTGGACATGCTGGGAACGTAGTATTCCTTGCTGTGCTTGAGCTGCAGGGCCTGGATGGCGGCACTCGCGGTCTTGCGGATCACGTAAAGCTTGCGCTCCAGTGCGTCCTGCACGATCACATTGCTGCCGCGGCCGATGAAGACCTGGCGCAGCACCGGCTCCTTCTCGCGCACGGTGGGCGACATCGGCATGTCGCGGTTGACCGGCACATCACGCCAGCCCAGCAGCACCTGGCCTTCGGCCTTGATGGCACGCTCCATCTCCTGCTCGCAAGCCAGGCGGGACGCATGTTCCTTGGGCAGGAAGATCATGCCCACGCCATACTCGCCGGGCGGCGGCAGGGTGACGCCCTGCTTGGCCATCTCCTCGCGGTACAGGGTGTCCGGCAGCTGGATCAGGATGCCGGCGCCGTCGCCCATGAGCTTGTCAGCGCCCACTGCGCCCCGATGGTCGAGGTTTTCCAGGATCTTGAGCGCGCCCTGCACGATGTCATGGGTCTTGTGGCCCTTGATGTGCGCGACGAAGCCCACGCCGCAGGCGTCATGTTCATTGGCGCTCGAATACAAACCGTTTTCTTGGAGATGCTTAATCTCGGCAGCCGTGGTCATGGCGCACTCCTAAATATTTCGCAGGGGTCGTTAGCATAGTGCACCGCAACAATATTTCCAAGGAAAATAATCGGGGTCAGATTCTTATTATTTTTTTACATTTTCGTTCTCAGAATAATCGGGGCCAGATTAAATGCATTCAGGCCACGGCCCGGGAATGAAGAAGCGGGTCCATCAGACCGGCGTCGCCCTGGAACTGGGACGACCTGGATGCGACTTGCTGAGGCGACGCTCGGTTTTCGTCTGAAGTGCCGCCATGAAGTCGGAGCCTCCGAGCGCCCATCCCCTCAGGGCCGACTCGGTCAAGGCCAGTTGCTGTTGCTGGCTCAGCCCCTCCTGCACCAGCCTGGCATAGGCGGCCTCACGGGCAAAAGGCGTGTTGCCCAGTTCCCAATAAAGCGGATGGGGCGTCACCATGCGATCTACCCGCAAACCGGCATAGTGGGCATGGCTGGACCAGGGGTAGTCCCGCGCCATGGTGACCAGACCGGCACGTACCGGGTTCAGGTCGATGTAGGCCATGCAGGCCAGCAGATGGCTCTCGGCCTCGATCAGGGTGGACTTGTAGCGACCCTCCCATAAGGTCCCGCTGCGACCGTGGCTGTCATTGAAATAACGCACGTAGCGACGACCGACCGCCTGCATCAAACGCGACAGGCCGTCGCCCGTCTGGGGTGTCAGCAACAGATGGAAGTGGTTGTCCATGAGCACATAGGCATGGACGGCCACTTCATGCTGACGCGCATGCTCCTCGATCAGCTGCAGCATGCGCAGGCGGTCGGCATCGACCAGGAAAATGGCCTGCCGGTTATTGCCACGCTGGATGACGTGGTGCGGATAACCTGGAACGCTGAGACGGGGAAGGCGGGCCATGATGGTGCGGGGCAGGGAGCCGCACCATCATAAGTTGTTCTGGCCCTGTTTATTGCTTGGGGGCCTTGGCGACACGTACCTTGCCACTGGTGGTGATCAGGATGACTGCCTCACCAGGCTGGAACACCTCCTCGCCCTTGGCCTGCACGAGGGCACGCCGTTCGCCGTTCTTGAGCTGGACGAGAATTTCGTACGCCTCTTCGCGGGTGCCCGCACGCTCGATCACGTTGCCGGCCACGGCGCCAGCCGCCGCGCCCAGGATGCCGATGATCTGTGCTTCGCGTTGCCCGCTGCCGGCACCGTAGCCGGCAATGCCACCGACCACACCACCGGTCGTGGCGCCTACGCCCGACTGGCTGCCTTCAACCGTCACCGTGCGTACCGAGAGCACCACTGCATCAACCACGGTGGACAGGCGCTGGGCATCGCCGCGCTGGATCACATCCGGGCTACTGCTCGCACAACCGGCCAGCGCCAGCACGAACCCCCACATCCAAAGCTTCTTCATGATTCGATCCTCAATAAAAATTTCATGCCCGCACGATCAGGCCACATCCTCAGACAACGCCAGACGGCACCGGCGGTTGACCCTCCGGCAAACGGAAGCGGCTTAAAAGCAGGTCCGTCAATCCGAACTCTTCGAGTATCGCCTGCAGGCGCTGGGCCGCCGCACGCTTGCGCTGCCCGGTGTACCGCGCAATGATGAGTTCATTCTTGAGACTGTGCTCCCAGCCCACGAGTTCCGTCACAGTGACCTGATACCCCATGGCTTCCAGGTAAAGGCACCGCAGCACGTTGGTGATCTGGCTGCCCATTTCGCGGGTATGCAGTGGATGGCGCCACAGCTCTGCAAGTGGCGTGCGCGACAAGGACAGTGCCTTGCCGGAATTCAGGGTCCGCGCCACCTCGGCCTGGCAGCAGGGCACCAGCACCATGTAAAGCGCCTGCTTCTGCAAGCCAAAGGCAATGGCATCGTCGGTGGCCGTATCACAGGCGTGCAAGGCCGTCACGATGTCGATCCGCGCCGGCAATTCACCAGCCTGCATGGACTCGGCCACGCTGAGGTTGAGAAAGGACATGCGCCCAAAGCCCAGACGCCCCGCCAGCTCGCGCGACTTCTGCACCAGGTCTGGCCGGGTCTCGATGCCGTAGAGATGCCCGCTCGGGTTTTGCTTGAAAAAGAGGTCGTAGACGATGAAGCCCAGATAGGACTTGCCGGCACCGTGGTCCGCCAGGGTGATCCCGCGCTCATCCAACGCACGGTCTTTCCTCTGCGCCTGCAAGTCCAGCAGGATCTCTTCAATGAAGCGGAAGAGGTGGTAAACCTGCTTGAGCTTGCGCCGGGAGTCCTGGTTGAGCTTGCCCTCGCGTGTGAGGATGTGCAGCTCCTTGAGCAGCTCGATCGATTGCCCGGGGCGGATCTCGGGGGCCAGTGGCTGAGCTGACACCAGCTCACCCTTCGCCTGGCCGGGCTTGCGGTCTTTGACCTGTCCTGATTTCATGTTTCACCTCCAGCTCCGCCTTCGGGCTTGACGTCCTGGGCGTGGCGAGCTATCCCCAGACGGTCCCACCCGTCATGTCCTAGCTGTTCCAGGACCTGCATGTTCTTTTCATAGATGGCCTCCGCCTCTGGGAAAGCCTCGACGGCCCGGTCGATGCTGGCCTCGCGCAAGAGATGCAAGGCGGGATAGGGCGCACGATTGGTGTAGTTGCTGATGTCGTCGGTCTCAGTACCGGCAAACTGGAACTGCGGATGGAAACTGGCGATCTGCAGCTCACCCTGCAGCCCCAGTTCTGTCAGAACCGCATCGGCCTGCGCCAGAAAATCATTGAAATCAAGAAAGTCCGCGAGACATAAAGGCAGCACCAACACGGTGGTGTCTCTCTGTGCCGGATCGCTGACCTGCAGTTCCTGCAACTCGCGCGCCAGATCGTCTAGAACACCCTGCACATCGCGGGCGGGACTCACCACCCAGTGGATCTGGCCCTTGACGTGCACGCTCTTGGCAAACGGACAGAGGTTGAGCCCGATCACGGCACGCTCCAGCCAGATCTGCATGTCCTGCCGGACAGCTTCTGCAAACGCGGCAGGGAGAATATCCTGTGATGGTGTCATGCCCTGATCCTAAGGCCCAGGCGCCAGGCCAGCAGCAATCCCACGCCTGAGCAGGCGCCCGTCACCACCCAGGTCCAGTGCCAGCCGCCTACGCTGCTGGCGACCCAGGCCACCAGAGGCGGCCCGACGAATTGACCCAGCGAGGCCCACTGCTGCATCCAGCCGACCGTGGTGGACACCGTTCCCTCTCCTGGCGCCAGGCGTACCGCCAGCGAAAACAAGGTCCCCGGAATCATGCCTCCCACCATGGAAAAGACCAGCACCGCAAGGAAACGAACCGTGACCGGCAAACCCGAACCCCCTGCGGCCAGCGGCCACACAAAAAAGGCCAGCAGTGTCCCCAGGCCCATGACCGCAAAGCCGGTGTAGAGCAGCACTTGCGGTCGCACACCGCGCCCCAGCAGACGCCCGGATGCGATATTTCCCACCATGTTCACCGCCGCAACCAGTGCAGTCAGCACCGCACTGACACCACCGGCAACACCGGCCTGCGCGTAGATGGTGGGCAAAAAGCCGATCACCGCCAGCCACTGCCCCGAGTACACGGCAAAGCTGAGCGCCACCAGCCAGGGGCCTGGCGCACTGAGGGTCTGTCTCAGGCGCAGGATCCAGGCGCGCTGTGTTGAGGCAACGGCTGAAACCGGGGACGGAGTGCGCAGTTGGTCCGAGGGAACGACGCGCCAAACCCACCAGGCCATCCCCAGTGTGAGTACGGCCAGACTCCACCACCAGAACTCCCACCCGCTCAGCGAAATGACCAAAGGTCCACACAGCAACGCAAGCGCCGTACCCAAGGGCATATAGGTACCCCACAGCCCAAGCATGACGCTCATGCGCTGTGGTTCCACCAGATGACGGATCAGGCTGGGCGCCGGCATGGAAACCAGCAGGAAACCCAAACCCTCCACGGCGCGCAATGCCAGCAGCGTGTAGGCATCCTGGGCCCAGCCGCCCAGCAAGGAAGCCAGCGACAGCAACAGTAGACCGCTAAGCATGCTGCGCCGCAGTCCCATGCCATCAGCGGCAAGGCCGACCGCCAGCCCCAGGACCATGCCGGCCAGCTGCACGAGGGAAAGCAGGAAACCGGCCTGCAGCAAGGTCACCCCCAGCGCACGCTCCAGCACAGGCAGGGCCGGCGAAAGCTTGCCCACGTGCAGTGCAGCGGCCACGCCAGCGGCAATCGCCACATAGGCGGGTTGAACTCCCTGGTGCTTCATCCCCACAACCTCTTGCCGGTGAGCCGCTCATGTTCACGCCCCGCAAATCGGTCGGTCATGCCGGCAATGTAGTCCGCCACCACACGCAATAGAACGCCCTCCGAATCCTCAACACCCTGGGCGGCACGTGCTCGCGCAGCGTGTCCAGACTGCATTTCGTCAGGCAGTTGGCGGTAGCAGTCGAAGAGTTCCTGGATGACCTGCCGCGCTAGTCCGGTGGTCTTCATCACATTCGGGTGGCGGTAGAGGTTCTGGAACAGGAACTTCTTGAGCACGATCGAACGCTCGCGCATTTCGGCACTGAAAGACATCAACGCCGGCAAGTGGCGAACTTCAGCAACGCTCTGCGGCCGCAATCGTACAAGCTCGTTTTGTGTGGTCTCGATCACGTCGTAGACCTGGGCACTGAGCATGCGACGTATGGTCTCGTAGAGTAGCCTGCGCCCCGCATCAGCCTCAGCAAGCCGCGGATGCTCGCGCAGCGCTTGCAGGCGATACCCCTCAAAAAGAGGGACGGACTCCAGCTGTTCCATCGTGATCAGGCCCGAGCGCACGCCATCGTCTATATCGTGGGCGTTGTAGGCGATTTCATCAGCCAGATTGCAAAGCTGTGCCTCCAGGCTGGGTTGCGTGCGATTCAGAAAACGTGCGCCCACCCCCCCCGGCTCGACGGCTTCAATCTGCTCGGCGTGGGAGCGCAAGCAATGTTTGAGGATGCCCTCACGCGTCTCGAAGGTCAGATTGAGCCCGTCGAAAGCTGGATAACGCTCCTCCAGCCGATCCACCACACGCAGGCTCTGCAGGTTGTGCTCGAAGCCGCCGTGGCCGGCCATGCACTCGTTGAGCGCATCCTGCCCGACGTGCCCGAAGGGTGTATGACCCAGGTCATGCGCCAGCGCAATCGCCTCGACCAGGTCCTCATTCAGGCCCAGGGAACGGGCAATCGAGCGCCCCAGCTGCGCGACCTCCAGCGAGTGCGTGAGGCGGGTGCGAAACAGGTCGCCTTCGTGGTTCAGGAAGACCTGGGTTTTGTAGACCAGGCGACGAAAGGCGGTGGAATGGACGATGCGGTCACGATCGCGCTGGTACTCGGTACGTGTGGGGGCTATTGCCTCCGGATACCGACGACCACGCGTGTAGGCCGGGTCACTGGCGTAGGCAGCAAGCATCGATGACCTCACGCACCAGTGCATCGGGCGCGCCACGCACGCCAGCCCGGCCTGGAGCCTCGATCACGACAAAGCGGATTTCCCCGGCTTCGGCTTTCTTGTCCACGCGCATCAGCTCCAGATAGCGCCCCCCGTTGTCCTGCCCGTCCAGCTGCGGCCCCGTCACAGGCAAGCCGGCCCGGACGATCAGCGTCTTGAGCCGCTGGACCAAGGCATGATTGATCAGACCGAGCCGCTCCGACAGCGTAGCCGCCATCACCATGCCGCAGCCCACAGCCTCCCCATGCAGCCATGCGCCATAACCCATGCCCGCCTCGATGGCATGCCCAAAGGTGTGGCCGAAATTGAGAATGGCCCGCAAGCCGGCCTCACGCTCATCCTGGCCCACCACCGAGGCCTTGATTTCACAACTGCGCCGCACGGCATGCGCCAGAGCGGACGGATCGCGCGCCCGAAGAGCGTCCATGTTCAACTCCAGCCAATCCAGCAGTTCCATATCGGCGATCGGACCGTACTTGATGACCTCGGCAAGACCGGCACTGAGTTCTCGTTCTGGCAGCGTCTTGAGCGTATCCAGATCGCAGATCACACGCTGTGGCTGGTAGAAGGCGCCGATCATGTTCTTGCCCAGTGGATGGTTGATCGCCGTCTTGCCCCCCACGGAGGAGTCCACCTGCGCCAGGAGCGTCGTGGGCACCTGCACGAAGGGAACGCCCCGCATATAGCTCGCGGCGGCGTAGCCGGTCATGTCGCCCACGACACCTCCGCCCAGGGCGTACAGCACGGTCTTGCGATCACAGGCGTGGGCCAGCAAGGCATCAAAGATCAGGTTCAGGGTCTGCCAGTCCTTATGCGCTTCGCCATCCGGCAACTCAACGACCTGCACGTGGCCGTAATGCGCTTGCAGCGCCTGCTTGAGCTTGGCCACGTAAAGAGGCGCCACCGTGGTGTTGCTGACGATCAGCGCCTGTGCTGCGCGTGGCAAGCCGGCGTAGCTGTCGGGCTGCACCAAGAGTCCGCTGCCAATAAGGATCGGATAGCTGCGTTCGCCCAGCTCAATGAGCACCTGCAGGGGCGCTGGCCGGGTCAGATCGGTACTTTGAGACATCCCCCGAGTTTAGGGCACCGGCCGAGGCACAAGCAGCCAGTGGGGCATTGACGATCAATTCTGGGGAACGACGCCAGCCAGCTCCAACTGCATCACGATCATGTTGACCAGCGTAGCGACGGAGGGACGGCCGGTATCAATGACAAAGTGCGCCGTTTCCCGGTAGAGGGGATCACGCACGGCATACAGCTCCCGCAGTCGCTGCAAGGGATCGCCAACCTGCAAGAGGGGGCGCTGGGTATCGTGCCGCAGCCTGCGCATCAACTCTTCAGGGGTTGACTTCAAGTACACCACCTTGCCTCGCGTATGCAGGCGCTGTCTGTTGGCGTCCCGGAGTACGGCTCCCCCGCCGGTCGACAGGACACCCGACTGCTGCGTCAACTCGTCGAGCACCTGTTCCTCGATGTCACGAAAGGATGTCTCCCCTTCCCGCTCGAAGTACTCGCGAATCGGGCAGCCGATGCGTTGCTCGATGATCTGGTCCGAGTCACTGAAATGCAACTGAAGCCGGCGGGCAAGCTGCCGCCCGACCGTAGACTTGCCGGAACCCGGCAAGCCGACCAGACTGATGATCAAGACAGAACCCGCGAGTGTGGCCGGTCAGCGCAGGGAGGTGCGGTCCGTTAGCGTCTTGGGCGTGATGAAGACCAGCATCTCCTGCTTGTTGGACACCTTCGCCTTGTTACGGAACAAGGCGCCGATCCCGGGCAGATCGCCAAAGAAGGGGACCTTGGTCGTATCTTCGCGCTCCAGCTGGGTAAAGATGCCGCCGATCACCACGGTACCGCCGTTTTCGACCAGCACCTGGGTCTTCACGTGCTTGGTGTCAATGGCAAAGCCGGCTGGCGTGGACTGCCCCACCGTGTCCTTGTTGATATCCAGCTCCAGAATCACATTGCCTTCAGGCGTGATCTGAGGCGTGACTTCCAACATCAGGTTGGCCTTGCGGAAAGCGATCGAGGTGGCACCACTGGCCGAAGCCACCTGATACGGTAGTTCCGTACCCTGCTCGATGACGGCCTTCACCTTGTCCGCCGTAACGACACGCGGGCTGGATACCACCTTGCCTTTGCCATCGGCTTCCAGCGCAGAGATTTCCAGGTTCAGGAATCTGGCCGCGTTCTCGCCGAAGATTGAGACGGCAAAAGTTGCCGCATTGAAGCCCCCCTGGCCACCACCCGGCAAGTTGACAAACGTACCGGAAGTCGTGCCGGCTGACGCTGCGTTGTAAGTCGGCCCAAACTGCGCGCCAGCCCCGGTGGAATCGGTACTCGCGTTCATACCCCCACCCAGCCTGACCCCCAGCGACTTACCGAAGGTATCGGAGGCCTCAACAATGCGCGCCTCAATCAGCACCTGGCGCACCGGAATGTCCAGCTTGGCGATCAGATCCTGTACCTGCTCCAGCTTGCTGCCAACATCGGTTACGAACAGCTGGTTCGTACGCGGCTCCGCGATGGCGCTTCCTCTCGTGCTCAGAATACGGGAGCTGGCTGCGGCCCCTCCCACCGGAGCGGCAGCACCAGCAACTCCGACACCCATCAGTTGTCGGGCCACATCGACGGCCTTCGCATAGTTGAGCTGGAAAGACTGGGTGCGCACAGGCTCCAGCGTCTCGAGTGCAGCGTTGGCTTCACGCTCCAGTTTTTCCTTGGCCAGGATCTCATCCTTGGGCGCGATCCAAAGCACGTTACCGTTTTTTCGCAAGCCCAGACCCTTGGACTGCAGAATGATGTCCAAGGCTTGGTCCCAGGGCACATCCTGCAAACGCAGGGTGACGTTTCCAGTCACCGAATCGGAAGTCACCACGTTGAAATTGGTGAAATCGGCAATCACCTGCAACAAGGCACGGATCTCGATGTTCTGGAAATTCAGCGACAGCTTCTGCCCGTTGTAACCCGGCCCCTGAGTCAACTTGGAAGGGTCGACACGTTGGGGTTTGACTTCAACCACGAACTGGTCATCGCTCTGATAGGCGCTGTGCTCCCAAGCTCCCTTGGGTTCGATCACCATGCGCACACGGTCACCCACCTGGAAGGCGGTCACGGTCTGCACCGGCGTGCCGAAATCGGTCACGTCCAACTTGCGACGCAAACCTTCGGGCAAACTGGATTTCATGAATTCGACCACCAGAGTCTGACCGCTCTGGCGTATATCGACACCCACCTGGCTATTGGGCAAGGCGACAACCACGCGACCCGAACCGCTCACACCACGGCGAAAATCAAGGTCCTTGATCGGCAGGGTTTCACGGCCCTTGCTTTCGGCAAAAGTAGAGGCTGGTGCGGCGGTCGCAGCAGGTACAGCGGTCGCCGCAACGGGATCCAGCGTGACCAGCAGCGACTTGCCCTGCAATTCAGCCTTGTAATTGGTCGCCTGCTTCAAATTCAGAACCACGCGGGTACGGTCTCCGGCGGGAATAAGATTGACCGAGCGCAAATTGCCCTGATTGATCTCGATGGTGGAACGCCCCATGGCGTTGCCCACGCCGGGAATGTCCAGCGCGATCTTGGCCGGTGACTTGATGGAAAAACCATTGGGCACAGCCGTCAAAGGCTGCGACAGATCAATCTTGACAACTTCCGCCCCGCTTTGCAGGGAGCCGGTCACGGCCTCGATGATGGGCTGCGTCGCGGTCGCAGGAACCGCCTCTGAGGCTTGCGTACCAGCGGTCTGCGCCAGTGCAGAAACACCGAGCATGGCCACGACCATGGCGCCAACCCAGCGCGTCCACATAATCTGTTTTTTCATTTGACTTTCTCCTGCAGCTGCAGTGTGGCGGGACGTTCGATCCACTCGCCCACGGCGTCTTGCACAATTTCGCGCAAGATGACTTCGGTCTCGGTGATTTTTGTCACGCGCCCATAGTTCATGCCCAGATAGCTGCCCAGCCTGACTTGGTAGAGCAAGCGATCGACCCGGATCAAGGCAGCCGGCTGCCCCTCCTGGATGAGACTGCCAACCATGGACATGGTGTCGAGCGGGAAGGCCTCCAAGGCTTCCTTGCGCCGAGCCAGTTCCGGCGCGATCAGGGCACTGGTGATCGTGGAGGGTTGGACCACATCCCGCTTCAGGGCGGACGACAATTTGTCCTTGCTGAAAGGATCAACGGTCGCCATGTCGATGTACTCTTCCGGCTTGTAGGGCTTGGGTTCTGAAAGGGAGGCGACCCGGGGACGCATCTGGTTGCGCTGCTCCAGCATCCAGGCGCGCAACTCATCCTCGCTGGACGCCCCACAGCCAGCCAACACCACAGCCGATAAGAGCAGAGTCAAAAACCGGATCAGACTCATTTCTTGCCCCCTGCGGGCTTGCGCTGCGCGGCGATTTCATCTTTGTCGAGATAGCGGAACGTCTTGGCTGTCGCATCCATGACCAGTGTCGAACTGTCCCGTCCTGCGCCCGGCGCCATCGTCAGATTGTTCAGTGTCACGATGCGCGACAGATGCGCAATATCGGCGGTAAAGGAAGCCATGTCATGAAAACGACCGGTCACCTTGATGGCGATCGGCAACTCGGCATAGTAATCCCGGATCACCACCGATCCTGGGCGGAAGAGGTCGAACTGCAGGCTGCGCCCCAGGCCCGCCTGGTTGATGTCAGACAGCAAAGCATCCATTTCCGCCTTGCTGGGCAGCTGCTTCTCCAGCTGTGTCACGTACTGCAGAACCTGTTCGCGCTGCTTGCGCAATGCATCAAGGTTGATGGCCTTGGCCAGCTTGGTCTTGTACTCCTCGCGCAGCTTCACTTCTTTCTCGCGCGCCTGGGTGAGGATTTCGTCCTCGCCGCTGAGCCAGACAAACCAGAGCGCCACGACCACCGCAGCTGCGATGGCGAGAAACAAACCGAAGCGCGGCAGCGGTGGCCAGACGACCGGATTGCGCGGGTCAAGGTTGCTGAACTGGGACTGCAGCGCTGTCTTCCACTGCGCAAACTTCAGATTCAAGGATGATGTACTTGCCATATCGGTATCCCCTTATGGCTTGGCGGGCTGTGAGGCCACCGCCATAGGCGCCGACGCGGCAGCTGCAGGGGGTCTTTGAACCTCGCTGGCACGCAGCATGCGCACCCGCACGGTGAAGTTGGCCACCCGCCGCTGGTCTTTGCCGAAGGTCACATTACCCGCCACGATCTCTATCAGTTCCGGCTTGGAGAACCAGGGAGAGTTGTAGGCCAGGTTGCGTAGCAGTTCGGAGACCCGCTCATTGGACTGCGCCGTACCCTGCAAGGTGATCAGCTGGTTGTCCTGCCGCATATTGGTGATGTACACGCCTTCCGGGAACTGGCGAGTCAGTTCGGTCAGCAGCTGCACCGGCATGTTGCGATCAGCCTGCAGGTTTTCCACGGCCTGCTGACGGGCACGCAAAGCGGCAATTTCCGCCTCAAGTGCGGCAATATCCTTGATCTGGTTGTCCAGCTTCTGGATCTCCTGAGTCAGCATCGTGTTCAAGCCCTCCTGCGAGGAGATCTGGCTCTGAAGCCAGAGAAACACGATACCGGCAAGCAGACCGCCGACCAGCGCAGACACGCCCAACGAAATGTTGAAAACATCCTGCCTCTTCTTGCGTGCGGCCTCGCGGTGAGGCAGCAGGTTGATGAGTATCACTGCAGAAACCTCCGCATCGCCAGACCACAGGACGTCAGATAAGACGGCGCCTCTCGGGTCATCTTCTTGAGGCGGACTCCGTCGCCGATCTCCATGCCGTCAAAGGGATTGACCAGGCTGCACGGAAAGCTCAACTGTTGCGTCACGGCATCGGTCAGCCCGGACAGAGCCGCAGCCCCGCCCGCGAGCATGATGTAGTCCACCTTGTGGTGGGGCGTACTGGTGAAGAAGAACTGCAGGGCACGTCCGATTTCCTGGACCATGCTTTCGATGAAGGGGCGCAGCACGCTGCTTTCATAGTCCTCAGGCAACTCACCACTGCGCTTCTTGGACTCGGCTTCCTCCAGCGAGAAACCATACTGGCGCACGATCAGCTGGGTGAGCTGGGCGCCCCCAAAAGCCTGGTCGCGTTCATACAGCACCTCGTCATCCCGGATCACCTGCATGCTGGTGGTCAGCGCCCCTACCTCGAACAAGGCCACAATCGCCCCCACCCCCTCTTCCGGCAGATTGGCGATCAAGCGCTTGGCCGCCAGGCGGGAAGCATAAGACTCCACATCGACGATGACTGGCTTGAGACCAGCCGACTCGGCCAGACCCTGAATATCCTGGACCTTTTCGCGGCGTGACGCAGCAATCAGGACGTCGATATCGCCTGCGGTTGTAGCACTGGGGCCGATCACACAGAAGTCTAGACTCACTTCTTCAAGCGGGAAGGGGATGTACTGGTTAGCCTCGGCCTCCACCTGCATCTCCAACTCCACCTCACTCATCCCACCGGGCAAGACGATCTTCTTGGTGATCACCGCCGAAGGTGGCAAGGCCATGGCCACATTCCTGGTCTTGGTGCCGCTTTTCTTGATCAGGCGACGCACGGCCTCGGCCACTTCATCGAACTTTTCGATGTTGCCGTCCGTGATCCAGCCACGCTCCAGCGGCTCGATCGCGCAACGATCGAGCACATACTGACCAGCTTTGTTCTGGCTCAACTCGACCAGCTTGACACTGGACGAACTGACATCCAAACCCAGCATGGGCTCAGGCTGGCGACTGAACAAGGATCCCAATGAGATCAAGAGCATCCCCTGAAAGAAACCGGCGACAGGCCGGCAAACCTATGAATTCACTTGAATGCTAGCAGTTAGGTCCTTGTCCTGCAAAGGATTTTTCCCAAATCGGCACGACTGAGCGTTGTCAAAAGCAGACGATTTGTATGCGATTGCAACAAGCTGGAAGCAGGCGTTTCACTGAGGCCGAGGGACCGAGCATGAATAAAAGAACCTGGGCGGCCCGCTTGTGGAGCCCAGATTTTTATAATGCTGACGCGACCTTACAAAGATTTTATGCCCCCTGACTCCCATCCCGAGCCCGCCCCCTCCTCCAGCCCGACCGGCATGAAATCCCCCCGCTCTGCCGCCCTGCGCCGGCTCCTGCGCATCGGCCTGTGGGCCGGTGGCATTGCCCTGGCTGGACTGGCCTCGGTATTTATCGTGGTCTCCATCGCCATGGCATTGGCCTACCCGAATCTGCCGGACATCTCCGACCTCTCGGAATACCGCCCCAAACTGCCCTTGCGCATTTTTTCAGCAGAAGGCGAACTGATTGGCGAATTCGGCGAGGAACGCCGAAATTTCACCTCGATCAAGAACATCCCCCAAGTCCTTACAGATGCGGTCCTGGCCATCGAGGATGCGCGCTTCTTCCAGCACGGCGGCGTGGATTACTTGGGGGTCGTGCGCGCCGGCCTGGCCAATGTAGGCAAGGCCAAGAGCCAGGGAGCGTCCACCATCACCATGCAGGTAGCGCGCAATGTCTACCTGTCTTCAGAGAAAACCTTCACACGCAAGATCTACGAGATCCTGTTGACCTTCAAGCTGGAACACCTGCTCACGAAGGACCAGATCCTGGAGATCTACATGAACCAGATTTATCTGGGTAACCGCGCCTATGGCTTCGCCGCCGCGGCCGAGACCTATTTCGGCAAGGCGCTCAAGGACATCACCATCGCCGAGGCCGCCATGCTGGCCGGCTTGCCCAAGGCGCCCTCCGCCTACAACCCGATCAGCAACCCCAAGCGCGCGCGCAGCCGCCAGCTTTACATCATCGACCGCATGCTGGACAACGGCTTCATCACGGCCGAAGAGGCAGAGACGGCCAGAAAACAGGATCTGCGGGTCAAGTCAGCGGGCAACAACGCTGGCGGGACCGGGCCGACGCGCAGTCACGCCGAATTTGTGGCGGAGATGGTGCGCCAGTTGATCTTTGCCCAGTACGGCGAGGAGACCTATACGCGGGGACTGAACGTTTACACCACGATACGTTCCAACGATCAGGAGGTGGCTTACCAGGCCCTGCGCCAGGGCATCATGGAATTCGAACGTCGCCAGGCCTACCGGGGTCCCGAGAAATTCATCACCCTCCCAGAAAAGGTCGCCGAGCTTGAGGACGCTGTCGATGATGCACTGGACGAGCATCCCGACAACGGCGATTTGCTGGCCGCAGTCGTGCTTGAAGCGACCCCGCGCAAGGTCGTGGTCATGCGACGCGGGGGAGAAATGCTGGAGGTCACAGGAGAAGGGCTGCGCATCGCCCAACCCGGCCTGCAACCCAGGGCCGGCCCCAAACTCAAGATCCGTCGCGGCGCCATCATCCGGGTGATGAAAACGGCGAAAAACACCTGGGAGATCCTGCAATTACCCGAAGTCGAAGGGGCCTTCGTTTCACTGGACCCGCGCAACGGCTCCATCAAGGCCCTGGTCGGCGGCTTCGACTTCGAGAAAAACAAGTTCAACCACGTCACCCAAGCCTGGCGCCAACCGGGCTCGAGCTTCAAGCCCTTCATCTACTCGGCAGCACTGGAAAAAGGCTTCACCCCGGCGACCGTGGTCAACGATGCCCCGCTGTTCTTCGAACCCGAACTCACCGGTGGCCAACCCTGGGAGCCGAAAAACTACGACGGCGCCTTCGAAGGACCGATGCCCTTGCGGCGCGGCATGGCGAAGTCCAAGAACATGATCTCCATCCGCGTGCTGGACGCCATCGGCGCACGCTACGCCCAGAGCTGGATCACCCAGTTCGGCTTCGACGCCGAAAAACACCCGCCCTATCTGACCATGGCGCTGGGCGCCGGCTCGGTCACGCCCATGCAGCTGGCAACCGGCTATTCGGTCTTCGCCAACGGTGGCTACCGCATCAACCCCTGGATGATCAGCAAGATCACCGAACAAAAAGGCAAGGTCCTAGCCCAAGCCAAGCCGGTCGTGCCCGATGAATCCATGCGCGCCATCGATGCGCGTAACGCCTTCGTCATCTCCACCCTGCTGCAGGAGGTCACGCGCTCGGGTACCGCCGCGCGGGCGCAGGCCACACTGAAGCGTCCGGATATCTACGGAAAAACGGGCACCACGAACGATTCGATGGATGCCTGGTTTGCCGGCTACCACCCAACACTGACCGCCATCACCTGGATAGGCTACGACACGCCGCGCAAGCTGGGCGATCGTGAAACCGGCGGCGGCCTGAGCCTGCCGGTCTGGATCAGCTACATGGAGCATGCTCTGCGCGACGTTCCGATTCTGGAGCTCGCACCGCCCGAAGGCGTCGTTCATGCAGGCATTGACTGGCTTTATACCGAACACGCCAAAGATGGCGGTGTGCTGTCACTGGGGCTGGATGAGATGCCAGCCGTCATGCCCCCGCCCGGAGGCATCGTGCCTGCCCCCGCCCCTGCAGCGTCGGCCCCTGCACCAGCGCCGGCGGCGACGCCCACGCCGGCTCCAGCGCCCAATCCTCCCGCGGAGGAAAAACTGCGCATCCTCGATCTGTTCAAGAACAACTGATCAGGCGGAGAACTCGAGCGCCGTGGCAGCCTGCTCGCTCGCATAACGCGACAGGCTGGTGAAGAACTCCCCCTGCCCCTTGGTGTCGAGCCACTGGCGACCGTCGAATTTGTAGTGGTACCCGCCCGAACGGGCCGCCAGCCAGATTTCGTGCAGGGGTTTCTGCAGGTTCACCACGATCTGGCTGCGATTGCGAAACACCAGGGTCACCATGCCGCCGACGCGCTGGTTATCGATATCCACATCGCTTTCATCGTTGATGCGGTCGCAACTGGTTTCGATGGCGCGCAGGACAGTCTCGGCGCGGTCCATGAATTCGGTGTCGGTCATTACAGTGCACTGACTTTCTGAAGCTTTTTGGTCAGCAGCCTTTTCGCAGGGCTGTCTTTCTCACCTTCCAGCACGGCGAGGGTGATCCAGCGTTCTGGGTTTTCGTCTAACTCCATGGCAATCCCGCCTGCCACCACTGGTGTCAGGTGTCCCACGCTTCGCGCCTCATACAGCGCATTCTTGGAGAGGTTAAGCATTCGTGCCCACTCCTGTGCGTTGTGGATTTTCAGGGCTCGGTCTAGCAGGCTCATCGTCGTTTGCATAGGTTTTCGGCCTTAGTTGTTGCGCGGAAATCACAGATGATCCGGGAATCCTATCGAAAAAGCTTCCCGGATGGTCCGGGAATCTTTATGCTTCGGGTGTTCCCGGATGGTCCGGGAGAAACTTCATGGAGCTACCTATGCAAGTCAAACAGTTATGCGGTCCCCCGGGTGTAAACGAGGCTACCCCCGTGGTAGCTCACTCGGTGGCCTCCGGCCCGGGGGTCTGCACCTCCGAACTCTCTGGCGCCGTTGACCTCTTCGCCGCTGCCAAGGTGTTCCGTTCCGCTGGCCTTCATGCTGCCGCCCGTCGCATCGAAAACCGGGCGCGTCGTACCCCTCTCCCTCGCAAGGTGTCGGCATGAGTTCACCCTTCAGCGCATCCACACGTGCGCTATGGGGTGCGCTCCTGCACTTTTAACCGCTCAGAAAGGCGCTTATGCAATCCATCATCCAAATCATCAAAGTTAACGATCTCAAGACCGGCGTCAAGGATGGCCGCACCTGGGAAATGCAAGACGCTGAGTGCATCTTGCTCGAAGACACGGGCGCGGCTCGTGAGGTCGGCGTTCTGCCCATCCCCAAGGCCCTGCGTTCCGACATCAAGACCGGCACGTTTATCGGCACCTTCGCTCTGCGTGCTGACTTGCGCTCCCGTCGTATTGAGGCTGTGCTCACCGGCCTCCAGCCTTACGCAGTCAAGGCCGCATCTGCTTCTGCTGTCTCTGCACCCCGGGTGTGATTCCAGCCTGTACCCGGCCAGCGTTGTGAAACGTCGTCGGGTATGGGGTGCAATCCCGAATTTCTCGGGGACACCTACAAGGAGTTCTTCATGAACAATCGTTTCAAGGGCTATCTCGCCCCCGTTCTCGGCTCGGCTCTGCTGGCCGTTTCTGCATCGTCCTTCGCGGTGATCGACGTCACAGCCGCCACCACTGGTGTGAGCGATGCGCAAACCGCCGTGCTGGCCGTGCTGGCCGTGATGATCACGATGGCTGCCGCCATCTACGGCGTGAAAAAGGTTCTGCGCCTCTTGGGCCGCTGATCCATGGGTACGGTGATTACGTGCGGTGGTGGGGGTTCCTGCACCCTCGTAATCACCCCCTATACAGCTACGGCTGATGACTATCAGGCCGTCTCTCTCATCTTTGCCGCTGTCCTCACTGCCGCCTGCGTCATCTGGGGTGTTAAGCGGCTCTATGTCCTTCTCACATCCCGCCCGGAGTCCTGATGCATGTTCGATATCAACTTACTCGCGTACTGCTGGGGCTGCTGTTTCTTGCTCTGGCTCCTGTTCAAGTAGCTACCGCCGGCTTTAAAAATGGCCAGTGGTCCACCGGTCATAACATCGACTGGGACGCTGGCAATATCCTGCCGTCACCACAATGGATGCCTGCTGGATCTCCTTCAACCGGTAACACGACCTGGGGCGTCTCTGGTGGTGTTGCTTCTGGCATATCTAACGGTCGTCTCCCTGTCGGTAAGGGCTACATAGACGTCCAGGCTAAGGTGATACCAGATCGCCCTTCCCTTGGTGGTGCGTTCGCAAAGTTCGCGCGTAAGGGTTTGCCTCTCTTATCCACTCTTTACGCTGTCAAGGAACTTGCTACCGATCTCGGTTATGTCTTCAATCCTGACGGCACAGTGAGCCGGTCTGACCCTACCATTTGCACTGTCGCTCCCTGTGTAGAGTACGCCCGTTTCACAGGAGGTACGAGTTCCGCGCCTCTCTGGTATTCCACCATCTCCGGTGCTTGCAGTGCTTCTGTTGGCCTTCCTTATAGTGGTCGAGCCATTCTTACTGCTGTTCCCTTTGGCAGTTCGGGTTGCACCTTCACTTTCTCCGGTGCTTCGCCTGTCACCTGGGAATCTGCCACTCGTAACGCTACCCCTGCGCCCTCAAACGTCGTTGCATCCACACCTGAGGAATTTGGCGATTCTGTTGCGGCTAAGACCGACTGGCCCTCTAACTCCAAGCTCCCGGCAGCTATCAAGGAAGTCGCTGATTCAGGCGAGCCTATTTCCGCATCCATTCCGACTGTTACGGGGCCTTCTTCTGTATCTGAACCTGCGACCGTCACTACCAATCCTGACGGTACTACCGTAACGCGCACCGTCACTCATAACGTTACTTACACCGGGAATACGGTCAACTACACGACTACGACTGTCATCAACAATAACGGCCAGGTCACCACTGAGACAAAGCCGGCAGAGCCTCCTATCGATCAGTGTCAGCGTTACCCCGATACGGTCGGATGTAAGAACCTCGATACACCCGCTTCCGATGTTCTCAAGACTAAGACTCACGCGGTCGCCGTCACTGCTGTCGCGTTCTCCTCGTCCAGCTTCTGCCCTGCGCCTCTTTCGTTCACTTTACGGGGTGCCTCTTACGGCGTGAGCTACCAGCCCTTGTGCGATCGTCTGGCTCTGCTTAAGACGCTCTTCCTCGCCCTTGCTGGCGTCCTGGCTGCGTTCATCGTGGCCGATTCATTCAGGGTGCAATGATGGCTGGTCTTGGCTCTTGGCTTCTCACTCTCGCCGGTCCTCTCGTCCTCCGTGCGTTGACGATCTTGGGCATTGGCACTATCACCTTCACAGGTGTCACGGCCTCATTGCAGGCTCTGATAGACATGGCTACCTCTAACTGGGCCAGCGTTGCCTCCGACGTTCTGGCGCTTGCTTCCATCGCTGGCATACCGCAATGCATCGGCATCGTCTGCGGTGCCATGGTCGCCCGTGTCGGCATGTGGGCTGCTGTGTCCGCTACTAAATTCATGCTGGGTGCAACATGATCTATCTCATCACAGGTGTCCCCGGCTCGGGCAAAACCCTTTACGCCGTCTCCACTCTGGTGCAGACTCTTCTCTCTCAAAAGCTCCGTCATCGTGGCAAGGAATTGCAGCGTCGTCTTGTCGTTGACGGCGTTCCCGATTTGGTCCTTCCTCACGACGTCATGGCTCCACTGGTCGAGGATGAGAAGGGCGTCCTTACCTGTGAGGGTCAGGGCCTAACGAATTGGTATTCGTGGTGCAAGCCCGGTGATGTGATCTTGGTCGATGAGGTTCAGCGTTATTGGCGTCCTCGAGGTCTCGGCACAAAGCCGCCGGACATGATCAAGCACTTGGAGACGCACCGTCACCTGGGCGTCGATTTCGTGGTGATTACGCAAAACCCCATGCTCATAGATCAGAACGTCCGGCGTCTGGTCGGTCGCCACCAGCACGTGCGCCGGCTCTTCGGTCTCTCTCGCGCTGCTATCTATGACTGGGATGGCTGCTCTGTCGATGTGCACCGAACGAGGTCGGCTACCATGTCCCTTTGGTCCTATCCCAAGTCCGCATACAGCCTGTATAAAAGTTCTGAGCTGCACACAAAGCAGAAGCAGAAGATTCCCCCCTGGTTGATCGTTCCTGTTCTCGCTTTGGTAGGTGGATTAGCCGTCGCGCCCACTGCATTTGGCACTCTGAGCGGTGCAATGACCGGCAAGGGCGTCTCAACCCTCACGGCCACCGCTTCAGCGTCGGCGCCCTCTCAGCCGCTCCCACCTGTTGCCCCCGCCTTACCCCCTGCCGCCCCCGGTTTAAGCGCTCCTATGCCCCTTGGCGAGGTTCTTAAGCCGTCCGGCTGCATTGTCTATCCCGGTGGTCGCTGTAAGTGCATGGACACGCAAGGCGGGAAGATCGATATGGATATGGATCTCTGTCGTGATCTCGCGCACCCAGGTCAAAAGGTGGTCGATGGTGCCGCCTTCTCTGAGCTTCCGCGTGTACAGGTCGTCTCGCCTGAGGAGATGGACCTTTACCAGTTCGTTGCGCGTCAACGTGGCCCGAAGTTGTGAGCCTTTTTCAGATTAGGTCGCGGCATGCGGCCTGCACTGAGAGGGCCAGGGTCTTAGACCGGCGCTGCATCGCAGTGAACCACGCGGGCGCGGCTTCTTTGGGCTCTGGTGCGCTTGCGAACTGGCAAGCCCACGCCACCGTGGCCCGGGCGCTTCGTGCGATGCGCTGTGATGCTTCCTTCGTCATGCGTTCCGCAGCCGCGATCACCAGGGGCAGTTCAAGCTGCGCCAGGAGTGCGGCGGGGAATCGGATGAAGTTGCGTGCGATCATGAAAAGTACCCTCTCGCTCGGCTCCGGCGCTCCCCTTCTCCATGGGAGAAGGGGCGGGGGGGAAGAGGGGCCACACTCAAAGGGAAAAGGGCCATTGCGGCCCATGTATTTGCACCCCCCCCAAGTCCCCGGCACACCTGATCGGGCGCTTGGGGGGGGTGCGGGCCGCAATGGCACTTTTCCACCTGCTAGCCACGTAGCAGCAAGGAACGTGACACAAAGGAAGCAAAGCGTACGGCTGGCGCGTGCCTTGTCGCGCAGTGGCGGGGTCAACGCCCATCTGTTGGCAAGCGGTGTCTTATCTCAGGGGGCGGCCTCCGCGCGCGGGCGCAGCCCGCGCAGGCGGCCGCCTAGATTTATCACTAAGGCATATCTCGACAGATTGGTCTGTCGGGGGTTCTAAAAAGTTGAGGCCCGCATGGTCGGCAAAACCATCGGGCCTCGGGACAAACGACTGAAAAGGAGTCGCTGTGGGTCAATATGTTGTCCATAAGGGCGTTTACTGTCAAGTTCATGAGTCCGGCTGGCGCGTGCGCCAGTGGCGGTGTGAGGCTACCGGCCAGCAGGAGGTCATGGCGTGGCCTCGTCGCGTCTACGTGCCCCTGGGGGATATTGATGACCCTGAGGTACTGGCCAATGAGGTCGATCAGTCCGGCACCTTGCAGGATGAGGCTCGCAAGGAAGAGCAGCGCCGCATCAGCCGGGAACGCTCCAAGGCCCGGGGTAAACGCACCTGTCGCCACAAGATCAAGAGCGCGTCGTTTTCCAGCATGCTGACTACGACCTACCGGGAAAACATGGGCGATTTCGACCGGGTCCGATCAGACTGGGCGAAGTACCTCCGCCTCCTGGGGCGCTATCTACCGGGTTTCCGGGCCGTCTACGGCTTCGAAAAGCAAGAGCGAGGGGCATGGCATGTCCACGCGGCCATCGACCGCCTGCCGCCTTGGATCGTGTATCAGGGGCAGCAGGTCCGCTCCTTCGTCCTCCTGCGCAAGCTCTGGCACAGCGTCGTAGGCCACGATAACGGCAATGTCGATGTGGATGGCCACCGACGTACTCGCTTCGGCTTCGCCGGGCGTTATGGCAAGGCTGAAAGTCTGGCTAGGTTGGCCGATTACGTGTCGAAGTACCTCACAAAGGACTATGGCGACGGTATCGAGGGCCGTAACATGTGGGGGTCCACGCAAGGCTTGGGTCAGGCTAAGCCTGTGACCTTCGATATGCCTGAAATGCCGCTCCATGAGCTCATAGAGCTCTCGTTTCACCTACCTGAGGGCCACCGCATAGCCCGCCATCGGATCGGTCGTTTTGGGAAGTTTTGGATGCTTTACACGGAGCCCTGTTTTGAAGACATACCCGCCAGTTAACGAGCCTTATTACTCGGTTGCACGCGATGTTGACGGGCAACGCCTCTACTGGTGCTGGCTCTCTCATGAGTGGGTTCCCGATATCGAGGATGCTGACATGTACGGCGATAAAGAGCGTGCGGATGCCGTTGTTTCTCGCAACCCTGGCTCCTTCCTTGTTGAGCGTTTTGATTGACCTCCCCCGATGACTGCTATCATTTTGATTGCAGGGGGAAATAATAATTGCTGATCGGATACGCTCGCGTTTCTACGAATGATCAGGACACTGCGCTACAGCTAGATGCTCTTAAGAAGGCCCGCGTGCGTGTCATCTTTAATGAGTCTGGTTCTGGCGTTGGTCCTCGGCCAGAGCTACAGCGCGCCTTAAATCGGCTTTGCGCTGGTGATACTCTTGTAGTTTGGAAGCTGGACCGTGTGGCTCGTGGCCTCGGTGATTTGCTCACGATCTTGGCCCGCCTCAAGGCATCTGGTGCGTCTATTCGCTCACTCACTGAGCCTATAGATACGTCCAGCCCTATCGGTGAGTTCACATTTCAGATTCTTGGTGCTGTCGCGCAGCTTGAGCGCTCGATGATCCGCGAGCGTGTGATGGCTGGTCAGGCTGCGGCAAAGGCCAGGGGGAAAAGATGGGGGCCGCCTCGTACCTTGTCGGAAGAGCAGGAAGCGGAGTTGGTGCAGTTGTGGCTCTCTGACGAGTACACGCAGCAGGAATTAGCGGACCTGTTTGGCGTGAATCTTGGTGTGGCCAAGCTGGCGATTTATCGGGTTGTGAGGCCTGACGCGCCTTACCTTGTGAGCCGTCCCCGGTCGGGTGGCCGCAGGGTGCGGTAAGTACAATTCCGTGATGTTGCAAACCCCTTGGATTCTAGTCAGGGCCCTAAGCCATGCGATGCCTGCTGTCATTGCGGCAGGGGCGCTGCTGGCCTTGACCGGCTGTGGCCAGACCGGCAATCTGTACCTGCCCAAGGAGCCGGCTGCGGCCGGCCGCGCCACCCTGCCCCAGTCCATGTGGCCAGCCATGCCCGACAAGAATACCGGCAACACGCCCACCACGCCGACCCCGGGCCAATCGCCCGCCCCGGCATCCACCAACGCTCCTGCCTCCCCATGACCGCCAAGACACTCCCGGGCCAGCCCCATATCGCCTACCGCGACGATGAACTCTTCATCGAAAACGTGCGCCTGGCCGATCTGGCCGGCCAGCATGGCACGCCGCTGTTCGTTTATTCCAAAGCCGCCATGCTGGCAGCCCTGGGCGCCTACCAGCGCGGCTTCGCCGGCCGCAGGGCGCAGATCTGCTACGCCATGAAGGCCAACTCCTCGCTGGCCGTGCTGCAGCTGTTCGCACGGGCGGGTTGCGGTTTCGACATTGTTTCCGGCGGCGAACTCGAACGCGTGCTGGCTGCAGGTGGTGATGCCGCCAGGATCATCTTCTCCGGCGTCGGCAAGACACGCGCCGAAATGCGCCAGGCGCTTGACGCAGGTATCGGCTGCTTCAACGTCGAAAGCGAAGCTGAAATCGAGGTGCTCAACGAAGTTGCACTGGCCGCGGGCAAACGCGCGCCCATCAGCATCCGCGTCAATCCCAACGTCGATCCCAAGACCCACCCCTATATTTCGACCGGCCTCAAGGGCAACAAGTTCGGCATCGCACACGAAAGCACGCTGGCCACCTACCAGCGCGCCGCGTCGCTGCCCGGCCTGCATATCGTGGGCATCGATTGCCACATCGGTTCGCAAATCACGCAGGAAGCGCCCTATCTGGACGCCATGGACCGTGTGCTGGATCTGGTGGCGGCCATCGAGGCAAGCGGTATCCCGTTGCACCACATCGACTTCGGTGGTGGCCTGGGTATCGATTACAACGGCGACACCCCGCCGGCCGCCGATGCCCTGTGGTCCAAGCTGCTCGCCAAGCTGGATGCCCGCGGCTACGGCCAGCGCCAACTCATGATCGAGCCCGGCCGCTCGCTGGTGGGCAATGCCGGCGTCTGCCTGACCGAGGTGCTCTACCTCAAACCCGGGGAACAGAAAAACTTCTGCATCGTCGATGCCGCAATGAACGACCTGCCACGCCCGGCCATGTACGAGGCCTATCACCAGATCGTGCCGCTGGCGCCACGTGCCGGCACCAGTGCAACCTGGGACGTGGTCGGGCCGGTGTGCGAAAGCGGTGACTGGCTCGGTCGTGACCGCAGCCTGAACGTGCAGCCAGGTGATCAGCTCGCGGTGCTGTCAGCCGGCGCCTACTGCATGAGCATGGCCAGCAACTACAACACCCGCGGCCGCGCCGCCGAGATCCTGGTTGATGGAAGTCAAGCCGACCTGATACGTCGACGAGAGACTCCTTCGGACACGTTTCAGCACGAACGCTTACTCTGAACGCATCAATCCTGCATGGTTTGACTCATATCAAATCATGCAGCGGCGACATTTCCTATAGTCGCGCCTTGTCATTTTATAAAGGCGCCTTCCGTGTCGATCGAGCTCTACCGGGACCCCAACCATGCCTGCCTGATGTTCACCGATCTGGTGGAGGAGGACGGTGATACCGTCCAGGCCAACCAGTTCCTGATCGTCGACCATGACCATGGCGCCATCATCGACCCGGGTGGCAATCTGGCCTTCAACGAACTGCTGCTGACCAGCTCGCGCTTCTTCACGCCGCAGCACCTGTCCTACATCGTTGCCTCGCACGCCGACCCGGACATCATCGCCTCGCTTGATCGCTGGTTGACATCGACGCCCGCACAACTCGTCATCTCGCGCATCTGGGAACGGTTCGTTCCGCACTTCACCAAAGCCGGGAAGACCCAAGGCCGAGTCATCGGTGTCGCCGACGCAGGCGGCATCCTGCCACTGGGCAAAAGCGAACTGCATCTGCTGCCAGCGCATTTCATGCACTCCGAAGGCAACTTCCACTTCTACGATCCGATCAGCAAGATCCTGTTCACGGGCGACCTGGGTGTCTCCATGATGTCGGGCCGGCAGGCACAGAAGCCCGTGACCGACTTCAAGGCGCACGTACCGCTGATGGAGGGCTTCCACCGTCGATACATGGTGTCCAACAAGATCCTGCGGCTGTGGGCAGCCATGGTGCGCAAGCTGGAGATTTCCATGCTCGTGCCACAGCACGGCGCACCGCTGGCCGGGCCGGCCATCCCGGCCTTCTTCGACTGGATTGAAAACCTGCAATGCGGCATCGACCTCTTCGATGACCGCATGTACCAGCTACCGCGGACCCTGATCGACCCGCGCCTGACCAACAGCCGTCCTGGGGCGCTGGCCTGACCAGAGGCGCCATAAGCGCCAGCCCAGCAAGAGGCCGAGGACACCCGCATAGACTTGGACCTCGGCAAAATTGTTCTTCCCGGCGCGCATCCAGAAGAAGTGGAGGACGGCCAGAACAGCCACGGCGTAGACCAGCCGATGCAGCGCCTGCCAACGGGCCGCCCCGAGCGCGCGAATCGCACGGTTCCACGAAGTTGCAGCCAGCGGCGTCAGCAGCACAAAGGCGGTGAACCCCACCAGGATGAACGGCCGCTTGGCGATGTCGCGCGCGATGTCGCCCGCCTCCAGGCCCATGTCTAGCCAGGCGTAGCACAGCAGGTGCAGCTCAGCGTAGGCAAAGACGAAGAGCCCCAGCATGCGGCGCAGCCGCGCCAGCGCCGGGAGTTTGAGCTGGATGCGCAGGGGTGTGACGGCCAGCACCAGACACAGCATGCGCAAAGTCCAGTCACCCGTGGATCGGATCAGTGCTTCGGCCGGATTGGCCCCCAGCTGATCACTCGCGGTTGCATAGATCAGCCAGAACGCAGGCAACAGGCAGGCCACAAACAGCACGGGCTTGACAGCAGGGCCCAGCAGCCAGCGGTTCAGGCGCGCCGTGTCCACGTGGAGCCGTCTGTCAGTAATACTTTTTCAAGTCCATGCCGGCATACAACTGCCCCACCTGGGGCTCGTAGCCATTGAACATCAGGGTCTTACGCTTCTTGGCAAAGAGTCCATCCTCGCCAATGCGGCGTTCGGCAGCCTGACTCCAGCGCGGGTGGTCCACCAGCGGGTTGACGTTGGAATAGAAACCGTACTCCTGGGGTGCGGCCACGCTCCAGGCCGTGGCCGGCTGCTTGTCGGTGAAGCGGATCTTCACCAGGCTCTTGCCACTCTTGAAACCATACTTCCACGGCACCACGAGACGCAGGGGCGCGCCGTTCTGCTTCGGCAACACCTCGCCATACATGCCGAAGGTCAACAGGGTCAGGGGATGCATGGCCTCGTCCATGCGCAGGCCCTCGACATAGGGCCAATCCAGCACGCGCGAGCCCACATAGGGCATGGTCTTGCTATCGGCCAGGGTGACGAACTCGACGTACTTGGCGCCGGGCTGCGGCTCGACTTTTTTGATCAGCTCCGCGACCGAATAGCCCACCCACGGGATCACCATGGACCAGCCCTCGACGCAGCGCATGCGGTAGATACGCTCCTCCATCGCCGACAGCTTGAGCAGGTCTTCCAGCGCGTAGTTGCCGGGTTTTTTGACCAGCCCCTCGATAGCCACGGTCCAGGGCGCGGTCTTGAGCGTGTGCGCGTTGCGCGCCGGATCGCTCTTGTCTGTTCCGAACTCGTAGAAATTGTTGTAGCTGCTGGCGTCCTTGAATTCGGTGAGCTTGTCCATGGTGCTGGCACCACTCACGGTCGACTTCCGGCCCACCAGTTTGGCGCCCTGGCCGGGCATTTGCGCACGCGCATCGCGTGCCGCCCAGCCGGCCAGAACGGCGCCCGCGGCGCCGCCGGCCATCAGGCGCATCAACTGACGGCGGTCCTGATAGACAGCTTGCGAGGTGATCTCGCTGGATTGCGGATGGGTGTAACCATCGTCACGGGTCTTGATCAACATGATGCGATCCTCCTAGGAACTCAGTCGCAGAACTGGGACCCATTCTTACAAAGATCGTGCCCGGCAGTACGGGCCGGCCGCATGACCCTACAGCGCACCGTAGCTGTGCAGGCCGCTGAGGAACATATTGACGCCGATGAAGGCAAAGGTCGTCACCCCCAGGCCGGCCAGTGCCCACCAGGAGGCGACCGTGCCGCGCAGGCCCTTCATGAGGCGCATGTGCAGCCAGGCCGCGTAATTGAGCCAGACGATCAGGGCCCAGGTTTCCTTGGGGTCCCAGCTCCAGTAACCGCCCCAGGCCTCCGCTGCCCACAGGGCACCGAGCACAGTGGCAATGGTGAAGAAGGCGAAACCGACCGCGATGGACTTGTACATCACGTCGTCCAGCACCTCGAGCGAAGGCAGGCGCTCGGCAATGCGACGGCGACCCAACAGGATGCCGCCCACGATCAGCGTGGCGATGATGAAGTAGCCCAGCCAGTAGCTGCCGCCGGCGGCGGCCGAGCTCTGGCGGAACGCCAGCGGCACGAAACACAAGACGATGCCGAAGATCCACAGCGGCGCGAGCTTGTGCCAGCGCGTTTCCTGCGACTGGCTCTTGATCAGGTAGGCAAACGCCACCATGGCCGCCAGGGCGAAGGTGCCGTAACCGACGAAATTGGCTGGCACATGCAGCTTCATCCACCAGCTCTTGAGGGCCGGCACCAGGGGCTGGATCTCGTGCGCCTCGCGCACCACGGTGTACCAGAGCAAAAAGCCCACGGCCGCGCTGACCACCAGCATGACGAAGGCGCCCATGCCGCGTGTACCGTACTGCTGCTCGAAGTACAGGTAGAACACCGCCGTCATCCAGCAGAACAGGACGAACACTTCATACAGATTGCTGACAGGAATGTGGCCGATATCCGGACCCAGCAGGTAGCTTTCGTACCAGCGCACCATGGTGCCGATCAGGGCCATGCCCACGGCCACCCAGGTCAGGCGCGAGCCGATCAACTCCATGGTGGCGCCCTGCGTCCGGCTGAACATGCCGATCCAGTAGAACACCGTGCTCATGAAAAACAGCACGCTCATCCACAGAATGGCCGACTGGCTGGACAGAAAGTACTTGAGCCAGAACACGCTCTCGGCGCGTGCCAGCGATCCGCCATCCGGCCCCTGGTAGGAGGCGATACCCAGCAGCGCAAAGGCGGCCACCAGCAGCATCAACGCCCGCAGCGGCCGCCAGAACCAGCCCAGCGCCACGGCAGCGGGGATGGCCAGCAGCAGGATGCCTTTCTCGTAGACATCCATGAAGGGATGGTAGTTGGCATAGGCGTACAGGCCGCCCACAGCCACCAGCAGGGCAAACAGCCAGTCGAAGAGACTGCGCTTGGCAAAGTAGCCCTCGTTGAGGGTCAAAGTGGTCGTGGCGGTGTTCATGCAGGACTCCTAGTCAACAACTTGTCGCGCAACTGTTCGAATTCACGATCGGTATCCAGGGTCTGGCGGTTGGATGACAAGGCCATGCTGGCCTGGGCGCCCTGCCCCTGCGGCGTCAGCCAGATCCAGAGGCGGCGCTCACGCACATAAAGCATGGCGAAGACGCCCATGATCAGCAAGGCGCAGCCCAGGTAGACGATGGTCTTGCCCGGGGCCCGTGCCACCTGGAAGACGCTGGCCTGCAACTGTTTGAAATCCGTCAGCTGCAGTGCCATGGGCGCCGGATAGAAATAGGCATCGCTGAGCGCCAGCACGGCCTGCATCATGAAGGCCTGGGTGGTTTCGTCGGAGGCCAGGGGCTTGAGCCCGGCACGTTCGCGCGTCACTTGCAGCAATTCGAACAAGGCACCGTTGAGGATGCGCACCAGCATCTCGCCAGCACGCTCGCGTTCAGCCTCAGGCACGTTGTTCTCCATGAAGTCGGCCACGGCCTGCAGGCCACCCGGCGCACGGCTGCCCGGCACCGGCTCGGCGCCCGAGAACAGGCTCAGCGCCCGCAAGGCCGAGGCACTGAGCTGGGGCAGCAGGTCCTTGCGCGAAGGATCGATCATGCGCGCGGCATACCGGCGCACGGCCTGAGCCCGTAGGGCCGGGTCAGCCAGCGCGGCACGCAGGCGGAAGAATTCATCGGTCGAACCCTGGGCGTCGGCCGGTACCCGCAGATAGCGGTAAGGCTCGGAGGGCGTCTCGCGCATGCCCATCAGGAAGACGGGCACCCCGTCACCCAGCTCGACCGGCAGCATGTAGTTGTGGAACTCGCGCGCCTGGCCGGCTTCGTCACGCAGCTTGTAGCTCACGCTGGGGCCCACATTGCGCTGTGTCTTGGGGGCATCCGCCTTGTTGGCCGCGCCGAGTTGCTTGTCCAGGGACGCTCGCAGGTCGACCTTGCGCACATCCACGCCCGAGGGGCCGTTGGCCGAAAAATTCTCGACGTTGATCACGCGCAGGCCGGTGTACTCCAGGGTGAGTTTCTGGTTGCCGTTGCTCAGCTGCGAGCTACCGCCGATCACGCCCTCGATCTCGAAAGGCTTGGTCGCCGCGTTCATGGGCTGAGCCTTGAGACGCACGGTCGAACCGCCATCGTCGAAGCTGGACTGGTAGATCTCGATGCCCTTGTAACTGGCCGGGTGGTTCACCTCGACCCGCGCCTCGGTCTTTTCGCCCGTGGCCTTGTCGTGGATCACGATCTCGCTGGCGAACAGTTTGGGCATGCCGGTCGAGTAATGCTCGACGATGAACTTCTTGAGCTCAATGGCAAAAGGGAGATCCTGCAGCAGGATGCCATCGGACTGGTTCAGGATAGCGGTGCTCGACTGGGTACCTTCGGCCACCAGCAGGTTGCCGCGAAAGGTCGGGTTGCGCTCGCTCAGGCGGTGCTCGGGTTTGACGTCGGCAATCAGGCCGCCGCCGTTGTAGACCGCCTTGCCGCCCCACCACATCTGGGCGCGCACGATCAGGTCGCCATCGAGCAGCCCCCCCAGGCAGACCAGCACGATGGCGCTGTGCGCCGCCAGGTAGCCCAGCTTGTTGGCCGCACCGGCCTTGGCCGCCAGCATCCAGCCGGGACCGGCGGGCGTCTCACGCTGCTGCAACTTCACCTTCCAGCCACCGGTGGCCAGCAGACGGCCCAGGCGCTGCGCGGCGACTTCGGGCGCTTCGCCCAGGTTCGCCTGGGCGCGATGGTGGAAGGCCTGCAGCGATTGCTCGCGCATGTTTTCCTTGTAGGCCTTGAGGTCCGTCAGGATCTTGGGTGTGTTGCGGGCAATGCACAGCGAGGTGCTGGTGACCAGGAAGGCCAGGATCAGCAGGAACCACCAGGCGCTGTAGACCGCGTACAGGTCCAGCTTGCCGAAGACCTCGGCCCAGAACGGGCCGAACTGGTTGATGTAATTGTTCAGCGGCTCGTGCTGCTTGAGCACCGTGCCAATGACCGAGGCGATGCAGATCACCGTCAGCAGCGAAATGGAGAAGCGCATGGACGACAGCAATTCCACCGCCGCACGCAGGGTGCGGGAGGATGCGGGCAACTCCAGGCCCTGGGTGGAGACGGTCATGGCGATAGTGACGGTGGACTGTAGAAAACAAAAAGGCGGGTCTTCATGCAAAGACCCGCCTGGGTGAGAGTGCCTGGGGACTGCAGGGTTCCGTCAGCGGGCGTCTAGCCGGCATTGTGAACCAAACATCATCCACGACTTATTCATGTCGGGATAACCGGGCAGCTTGCCGGTGTATTGCTTAACGCAGACCCGCGATGTAGTCGGAAACGGCCTTGATCTCGCGATCATTCATCTTGGCAGCGACCTGGGTCATCTGCACGCTGTTCTTGCGCACACCGTCACGGAAGGACAGCAGCTGGGCGCCGGTGTAGTCGGCATGCTGGCCGCTCAGGCGCGGGTACTGTGCAGGAATACCAGCACCATTGGGGCTGTGGCAGCCGGCGCAGGCCGCGATCTGGCGGTCGGGGATACCGCCGCGGTAGATGCGCTCACCCAGGGCCACCAGGTCCTTGTCCTTGGCGAAACCCGGCTTGGCCTTCTGCGCGGCCAGCCAGCCGCCGATGTTCATCATGTCCTCGTCGCTGAGCACCGAGGCAAAACCCTTCATCACGGCGCTGTTGCGCTTGCCGGACTTGAATTCCTGCAGCTGCTTGGCCAGGTACTGGGGATGCTGCTGGGCCAGTTTGGGATTGGCCGGAATACCGGAGTTGCCGTCGGCGCCGTGGCAGGCCGCGCAGACTGCGGTGTACTTGGCTTCGCCTTTGGCCAAATCAGGCTTGGCCGGCGCCTTGGCGTCCTCGGCGGCGAAGGCGGGCGCTGCCAGCACGGCAGCCAACATCAGGGGGGCAAGCAACTTCATGGTGGTTCGGGTGTGGTTAGAGCAAAACTGCCCGATTCTACAATGCAGGTCCGGGCACTTCACCACCACTCCATGACTCCCCCCTCCAAAACTGCCGTCCCTCCCCACCTGGGCGGCAAGCCCGCCCCCCCCAATCCACTGGCCGTCCAGGCCCTGGGCTGGCTGCACACGGCCCGTTTCCTGACCACGGCCCCGGAGCTGCACTTCCTGCCTGCCCTGGACGTGCCGGAAATCGCCTTTGTCGGCCGCTCCAACGCCGGCAAATCGACCTGCATCAACACCCTGACCCAACAGAACCAGCTGGCCTTCGCCTCCAAGAAACCTGGCCGCACCCAGCACATCAACCTGTTCGCCCTGGGCAAACAGGGCGTGACCGACGCCGTGCTGACCGACCTGCCGGGTTATGGCTACGCCGCCGTACCCAAGCAGGACAAGATCCGCTGGCAGCAGGTCATGGCCAATTACCTGGTGACGCGCGAAAACCTCAAGGCCATCGTGCTGATGTGCGACCCGCGCCACGGCCTGACCGAGCTGGACCAGGTCCTGCTCGAGGTAATCCGTCCGCGCGTCGAGGAGGGCCTGAAATTCCTGGTCATCCTGACCAAGGCCGACAAACTCACACGCAGCGAAGGGGCCAAGGCCCTGTCCATCATGAAGCTGCAGGCTGGTGGCGGCGAAGTGCGCCTGTTCTCGGCCACCAAACGAACAGGCATCGAGGACGTTGCCACGCTGCTGTGGTCTTGGGCGCACCCTGACGCCGTGACCGAACCGGCATGATCGAAACCTGGCAAAAGCCGCTGCCGCACGGTATCACCCTGAGCTGCCGCGCTGCGGGGGACCGCGGCCGACCGGTCTTACTCTTCCTGCACGGTTTCCCCGAAGCTGCTTTTGTCTGGGATGAACTGCTGGCCCATTTCGCCCGCCCAGAAAACGGTGGCTACCGTTGCGTGGCGCCCAATCTGCGCGGCTACGAACGGTCCAGCGCGCCCACCGATGTGGCCGCCTACCGCGCCAAGCATCTGGTGCAGGACATCGCTGCACTGGTCGCGATAGAAGCCGGCACCGCGCCACTGGCCTGCCTGGTCGCGCACGACTGGGGCGGCGCCGTGGCCTGGAATTTCGCCAACCAGCTGCCGCAGCTGAGCGCGAAACTGGCCATCATCAATTCGCCGCACCCGGGCGCCTTCCTGCGCGAGCTGAAAAACAACCCGAAACAACAGGCCGCCAGCGCCTACATGAACTTCCTGATCCGGCCCGATGCCGAAAAGCTGCTGGCCGAGGACGACTACCGCCGCCTCTGGGACTTCTTCCTGGGCATGGGCGCCGGAGCGGGCGGCTTTGGCTGGCTCACCGATGAGGTGAAGGCGCGTTACCGCGCCATCTGGGACCAGGGCCTGACCGGTGGCTGCAATTACTACCGCGCCTCGCCGCTGCGGCCGCCACGCGCCGGGGACCCGGCGGCCAGCGCCATCGAACTGCCGCGCGAGATGCTCACCATTACCCTGCCGACCCTCGTGCTCTGGGCCCTGGGTGATACCGCGCTGCCGCCCGAACTGATTGAGGGGCTGGACGACTACATCCCGCGACTCACGCTGGAAACCGTGCCGGACGCGACCCACTGGATCGTGCACGAACAGCCGCAGCGCGTGATCGCCTCGCTGCAACGTTTCCTGGTTCAGTAAACCGACGGCTCACCCGGCGGTCGGGTCTTGAAGCGTTTGTGCACCCAGTAGTACTGCGAAGGCATGGTGTTGATCACGCCTTCAAGCCAGCGGTTCATATAGGCCGTATCGGCCTGCACATCGGCACTCGGATAGTCTTTCCAGGCCGGATGCACTTCGATGTCGTAGCCTTGGGGCGTCATACGCGCCGTCACCGGCACGACCTTGGCACGGCCAAGACGCGCGAAGCGCGGCAAGGAGGGAACCGTAGCCGCCTGCACGCCGTAGAAAGGGACGAAGATCGACTCCTCGGGTCCGAAGTTCATGTCGGAGAGCAGGTACAGCAGCGCACCTTCGCGCAAGGCAGCGACGATGCCCTTGACGCCCTGGTCGCGGTAGAACAGCTGCAGATTCCCAAAGCGCCGGCGCCCGTCGTGCAGCCATTGGTCCACAGCCTGGTTGCGCTGCGGCGTGTAGATGCTGACCATGGGCCGGCGGATCTGGTCGTTGATGGCCGTCCCCGCGGCATCGAGGCCGAAAAAATGCGGTGCGAAGATCACCGTGGGCGTATCGCCCTGCAGCTCCTCGACCGCACCGATGATGCGCAGGCGCGGCCGCAGCACCTCAAGCTTGCCGTTCCATAGCCAGGCGCGATCGAACCAGGCCTGGGCAAAATGCACCACGCATTCGCGTGCCCAACGCCGCCGTACGGCCAGGGACTCTTGCGGAAAGCACAGGGCCAGGTTCGTCATGATGACCCGCCGACGCGGCACAGCCAGGGCATAGAGCACCCAGCCCATCACCGTGCCCAGGCCCCGGATCCAGCTCAGGGGCAGGGGCGCGATCAGGCGCATGAACAGGACACCCGGGTGCTGCATCAAAGTTTCTCCTGACGCGGTTGCTTGTAGCGGGCGTAACCCCAGAGGTACTGCTGCGGACAGCTGGCGATCACCTGCTCCATGGCCTGGTTGATCACCGTGGCGGCGGCTTGCGGGTCGGACGGCAGCTCCGCGCCCAGGGGCTGCACGTGCACGGTGTACCCGCGCCCACAGGACAGGCGTTCACCCCAGGCCAGCAGCACGGCGGCACCCGTTTGCTGTACCAATCGGGCCGACAGGGTCATGGTGTAGGCCTCGCGACCGAAAAAGGGGGCCCAGACGCCCAGGCCCTGAGGCGGCACCTGGTCCGGCAACAAACCGACCGACTGGCCCAGGCGCAGGGATTTGATCAGCTGTTTCACGCCCGCCAGCGTGGTGGGTGCCGCCAGCAAGCCCGGCCGGGTGCGCGCTGAAGCCACCAGGGCACGCAGGCGCGGCTGGCGCGAAGGGCGGAACAGGACGGTGATGGGCTGGATGGCGCCAAAGCGGGCCGCATAGGCTTGGGCCGTGATCTCGAAGCTGCCCAGATGCGGCGTCAGGAACACGATGCCACGGCCCTGGGCCAGGGCCTGCTCAATGTGCTGGGCGCCGTCCCAGGTGACCTTCGCAGGTCGACCAAACCACAAGCGCGGCAATTCGGCCACCAGGCGGCCGGCTTGACCGACTGCGCCGCGGCAATGCCGCCAATCCTGACCGGCTTGCCGCACATTCGCGACAAAACGCCGACGATAGGTAGGCGACAGGGCAAACACCAGCCACCCCAGGCCCCAGCCGATGCCGTGCAACAACCACAGGGGCAGCCAGGACAGGATGCGAAAAAGGACCATCATTCGGATAAAATGCGGGCGTCGCCGAGTTACGGAACTACTTGCAGGGCGACAGGCACAGACCGCCACCCCCGAAAGGGAACGATTGTGCCGTCATTCATGACACCTCTGCTAAAGCGTTCGCCGAAGCTCCCAGCCCAGGCAACGCGCCTGACAACCACTTTTGGAGTTTATTCAATGGCGAACGACTATCTCTTCACTTCCGAATCCGTTTCCGAAGGCCATCCCGACAAGGTGGCAGACCAGATCTCCGATGCGATCCTGGACGCGATTTTCAAGCAGGATCCGCGCAGCCGTGTGGCCGCCGAAACGCTGACCAATACCGGCCTCGTGGTGCTGGCCGGCGAGATCACGACCAACGCTCACGTGGACTACATCCAGGTCGCGCGCGACACCATCAAGCGCATCGGCTACGACAACACCGAGTACGGCATTGACTACAAGGGTTGCGCCGTCCTCGTGGCCTATGACAAGCAGTCCAACGACATCGCCCAGGGCGTGGACCACGCCAGCGACGACCACCTCAACATCGGCGCTGGTGACCAGGGCCTGATGTTCGGTTACGCCTGCGACGAAACGCCGGCCCTGATGCCCGCGCCGATCCACTACGCGCACCGCCTGGTCGAGCGCCAGGCCCAGCTGCGCAAGGACGGCCGCCTGCCCTTCCTGCGTCCCGACGCCAAGAGCCAGGTCACCATGCGTTATGTGGACGGCAAGCCGCACAGCATCGACACCGTGGTGCTCTCCACCCAGCACAGCCCGGACCAGTCCGAGACCGCCACCAAGCTCAAGGCCAGCTTCTACGAAGCCGTGATCGAAGAGATCATCAAGCCCGTGCTGCCCAAGGAATGGCTCAAGGACACCAAGTACCTGGTCAACCCGACCGGCCGCTTCGTTGTCGGCGGACCCCAGGGTGACTGCGGCCTGACCGGTCGCAAGATCATCGTCGACACCTACGGCGGCGCCTGCCCGCACGGTGGTGGTGCCTTCTCGGGCAAGGACCCGTCCAAGGTGGACCGTTCGGCCGCCTACGCGACCCGCTACGTGGCCAAGAACATCGTGGCTGCCGGCCTGGCCAAGAAGTGCCAGATCCAGGTGGCCTATGCCATCGGCGTGGCCCGGCCCATGAACATCACCGTCAACACCATGGGCACCGGCGTGATCTCCGACGAGAAGATCGCTGCCCTGGTGTCTGAGCACTTCGACCTGCGTCCCAAGGGCATCATCCTGATGCTGGACCTGCTGCGCCCGATCTACGAGAAGTCGGCCGCCTACGGTCACTTCGGTCGTGAAGAACCGGAGTTCACCTGGGAGCGCACCGACAAGGCTCAGGCGCTGCGTGCCGCGGCCGGCCTGAAGTAAGAAGAAGAGAACGCACCGCATGAAGCTGCAGACACAACGCTGGATCGATCGCTGGGTCGGCCAGCTGCTGTGTTCTGCAGTCTCCTTGTGGGCGCGTCTGCTCGGCACGCGCGCGCCGAAAGTCGACCGTCAGCAGGCGCCGCGCCACATCCTCGTCATCCTGCTGTCCGAAATGGGCAGCATCGTGCTGGCCGGCCCCATGTTCAAGGCGTTGCGCGAACAGTATCCCGGCGTCACCCTGCATGTGCTGCAGCTGAAGAAGAACCAGGAAGTCGCGCGCATGCTGCGCCTGACGGAAGACGCCAACTTTCACGGCATCGACGACAGTTCGCCCTTGAGCCTGGTGCGCGACATCTGGCGCGTCAGCGTGGCCATGCGCCGCCTGCCGCTGGACGCCGTCATCGACTGCGAACTGTTCTCGCGTGTCAGCAGCCTGCTCGCCTACCTCACCGGCGCGCCACGCCGCGCGGGCTTCACGCCGCATACGCAGGAAGGACTGTACCGCGGCAGTTACATCAACTGCGCGATCCCTTACAACCCCTACCAGCACATCAGCAAGCAGTTCCTCTCGCTGGTCGATGCGCTCGAAAGCGATGGCGGCCCGCGCCACAAGGCCGCACCCATCCGCGAACTGCCTGCAGAAACCGGCCTGTCCGTTCCCTTCACCCCTGAAGAGCTGGCAGCCTACCGCGAGAAACTGCTGCGCGATCACCCTGTGCTCGTTGGCCGCAAGATCGTGCTCATGTACCCCGGCGGCGGCATCCTGCCCGAGCGGGCCTGGCCGGCCGCGCATTACGCACGCGTGGCGCGCGGCCTGTGTGAACAGGGCCATTGCGTCGGTTTCATCGGCCTCAAGGAAGACATGGTCCTGGCCCAGGACATCAAGCAACAGGTCGGCAGCGAGCAGTGCATTGCGCTCACGGGCTATACCCGCAGCCTGCGCGAACTGCTGATGCTTTTCCATGCCAGCGATCTGCTGCTGACCAACGACGGCGGCCCGGGCCACTTCGCCAGCCTCACGCCCATCCGCACGCTGATGTTCTTCGGTCCCGAGACCGGCAAGCTCTACGGCCCCCTGCCCGGCTCCTTCGGGCCGAAGGCCACGGTCTATGAATCGGGCATCGCCTGCTCGCCCTGCCTCTCGGCCTACAACCACCGCCTGACCTTCTGCGACGGCGACAACCAGTGCTTGAAGCGCATCGCCCCCGACCCGGTGCTGGCCGATGCCCTGCAGGCGCTGCGCCAAGAACCCTCTGCCGCATGAACCAACCTTCCCTGCGCGAACGACTCTGGCAACTGATCGACTGGCTGCACAGTTTCCGCTATGTCCGTTTCGGTATGGTCGGCGCCAGCGGCACGGCGGTCAATCTGGCCGTGCTGTACGTCGCCCATGAGTTCCTATTCCGTGCCATCGAACCGGTCGGCAGCAAGCCCTATTTCTCGCTGGCCCTGGCCATTGCCGTGGCCACGGTCAACAACTTCACCTGGAACCGCCTGTGGACCTGGTCGGACCGCCTGCACGCCACGGCCGTCGAAGAAGGCCAGCGCCTGAGCAAACGCAGCCTGCTGGCCCAGGTGGGCCAGTACGCCATGGCCTCCTGGCTGGGCATCCTGCTGCAGTACGCGCTCACGCTGTGGCTGACCCACATGGGCATGCACTACCTGCTGGCCAACGTGATCGCCATCGTGATTGCCAGCGTCAGCAACTTCATTGCCAACGACCGCTGGACCTTCCGTCACAAGCGTTAGGGTCCCTCTGTCTAACCCGCGTCATGCGCGTTCGAGTCCAAAACGGGATGATTTGACCGCTAACACCACGCAGCGTGTGCTGTAGCACACGTAAGGGGTTTGGTGGGCAAAGGGCCCGTTTTGGTTCGA
>JAXMMJ010000020.1:0-3628 GCA_034366585.1 Hylemonella sp.
TACAAAAACCCAAGACAACAAGGTCGCGCCATGGCGCGTCCTTGTTGGGTTCGGCTGTCGGTTCCCGGCTGTCCGGCCCCATGCCGTGTGGCAGGGCTGAGCAGCGCAGCAGCGGGCGGATCAGGGCGGGCGTTGTTTGAGCGCAGCGAGTTTAGCCCGACCCCGCACGCTGCGAGCAGCGCAAGGTACCCCGAAGGGGCCCTGACTTCGGCTCGCCTTTTCTTTGGTGACTTTCTTTTGGCGAAGCAAAAGAAAGTTACTGCCCTGCCGGGGGCACATCCCGGCAATGCCACGCAAACAAACACCCAAACCAGAAAAGAAAAAGCCACCTGACGGTGGCCTCTTCACGCAGCAGGGAAAAACCGAAGAATCAGTCCGCGTAAACCCCAGCCGCCTTCAAAACCGGACTCCACTTGGCAATCTCGGCCGCCACGAACTTCTTGTGCTCAGCCGGTTCGACACGCTTGTCGTTCACCACCACCGCGCCCAGGCCTTCCTGCTTCTTGATGAAGTCCGGGTCCTTCAGGGCGGCCTTGAGCGCTGCATTGAGCTTGGCCACCACGTCGGCCGGGGTGCCCTTGGGCGCGTACAGGCCGTGCCAGATCGTCACCTCGAAGCCCTTGAGGCCGGCCTCGTTGAGCGTGGGCAGGTCCTTGAGGGCCGGCGTCGTCAGGCGCTTGGCCGTGGTCACGGCAAAGGCCTTGACCTTCTTGCCTTCGATCTGGCTGGTGGTGTTGGTGGTCTGGTCGCACAGCAGGTCGATCTGGCCGCCGATCAGGTCGGTGATGGCGGGCGCCGTGCCTTTATAGGGCACGGTGGTCATGTCGACCTTCAGCGCGTTCTGGAACATCAGTCCGCACAGGTGCGAGGCGGCGCCGATGCCGGCGTTGCCCAGGTTGATCTTGCCCTTGTTCTCGTTGATCCAGGCCGACAGTTCCTTGTAGTTGTTGGCCGGCAGGCTGGGGCGGCCGATCAGGGTCATGGGCACGTCGTTGACCATGCCCAGGTACTCGAAATCGCTCTCGACCTTGAAGGGCAGGTTGCGCACCAGGGTGGGCATGGTGGCCATGCCGATGTGGTGCAGCAGCAGGGTGTGGCCGTCGGCCGAGGCCTTGGCCACCTTGTTGGCACCGATGGAGCCGCCAGCGCCGGCGGCGTTGTCCACCACCAGGGTCACACCACCCAGGGGCTTGCGCATGGCTTCAGCCAGGTCGCGGGCTACGCGGTCGGTCGGGCCGCCGGCCGAGAAAGGCACGACGATGGTGATGGGCTTGGAGCCGGGGAAGGACTGGGCCTGGGCCGCGAAGGCGGCGACGGCAGCGGCGAGCAGAAGCAGACGTTTCATGAGGTTCCTCCAAAGATTGGAATCGAGTCTAATCCCGCCGGTCCCGCCCGCCAGAGCGGAAAATACGTAGGGCCTGTTCCCACGCATGCCTCCAATGCAAACAGGCCCCCGTCAACCCTGGCGGACCGCACCGCGCCAGTGACGGCTTACTTGTAGCTGCGCGCATCCTCGATCACCTTGCCGTCGTTGGGCAGGGTGCCGGGCAGCAACAGCTCCACCTCGCCGCGCAGCTTGGTCACGTCGCGCACGGTCTCGGCGATGCGCAAGGCCAGCTCGCCCGGCCCGCTGCAGGCGGTTTCCACCTTGAGCGTCATGGTGTCCTGGGCCATCTCGCCGGCCACCACCAGGCGCGCGCGCACCACCTCCGGATAGCGCTTGACGATCTCGGCAATCTGGCCCGGGTGCACGAACATGCCGCGCACCTTGGTGGTCTGGTCGGCGCGGCCGAGCCAGCCCTTGATGCGGGTATTGCTGCGGCCGCTCGGGCAGGCCTCGCTCAGGATGGCCGAGAGATCGCCCGTGCCGAAGCGGATCAGCGGGTAATCGGCATTGAGCACCGTGACCACCACTTCACCCACCTCGCCTTCGGGCACCGGGTCGCCGGTACCCGGTCGCACGATCTCCAGGACGATGCCTTCGTCCAGCACCAGGCCCTGACGCGCGGGCGTCTCGTAGGCGATCAGGCCGGCGTCGGCCGTGGCGTAACACTGGTAGGCAGTGATGCCGCGCTCGGCTAGCCAGTCGCGCAAGCTGGGCGGAAAGGCCTCGCCGCTGACCAGGGCCTTGGTGATGGACAACTTCTGGCCCGCCTCCTGTGCCTTCTCGACCAGGATCTTGAGAAAGCTGGGCGTGCCGGCATAGGCCACCGGCCGCAGGTCGGCGATGGCCGCCAGCTGCTGCTCGGTATTGCCCACGCCGCCAGGAAAGACAGTGCAGCCCAGGGCCTGGGCGCCGGCCTCCATGATCCACGCGCCAGGTGTGAGGTGGTAGCTGAAGCAGTTGTGCACCAGGTCCCCGGCCTCGAAACCGGCCGCGGCAAAAGCGCGCGCGCTGCGCCAGTAGTCGGCCGCCTGTCCTTCGGGTTCATAGATGGGCCCGGGCGACTGGTAGACGCGGCGTGCGCCCGTGCCGCGCAGCAGGCCGCGCCAGCCGATGGCCGAGAACCCCCCGAAGGGGTCGCTCGCATCCTTCGCACGGGCTGCCTGCTGGCGCTCCAGCAATTCGTGTTTGCGCGTCACCGGCAGTTTGGCCAACGCCGCACGCGTGGTGACGGCAGCAGCATCCACGCCGCGCAGGATCTCGGCGAAAGCCGGGGCCGAACGCTGGGCTTGCGCCACATGGCCCGGCAGGGCGGCGAGCAACGCCGCCTCCCGTTGCGCCGGGTCGCGCGTTTCGAGCGCGTCGTAATGTTTCATGTCCACTCCCTATGCCAGCCAACGCTTACGGCGTTTGTAGCTTTTCACGTCACGAAAACTCTTGCGCTCGCCGCCCCCCATGCCCAGGTAGAACTCCTTCACGTCCTCGTTGCTGGCCAGGTCGCTGGCGACACCGTCCATCACGATGCGACCCGACTCCATGATGTAGCCGTAGTCCGCATACTTGAGCGCCATATTGGTGTTCTGCTCAGCCAGCAGGAAGGTCACGCGCTCCTTCTGGTTCAGGTCTTTGACGATCTCGAACACCTCTTCCACGATCTGCGGCGCCAGGCCCATGGAAGGCTCGTCCAGCAGCACCATGCTGGGGTTGGCCATCAGCGCGCGGCCAATCGCGCACATCTGCTGCTCGCCACCCGAGGTGTAGGCCGCCTGCGAGGTGCGGCGCGTCTTGAGGCGCGGGAAGTAGGCATAGACCTTCTCCAGCCCCGCGGCCACCTCGGCCTTGCTCTTGCGCGTGTAGGCGCCGGTCAGCAGGTTTTCCTCGATGGTCAGGTGGGCGAAACAGTGGCGCCCCTCCATCACCTGCACCACACCGCGTTTCACGAGGTCCGAAGGCGTCAGGTTCTCGATGCGCTCGCCGCGCAGCTCGATCGACCCCTTGGTCACCTCGCCGCGCTCGCCCTTGAGCAGGTTGGAGATGGCACGCAGCGTCGTGGTCTTGCCCGCGCCGTTGCCCCCCAGCAGCGCCACGATGCCCCCTTCGGGCACCTGCAGCGACACGCCCTTGAGCACCAGGATCACGTGGTTGTAGATGACCTCGATGCCGTTGACGTTGATGACGATCTTTTTCGTTTCCATGGCTCAACTTTCTGACCAGATGAAAGACCCGCGTAGCGGCCCTTTCATC
>JAXMMJ010000021.1:0-28620 GCA_034366585.1 Hylemonella sp.
AGCTTGGGCGCTCCCACCATCCACAGCGGTTTGACCACCTCGGACAGCGAGACCATGCCACCGTTGCGGTTGCGCACCTGTACCCGCAACATGGCTTCAGGGCTGGTACGCACCTGCGGCTCGGCCTGCAACTGCACGCGCAGGATACGGCCCTGCCGCTCGAAGTCGTTGATGTAAGCCACGCCAAACAGGGTCTGCAGCGTCTCGTTGAGCGTCGCGATGTCCACGCCCAGGGTCTGGGCCTTTTCGCGGTCGATCTGCAGCAGCAGTTGCGGACCCGGCGCCATGCCCTCCATGCGCACACCGGCCAGGCCCGGGTTGCCACTGGCCAGTTGCACGGCCAGGGCCTGCGCCTCGGCCAGCTTCTCACGCCCGAGGCCGCCGCGGTCCTGCAGGCGGAAATCGAAACCGCCGACGGCCGCCAGTTCAGGAATGGGCGGGGGATTGACGCTGAAAATGAAGGCCTGCTTGATGCCGAACAGGGCCATGTTGGCGCGTTGCACCACAGCGGTCGCACTGTTTTCCCTGGCCTTGCGCTCATCCCAGTTCTTCAGGCGCGTGAAGATCAGGCCCGCATTCTGGCCACGGCCGAAGAAGGAGAAACCGACCACACCGATGGTGTGCTCCACCTCGGGCTGTTTCAGGAAGAACTGCTCGGCCTGGTGGATCACCTCCACCGTACGCTCCTGCGTCGCGCCCGGCGGCAGCATCACCATGCTGATGAAATAACCCTGGTCTTCTTCGGGCAGGAAGCTGCCCGGCAGTTTGGCGAACATCCAGACCGTGGCCGCCAGGATGGCACCGTAGACGATCAACCAGCGGCCGGGCCGGCCCAGCATGCGGGTGACGTTGCGCACGTAGCCGCGTGTGGCGGCGGCAAAACCGCGGTTGAACCAGCCGAAGAAGCCGGTGGTGGGCAAGACGCCGCCGTGCGAACCGGGATTGTGCTTGAGCAGGGTCGCGCACAGCGCCGGGGTCAGCGTCAGGGCCATGAGGGCCGAGAACAGCATGGTCAGCACCAGGGTCACGGCGAACTGGCGATAGATCGCGCCCACCGAGCCCGAGAAAAAGGCCATGGGAATGAACACGGCCGACAGCACCACGGTGATGCCGATGATGGCGCCCACGATCTGGTCCATGGCCTTGGCGGTGGCATCTCGCGGCGAGAGGTTCTCCTCGCTCATGATGCGCTCGACGTTCTCCACCACCACGATGGCGTCGTCCACCACGATACCGATGGCCAGCACCATGGCGAACAGCGTGAGCACGTTGATCGAGTAGCCCAGCACGTACAGGCCCAGGGCTGCACCGATCAGCGAGATCGGCACCACGATGGTCGGGATCAGCGTGGCACGGAAGTTCTCGAGGAACAGGTACATCACGATGAAGACCAGGAACACCGCTTCGAACAGGGTCTTGATCACTTCATTGATCGAGATGTCGATGAAAGGCGTGGTGTCGTAGGGCACCTCCCAGGCTACGCCCTTGGGGAAATAACGCTCGAGCTCATGCATGCGCGCACGCACCGCCTTGGCGGTGTCCAGGGCGTTGGCGCCCGGCGACACCTTGATGCCGACCGCTGCCGTGGGCTGGCTGTCCATGCGGGCGAAGATGGAGTAGTCCTGTGCCCCCAGCTCCACACGCGCCACGTCGCGCACACGCACCAGCGAGCCGTCCGCCTGGGCCCGCACGACCACGTTGCCGAACTCTTCAGGGGAAGTCAGGCGTCCTCGCGTGATCACGGTGGCCGCGTATTCCATGCCTTTGGGCGAAGGAGGCTGGTTGATCTCGCCCACGGCCAGCAGCACGTTCTGCGCGCGCACGGCCGCGATCACCTCACCCGGGGTCAGGCGGTAGGCGGTGAGCTTGTCGGGGTCGACCCACAGGCGCATGGCGTACTCGGAACCGAAGAGCTGCGCCTCGCCCACGCCGGGCACACGCCGCAACTCGTCGATCACGCTGGCGGCCATGTAACTTGCCAGGTCCACGCCCTTGAGACTCTGGTCCGGCGAGTACAAGGTGATGAACATCAGGAAGTTGCGCCGCGTCTTGGTCACGTTGATGCCGAGACGCTTGACCTCGTCGGGCAGGCGCGCCTCGACGCGCTTGATGCGGTTCTGCGTCTCGACCGAAGCGATCTCGACGTTGGTGCCGGTCTTGAAGGTCAGGTTGATGGTGCCCGTGCTCTGCTCGGAGGACGAATCCATGTAGAGCAGGTTCTCGATGCCGTTCATCTCCTGCTCGATCAGGGCCACCACCGTGTCCTCGACCACCTTGGCCGAAGCCCCGGGGTAGGTCACGTTGATGGCCAGCGCCGGCGGCGCCACCTCGGGGTACTGGGCCACCGGCAACTGTCGCAGGGCGAGTGCGCCGGCCAGGATGATGACCAGGGCAATCACCCAGGCAAAAACCGGTCGGTCTATGAAAAATTTAGCCATGGTGTTTTACTTCCCCTGCGTGGCGGGCGCGCCGGCGGGCGGTGCCGGCGTCCACGGGACGGGCTTGACAACGCTGCCCGGACGGGCCTTCATATGCCCTTCGACGATCACCTGTTCGCCACCAGCCAGGCCACCCGTGATGGTCCAGGTGCTGCCGCTCATGCCACCGAGCTTGACCGGGCGCGGCGCGACCTTGCCCTCGGCGTCCACGATCAGCACCGCGGCACCGCCGGGCGACAACATGACCGCGCGCTGCGGCAGCGTGATCAGCTTGTCGGCCTGGGCCTGCGCGTAGCGCACGCGCACGAACATGCCGGGCAGCAGTTCCTTCTTCGGGTTCGGAAACTCGGCGCGCAGCGAGACGGCGCCCGTGCCCGGATCCACCGCCAGGTCCGAGAACAGCAGCTTGCCGGTCAGCGGATAGACGCTCTCGTCCTCCAGCACCAGCTCCATGCGTGCCTTGGTGGCACTGCGCCAGCGGCCGCTCTTGATGGCATCACGCAGGGCCAGCAGTTCGGCGCTGCTCTGCGTGAAGTTCACATAGATCGGGTCGATCTGCTCGATGGTGGCCAGCTGGGTGGCCTCACCGCGGCCGACCAGTGCACCTTCGGTCACCTGCGTGCGGCCGATGCGACCCGAGATCGGGGCCGGCACGGTCGTGTTTTCCAGGTCCAGTTCGGCACGCGACAAGGCGGCCTCGGTCTGGCGCAGCCGCGCTTCGGCCGTATCGAGCTCCTGCTGGCTCACAGCCTTCATCTCGACCAGGGGGCGGTAGCGGTTCACCACGGCCCGCGCCGCGGCGGTATCGGCCTTGGCGGCCTCGTAGCTGGTGCGGTAGGTCCGCGCATCAATCCGGTACAGGGGCGCCCCGGCCTTCACGTCCGAGCCTTCGACGAACAGACGCTTCTCGACGATGCCCTCCACGCGGGCCCGCACCTGGGCGGTGCGCCAGGCCTGCAGGCGACCCGGCAGGTCCTTGGTCAGCAGGGCCTCGCCCTGGCGCGCAATCACCACGGCCACTTCAGACGGCGGCGGGGCAGCGCCGGGGCCCGCAGCGGCCGGCTTGGGCGCATCGGATTTGCCGCAGCCGCTGAGGAGCAGGACGACGGCTGTCGAAGCCAGGAGAGAGCGGTAGACAAACGGTTTCATTCTGGGTTCCCTTCAATACGCATGGGCGTGTGCTGGGGCGCGTACGCCTGTAAAAAACATTCGATGATCTGAGCCGTCCTGGCGGCCTGCTGCGGCGCAGTCGGCGCCATGCCGAAGAGGTGCAGATCGCGCTGCGTGCCGGTCAACATGCTCAGCAACATGTCGGCCGCAAAATCGACGTCGCCCTCGCGCAGTTCGCCACGTGCCATGGCCTCACGCAACAAGCGGGCCAATTCGACCGCAGCGACCTGCCAGGCTTCACAAACCGCACGCGCCAGCTCGGGGAAACGCGGCGACTCGGCCACGAGCATGCGGTGCAGAGCCAGCCCCTGCTCGCTCATGGTCTTGGTCTGGAAAGACTCGGCAAAACGCAGCAAGTCCTGGCGCACCGAACCCGAGCGGGCGACCAGATCGACCAACAGCTCATCGACCAGCCCGGTCAGCGCCTCGCGAAACAGGCTGTCCTTGCTGCCGTAGTGATGGTAAAGCGTCTGCTTGACGACGCCAGCGCCGCGTGCAATGTCGTCCACGCAGGCGCCGTAGCCCTTCTCGCAAAAAATGCTGAGGGCGGCATCGAGAATACGCGCGCGCGTGTCCGCTGTCATGGTGGCTGGGTTGGGAATCCGGCTTGACGAACATCAAGTCTGGAAGGGATCCGATCATACTAGACTGATGAGTCTAGTGCTTGTCGCGGCCGTAAAGTACGGTGAAGCCCGCAAAGCAAAAAGGGCCACGGCATGTGCGTGACCCTTTGCAAAGATGGTGGGCGATACATGGATCGAACATGTGACCCCTGCAGTGTGAATGCAGTGCTCTACCGCTGAGCTAATCGCCCTGAATTTGTGCTGAAAGCGCGTGTCTCTTCAGGAAAACAGAGATTATGCCACAAGTTGCATGGCGCTTTTCAGGCCTGCAGACGCCAGACCGTCTTGCCGCCACTGGCCTTGTCGAGCTGGACCAACAGATCCTCGTGCGCCGAGAGCTCCTGCTCGGATGCCGTCAGCACCGGCAGTTCAAAGCGGCTCAGATCCACCCGTTCGAAACTCCCGGTCGTGCCGGAGGTTTCGGCCACGTCGATCAGCAGCGCGTCCTGACCCCGCGTGAGATTGATGTAGACGTCGGCCAGCAGTTCGGCGTCCAGCAAGGCGCCGTGCAGGGTGCGCCCTGAGTTGTCCACCCCAAGACGGTCGCACAAGGCATCCAGGGAGTTGCGTTTGCCCGGGTACATCTCCTTGGCCATGGCCAGGGTGTCGGTCACGCTGGCGACGAACTCGGCAAAGCGCGGTTTGCCGATGAGTTCCAGTTCCTTGTTGAGGAAACCGACGTCGAAGGCCGCGTTGTGGATGATGATCTCGGCGCCGTGCAGATAGGCCAGGATCTCCTCGGCCACTTCGGCGAACCTGGGTTTGTCGCGCAGGAATTCGTTGCTGATGCCGTGCACACGCAGCGCGTCCTCGTGGCTGTCGCGCCCGGGGTTCAGGTAGAAGTGCAGGTTGTTGCCGGTGAGCTTGCGGTTGAGCAGCTCCACACAGCCGATTTCGATGATGCGGTCGCCGCCTTCGGCGGACAGGCCCGTGGTTTCCGTATCGAGAAAGATCTGACGCATGGGTCAGATGATAGCCGTGCCGGATATCAAATTCTGGCCAGCGAAAGCTGTGTCAGGCTAGGCGCCGCGCACAACCGGGTTGAACACCCGGTGAGCACGGTAACGACGCATGGCGCGGTTTCTCGCTGGATCAGTGGTTTTCCTTGGCGTGGTTGATCGAGTACTTGGGTATCTCGACTTCCACGTCCTGCTGCGCCAGGATGGCCTGGCAACTCAGGCGCGACTGGGGCTCCAGGCCCCAGGCACGGTCCAGCAGGTCTTCTTCGTTCTCGTCAGGCTCGTTGAGCGAGTTGTAGCCCTTGCGCACGATGACGTGGCAGGTCGTGCAGGCGCAACTCATGTCGCAGGCGTGCTCGATGTTGATGTGGTTGTCCAGCATGGCCTCGCAGATCGAGGTGCCAGCAGGCGCCTTGATCTCGGCGCCCTGCGGGCAGTACTCGGGATGGGGCAGGATCTTGATGACGGGCATGCGGATTCTCGAAAAAAATTGTCTCAGACGGCGGCGATGTTCTTGCCAGCCAGCGCCTGCTGGATGCCACGGTTCATGCGCATGGCGGCGAAGGCTTCGGTCCCCTTGGCCAGGGCTTCGGTCGCGGCGTCGATGACCGCCGCCTCGTCGTGCGTACGGATGGTCTCCAACGCAGCCATCAAGCCGTCGAGGGCTTTGCGCTCTTCGGTCGACAGCAGGTCTCCGTCGGCCGCCAGCGCCGTACGTGTGGCCATCAGCATGCGATCGGCCTCGACCCGTGCCTCCACCAGTGCGCGGGCGCGCATGTCTTCCTGCGCAGTGCTGAAACTTTCCTGCAGCATCCTGGCGATCTGCTCATCGCCAAGACCGTAGGACGGTTTGACGGTGATGCTGGCCTCCACGCCGCCGGCCTGCTCGCGCGCGCCGACCTGCAGCAGGCCGTCGGCGTCGATGGTGAAGGTCACGCGGATGCGTGCCGCGCCGGCCGCCATGGGCGGGATGCCGCGCAACTCGAACCTCGCCAGGCTGCGACAGTCGGCCACCAGATCGCGTTCACCCTGCACCACGTGCAGGGCCAGGGCGGTCTGGCCATCCTTGTAAGTGGTGAAGTCCTGCGCCATGGCGGTGGGGATGGTCTGGTTGCGCGGCACGATACGCTCCACCAGGCCACCCATGGTCTCGATACCCAGGGACAGCGGAATCACGTCGAGCAGCAGCAGGTCACCGCTGGGGTTGTTGCCGGCCAGCTGGTTGGCCTGGATGGCCGCGCCCAGCGCCACCACCTCGTCCGGGTTCAGGTTAGTCAGTGGCGCGCGACCGAAGAACTCGCCCACCGTGCGGCGGATCACCGGCATGCGGGTGGAACCGCCCACCATGACCACGCCCTGCACTTCGTCCACGGCTAGCTTGGCGTCGCGAAGCACCTTGCGCACGGCCGTCATGGTGCGCGCGGTCAGTGCGGCGGTGCAGGCCTCGAACTGGTCACGGTTCAGCGACAGGTCCACCGCACCGCTGGAGAGCTCCAGCTCGGCCGTGACGATCTCCTCGTCCGACAGGGCTTCCTTCGCCTCGCGCGCCTCGGCCATGATGCGGGCCTGGTCTTCGGGGGTGTCGGCAGTGAGCCCCGCTTCCGTCAGTATCCACTCGGCCAGGGCGCGGTCATAGTCGTCGCCGCCCAGGGCCGAGTCGCCGCCGGTGGCGATCACCTCGAACACGCCCTTGGAGAGGCGCAGGATGGAAATGTCAAAGGTGCCGCCGCCCAGGTCGTAAACGGCATAGATGCCTTCGCTGGCGTTGTCCAGGCCGTAGGCAATGGCGGCGGCCGTGGGCTCGTTGATCAGGCGCAGCACGTTCAGACCAGCCAGCTGGGCCGCGTCCTTGGTAGCCTGGCGCTGCGCATCGTCGAAATAGGCCGGCACCGTGATGACAGCGCCGTACAAGTCGTCGTTGAAGGTGTCTTCGGCGCGATAACGCAGCGTGGCCAGGATCTCGGCACTCACCTCCACCGGCGTCTTCTCGCCATCGATGGTGCGCACGCGGACCATGCCGGGCGCATCGACCAGTGCATAGGGCAGCTTACCGGGCTGGCTCACATCGGCCAGGCCACGCCCCATCAGGCGTTTGACCGAGGCGATGGTGTTGCCAGGATCGTTGATCTGCTGAGCCAGCGCCTCATGGCCAATCTGACGGCCGCCTTGCGGCAGGTAACGCACCACTGAAGGCAGGATCACGCGCCCCTCGGTGTCGGGCAGACACTCGGCCACGCCGTTGCGCACGGCGGCCACCAGGGAATGGGTGGTGCCCAGGTCGATGCCCACCGCGATGCGACGCTGGTGCGGGTCGGGTGCCTGGCCGGGTTCGGAAATCTGCAGGAGTGCCATCGTTGTTCTATTGAGGTTCAGGGCGAATTGTCACCCGAGCCGGCTTTCCATCTTGTCGTAACGGGCTTCGATGTCGCGGGCAAAGCGCTCGATGAACATCAGCGCCCTCACCTGCGCGACGGCGCCGGTGTAATCCTTGGTCTGGTCCAGCAGCTGCTCGCAGCGCTGCAGCAAACCCTTGCGACTGCGGCCGACCTCGTCATTCAGGGCATCGAGCGCCGTAATGTCCTGGGCATCGTCCAGCGCCTCGCGCCACTCCATCTGCTGCACCAGGAACTCGGCCGGCATGGCCGTATTGTTCTCGGCGTTCACCGGCGCCCCGTGCAGTTCGCAGAGGTAGGCAGCCCGTCGCAACGGGTCCTTCAGACGCTGGTAGGCCTCGTTGATACGCACCGACCACTGCATGGCCACGCGCTGCGCCGCTGCGCCCTGCGCGGCAAACTTGTCCGGATGGGCCTCGCGCTGCAGGTCTTTCCACCGCGCGTCGATGGCAGCGCGGTCCTGGGTGAACTGCTGCGGCAGGCCGAAGAGTTCGAAGTCGGTGGATTGCAGTGAGGTCACGTCAAAGAGACCGTTTCGTGATGGAAAGCGTAGCGAGCGACTGTCAAGCGAGGCGCACGGAGCGCAGAAACCGGAACGTACTTGAGGTACGTGAGGATTTCGAGCACCGCGCAACGACGCATGGCAGCCGCGCAGTAGCTTTACACACGAAAAGATTCACCACAGCCGCAACGATCTCTCTCGTTCGGATTGTTGAAACGGAAACCCTCGTTCAGGCCCTCGCGCACATAGTCGAGCTGGGTGCCATCGATGTAAGACAGGCTCTTGGGATCGATCAGCACCTTGACACCATGGTCTTCGAAGACGATGTCTTCCGAGGCGATCTCGTCCACGTACTCCAGCTTGTAGGCCAGGCCCGAGCAGCCCGTGGTCTTGACACCCAGGCGCACGCCCACACCCTTGCCGCGTTTAGAAAGGTAGCGGGTCACATGCCGTGCTGCGGCTTCAGTCAGGGAAACAGCCATTTCAGTCTTTCATACCCATACACCCCTGCCCTAAGACCAGGGCACCCGAGGAACCGGCTTGGCCGGGCCTCTGGGTGCGCCCCCTTGAGGGGGAAGCGCCGAAGGCGCCTCGGGGGTGCTTCATTCAGTGCGCGTGCTTCTTGCGGTAGTCGTCCACCGCAGCCTTGATGGCATCTTCGGCCAGGATGGAGCAGTGAATCTTGACCGGCGGCAGCGCCAGTTCTTCGGCGATCTCGCTGTTCTTCAGCGCAGCGGCCTGGTCCAGGGTCTTGCCCTTGACCCATTCGGTCACCAGCGAACTGGAAGCAATGGCCGAACCGCAACCGTAGGTCTTGAAGCGCGCATCCTCGATGACACCGGTGCTCGGGTTCACCTTGATCTGCAGCTTCATCACGTCACCGCAGGCAGGCGCGCCCACCATGCCGGTGCCTACCGTGTCATCGCCCTTGTCGAAGGAGCCGACGTTGCGCGGGTTTTCATAGTGATCAACGACTTTTTCAGAATATGCCATGGTCTTGCCTCTTTAATCAGATCTCAATGGGCGGCCCACTGGATGGTGCTCAGGTCCACGCCGTCCTGGAACATCTCCCACAGGGGGCTGAGCTCGCGCAGCTTGGCCACGTTGTGCTTGATGGTCGTGATGGCGTAATCGATTTCTTCTTCGGTCGTGAAACGGCCGATGGTCATGCGCAGGCTGCTGTGGGCCAGCTCGTCGCTGCGACCCAGAGCGCGCAGCACGTAGCTCGGCTCCAGGCTGGCCGAGGTGCAGGCCGAACCGGACGACACCGCCAAGCCCTTGATGCCCATGATCAGCGACTCGCCTTCGACGAAGTTGAAGCTCATGTTCAGGTTCTGCGGCACGCGCTTCTCCAGGCTGCCGTTCACGTAGACCTGTTCGATGTCCTTGAGACCGTCGAGCAGGCGCTGCTGCAGCTTGCGGGCCTTGGCCAGGTCCTGGGCCATCTCGGCCTTGGCGATGCGGAAGGCCTCGCCCATGCCGACGCACTGGTGGGTCGGCAGGGTGCCCGAGCGCATGCCACGCTCATGGCCGCCGCCGTGGATCTGCGCCTCGATGCGCACACGTGGCTTGCGCCGCACGTAGAGCGCGCCGATGCCCTTGGGGCCGTAGGTCTTGTGGGCCGTCATGCTCATCAGGTCGATGGGCAGCTTCTCCATGTCGATCTCGACCCGGCCCGTCGCCTGGGCCGCGTCCACATGCAGCAGGATGCCCTTTTCACGGCAGTAAGCGCCGATAGCGGGGATGTCCTGGATCACGCCGATCTCGTTGTTCACGAAGAGGATGCTGATCAGGATGGTGTCGGGGCGGACGGCTGCCTTCAGCGCATCCAGATTCACCAGTCCGTCTTCCTGCACGTCCAGATAGGTCACCTCGAAACCCTGGCGCTCCAGCTCACGCATGGTGTCCAGCACGGCCTTGTGCTCGGTCTTGAGGGTGATGAGGTGCTTGCCCTTGCCCTTGTAGAACTGGGCTGCGCCCTTGAGGGCCAGGTTGATGGATTCAGTGGCACCGGAAGTCCAGACGATCTCGCGCGGGTCGGCGCCAATCAGGTCGGCCACCTGCGCACGCGCCTTCTCCACAGCCTCCTCGGCTTCCCAGCCCCAGGCATGGCTGCGGGAAGCCGGGTTGCCGAAGTGCTCGCGCAACCAGGGAATCATGGCATCGACCACACGCGGGTCGCAAGGTGTGGTGGCACCGTAATCCATGTAGATGGGAAAGTGGGGCGTCATGTCCATACAGCTCTAGAAAAACGAACAGTCAATAAAGTGAAGTGGCGCAGGCGCGGCCGGATCAGGACTTGGAAAAGGCGTTGCCCAGCGCAAACACCGAATTGGGGGCGTTCACACGCACCGGCTTGACCACCGGGGCGCTGGAAATGGCCCGCTTGACCATGGGCTTGTCTTCGATGGTGATGCCCTTGGCCAGCTGGTCGTCGACCAGCTTCTGCAGGGTGACCGAGTCCAGGAATTCGACCATGCGGGTGTTCAGGGAGGCCCAGAGCTCGTGCGTCATGCAGCGGCCGCCGTCGCCCAGGCAGTTTTCCTTGCCGCCGCACTGGGTGGCGTCGATGGGCTCGTCCACCGACAGGATGATGTCGGCCACGGTGATCTCGGCCGCCTTGCGCGCCAGCGTGTAGCCGCCGCCCGGACCGCGGGTGGATTCGACCAGTTCGTGACGACGCAGCTTGCCGAAGAGCTGCTCCAGATAGGACAGGGAAATCTGCTGCCGCTGGCTGATGGCGGCCAGGGTCACAGGGCCGTTGCTCTGGCGCAGGGCCAGATCAATCATGGCGGTGACCGCAAAGCGGCCTTTGGTCGTGAGGCGCATGGCAAGCTCCTATTCCGAGTAATGGACTCAAGTTTAGCAAAAAACCCAGCGGCGCGCTCGGGATAGCGGCAATGCAGCGCAAGTGCTTGTCAACAAAGGGATTTCTCCAGCCTAGCGGGAAGCCGGCAGGCCGTCCGGGTGGTCCGGGACGGCCGCCCCGAAGGCCCGGGCCTTGAGCAAACCCAGCTGGTCGCGCACCCGGGCGGCCAACTCGAACTCCAGGTTGCGGGCGTGTTCCAGCATCAGCTTTTCCAGCCGCTTGATCTCGCGCGCGATGTCCTTCTCGCTCATGTCCTCGACCTGGGCGCGGGCCATGGCTTCCTGCTCCAGGCGCTCGGCCTCGCGGCCGGCCTTCTCGCTGTAGACGCCGTCGATCAGGTCGCGCACCTGCTTGACGATGGCGCGCGGCGTGATGCCGTGCTCTGCGTTGTGCGCCGTCTGCTTGTGGCGGCGGCGCTCGGTTTCGCCGATGGCCTTGGCCATGGAATCGGTGATGCGGTCGGCATACAGGATGGCTTTGCCGTTGAGGTTACGGGCGGCGCGACCGATGGTCTGGATCAGCGAACGCTCGGAACGCAGGAAACCTTCCTTGTCGGCGTCCAGGATGGCCACCAGCGAGACCTCGGGGATGTCCAGGCCCTCGCGCAGCAGGTTGATGCCCACCAGCACGTCGAAGGTGCCCAGCCGCAGGTCACGCAGGATCTCGACCCGCTCCACCGTGTCCACGTCGCTGTGCAGGTAGCGCACCTTGACGCCGTTGTCCGTCAGGTAGTCGGTCAGCTGCTCGGCCATGCGCTTGGTCAGGGTGGTGATGAGCACGCGCTCGTGCTTTTCCACCCGGATGCGGATCTCCTGCAGCACATCGTCCACCTGATGCGTCGCGGGGCGTACCTCCACCACCGGGTCCACCAGGCCGGTGGGGCGTACCAGCTGTTCCACCACCTGGCCGGTGTGCTCGTTCTCCCAGTTGCCGGGCGTGGCCGAGACGAAGACGGCCTGGCGCATCTTGGTCTCGAATTCCTCGAACTTCAGCGGCCGGTTGTCCAGCGCGCTGGGCAGGCGGAAGCCGTACTCCACCAGCGTGGTCTTGCGCGCGCGGTCGCCGTTGTACATGCCGCCGAACTGGCCGATGAGCACGTGACTCTCGTCCAGGAACATCAGCGCGTCCTTGGGCAGATAGTCGGTCAGCGTCGGCGGCGGCTCGCCCGGGGCGGCGCCGGACAGGTGCCGCGTGTAGTTCTCGATGCCCTTGCAGTGCCCCACCTCGGACAGCATTTCCAGGTCGAAGCGGGTGCGCTGCTCCAGGCGCTGGGCTTCCACCAGCTTGCCCATGTCCACCAGTTCCTTGGAACGCTGGACCAGCTCGGCCTTGATGGTCTCCACCGCCGCCAGCACCTGCTCGCGCGGCGTCACGTAGTGACTGCTGGGGTAGACGGTGAAGCGCGGGATCTTCTGGCGGATGCGCCCGGTCAGCGGGTCGAACAGCTGCAGGCTCTCGATCTCGTCGTCGAAGAGCTCGATGCGCAGGGCCAGCTCGCTGTGCTCGGCCGGGAAGACGTCGATGGTGTCACCGCGCACACGGAACTTGCCGCGCCCGAAATCCATGTCGTTGCGCTGGTACTGCATGCGCACCAGCTGCGCGATCACGTCGCGCTGGCCCATGGAATCGCCGGCGCGCAGCGTCATCACCATCTGGTGGTAGGCCTCGGGCTTGCCGATACCGTAGATGGCCGAGACCGTGGCGACGATCACCACGTCGCGCCGCTCCAGCAGGCTCTTGGTGCAGGACAGGCGCATCTGCTCGATGTGCTCGTTGATGGCGCTGTCCTTCTCGATGAACAGGTCGCGCTGCGGCACGTAGGCCTCGGGCTGGTAGTAGTCGTAGTAACTGACGAAGTACTCCACCGCGTTCCTGGGGAAGAACTCGCGGAACTCGCTGTAAAGCTGGGCGGCCAGGGTCTTGTTGGGCGCGAACACGATGGCCGGCCGCCCCATGCGGGCGATCACATTGGCCATGGTGTAGGTCTTGCCCGAACCCGTCACCCCCAGCAGGGTCTGGTAGACCTCGCCGTTTTCAACCCCTTCCACCAGCTGGTTGATGGCCTCGGGCTGGTCGCCCGCCGGCGGATAGGGTTGGTAGAGCTCGAAGGGCGAGCCGGGGTAGCTGACGAACCGGCCTTCGGCGTGGCTGTCAGCGGCATTTGCCTCGGGCGCGGGGACTGCTGATACGTCTTGCATGTCGACCTGATAGGGACGGTTTCCGGAGCCCGTTAAAATTAGGGCTAACCCGAAAGAATACGTCATTCCGGTGCCGGGCGCAGCCCGCTGCCGGAGTGGCATGAATCCACCCGCTTCACCACTTTTCCAAGGAACCGACATGTCCATGTTCTCCGCCGTCGAAATGGCACCGCGCGACCCCATCCTGGGCCTGAACGAGCAGTTCAACGCCGACACCAACCCCAACAAGGTCAACCTCGGCGTGGGCGTGTATTTCGACGACACCGGCAAGCTGCCCCTGCTGCAGTGCGTGCAGGCCGCCGAGAAGGCCATGATGGACAAGCCCACCGCCCGCGGCTACCTGCCCATCGACGGCATCGCCGCCTATGATGCCGCCGTCAAGAGCCTGGTCTTCGGCGCCGACAGCGAGCCCGTCAAGAGCGGCCGCGTCGCCACCATCCAGGGCATCGGCGGCACCGGCGGCCTGAAGATCGGCGCCGACTTCCTCAAGAAACTCAACCCCGGCGCCAAGGTGCTGATCTCCGACCCGAGCTGGGAAAACCACCGCGCCCTGTTCACCAGCGCCGGCTTCACGGTCGAGAGCTACCGTTATTACGACGCGGCCAAGCGCGGTGTCGATTTCGCCGGCATGCTGGCCGACATCCAGGCCGCCCCGGCTGGCACCATCGTGCTGCTGCACGCCTGCTGCCACAACCCCACCGGTTACGACATCACCGCCGCCCAGTGGGACCAGGTGATCGCCGCCATCAAGGCCAAGGGCCTGGTGTCCTTCCTGGACATGGCCTACCAGGGTTTCGGCAACGGCATCCAGGAAGACGGGGCCGTGATCGGCAAGTTCGTGGCCGCCGGCCTGGACTTCTTCGTCTCCACCAGCTTCTCCAAGAGCTTCAGCCTCTACGGTGAGCGCGTGGGTGCCCTGTCCGTGCTGTGCGCCAGCAAGGAAGAAGCCGACCGCGTGCTGAGCCAGCTCAAGATCGTGATCCGCACCAACTACAGCAACCCGCCCACCCATGGCGGCGCCGTGGTGGCCGCGGTGCTGAACAACCCCGAGCTGCGCGCCCTGTGGGAGAAGGAGCTGGGCGAGATGCGCGTGCGCATCAAGGCCATGCGCCAGAAGCTGGTCGACGGCCTGAAAGCCGCCGGCGTCAAGCAGGACATGAGCTTCATCACCAGCCAGATCGGCATGTTCAGCTACTCGGGCCTGTCCAAGGACCAGATGGTGCGCCTGCGCAGCGAGTTCGGCATCTACGGCACCGACACCGGCCGCATGTGCGTGGCCGCGCTCAACAGCAAGAACATCGACTACGTCTGCCAGGCGATAGCCAAGGTGGTGTAAGTCGATTCGGCCCGCAACAAAAAACCGCCTTCGGGCGGTTTTTTGTTGCCTGCGACTTGAACCAGGGCTCAGCCATCGAGCTCAGGGTAGCGTCGGAAGATGCCATCCTCGTTGAAGGGTATGCGCCGTTCGCTGCGCAAGTAGACCGAGACGCGACGATGGCAGGCCACGCGGTCGCGCAACGCCAGCACCAGCGGCGTCTTCTTCAGGGCGCGCCGGGTTGCCTTGGGGAAGGCGTAAAGCAGGCCCTCCACCAACTGGAACAGCGACAGGTCTGCGTAGCTCAGTCGCGCACCCACCAGATGCTGGTTGCCCTTGGGGTTGCGCGCCAGGATGGCCTCAAGCCAGCCCAGAAATTTGGGGATGCGCTGGCTGCGGAACTCCTGGGCGGCGCGCAAGGCCTCGGACTTCTGATCTTCGTAATACAGCCCCGTACCGACCGGGTGGTGCGTGTTGTGGGCCTGGTCCACGGCATCTGCGATGGTGAGCTGGATCTGATGGGTCCACAGGCGGTCCGCTTCGCTCGCCGCCACCAGCTTGAGACGCGGACCCAGGTACAAGAGGATGGCAGCGGTCTGTCCGATGACGTGTTTGCCGTCCACCAGCACAGGACAGGCCAAAGGCGGTCGCGCGACGGATCCGTCGTTCAGATAGTGGAGCAAGGCCGGTACACCCTGGCCCGCTGACTCATCGCCACGCGCCACATCGACATAGGGCACGCCAGCAGCCTCAAGCGCAAGGCGGACAAATTCCCCGCGCCCCTGGATACCGGGCCAATAGTGGAGTTCGTAGGGCATGACGTTGTTGACTGGACTACAAGACAGACATTTTGTACGGAGCACAGACCGTGGACAACCCGACCAGGCGCTGCGTCGCGAAAGTTTCCATCAAACGCCAAAGCGTAGCCTGAACGCCTGGCAAAACTGTTCGCTGCCACTGAGCACCAGCGTCACCGTGTGCCGCGGGGAACCGGCCGAACCCGGCTGGCTGCTGAAACGCCGCGTCACCTCGTCGTAGGCCAGGGTCTCCGGCACCGTCCACTCCCGCTGCCCTTCCAGCAGATAGTCCCACTCCCCGCCCTCCTCCAGCGGCGCGCGCTGATCGGGAAAGGTGGCATGGGCCCAGTCCAGCACCAGCGCAATCTCGGCCTGCAGGACAGTCAATCGCGCCGCTGGGACCGACGCCATGGCCTCGAACGTGCCGTGGCCGTGCCCGTCTTCACTGTAGTCGAAGTCCAGGTACTGCAGCATCGTCTCAAGCCAGCAAATCCCGGATATGCGGCAGCGCGAACTCTGCTGCGCGCTCACCTTCGGCGATGGTGCCGGCCGCCAGGTGGTAGTCCATGGCGGCCACTTCGTTGAGCCTCGGGCGGATCACCACGTCGGCCGGTTCGCCGGCCAGGCGGCTTTGCGTGATGCGCATCTGCATGATGTTCAGGCTGGTGGTCAGCACATCCAGCATGGAGGGCATGGGTGGTCCATTGTCGCGGCCATTGGCCCCCTTGACCGGGCGCAAGCGGGTGAGGATGGCCTGCAGCATCCCGCCCTGCGGGGCTTCCTCGGCCTCGGCATCGCGCGCATGGCTGGCCACGCGGCTGTGGTGCAGCATGATGTCCCAGTTCAGGTCCACGGCGATGACGATGTCCGCGCCCATGGCACGGCACAGCGAGACGGGCACCGGATTGACCAGACCACCATCGACGAGCAGGCGTCCTTCATGCTGCGCCGGCGTGAACAGGCCCGGCAGGGCAATGGACGCGCGCACCGCGTCGATCACCGGTCCCTCGCGCAGCCAGACCTCGCGGCCGGTGTACAGCTCGGTGGCCACGCAGGCATAGGCCTTGTGCAGGCCGGCAATGCCCTGGTCCTCGTAGCGGCTGCGGAAGAAGTCCAGCAGCTTGCCGCCTTCGATGAGACCGCCACCCATCTTGAAGTCCATGAGCCCGAGCACGGACTTCCAGGTCAGGCTTTTGACCCAGGGCTCCAGGCGGTCGATCTCGCCGGCCGCATAGACGGCCCCCACCAGCGCACCGATGGAGGTGCCGCAGACGATGTCGGGCGAGATGCCGGCGCGCTCCAGTGCACGGATGACGCCAATATGCGACCAGCCGCGCGCCGAACCGCTGCCCAGGGCCAGGCCGATGCGCAGGGGCTTCTTGCTCATGCTCGCGCTCCCGGCCATCCCTCAGTCGTCCTGGTCCTCTGGCCCGCTGCCCGCCGGGCGGGCCTTGCGGTGGCCGTTCTTGGCCAGCACTTCCACATACACCGCCGCGGCGCCTTCCTTGGCGGCCAGGTCGATCTGCTCGATGAGATTGCCGAAATGGATGGGCGCGGCGCTGTCGGCACTGGGACCGAACCTGCAGTCGAAGTCCCAATAGTCCACGCCTTCGGGCAGCGCGACGCGACGCTGCCGTTTCACGTATTTGCGGATGTCGTGCTTGATGGCGTCGAGCACGCGGTCGCGGTTTTTGCCCTCGATATTGAGCTGGTAGGTTTTGCGCACGATGGGCCTTGCTGAGTTTCGCGGGGGCTCGATTATCGTCGCCCCGCGCCTGCACCAACGGCCGAGCGCTTAAACTGGGCGCCCGTCACCGCTTGCTGCCCATGCCATTTTCCTCCCTGGGCTTGTCGCCCGACCTGCTGCGCGCCCTCAGCGACCGCGCTTACACGGCCCCTACCCCGATCCAGGCCGCGGCCATTCCAGCCGTGCTGCAAGGCCGCGACGTGCTGGGCTCGGCCCAGACCGGCTCGGGCAAGACCCTGGCCTTTGCGCTGCCGCTGTTGCAGCAACTGGCCCAGGCGCCCGCTGAAAAGCCCCGGCGTGCCCGCGCGCTGGTGCTGGTACCCACGCGTGAGCTGGCCGCCCAGGTCGGCGACGAGTTCCGCAGCCTGGCCCAGTCCATGGGCGCGCCGCTGAAAGTCACCGTGGTGTTTGGCGGCGTCTCCATCAACCCGCAACTGATGGGCCTGCGTGGCGGCACCGACATCGTGGTGGCCACCCCCGGCCGCCTGCTGGATCTGCTGGCGCACAACGGCCTCACGCTGGCGGGCGTGCAGGCGCTGGTGCTCGATGAAGCCGACCGCCTGCTGGACCTGGGTTTTGCCGAGGAGCTGGAGCGCATCCTGGCGCAATTGCCAACGCGCCGGCAGAGCCTGTTCTTCTCCGCGACCTTCCCGCCCGCCGTGCAGGCCCTGGCGCAGCTGCTGCTGCGCGATCCGCTGCGCATCGATGTGCTGCCCCAGGTTCAGAGCGCACCGGACATCGTGCAGCGCGCCATCGCCGTCGATGCAGGCCAGCGCACCCAGCTGCTGCGTCGCCTGATCGCGCAGGAAGACTGGCGCCGGGTGCTGGTCTTCGTGGCGACCAAGCACGCCGCCGAGATCGTGGCCGACAAGCTGCGCAAGGCCGATATTCATGCCGAACCCTTCCACGGCGAGCTCAGCCAGGGCAAGCGCAGCCAGGTGCTGGCCGACTTCAAGGCCGAGCGCATCACCGTGGTGGTGGCCACCGACGTGGCGGCGCGCGGCCTGGACATCGCCCAGCTGCCGGTGGTGGTGAACTACGACCTGCCGCGCTCCAGCAGCGACTACACCCACCGCATCGGCCGCACCGGCCGCGCCGGCGAGCGCGGGCTGGCCGTGAGTTTTGTCAGCGCCACCACCGAGGCCCATTTCCGCCTGATCGAAAAGCGCCACGGCCTGCAGTTGCCGCGCGAAGTGATCCCCGGTTTCGAACCGGTGGAGTCCGCCCCGGCCGCTGAACCGGGAACGGGTGGCATCAAGGGCAAGCGCCCGAGCAAGAAAGACAAGCTGCGCGCAGCCGCCCGCGGCCAGTGAACGGGCCGTCTCAGCTGTCATGCCCGATTTCCCGACCCTGCTCTTTGCCGAACCGGTGATCACCGTGGCCTACGTGGTGTTCGGCCTGGTGGGCTTCGGCTCCACCCTGGTGAGTGCGCCGCTGCTGGCCCACCTGCTGCCGGTCTCCACCGTGGTGCCCACGCTGGCGCTGACGGACATGGTGGCGTCCTGGTCCAACGGCTGGCGACTGAGTGGACACGTGGCGCGGCGCGAACTCTGGCGCCTGGTGCCGGCCTTGTTGGCCGGCAGTGCGCTGGGCGCCTGGCTGCTCTTCACCCTGCCGGTCACGCTGCTGATGCCGGCGCTGGGTACCTTCGTGGTGCTGTACGCGCTCAACGGCCTGCGGCCCAAGAAGGCCCCGACCACGCCGCTGTCGCCGCGCTGGGCCTGGTGGTACGGCAGCGTGGGCGGCGTGTTCAGCGCGCTGTTCGGCGCGGGCGGCTGGGTCTACTCGCTCTACCTGCTGCGTCGCCTGGACGATGTGCAGCAGATCCGCGCCACGCAGACGGCCGTCTTGATGTTCAGCTCGGTGGTGCGTGTGGCGCTGTTCCTGCTGGCCGGCCGCCTGCTGGACCCCGAACTGCTCTGGCTGGTGCTGTGCCTGCTGCCAGCCGTGGCGCTGGGCCTTTACATCGGCCACCATGTCAGCCTGCGGCTGGACAAGCGGCGCTTCCTGCTGGTGCTGCACGGCGTGCTGCTGCTCACCGGCAGCAGCCTGCTGCTGCGCTCGCTGTTCTAAGAGCCTGCTCACGGCCCCTGCGAGACCGTGAACAGGCTCTGACTCAACGGCTGTCTGACTGGCCCAGCAGGGCGTCTTTCAAGGTCCAGTCGGCCGGATCCTGGCCCAGCCAGATGCGCAGCAAGGCGCCATAGAACTCGGGCTCGGGAAAGGGCTCGCCGACCGGGACACCACGGATGGTGATCACCGTCCCCTTGCCTGGCACCCAGTCCATGTTGATGACCTCGCCGATCTTCATCTTGCGCGCATCGTAGAAGACCTGGCTCATGCGCATCACGCTGCCGACGATGCGCGTGTACTCTTCATTCGGTGTGTTGGACTTGATGCCCTTGATGAACAGCCGGCCCAGCTCCTCGGACGCGATCTCGCGCACGAAGGTCAGCGTCAGGCGTTTGGGCCCGGGGACCGCCAGGGCCTCGGGCAGGGTGCCCGCCTTCTTGCCGAGGTACAGACCCCGGCCGTATAGACCTTGAACACGGCCTTGTAGCGTGTGCCTGCGCCGTTGAGCTGCAGCTTCGATCCGGCGAGTTCGATGTTTTCCTCGTATCTCACGCCATCCACTTCACGGGCCCGGGCTTGCAGTGCCAGCAGGCCCAGGGTGCACAGAAACAGCGCTTTCAGAATTCGACTCATTTGTTCCTCAGGTCTTTGTGGGGGAATACGGGCATTGTCACTGCCTTACAGAGGCTTACAAACGGGCCTATGCAAGCGATTGCCTAGGGTCGCTCTGCGTACCCGGCTAGCCCCAGATGACCGAGCGCATGGAGATCGAGGCCCCCTGGAAACTGTCGTTGAAAAAGCGCATGGACTCACCTGCGTCCGCAGCGCCCGCTGCGTACAGCAAGGGCAGGAAGTGGTCGTGCGTGGGATGGGCCAGGCGCGCCAGCTCGCCCAGTTGCAGAAAGTCCGGCAGTGCGTTCAGGCGCCCCTGGGCGATGTGCTCGCCCATGAGGCGATCGAACTCCAGGGCCCAGTCATAGGCCTGGTCGTTGGGAGCGCCCCGGCGCATGGTGCGCAGGTTGTGAACGATGTTGCCGCTGCCCACGATGAGCACGCCGCGTTCGCGCAGGCGGCGCAGTTGCTGGCCGAGTGCATAGTGTTCTGCCGGCGGGCGGCTGTAGTCCATGCTGAGCTGCAGCACCGGAATATCCGCCTGAGGAAACATGGGCTTGAGCACCGACCAGCTGCCGTGGTCATAACCCCATTCAGCCTGGTCCGTGCCCAAGGGCTGCTGGCTGGCGGGCTGGCGCAGTTCGCCGGCCAGGGCCTGGGCCACCCGCGGCGCACCCGGCGCCGGGTATTGCTGGTCGAAGAGCGCCTGCGGAAAGCCGCCGAAGTCGTGGATGGTGGGCGGTTTTTCCATGCCGGTGAGCCACCAGCCGCGCGTGAGCCAGTGCGCCGAGATGCACAGGATGAGTTGCGGCCGGGGCCAGCGGGCCTGCGCGCCGCTGCCGAATTCACGGCCCAGGGCCTCCCAGCGGGGCCGGAATTCGTTGGGTTCGATCACGTTGAGCGGGCTGCCATGCCCGATGAACAGAACCGGCATGCGCGGGCTGGGCTGGAGCGACTGGAGTTGGGTGAGGCTGGCAGCCCCGGCCATGGCGGTCATCGGTATTCCGGTCAACAGGCTGGTACCAGGGCCCAGAGCCGTGGCGAGGACAAAGCGACGTTGCATCGCTTGATTGTCACCTTCGCGGCAATCTGACACCTCGATTAGGTGCAATTACCCAGACACGACTGCGAAACAACTGATATATTGCACTGCAGCAATCCGCTGAAAGCGAGTTCCCCATGCTGTACCAGCTCTACGAAGCCCAGCGCTCCATGATGGAGCCCTATACCGATCTGGCCGTGTCGATGGCCAAGGCCTTCAACAACCCGCTGTCGCCGCTGGCCCACCTGCCCCACGCCCAGCGCATGGCTGCCGGCTACGCCTTGCTGCAACGCCTGGGCAAGGACTACGAAAAACCCGAATTCGGCATCCGCACGGTGGCCGTCGACGGCGTCAACGTGGCCATCCACGAACGCGTGGAACTGGACAAGCCCTTTTGTGAGTTGCGCCGCTTCAAGCGTTTCACTGACGACCAGGCCACGCTGACCAAGCTCAAGAATCAGCCCGTGGTGCTGGTCGTGGCGCCGCTCTCGGGCCATTACGCCACGCTGCTGCGCGACACCGTGCGCACCATGCTCAAGGACCACAAGGTCTACATCACCGACTGGAAAAATGCGGGCGTGGTACCCCTCTCTGAGGGTGAGTTCCACCTGGACGACTATGTCAACTACGTCCAGGAATTCATCCGCCACATCCAGCGCGAATATGGCAACTGCCACGTCGTGAGCGTGTGCCAGCCCACGGTACCGGTGCTGGCTGCCGTCTCCCTGATGGCCAGCCGCGGCGAGACCACGCCGCTGACCATGACCATGATGGGCGGCCCGATCGACGCACGCAAATCGCCCACGGCCGTCAACAACCTGGCCATGACCAAGAGCCACAGCTGGTTCGAGAACAACGTGATCTACCGCGTGCCCAGCAATTTCCCCGGCGCGGGCCGGCGTGTCTACCCCGGTTTCCTGCAGCACGCGGGTTTCGTGGCCATGAACCCGCAGCACCACGCCAAGAGCCATTACGACTACTTCGAGCACCTGCTCAAGGGCGACGACACCAGTGCCGACGCGCACCGCCAGTTCTACGACGAGTACAACGCCGTGCTCGACATGGACGCGCACTACTACCTTGAGACGATCAAGACCGTGTTCCAGGACTTCAGCCTGGTGCAGGGCACATGGGATGTGAAGGGCGTGGACGGCCAGATCGAGCGCGTGCAACCGCAGGACATCAAGACCACCGCCCTGCTCTCCGTCGAGGGTGAGCTCGACGACATTTCAGGCTCGGGCCAGACCGAGGCCGTGCACGGCATCTGCAGCGGCGTGCCCAAGACCCGCCAGCAGCACCTGGAAGCCAAGGGTGCCGGCCACTACGGCATCTTCTCGGGCCGGCGCTGGCGCGACATCGTCTACCCGGCGGTCAAGGCCTTCATCTTGGACCACAACACGCCGGCCAAGGCGGGCGGGAAGAAAAGCGCCAGGTCAGCAGCCTGATACCCGCCCCCGGCGGCCGGATAATCCGGGCATGCCCGCGACCGCTGCCCAGATCCTCGACGCCCTGCCCCAGACCCAGTGCACGCGCTGTGGTTATCCGGACTGCGCGGCCTACGCCCAGGCCATCGCGACAGGCGAGGCCGCCATCAACCAATGCCCGCCCGGCGGCGCCGAAGGCATCAACCGCCTGGCGGCGTTGACCGGCCGGCCCGCGCTGCCCCTGGACCCCGCGTTCGGCACCGAAGGCCCGCTCACCGTGGCCGTGATCGACGAGGACTGGTGCATAGGCTGCACGCTGTGCCTCGCCGTCTGCCCGACCGACGCCATCCTGGGCGGCAACAAGCGCATGCATACCGTGATCGAGCCGCACTGCACCGGTTGCGAACTCTGCATCCCGGTCTGCCCGGTGGACTGCATCCGGATGGAAAGTGTCAGCGGCGAGCGCACCGGCTGGGCCGCCTGGACGGCTCAGCAGGCGGCCACGGCGCGCCATCGCTATGAATTTCATAGCGTTCGTCAGCAACGCAGCCGACAGGAAAACGAACTGCGGCTGGAAGAAAAAGCCCGGATGAAGCTGGCCGATCTGCCCGCGCATACACAGCACACGGATCCGGCCGTGCTGGACCAGAAACGCGCAGTGATCGAGGCAGCCCTGGCACGCGCACGCGCAAGGCGCGAAGGTGGAAACTGAGGCCTGCAGGCCTCAGGACGCCACCAGGTTCTTGTAGACGCCGGCGCCGACGTACAAATCGTCGACCTGCTGTACATAGGACATCTTGGTCTGCACCGCGCCGGTGGCCGGGTTGGTGATGTCGTATTCCACCCAGCCCGGTTCATGTTCGGCCTGCGCCACGATGGCCTCGAGCAAACCCTGGCCGTCGATGCCCGGGATGTCCTGCACCCGCGTCCCCACCTTGGCCGGATTCCCGCCAAAGGCCACATAGGCACCGCTGCGGTCCAGCGCGAAGACATACATGTCGCGGTCGTGAAAACCCTGAGCGGGCTCGGTCAGACCCCGCACAAAACCCTCGCGTGTGGTCTGCCGGCGAAATGCGATGGCCCGCTGCACCAGCTCGAGCGCCTCGTCGGCCGTGCCCTGCTGCAGCCGGAACGCCGCCACGGCCTGGGCCAGCGTGGAAGCCCGTTGCTCCAGTTTTTCGGCCTGCTCGACGGCATGTTCCACCATCGCCGCATTGCGCTGCGTGATCTCATCGAGCTGGCGGATGGCAGCCGTGATCTCGTTGAGCGACGTACTCTGCTCGGCGCTCGACACCGAGATATGGGACATGCTCTCGGCCACGCCACGGATACCCGGAACGATTTCACCGATGCTGCTGCCCGCCGTGCGAATCTGCGCCACGCTGGCCGCCACCTGGCTGGACGAAGCACCGATGAGCTGGCGGATCTCCTTGGCCGACTCGGCCGAGCGTTGCGCCAGGGTCCGCACCTCGGCCGCCACCACGGCAAAACCGCGTCCGGCCTCACCGGCCCGCGCAGCCTCGACGGCGGCATTGAGCGCCAGGATATTGGTCTGGAAGGCCAGGCTGTCGATCACGCCGATGATCTCGTTCATGCGCTGCGCGCTGCTCTGGATGGCCTCGACCGACTGCACGGCCTGCACCATGCCCTGGGCACCGCGGTCGGCCACGTCGCGTACCTGGGCCGCCTGGCTGTTGGCCTGCTGCGTGGTACGCGCATTGCCCTGCACGGTGGATGACAATTCCTGCACGCTGGCCGAGGTCTGCTCCAGATTGGCCGCCTGCTGCTCGGTGCGGTCCGACAGCTCGCGGTTGCCCGCCGCCAGGCTCTGCCCGGCATGCGCCACCAGGGCCGAGTTGCTGCGGATGCTGGCCACCATGCCCGACAGGCTGGCCACCATGCCCTGCATCGCCTCGGCCATGGCGCCGAGTTCGTCGCGTCCGCGGATCAGCACCTTCTCACGCAGATTGCCCTGTGCCGTCTGCTCCATGAAATGCATGACCCGGCGCAGGTCGGACATGAAGCTGAAATAGAAGGCCAGCATCAGGTAGACCAGGACCAGCAAGGCGCAAACGCCCGTGACGATGCCGACCCACTCCATCGCGACATAGGCCAGCAACATGACCATGTTCAGGAGGACCAGCTTGCCGGCCAGGGACAAGCGGCGCATGAGCCATGCGCCAGGTCCAAAAAACTGTTTGATGATGCCCATGACGGATCCCGGTGACGTATGCCTCTCGAGCAAGGCGGGTCTGATCACAATTCAAGTTCGACAACATCGAACCAGAACTGAAGCGCCCGATACCCTGACAAGTATAGGGATGCGTCCTTCAGGAAACTTACGGGGTTTGTCCCTATCAAGTCAGGGCGACCACCACCTCGGGGGGCGCCTGCACCAGTTCGATCAGCACGCCTTCACCCGCAATCGGGAATTCGTCACTTGACTTCGGATGCAGGAAACAGATGTCGTAGCCGGCCGCGCCCTTGCGGATACCGCCCGGCGCGAAGCGCACGCCCTGGGCAGTGAGCCATTCCACGGCCTTGGGCAGATCGTCGATCCACAGGCCCACGTGGTTGAGCGGCGTGGTGTGCACCGCCGGTTTCTTCTCGGGGTCCAGCGGCTGCATCAGGTCGACCTCGACCTTGTAAGGCCCGGAGCCCATGGCGCAGATGTCCTCGTCCACGTTCTCGCGCTCGCTCCTGAACGTGCCCGTGACCTGCAGGCCGAGCATGTCGACCCAGAGCTTGCGCAAGCGGGTCTTGTCGGGAGCGCCGATGGCGATCTGCTGAATGCCCAGCACCTTGAAGGGACGCACTTGACTCATCTCGAACTCCACCTTTGCATTCATGCAAATTCGATGATCGGCTGATCCACCGTCAGGCTTTCCCCCTTGGAAGCCAGTACCTTGGCCACCACGCCATCGGCTGCGGCGAACAGCACGTTTTCCATCTTCATGGCCTCGATCACGGCCACGCGCTCGCCCGCCTGCACTTTCTGGCCCGGCTGCACCGCCACATCGACCAGCAGACCCGGCATGGGCGAGAGCACGTAACGGCTCATGTCCGGCGGTGCCTTGTGCGGCATGAGCTGGTGCAGTTCGGCCATGCGCGGCGAGATCACCAGCGCCTCGATCAGCGTTCCGTTGTGCTGCAGCCGCAGGGCCAGCGGATTTCGGGCCGTGCCGCGCTCGACCTGGGTCGTGAAAGGTTTGCCGTCCACCGTGCCGACGATGATGATGTCGTTCAGGCGCGAGGTGCTGCAGATGTCATAACTCCTGTCGCCCACGCGAACCCGGGCCTTGCCGGTTTCACCCACGAATTCGTCCACATGCACCGGGGTATGCACGTGCTGCCCCTCTGCGCCCAGCGTGATGACCACGTAGTCCTTGCCGGCATCGACCGAATACCCCGGCAACTGGCCGGAGATGGTGGTCGTGCGCTCGCGCGATTTGCGGCGCACAAAAGCCGCCAACGCCACCAGGAAATTCGGATCGGCGTGCGGCACGTCCTCGGACGAAAAACCCTTGCCGTAATGCTCGGCGATGAACCCAGTGTTGAAGTCACCCGCCACAAACTTCGGGTGCGCCAGCAGCGCGGCCTGGAAAGGAATGTTGGAGCTGATGCCGCGGATCACGAAGCCGTTGAGCGCCTCACGCATCTTGGCAATCGCGTCCAGCCGGTCCTTGCCATGCACGATGAGCTTGGCGATCATCGAGTCGTAGTACATCGGGATCTCGCCACCATCCTGCACGCCGGTGTCGACACGTACGCCCTGCAGGTGCTTCGTGTCGGACTGCCACATGCTCTGAGTCGGCGGTGTGAAACGCACCAGGCGGCCGGTGGACGGCAGGAAGTTGCGGAAGGGGTCTTCGGCGTTGATGCGGCATTCGATGGCCCAGCCGTTGCGCTTCACATCCGCTTGTGCCAACGGCAGCTTCTCGCCAGCCGCCACGCGGATCATGAGCTCGACCAGGTCCAGGCCCGTGATGCACTCGGTCACCGGGTGTTCCACCTGCAGCCGGGTGTTCATCTCCAGGAAATAGAAGCTCTGGTCCTTGCCAACGACAAACTCCACCGTGCCCGCGCTCTGGTACTTCACGGCCTTGGCCAGTTGCACAGCCTGCTCGCCCATGGCCTTGCGGGTCGCGTCGCTGATGAAAGGGCTGGGCGCCTCCTCGATCACCTTCTGGTGACGTCGCTGGATCGAGCACTCGCGCTCGTTCAGGTAGATCACATTGCCGTGGCTGTCGCCCAGCACCTGGATCTCGATGTGGCGCGGCTCTTCGACGAACTTCTCGATGAAAACGCGGTCGTCGCCAAAGCTGTTGCGCGCCTCGTTGCGGCAACTGGTGAAACCTTCCAGCGCCTCCTTGTCATTGAAGGCCACACGCAGGCCCTTGCCGCCGCCACCGGCCGAGGCCTTGATCATCACCGGATAGCCGATGCCCTTGGCGATCTCCACGGCACGTTCGGCCGATTCGATGGCCTCGTTCCAGCCCGGGATGCAGTTGACCTTGGCCTCGCCCGCCAGTTTCTTCGACGCGATCTTGTCGCCCATGGCGGCAATGGAGTAGTGCTTGGGGCCGATGAAGACCAGGCCCTCCTCCTCCACGCGTTTGGCGAAGTCCTCGTTCTCGGACAGGAAACCGTAACCCGGGTGGATGGCCTGGGCGCCGGTCTGCTTGGCCGCGGCAATGATCTTGTCCGCCACCAGGTAGGACTCGCGGCTGGGCGCAGGGCCGAGCAGCACGGACTCGTCGGCCAGCAGCACGTGGCGCGCGTCGCGATCGGCTTCGGAATACACCGCCACGGTGGCGATGCCCATCTTCTTCGCGGTGGCAATGACGCGGCAGGCGATTTCACCCCGATTCGCGATCAATATCTTTTTAAACATAAACCTTCTCCATCGGGGTGAAATCGCCTACGCACGCTACGCGTGCCATGCAATTTAGCTGCGCTGCTGCGCCGCTAAGCGGCTGGTCGCCACGATTTGCAATCAGGATTTTCTTGAACATGTTCTTATCTCCTCAGGCCATCACAGCGGAATGTTGCCGTGCTTGCGCCACGGGTTGTCCAGCTTCTTGTCTTTGAGCATGACCAGCGAACGGCAGATGCGCTTGCGGGTTTCGTGCGGCAGGATCACGTCGTCGATGTAACCGCGCGCGCCGGCCACGAAGGGGTTGGCGAAACGGGCCTTGTACTCGGCTTCCTTGGCGGCCAGCTTGGCCGGGTCGCCCTTATCCTCACGGAAGATGATCTCCACCGCGCCCTTGGCGCCCATCACGGCGATCTCGGCATTGGGCCAGGCGAAGTTCACGTCGCCGCGCAGGTGCTTGGAGGCCATCACGTCGTAGGCGCCGCCATAGGCCTTGCGCGTGATCACGGTGATCTTGGGCACCGTGCACTCGGCATAGGCGTAGAGCAGCTTGGCACCGTGCTTGATGATGCCGCCATACTCCTGTGATGTTCCGGGCATGAAACCGGGCACGTCCACGAAGGTGATGACCGGGATGCTGAAGGCATCGCAGAAGCGCACGAAACGCGCAGCCTTGATGCTGCTCTTGATGTCCAGGCAACCGGCCAGCACCAGCGGCTGGTTGGCCACGATGCCCACGGTCTGCCCATCCATGCGGGCGAAGCCAATCAGGATGTTCTTGGCGTACTCGGGCTGGATCTCGAAGAAGTCGCCGTCGTCCACCGTCTTGACGATCAGCTCCTTCATGTCATAGGGCTTGTTCGGGTTGTCCGGCACCAGCGTGTCCAGGCTGCGCTCCATGCGGTCGATGGGGTCGCCGCTCTTGCGCACCGGCGCCTTCTCGCGGTTGTTCAGCGGCAGGTAGTTGTAGAGGCGACGCAGCATGAGCAACGCCTCCACATCGTTCTCAAACGCCAGGTCGGCCACACCGCTTTTGGTGGTGTGGGTCAGCGCACCGCCCAGTTCCTCGGCGGTCACCTCCTCATGCGTCACCGTCTTCACCACGTCGGGGCCGGTGACGAACATATAAGAAGAATCCTTCACCATGAAGATGAAGTCCGTGATGGCCGGGCTGTAGACCGCACCTCCGGCGCTCGGCCCCATGATCATGCTGATCTGCGGGATCACACCCGAGGCCATCACATTGCGCTGGAACACCTCGGCATAACCGCCCAGCGATGCCACGCCTTCCTGGATGCGGGCACCGCCTGAATCGTTCAGGCCGATCACCGGCGCACCAACCTTCATGGCCTGGTCCAGGATCTTGCAGATCTTCTCCGCGTGGGTCTCCGACAGCGAGCCGCCAAAGACCGTGAAGTCCTGGCTGTAGACGAATACCAGGCGGCCGTTGATCATGCCGTAGCCCGTGACCACACCGTCGCCGGGGATCTTGTTGCCTTCCATGCCGAAGTCGGTGCAGCGGTGCTCGACGAACATGTCCCATTCTTCGAACGTGCCGTCGTCGAGCAGCAGCTCGATGCGC
>JAXMMJ010000022.1:0-37676 GCA_034366585.1 Hylemonella sp.
TGAGGAGTTCCAGCGCTTGGCACGCATGGTGTCCGACATGCTCTTTCTGGCCAAGACCGAAAGAGGGCTCCAGCTCCCCAGCAAAGAGCTTTTCTCGGCCGAACAGGAGGCTCAGGCTTTGCTGGACTTCTACGAGGCCGTAGCCGATGAAAAAAATGTACGCATGAGCCTGCACGGAAGCGGCAACATCCTGGGCGACCGGCTGATGTTTCGCAGAGCGGTGAGCAACCTGTTGTCCAACGCACTGCGGCATACAGAGATGGCGGGAGAGGTCCGCATCGAGATCAGCGACACCGAAAACTCGACCAAAGTCTCTGTGGAGAACACGGGCGACGGCATTGATCCGAAAATCATGCCCAGGCTGTTTGACCGCTTCTATCGTGCGGATCCATCACGCGCACAACCGGACTCTGACGGAACCGGATTGGGACTCGCCATCACGCGAGCAATTGTTGAAGCACACGGAGGGAAGATCGAAGTTTCGTCCGCCCAGGGCCTAACAAGATTTACTCTGGAGTTCAGAAGAGTCAGCCTGCCATGAGTACGAACTCAGACAATACTTTTACTCAAGCTGCGGCGCATTGGAACTAACGCAAATGTAATCGCCGGCACATCTTCATGTCAGGGCTGATCGACAGAATACATAGCGTGCATTCGCACAAAGTGCATTGATTGACATTGCACCTGTATTTCAAGAAAGGACCTGATATGAACACCCGAATCACCACGCTCCTCGCTGCCGCTGTGCTTAGCACCATGGTATCGACCGCATTTGCCGACAACTCGGTGGCGGGCAATGTCGACAAGACCTACCGCCTCAAAGACGGCGGCACTGTGTTCGTTTTCAAGGACGGGAAAATGGCCGTGGCCGACAAGTTCGACCGCGCCGTCCGTGTCTCCAAGGGCCAAGTCCTGGAGACAACCGATGGACAGAAGATCACCGTGACCAGTAGCGAGAGTGCTCGCCTGGACTTCCTGCAGCGCCAAGGTCACGAGAACTGATCTGTCATTTAGGCATGCCCCGTTTGAGGTAGTGCCTTTCGTTCCTTTGGGGGACGATGCCTCACGAGCCTTGGCGATGATCAAAGGATCTTGTCAAGGCTCGTGAAATCTCTGCCATTAGAAACTTTGACCTTGTCCACCCGGTCTTCGTAAGATACGGCTACGAGCGCTTACTTCGATGTCTTTGTTTCCGGTTACTCGTCCAGGACGACTCATATTGATTCATCACCAGCCAACTACAGCCGATCTTATGCTTCAGCCAGGCGCCGCTTGAGAGCGGCGATGTCGCTACGGTACTGGGCCGAGGCTTTCTTCAGGATCTCGGTTTCAGCGCGGATCTCTTTGCGTGCAATTCGTGAGATTTCTGTTTTGAGGAGACTGGCAAAATTGGCCATAGCAATCGTTGTTGTTAATGGAGACGCATCCATCTTACCGAGGGCTGGGAGGTTTGGGGCGCCCCGACCTAGATGCGGCCTAATTCGACGTTAAAGTAACCATCATGACAAAGAAACGCAGTCGAAGGCTCCGCAAAAAGCTGCGTGTCGGCGAGTTTCAGGAACTCGGTTTCTCGTGGGAGGCGACATTCAAAACGCCCCTGAATCCGGAGCAATCCGAGATACTTGTTGATTCCCTGCTCTCGGAGGTCATTGAACCGGAGGAGCTCGGATTTGGAGGTTGGGCAAGTGGCGGATTCGTCGTGGGTTTCAAGCGCGGTTCTGTCTCGGAGTCTCAACGCGAAGACGTTTTGAAGTGGCTTCGCTCACGCCCAGAGATCGACGAGGTCAAGGCAAGCGGCTTTGTTGATGCCTGGTACGGCCAGGATGACGGCGCGGAGCGCTAGCAGCATTCCAACCGGTAAAAGGCACCTTGCTATGTCGGTCCAGGCGGCTAGTTTTCGTCCGTCTCGGAGAACGCCAGGAGTTCAGACTGTTTGAGAACGTTGCGGCCACTTACAACATCGGGCTGGGTATCGCCCGCAACCCGACGTTCAAATGGCTGAGCTAAGACGAGATGGCCATGTCGTGCTAGCCCATGTGGGCGTCTATGTTTTGCAATGCCAACGGAAAATAGTGAATGCTTACTTTTATTAGGAGGCTTTTGCAATCAACAGGTTAGAGAACTGTTGTCAGTCATATATTCAGGCAGCGGGAAAATTAGGTTGGATATCAATACTTATATCCAACTTGCATATTAATTGAAGTTGGATTTTAATATCAACATCTAACTTTCGAGTGCGGTCATGCCGATACAGCGCAGCCACATTGATGACTACACACCAGACGGCCGTTATGCGAACTGGCTGATCGAGGTGTTTCCTGGGAGCAGCCTGCGCGACCTGCGCCTGGCGGTTCTGCAACTGGCCTACCGACTGAGCCAGGAAGACGCACAAGACCTGCGCGGCATGGTGGTGCTGGTGGATAGCCGCATCCGACCCAGCTCCGTCAACAACGAGATGCGCCGCCTGCGCGCCGTGCTGCTCCCTGACCTGGTCGATCGCCTCGTCATCTACAACGAGGCCGACGCGCTGGCCGGCGCCCTCAGGTCCTATGATGCTCCGCCAGAGCTCCTCACCCAGAAGTTCAACGACTACCTAAAGAGTCTCATCACCAGCGAGGCAAGCGCGCTGCGCCCCTACGGCACCGCGCCTGGAAGCGGCAAAGACGTTGTGCTGGAGTTCCTCATTCTGAGCTGGCTGCGCGCCGACGGTCCGATATCGGCTGCCGAGCTGCAGCGCCAGGTAGGCGTGAGTTATCCAACAGCCGCTGCGGTCATCAAAGAGCTGGAGGCTTCGGGCGAGCTGCGCCGGGGATACAACCGCTCGGTCGAGCTGGCGCGCTTCCCGTGGGCCGAATGGCGCGGCTGGCTGGCCAGGACGGTGGCCAACCGCAAAACCGTGCTGTATCGCTCCGTGACCAACCTTCCCCGCCCGCCGGTTTGGACCTACAGCCGGCTCGAACGCCTAGAGCGCGACGACATCGGGGTCGGCGGCACGCTGGGCGCAACCAAGCACTTCCCGAAGTTCGATATCGTGGGCACGCCGCGCGTAGATCTCGTGGTGCTGGGCGAGCCCAAGGATCTGGGTGACAGCGAGGTGGCCCGTATCGATCCGAGTCTAGAACGCTTCAAAGGTCGGGCGGCTGAGGCGACTGTTGTCGTGCACTTCGTCGGCCGACGCAAGACCTCCCCCTTCACCCTGGAGAACAACGTGCGTTATGCCGACCCACTGAATTGCATGGCGGACCTGTACGACGTAGGACTAGAGAATCAGGCCAATGAGATGCTGCGGCATTTGGTGGACCAGCGATCAACTTCCCCAGCAAAGGTACCGACCTCATGAGCTACCTCCAACCCGCCCAAGTCCTGCAGCAGCTGGCCGAGACGCTGACACCCGAGCAGCGCGACAAGGTGATCATCGTTGGCAGCCTGGCGGCCGCGTACAGCCTCGGCGGCGGACGTGGCGTGTACACGAAGGACGTGGACACCATGATCGCGCCGCACGCTGCGGCCATCGTGACCGGTGAGGAGGTGGCCAACCAGCTCATGGGTGGAAAGTGGACCCTGCGTAGGGACGAACGATGGGGCCAACCCGCCTCGGCCGACGTCCCTCCCGACCGGCGCCCACTGGTACGCCTGCACCCACCCGATAACGATCAATGGTTCATTGAGCTCATGGCTGCGCCCGACCAGGCGCAGGCTCCGAAACTGGAGCGCGACTTCTACCCCATCGCCACCAAGCACGGGCATTTCAGCCTGGTGAGCTTCGGCTATTTGGGGCTGGTCCAGCATGATGCGGTTGCGAGCGAGTTCGGCGTGCGGGTGGCGACCCCGGCCATGATGGCCATGGCCAATATGCTGCACCACCCCGCAGTGGGCCCAGACCTTATCAATGGCGAGGACTTCGGCCGCCCGATAAAGCGCTCAAACAAGGACCTGGGCCGCGTGGTCTCTCTGGCCATCCTGGGCGACACCGCAGAAGTCGAATCCTGGGCGCCCAGGTGGTGGGAAGCACTGCAGGCGATGTATCCGGATCTGGCGCCAGAGCTGGCCGGGCGGGCCGGGACCGGCTTTCGTCAGATGCTAACCAGCGTCGAGGATGTGGACCAGGCGCTGCACACGTGCAATGTCGGCCTGCTCGCCAGCATGGGCATAGACCATGAAGCCTTCAAACGCTACGCCATTGTCGTTATCGAAGAGGCGCTGAAGCCGCTTGAGGATCTGGCGAAACGAGGTAGTGTTTCATGAGGCGCGGGTATCCCCTGATGGAGAACAGCGGCCAGTGCCTACGGCAAAATAGAGGTCTCACCTGCATAACAGCCCTGTTGTTTTTCGACATGTAGAGCGGAATCAAAGGAAGTCAGGCAGTGGCGAGAAACGAAGCCCGCGCCTTTACCCGCAATAGAAGAAGCAATTGTCTAAAAGGCAGCCTGACAAGTGATTTGCAATCAAAATTGCATACTCATCGTAGCGTCTGGCAAATTTTAGTGCGCCATAAGTATTTGAATTGCATAGCGCTGAATTGCAGACTCAATTGTCAGCGACAACAGAACCAAACAAGTGAAATGGGGTTCCCACCCCATGTCGGGCCCCTGCCCATGGAGAGAATGATGAGTGCCGTCTGGATAGACAATGAACCGGCCGTCAGCAATGACAAGGCCCTGAAGATCGAGCGCGAAACGCACAAGCTCGAAAAGCGCCTGTGCCGCAACGTCGGCCAGGCCATCATGGACTACAACATGATCGAGGAAGGCGACCGCGTCATGGTCTGCATGTCCGGCGGCAAGGACAGCTACGGCATGCTCGACATCCTCATGAAGCTCAAGGCCCGCGCGCCGATCGACTTCACGCTGGTGGCCGTCAACCTGGACCAGAAACAGCCCGGCTTCCCCGACCACATCCTGCCCGAGTACCTGAAGAACCTGGGCATCGAGTTCCACATCGAGACGCAGGACACCTACTCCATCGTCAAGGACAAGGTTCCCGAGGGCAAGACCATGTGCAGCCTGTGCAGCCGGCTGCGCCGCGGCATCCTGTACAGCGTGGCGCGCCAGCTCAAGTGCAACAAGCTCGCCTTGGGCCACCATCGCGACGACATGCTGCAGACCTTCTTCCTCAACATGTTCTTCGGCGGCAAGTTGAAGGGCATGCCCCCGAAGCTCACCAGCGACAACGGCGAGTTCATCGTGATCCGGCCCATGGCCTATGTGGTCGAGAAGGACCTGATCCGCTGGGCCGAGCACAAGGCTTTCCCCATCATCCCCTGCACCCTGTGCGGCAGCCAGGAGAACCTGCAGCGCAAGCAGATCGGCAACCTGCTGCGCGAGTGGGACAAGAAGTTCCCCGGCCGGCTGGAGACCATGTTCACCGCCCTGCAGAACGTGGTGCCCTCGCACCTGATGGACGCGAAACTGCACGACTTCAAGCACCTCAAGGCCACCGGCGTGCCCGACGAAAACGGCGACCTGGCCTTCGACGAGGAAGAGCTGCCTGCCGCGCCCGCCCTGCCCGGCGGCGTGCAGGTGGTGACGCTCTGAGACCACGCACCATGCGTCGCCTTGCTCCCCTCCTGCTGCTTTCCCTGCTGCTCGGCGGCTGCTCCGGCATGCGCCTGGTGGAATCGCAGGTGCGCGCCACGGCCGCCACGCCGACCAGCGGCGCGACCATCCAGCCCGGGGCACGCTACCGCTTCGAGCGGCTGCCCTCGCAGACCGATCCGGTCGAAACCGATTCGGTGGAGGCCATCGCCGAGGCCGAGCTGGCCGAAGTGGGCCTGGTGCGCGACGACGCGGCTGCGCGCTACAGCGTGCAGCTCACGACCCGCATGGAGTCCTATGTGGTCGACGACTGGGGCCGTCCCTACATCGGGCCGCGCGTGGGCGGCTCCATCATGATCGGCAGTGGGAACGTGGGCATAGGCATGGGCAATGTGGTGGGCATGGGCATGCGCTTCCCGCCACCCAGCCAGTACCGCCACGAAGCCACCCTGCTGCTGCGCGACCTGGGCAGCAACCAGGTGGTCTACGAGACCAGCGCCCAGCACGAGGGCCCCTGGAACGACCGCTACAACATCCTGCGCGCGGTGCTGGCCGCCGCCCTGAAGGATTTTCCCCAGCCGCCGGCCGGCTCGCGCCGCGTGAAGGTAGAAATACCGCGTTGAATGGATAAGACCACCCGCATCCTCGCGATCCGCCACGGCGAAACCGCCTGGAACGTCGACACGCGCATCCAGGGCCACCTGGACATCCCGCTCAACGACACGGGCCGCTGGCAGGCCCAGCGCGTGGCGCGCGCCCTGGCCGCCCGCGACACCATCCACGCCGTCTACAGCAGCGACCTGCAGCGCGCCCACGACACTGCCAACGCCATCGCCAACGCCACCGGCGCGCCGCTGGCCACCCACACCGGCCTGCGCGAGCGCGGCTTCGGCATCTTCGAAGGCAAGACCTACGTCGAGATCGAGCAGACCTGGCCCGAGGAATCCGAACACTGGCGCAAACGCACCCCGCACTGGGCCCCCGCCGGCGGCGAATCGCTGCTGCAGGTGCGCGAGCGCATCACCCGCACCCTGCACGAACTGGCGGCGCGCCACCCGGGCCAGCAGATCGTGCTGGTGGCCCACGGCGGCGTGATGGACCAACTCTACCGCGCCGCCACCGGCCAGGACCTGCAGGCCCCGCGCACCTGGCAGCTCGGCAACACGGCCGTCAACCGCCTGCTCTGGACACCCGAGGGCCTGTCCCTGGTGGGCTGGGCCGACACCTCGCACCTGGAAGACAACTCGCTCGATGAAATCAGCACCTGAACATCTGCACACCCGCCTCCAGGGCCTGATCGGCCAGAGCGTGGCGACCATCGACACCCCCGCCCTGGTGGTGGACCTCGACGCCATGGAGCGCAACCTGCAGAAGATGGCGGATTACGCGAAGGCCCATGGCGTGAAGCTGCGCCCGCACGCCAAGATGCACAAGAGCGCGGCCTTGAGCCTGCGCCAGATGCAGGCTGGTGCCGTGGGCCTGTGCGTGCAGAAAACTTCCGAGGCCGAAGCGCTGGCCGCGGCCGGTGTGCACAACCTCTACATCAGCAACGAGGTCATCGCCCCCACCAAGCTGCAGCGCGTGGCGACCCTGGCGCGCACGCTGCAGGCACGCGGCGGCCGCCTGGCCATCGCGGTGGACAGCCTGCTGGGCATCGAGCATTTGGCGCAGGCCCTGGGCGCCAGCGAGAACCTGATCGACGTGTTTGTCGAGCTCGACGTCGGGCAGAAACGCTGCGGCGTGGCCGAACCCGCCGATGTGCTGCCGCTGGCCCAAGCCATCGCCCGTCACCCCGCCCTGCACCTGGCCGGCCTGCAGGCCTACAACGGCCGCGCCCAGCACCTGCGCAGCGTGGCCGAGCGCCGCGCCGCGCTGGACGAGGTCATCGCCCGCGTGCGCGAGACGCGCCGCATCGTCGAGGCCGCGGGCTTGCGCCTGCCCCTGGTCACCGGCGCCGGCAGCGGCACCTTCGGCCTGGAAGCCAGCAGCGGTGTCTTCGGTGAACTGCAGGCCGGCTCCTACCTCTTCATGGACGCCGACTACGCGCGCAATGAAGCCGACCCGGCCCAGCCCGCTTTTGAGCACGCACTCTTCGTCAAGAGCCAGGTCATGAGCGTGAGCCCTGGTCATGTGGTGGTGGACGCGGGCCACAAGAGCCACGCCATCGAATCGGGCCTGCCCCGCGTGCACGGCGAAGCGCTGGAGGCCACGGGTTGCAGCGACGAGCACACCACCCTGCGCGCCACCTCATCGGCACCGCTGCCGGCGCTCGGTGCCACCCTGTGGCTCATCCCCGGCCATTGCGACCCCACGGTCAACCTGCACGACTGGCTGATCGGCGTGCGCGGCGGGCTGCAGACTGGCACCGTGGCCGAAATCATCGCAGTCGACGCGCGCGGCGCGTTGAATTGAGGCTTATTGCCGGAATACCCGGGGTCTTGCAGGGCAAGCCGGCTCGCGCTGGCAGAAAATTGCGCTTGTCCCTTGTGGATACCTGCCTCGATTTCTGGAACCCGCGACATGCCGCCCAACTCAGCCCACCTGGCAACGCATCTCTTTGCCCCAGGCAGCACGCTCAACCAACGACTGCAGCAGTTGCACGAGCGCCTGCTGGATGCCATCCCCTGCGTGGACCGCATCGCCTGCGCGATCTACGATCCCAAGGAGGATTGGCTCAAGACCTTCATCAACAGTACCCGCGAAGGTCGCGCGCTGAACGCCTACCAGTTCAAGCTGGCTGACAGCGAGACCCTCAGCGAGCTGGCCCGGCTGGAGCAACCACGGGTCATCGACGACATTCCCGCCGCGCTCAAGCCAGACAACGTGCATTCACGCTGGGTACTGGAACAGGGCTACCACTCCTCGTTCACCGTCCCGATCTACGACAACGGCGTCTTTGCCGGCTTCGTCTTCTTCGATTCACGCCAGAGCGGCGCCTTCACACCGGTCGTGCAGCGCGACCTGGCGCTGTACTGCAACCTGATCAACATGACACTGGCCAGCGAGTTCGCGGCCGTGCGTTCCATCCTGGCGACGGTGGCCGTGGCGCGCGATTTCGCCAATCTGCGCGACTTCGAGACCGGCGCCCACCTGGAGCGCATGGCCCGCATCGCCCGGGTGATTGCCCGGGCCATCGCCGGGAAGTACGGGCTGAGTGACGAGTTCGTCGAGCATGTCTACCTGTTTGCGCCACTGCATGACATCGGCAAGATTGGCGTGGCCGATCACATCCTGCTCAAACCCGGACGACTGGACCCGCAGGAGCGCGCGCTGATCCAGTCGCACGTGAGCAAGGGCGTCGAGATCATCGACAAGATCCTTGGGGACTTCGGCCTGCAGCAGATGCCCGACTCGACCATCCTGAAGAACATCGTGCTGCTGCACCATGAGTTCCTCGACGGCTCGGGCTATCCGGCCAGCCGACGCGGCGCGGAAATCCCGATCGAAGCCCGCATCGTGACCGTGGCCGACATCTTCGATGCCCTGACCAGCCAGCGCCCCTACAAGAAGAGCTGGTCGTTCGAAGACGCCTGCGCCGAACTGGAACGGATGGTGACCGCCGGCAAGCTGGACGCCGATTGCGTGGCCACCTTGCGCACCCATCAGGAAGAACTGGCCGGGATCATCCAGCGCTACCAGGACGCCGAGGCTGCCTGAAGCGCACCAGCCTGCGGGTTAACGCGAACCCGTCACGCTGGCGTGGCGCACCACAATCAGGGCACCACCAACCCGGATGCCCACTGCCAACGCATGAGCCCCAGCCAGATCATTGGCCTCGCCACCCCCGTTTTCCTGCTGCTGATCGCGATTGAATACGCCCAGGCCGACACGCACAGCGCACAACACTGATCCAGAATCACCCCATGCCCACTGCCCTGCGTCATCGACTCCTCTGGCTGCTCGGCGGCGTGGTGCTCGCGGCCACCGGTGCCGTGGCCCTGGCGCGCGTGGAACTGGCCCGCCAGTTCGATGCCTTCGAGACCAACGCCCGTATCGTGCACCGCCTGCTCAGCCAACGCGTGGTGCAGCACGACGCCATCATGGACACGCTGGCCCTGCTGCAGCCGCCCGCCGACGGCCCCCGCGCCGGCGCGCCCGAGCAGCGCCTGCCCGCGCTCTACCCGCAGATTCTTGCCGTGCAGCGGCGCAACTCCGGCCAGTCATGGGTGGACACCAAGCTCGACACCTTCGAAGCCGAATCGCGCCGGCGCAAGCGCCCCACACTGGGCGCGGTGGACTTCAGCGCCGGCCAGTACCAGCTGGTGATGGCCGCCACGCCGAGCAGCTTCGCCCTCACCCTGGACCTGCGCGCGCTCGCCCCTTGGAACGACTGGCCCATGGAGCGCGAACGCAGCCCCGTGCGCGTGGCCCTCGAACATGGTGGGCAGCAGATGGTGCTGCAGCCGGGCACAGCCGTCGGCAAGGCCTCCGGCTGGTTCTTCGAATTCCGCAAGCAACTGGCCGCCGAGAGCCAGCCCTTCGAAGTCGTGGCCCAGCAGCGGGTGGGCTGGGCCGAGCTGCCCTGGGCCCGTTTGCTGCTCTGGACCCTGGCCGTGGCCGCGGTGCTGACCCTGCTGCGCCAGTTCCTGCAGCAGCGTGCCGAACAGCAACGCAGCCAGGCCCTGCTGCGCCTGGGCCAGGTGGCCCGGCTCAACACCCTGGGTGAACTCGCCGCCGGCATGGCCCATGAACTGAACCAGCCGCTCACGGCCGTGCTGGCCAACACCCAGGCCGCGCAACGCCTGCTGGCCGAAGATCCGCCCGAGCTGGCCACGGCCCGCGGCGCCATGGAACAGGCCAGCGCCCAGGCCCGTCGCGCGGCCGAGGTGCTGGGCCGCCTGCGCCGCAGCGTGGAGCGCCCCGACCCCGGCGCGCACGTGGTGCCGCTGAGCCTGAACGAAGCCGTGCACCGCGCGCTCTACCTGCTGGAGCCCGAATGCCAGCGCCGTGGTGTCGCACCCGAAGTGCAAGCGAGTGCGAACGTGCAGGTGCTGGCCGAACCGGTGGCGCTGGAGCAGATCGTGCACAACCTGCTGATGAACGCGTTGCAGGCCCTGGAGCAGGTGCCCGCGCAAGAGCGCCGCCTCACACTGAGCCTGCAGCAGCAGGATGGCAAGGGTGAACTGGCCGTGAGCGACAGCGGGCCGGGCATCGCCCCCGAGGTGCTGCCGCACATCTTCGAACCCTTCTACACCACGCGCAAGGAAGGCCTGGGCCTGGGGCTCAGCCTGTGCGAAACCCTGGCCACCGGCATGGCCGGCCGGCTCGGCGTGAGCGCAGCGGCCCCACGCGGCACGCGCTTCAGCCTGCAACTGCCCCTGGCCAGCGCATGAACGCCCCCCAGTCCCCGCTGATCCATTTGATCGACGACGACGCGGCCGTGCGCGAGAGCCTGGCCCTGCTGATCTCCACCGTGGGCCTGCGTGTGCAGACCTGGGACCGGCCTGACACGTTTCTCGCCGAGTTCGACCGCCAGGGCATCGGTGCCATCGTGCTGGACGTACGCATGCCCGGCATCAGCGGCCTGAGCGTGCTGGACACGCTGATCGCCCAGGGCGTGGACCAGCCCATCCTCATGCTCACGGGCCACGGCACGGTGGAAATGTGCCGCCGCGCCTTCAAAGCCGGTGCGGCCGAGTTCCTGGAAAAACCCGTCAATGACGAGCAATTGCTCGAAGCCCTGCAACAGGCCGTCAGACAACACGTGAAGTCGCGCGAGCGGCACCAGGCCGACCGCCTGGCGCGTGAGCGTTATGCCCAGCTGTCCGAGCGCGAGCGCGAGGTGCTGGGGTTGATCGTCGCGGGCTTGACCAACAAGGAGATCGGCCGCGCCCTGGACCTGTCACCGCGCACGGTGGAGACCCATCGCGCCCACCTCTTCGCCAAGCTGCAGGCCGAGTCCCTGGCCCAGCTGATCCGCGCCTACGCGGCCCTGGTCGAAGCCTCTCCGTAGTTCTACGGAGCCCCGCGCGTAACCGACCGCATGGCGGCGCGCGCCTTGTTTTTCTACAGTGCATCCATGGTTCGGCGGGCGCCGGGCCAGACCCCAAAACCTTCACAGGAGCACTGCATGTCCACCCTCACCAAATCCTCGGTTCTCGTCCTCAGCCTCGTCGCCGGCCTCGCCAGCGCGCAATCCGTGCGCACCGAAAAGAACATGTCCCTGGATCTGGCCAACCAGATCGCCAGCGCCAGCGTGGCCGCCTGTACTGCCGCCGGCTACAACGTGGCCGCCACCGTGGTGGACCGCGCCGGCACCGTGCGCGCCGTGCAGCGCGCCGACAACGCCGGCCCCCACACCCTGGAAGCCAGCCGCCTGAAGGCCTACACCTCGGCTTCGGCCAAGAACACCACCCTGGCCATCATGGAAGCCTCGCAGAAGAACCCGGCCGCGGCCAACCTGGGCAACATCCCCGGTTACCTGCTGCTCGGCGGTGGCGTGCCCGTGAAGGTGGGCAATGAAGTCATCGGCGCCGTGGGCGTGGGTGGCGCACCCGGCGGCCATCTGGACGAACAATGTGCCGTGGCCGCCATCGCCAAGGTGCAGGATCAGCTGAAGTAAACACAACGCGCAGCAGAGGAGATTTCCCATGACCTTCCGTCACACCCTCGGTATCTCCCTGCTGGCCCTGGCAGGCCTGGCGACGCTCGCCAGCCTGCCGGCCCAGGCCCAGGTGCCCCCCTCACCGGCCGAAGCCGCGGCCTACACCGGCCTGCATGCGGCCGCCTGGGCGGGCGACCTGCCGCGCCTGCAACAACTCATCAGCACGGCGGACAAGGCCAAGCTCAACGCACGCGACCCATATGGCCGCACACCCCTGCACGTCGCCACCTATGCCCGCCAGCGCGCGGCCATCAAGGCCCTGGCCCAAGCCGGTGCCGACCTGAACCTGCTGGAGAGCGACCGTTACGACACCGTCACCATCGCCTCCGTCGCGGACGACGAAGACACCCTGCGCCTGCTGCTGCAGCTCGGCGCCAAGGCCGGCCAGACCACCAGCCGTTACGACGGCACGGCCCTGATAGCCGCCGCCCACCTGGGCCACGACGGCGTGGTACGCCAGCTCATCGCCGCCGGCGCGCCGCTGGACCATGTGAACAACCTGCACTGGACCGCCGTGATCGAATCCATCGTGCTCGGGGATGGCGGTGCGCGCCACCAGGCCACGCTCAAGGCCCTGATCGACGCGGGTGCCAATCTGCAACTCAAGGACCGCATGGGACAGACACCGCTGGCGCTGGCACGCGCACGGGGGTATGGGGCCATGGAAAAAATGTTGTTGGCCGCAGGGGCCAAGTAGACCTTGGCATCAGGGTTCTGGTGAGGGACCGGTTTGCACCGGATAGCAAAAGGCAAGACCTGACCCCTATTCGTGCCCCCTATTGGCGGGTGTTCGTGCTCCGCGCGAACGCGATCAACCGTGCATGCCACCTGCCTTCAAGTCCCTACGCAAGGCGCGCCCAGCCAAGTAGTAGCCGCATTTGCGGCAGCGGATCGGAAACGGATGCAAACCTCCGCCGTAAGTCACCGTGCCCTCGCTGGCACTAAACAGCACACCCTGCGGCACGGCGCCGCAATGAGGGCACTTGTATTTGAAACCGCAAATAATGGTCACAATGACCGAGAAAAAGAACAGCGATACGTAGTACCCTGCGTGCGTCTTGTCCCAAGTGGGGTCGACCCAGTGATTCATCGCCAAAGGCCAAATGAACGCGCTGACAGCCCCAGCTAAACCCAGCAGCCAATTTCGCCACCTGCGCTTGAACTCGGTGATATTGGCGCGCTGCAAGTCAACGGCTGCCCCGCTGTCAATGTCCACACGCGGGTACTCCCCGAATCCGTAGAGGGCGATTTCCCACAGGCGCTTGAGGCTCATCATTTCTTGTAGCTCCAGTTAAACACGTCCGCCTGATATTGAACACTGACGCCCCAAGACGAGTTCCGCTTCGCGACGCCTTGACCACCCACGAAACCGCCGGTATCGCCACCACCTACCGTGCTCTGCAGGCCGGCGCGAAGCTCCACACCAGCGACCACAGGGCCGACTTGTGCCTCCAAAGATCCCTTAAAACCAAAGGCGATAGTTCCGTCTTTCTGCTGGCCGCCAAACTTCTCCTCATGCAGAACATTGCTCGCGGTAGCCTGTTTCAACGGCGGCGTTTTCGACGGGGTGAGCGGTGTCAGGTCTTGCCTTTTGGCTATCTTTTTTCCCACATTCACCTACCGCCCTGCATTTGACCCGCCCGCCCCCGCCTTGGCAAGAGCGCCACAGATCAGGGTAGACACGCAGTTGTCCAAAGGCAACTAGCCCTTAGCATCGGCGGCATGAGCCCCAGCCAGATCATCGTCCTCGCCACCCCCGTTTTCCTGCTACTGATCGCGATTGAATACGCCTGGGGCGTCGCGAAGGGCCGCAACACCTACCGCCTCAACGATGCCGTCAACAGCATCGGCCTGGGCATGCTGAGCCAGATCAGCGCGGTGCTCACGCGCCTGCTGCGGGTGGGCATCTACACCGCGGTCTACGGCTGGGTGGCGCTCTGGCACAACGAGAGCTTCTGGATGAGCTGGTATGGCTGGATCATCGCCCTGGTCTTCTACGACTTCTGCTACTACTGGCTGCACCGCGCCGGCCATGAGGTGGCGGTGTTCTGGGCCGCGCACGTGGTGCATCACCAGAGCCAGGACTACAACCTTTCCACCGCGCTGCGCCAGACCTCCAGCGGCGCCTTGCTGGGCTGGGTCTTTTATCTGCCCATGGCCCTGGCCGGCGTGCCGCCCCTGGTCTTTGGCATCGTGGCTCTGATCGACCTGCTCTACCAGTTCTGGGTGCACACCGAACACGTGGGCAAGCTGGGCTGGTTTGACCGCTGGTTCTGCAGCCCCTCCAACCACCGCGTGCACCACGCCGTGAACGACCACTACGTGGACCGCAACTATGGCGGCGTCCTCATCGTCTGGGACCGGGTCTTCGGTAGCTTCAAGGAAGAAGACGAGCGCTGCGTCTATGGCACGCGCAGCCCCCTGGACAGCTGGGACCCGCTGTGGGCCAATGCCGAGGTCTACTGGGACCTGCTGCGTACGAGCTGGCACGCGCGCCGCTGGAGCGACAAGCTGCGCGTCTGGTTCAAGCCCCCGGGCTGGCGCCCGGCCGATGTGGCGGAGCGTTTTCCCAAGCCCGCCTTCGACATCAAGCGCCTGCAGCGTTATGACCCGCCAGCCAGCCGCGCGGTGTTGTGGTTCGGCGGCCTGCACTTCCTGGCCCTGCTGGCTGGTGTGGTGCTGTTCCTCTGGCACGCTGACCGCCTGCCCCTGGCCGAGTCCGTGGTCTGGCTGGCCGCCTTGAGCACCGTGCTCTGGTGCACCGGCGCTGTGCTGCAGGGGCGTCTGAGCATGGGCGAGGTGCTGTTCATCGAAGCCGCGGCGCTGTCCACCGCCTGCGCGGCCACCGGCCTGCTGGAACTGCACCGGGTCTTCAAGCCGCTGACCATGCTGGTTGCTATTATTTTGGTAGCTACCGTGATGCGTCGTTCATCCACCGGCCTCCGCGGCGCCAGCCTTTTGCTGCTCGCCCTGGCCGGCTCGCTGGCGGGGGATGTGTTCCTGATGGTTCCCGGCTATTTCATCCCCGGCCTGGTCAGCTTCCTCTGCGCCCACCTGGCCTACATCGCCCTCTTCAAACGCGGCCACACCTGGTTCCCGAGCCGGCGCGCGCTGCTCATCCCCCTGGGCTTCGGCGCGCTCATGTACGCCGTGTTGTGGACCGGCGGCCTACCGGTGGGCCTGCGTGGGCCGGTGGCAGCCTACGTGCTGGTGATCGCGCTGATGGCGGCGCAGGCCATCGGCCGCGCCACGGTGCTGGGTGACAAGCCGGCCGTCTGGGTTGCCGTGGGTGCGGGGTTTTTCATGCTCAGCGACACGCTGCTGGCACTCAACAAGTTCGTGTCACCGCTGCCGCTCTCGCAACTCTGGGTGCTGTCCACCTACTACATCGCACAGGTGCTGATCGTGCGCGGCATGCTTGCTGCAGCGACCGTCAGTCCTCGTTGACCTCGACCAGCTTGTCCGACTTGGCGAACACCCAGGCCACCATGAAACCGGCGGAGAAGGCCTGGCGACTTTGCACCAGAGGACTGTCGGTGACCACCGCACCGCTGAGGTCGTCCCATTTCACGAAACCGCCCATCCACATATCGCCCTGGCGGCGGCTGAGCGCGGCGATGAACTGCTTGCCGGCAAAACCGCCGGGCGCGGTGTAAGCCGGACGCACGGCCGTGGCGTACTGCGGGGCCACGTCGTAGAAATAACCGTGGTAGCCCTGGTCGCCGTAAAGCAGGCCGGCCACCAGGCCCAGGTTCCAGCCGCTGCGCGCGACACTCTTGAGGTCCAGGTTGATTTGCGGCTGGGCCAGCCAGCCCTGGCGCTCGAAGCGCTGCGTGCTGACGGCGAACACCGCACGCACCGGCAGGCGCAGGTCCAGGTTGGTGTGGCGGCGCTCGTCGTAATAGAGGTGCAGGTTCAGTTCGGGGCCGAGTTCCAGCGTCGGGTCCAGGTCGGGCATGTCGCGCCGTGCCGAGGAATCCTTGCTGCTGACCGGCACCGAGCCGTTGACGCTGATGTCCAGTTCCACCCGGTCGCTGCGGAACAGCAGGCCGCGCACGCGCTCGCGGTCCACCTGCAGGAACTTGCCGCGGTACTGCACATAGGGCGCGGGCAGCAGGTAGCTGCGCCGCTCGGCCGCGCCGCGGTACAGGGGAAAATCGACCGCGGCCACGCCCATGCCCAACTCCCACTCCGGCTTGAGTTCGGCCCGTGCGGAGAGACCCGGCAGGACGAGCAGCAGGCCCAGCAAGGTGCGAAAGATCATGAGATTGTTCATGCGTTCAGTTGTCAGAAGGTGTCATCCGTGCTTCACCACTTCGTCGCGCGCGATGCGTCCGTCCACCAGCTCCACGGTGCGGTCGCAGCGCGCGGCCAGGCGCGGGTCGTGGGTGACCACGATGAAGGAGGTGCCGCGTTCGGCATGGATGCTGCGCAGCAGGGCAAAGACCTCATCGGAGGAGGCCGTGTCCAGGTTGCCGGTGGGCTCATCCGCCAGCACCAGCGCGGGGTTCATGACCAGCGCGCGCGCAATCGCCACGCGCTGCTGCATGCCGCCCGACAGTTCGGAGGGCCGCTTGTCCATGGCGCGGCTCAGGCCCACGGCGGCCAGAAGTTCGCGCGCGTGCTGTTCATGCCTGGTGCTCACGCGCCCCTCGGTCATGAGTACGGGCAGCGTGACGTTCTCCACCGCGCTGAAGGCCGGCAGCAGGTGATGGAACTGGAACACGAAACCCAGGGTGCTGCGCCGGAGCAGCGTGAGGCCGCCGTCGTCCAGCGCCTGCACCTCCTCGCCCTGCAGCAGATAACGACCGGTGCTCATGCGTTCGAGCAGGCCGATGATGTTGAGCAGCGTGCTCTTGCCCGAACCCGAGGGCCCGATCAGGGCCATGAAGTCGCCGCGCCGCACATTCAGGTCCAGGCCGTGCAGCACCTCGGTCTCGTTGGGCTGGCCCACGTTGTAGCTCTTGCGGACGTTGTCCAGCTCGATGAGCAGATCGGCGCCGTTGCTCATATCCGGATGGCTTGCGCCGGGTCCATGGCAGCGGCCCGGCGCGCCGGTGCGATCGCCGCCAGCACGCCGCAGACGGTGGCGATGCCCGCCACTTTCAGCGCAGTGGCCAGCGGGAGGGTGATGGAGAACAGGGGCAGGCCGTCCGAGCCACGCACGAAATGCGTGAAGGCCCAGATCAGCGCGACTGCCAGCACGATGCCCAGCGCCGAACCCAGCGCGCCCACCACCGCGCCCTGCACCAGGAAGATACGCAGCACCTGCCCGCGCGTGGCGCCCATGGCGCGCAGGATGCCGATCTCGCGGCGCTTCTGCACCACCGACACCACCAGCACGCTGGCGATGCCCAGCACCACCACGATCATCACCACGCCGCGGATCAGCGAGGTGCTGACCGATTGCGCGTTGAGCGCCGAGACCAGCTGGGCATTGTTCTCCTGCCAGCTCTCGACCTTGTAGGGGTAACGCTGGCGCAGCTGTGCGGCGAGCTCACTGGCGGTCCACACGTCCTTGAGTGTCATGTCCAGCACGGTGGCGCCGCCGGGCAAGCCCAAGAGGCTTTGCGCGGCACGCAGCGGCACGATGACGGTGCGGCGGTTCAGGTCGCGCACGCCCAGGTCCACCAGCGCAGTCACGCGCAGGGCGTCGCTCACGTTGCGGCCACCCACGGTGGTCTGCAGGGTCACGCGGTCGCCCACACGCACGCCCAGGTCGGCGGCCAGGTCGCGGCCAAGGATGGCCTCGCCCGGGTCCAGGCGCGCCGTGCCGCTGACCACCTTGCTGCGCAGGCTGACGATGCGGTCGTAGCGGTCGAGCTCCACACCCATGAGGGCGATGGCCTGCGTGGCCTCGCCGCGCAACGCCAGGCCCGAGCCCGAGACCATGGGCGAGACGGCGGCGATGGCGTCCATCTGTTCGAGCAGCGGCAGCAGGGCCTGCCAGTTGGCCACCGAGCGCAGGCGCTGCACCCGCGGCTGCGTTTCGGTCAGGGCCGGGGTGCCGTCGGCCAGGCGAGCCGGTGTCACCGCATCGTCCAGCGAGCGCAGGGTGATGTGGGCCTGTGCGCCCAGGGTCTTGGTCAGGGTGCTGCCCTGCAGGCCGGAGATGAGCGCGGAGATGTAGGCCACCACGGCCACGCCGGCGGCGACGCCGACGATGATGAGCAGGGTCTGCATGCGGCCCTCGCGCAGGAAGCGCAAGGCGACGCGGAGTTCGAAGCCGAGCCAGGACACCATGCGTCCCCGGGCTCAGCGCCCCATGGCGTTGGTCAAGGCCGAACCGGCGCTGCCCGCCCCATCGGCGCCGCTTGCGGCGGGCGAGGCAGACGGTAACCAGGGGACCACCAGCACGGTGACGCGCTGGCCGGCCTTGAACGTGGTGCCGGTGAGCACCACATCACCGACACGCAGGCCCTCCAGCACTTCCACCGCAGCCAGCGTGCGCAAGCCCAGGCGCAGCTGGCGCTCCTGCACCTGGCCATCCACGGCCACCCAGACGCTGGCACTGTCGGCACCGGCCTTGCGCAGCACGCCCAGCGGCAGGGCCAGGGCCTGTTCGCGGCGGGCCGTCTCGACTTCCACCGACAAGGTCATGTCCTCGCGCAGGAAAGCCGGGGGCTCCTGCGTCACGGTGAACTTGACTTCGATGGCACCCCGCTGCGCATCGACCACCGGCGCAATGCTGAGCACCTTCGCCGCGAAGCGCTGGCTGGCAAAGGCGTCAGCCACCACGGTGGCGCTCTGCCCCACCTGCAGCTGGTCGAGGAAACGCTCGTCCACCTGGGCCACGAGCTGCGTGGGCCCGGCCAGGGCCAGGTTCAGCAGGGCCTTGCCCGGCTGCACGATCTGGCCCGGCTCCACCATGCGCGCCAGCACCCGGGCGTCGGCCGGGGCCTCGATGCTGGCCTGCTCCAGGCGCGCGCGCGCCGCGGTGACGGCGGCGCGCGCCGCGCCCTGCGGGGCCACGGCCACGTCGACGGCGCGTTTCGCCTCGTCGAGCTGCGCCGCGCTGTAGAAATTCTGCTTGACCAGCTGCTCGGCACGGGCCAGGGTGGCGCGCGCGGCCTGTAGCGTGGCCTCGGCCTGGCGCTCGGCGGCCACGGCCTGCGCCTCGGCGGCCTTGAGCTCGTCGGTCTCCAGGCGCACCAGCACCTCGCCGCGTCTGACCTGCGCGCCTTCACGCACCAGCACCCGCTCGACCCGGCCGGTGACGGTGCTGCCGACCTCGACACGCGAGAGCGTGGCCACGCGGGCCGAGAACTGCAGTGTGCGCAGCAAGGGGCCGGGCGCCATGAGCAGCCCCTCGGCACGCGGCGCACGCAGCGCCAGCGCCGTCATCCAGGCCAGCGCCAGCACGAGCACGAGGGCAAGCACGATCCAGCGCGCCTTGCCAGAGAGTTTGAGGAGCTTGAGCATGTTCAGGCCTCGAACAGGCTGCCGTCGGTCTTGGGCGGCGCCACGCCCAGATGCCGGTAGGCCGCCAGCGTGGCGATGCGCCCGCGCGGCGTGCGCTGCAGGAAACCCTGCTGGATCAGATAGGGCTCGATCACGTCCTCGATGGTGCCGGCTTCCTCGCCTATGCTGGCGGCGATGTTGTCCAGGCCCACGGGTCCGCCGTCGAAGCGGTGAATGACGGCTTCCAGCAACTTGCGGTCCATCAGGTCGAAGCCCTGCGGGTCCACGTCCAGCATGGCCAGGGCCTTGTTCGCCATCTCCACGGTGATGCGGCCCGTGCCCTTGACCTCGGCGTAGTCGCGCACGCGGCGCAGCAGGCGGTTGGCGATGCGTGGCGTGCCGCGCGAGCGGCGTGCGATCTCGAAGCCGCCCTCGGGGTCCATGGGCGCATTGAGCAGGCCGGCGCTGCGCGTGACGATGCGGCCCAGCTCCTCGGCGGAATAGAACTCCAGCCGCGCCACGATGCCGAAACGGTCGCGCAGCGGGTTGGTCAGCATGCCGGCGCGCGTGGTGGCGCCCACCAGGGTGAAGGGCTGCAGGTCGAGCTTGATGCTGCGCGCGGCCGGGCCTTCGCCGATCATGATGTCGATCTGGTAGTCCTCCAACGCGGGGTAGAGGATTTCCTCAACCACGGGCGAGAGGCGGTGGATCTCGTCGATGAAGAGCACATCGTTCTTCTCGAGATTGGTCAGCAGCGCGGCCAGGTCCTTGGGCTTTTCGAGCACGGGGCCGCTGGTCTGGCGCAGGTTGACGCCGAGTTCGTGCGCAATGATGTGCGAGAGCGTGGTCTTGCCCAGGCCGGGCGGGCCGAACAGCAGCACGTGGTCCAGCGCCTCTTCGCGCTTGCGCGCCGCGCCGATGAAGATCTCCAGCTGCTCACGCACCTTGACCTGGCCCACGTACTCGTCGAGCAGCTTGGGCCGCAGCGCGCGTTCGATGGCCTCTTCGCCGGGCGAAACGGGCGCGGCCGAGACCACGCGCGGGCCGGAGGGCATTTCAAAGTCGTCGGTCTGGATGCTCACGGCCGGAGTGGGAAAAGCTGAGGGAAGTAAGTCAACGCTATGCCAGTCTGGGAAGGCTGTTCCGACTATAGCCGACCCCGAGGATGGGCTCAGCGTTTGCGGCTTGCGCGGCGCACACGCTGAGCCCATCCTCAAGTAATTCGCACGTATTGCCGATAGGATGGAAAGACGAAAACCCCGAGACTGCCCATGAAGCCCATCGCCAGCCCCCTGTCCACGGCACGCCTCACCCTGCTGGCCCTCTTGCTGGCCGGCGGCATCGCCAGCGTGCGCGCCGCCGACCCTGCCCCTGCCCCTGCCCCTGCCGCACCGACGCCGGTGCCTGCCGTGGCCCCGCCCCGCGCGCCTGCAGCCTCGGCACCGGCCTCCGCCCCGGCGCGCGTGGAAGGCACCCGCACGGACATCGAATCCCAGCTGCGCGACGCCATGAGCCGGGGCGACCCCAAGACCAAGCGCCTGAACCTCATCATCGATGGCAAGAGCAGCAACGCCGGCCTGGCCGCCACGCCGGGCGCCGCACCGCCCGTCAATCCCGTGGACAACAAACCGCCCGCCGTGGCCGGCCCGCGCCCGCGCGAACCGGGCCTGGTGATCCGCCAGCAGCGCCCCGCTGCAGCGGCCGCGGCACCCGCGCCGCACAAGGACACCCACTGGAGCTACGAAGGCGAAGGCGCCCCGACGAACTGGGGCAAGCTCAAGCCCGACTACGCCACCTGCGCCAGCGGCCAGCGCCAGTCGCCCATCCACATCGAGGACAGCGAAACGCTCCGGGGCCCGGCCGAGGCCATCGAGTTCCGCTACGCGCCCAGCAAGGGCACGGTGCTCAACAACGGCCACACCGTCGAGGTCAAGGTCTATGGCGAAAACAGCCTGACCGTGCGCGGCAACAGCTACCAGCTGGTGCAGTTCCACTTCCACCACCCGGCGGAAGAGCGCATCAACGGCCAGGGTTACCCTATGGTGGCGCACTTCGTGCACCGCAACGAGCAGGGCCAGCTGGCCGTGCTGGCCGTGCTGCTGGAGCCGGGTGAGGCCAACCCCCTGATCCAGAAGGTCTGGACGCACATGCCGCTGGACGTGAACGACAGCGTGCGCCTGCCGCCGGACCTGATCCACGTGGGCGAGATCCTGCCGCGCGACCAGCGTTATTACCAGTACATGGGTTCGCTGACCACGCCGCCCTGCACCGAGGGCGTGCTCTGGCTCATCCTCAAGCAGCCGGTCAGCATCAGCCGCGAGCAGCTGCGCCTGTTCGGCCAGCTCTATGCCAACAACGCGCGCCCGGTGCAGCCGCGCCACGACCGGCCCGTGCGCGACGCGGTGCTGATCGCCCCCGGCGGGCGGCCCTAACCCTACTTCGCCAGCGCCTTGAGCGCGAGCTTGATGCCCTCGCTCACGCCCACGTCCTTCGGGAGCGCCTTGAGCGCGGCGGCGGCTTCCTTGTCGCTGTAACCCAGGGCCAGCAGGGCTTGCAGGATGTCGGCCTGCGCATCGCTGCCCGGCTGCGCGCCAGGCTGGGCGAGGTCGGCCCCCAGCTTGCCCTTGAGCTCCAGCAGCAGGCGCTCGGCCGTCTTCTTGCCGATACCTGGCACCTTGACCAGGCGCCCGGCCTCCTGCAGGCTGACCGCCTGGGCCAGTTCGCCCACGCTCATGCCCGAGAGCACGGCCAGCGCGGTGCGCGGGCCCACACCGGAGATCTTGATCAGTTCACGAAAAGCCTCGCGCTCGACGGCGGTGCCGAAGCCGTAAAGCAGCTGTGCGTCCTCGCGCACCACGAAATGCGTGAGCAGGGCCACCTTCTCGCCCAGGTGCGGCAGGTTGTAGAAGGTGCTCATGGAGACCTGGACTTCGTAACCCACGCCATTGCAGTCCACCAGGACCTGGGGGGGATTTTTTTCGAGGAGGGTGCCGAAGAGTCTGCCGATCATGGATAACCTGCTGAAATGCCTATCATTGGGACTTTAGAGCCTGCACCGCATGCTCTCACCAAGGAATTATCAGTTGATTCTGCGCCACCTCTTCTCACCGCCCAACAACGCGCGCCTGGCCCGCCTGTGCGGTCCCGCCGATGAACACCTGCGCATCATCGAGACGGCGCTGAACGTCAAGATCGCCCACCGCCACGAGCAGTTCAAGGTGGAAGGCCCCAAGAAGCAGGCCCAGCGCGGCATGGAAGTGCTGCAGGCCTTGTACGAGATGGCGACCAAACCCATCGACGATGCCATCGTGCAGCTGCTGCTGGCCAGCGACAGCTCCATGCCGCTGACCGAAGACGGTGAGGCGCTGCAGACGCGCCGTCACGAGCTGCGCGCGCGCACGCCCAACCAGGCCCATTACCTGGAGAGCATCGCCGGCAACGACATCACCTTCGGCATCGGCCCGGCCGGCACCGGCAAAACCTATCTCGCCGTGGCCTGCGCCGTGGACGCGCTGGAGCGCAGCGCGGTGCAGCGCATCGTGCTCACGCGCCCGGCCGTGGAAGCCGGCGAACGCCTGGGTTTCCTGCCCGGCGACCTGACGCAGAAGATCGACCCCTACCTGCGCCCGCTCTACGACGCGCTCTACGACCTGATGGGCTACGAGAAGGTGCAGAAGGCCTTCGAGCGCAACGCGCTGGAGATCGCGCCCCTGGCCTTCATGCGCGGGCGCACGCTGAACAACGCCTTTGTCATCCTGGACGAGGCACAGAACACCACGCCCGAGCAGATGAAGATGTTCCTCACGCGCATCGGCTTCGGCTCGCGCGCCGTGGTCACCGGTGACGTGAGCCAGATCGACCTGCCCAAGACACAGCTCAGCGGCCTGATCGATGCCGAGCGCGTGCTCAAGCGCATCAAGGGCATCGCCATCTGCCGCTTCACCAGCGCCGACGTGGTGCGCCACCCGCGGGTGGCGCGCATCGTGGACGCCTACGACAAACGCAAGCCAGGAGACGCCGCATGAGCGCCCTGCCTGAACTCGACCTGTCGCTGCAATTCGGCGCCGCCGTGCCCGATAGTCACGAGAAGCTGCTGAGCAAGGCGCGTGTCAGCCGCTGGATGCGTATGGCCCTGCTGCGTAACGCGGAAATCACCGTGCGCGTCGTCGGCGCCGCCGAAGGCCGCCAGCTGAACCGCGAGTACCGCCACAAGGACTACGCCACCAATGTGCTGACCTTCGACTACGCCATCGAACCCGTGGTCAGCGCCGACCTGGTGCTCTGCGCGCCGGTCGTCGCAAAGGAAGCGAAGGAACAGGGCAAGACCGTGGAAGAACACTACGCCCACCTGCTGGTGCACGGCACCCTGCATGCACAGGGTTACGAGCACGAGACGAACGAGGTGGATGCGCTGGAGATGGAGGCGTTGGAAGTGCTGCTGATGGAAGCAATAGGTTACGGAAATCCCTACGAATAAGTTGTCTCCGCAGCGTGCGGGGTGGCGGCTTAGACGGCCGCCGTCAACCGGTCAAGCGCGGGAAGGACGACCCTGGCCCAGACTTCCTGCACCACCTGGGGTTCGGCGTCCTGGTGGAAATTCTTCTTCACGCCGAACTGCGAGAGGTCGACATGCGCACTGGGCTCGATGGCATGGCGCGCCAGGCAGCTTCGGGCGCAATGCAGAGGACAGCCGTCCAACACCAGGATCTTGCGCCCGGAGCGGGCTGTTTTCAGCAGGGCGCGGACGTCCCCGCCCACCCCGGCGATACAGGACATCTCCGCTTTTTGCTCCCGGTCGAGACGAACCGCCAGCGCATTGGCCAGCTGCGCTGCATTGGAGCAGCCGGAACACGCATAGACCAAGGGCAGTTTCGAATAGATCTCTTTCAAGTTCGCTCCCGTTGATACCGTGCGGTTTCATTCTCCCCCGCAGGGGCCTCTGCGTCACACCATGAGACCGGGCGGACGGCGACTATTCGACGCGAACTTGACGAACATCAGGGGCCGGAACAGCCACCGCAGGCTTCCTGGCGTTCAGGGCCGCATGGAGATAGGTATCGTCACCGGCCCATCATTGACCAGGTGCACCTGCATATCGGCTGCGAACTGCCCGGTCTGGACCACGGGGTGTGAAGCCCGGGCCTGCACCACGAAGTAGTCATACAGCCGCCGCCCCTCGTCCGGCGGCGCGGCGTTGGTGAAGCTTGGGCGGTTGCCGCCCGAGGTGTCGGCAGCCAGGGTGAACTGGCTCACGACCAGGAGACCGCCGCCCACATCCTGCACGCTCTTGTTCATCTTGCCGGCCTCGTCGCTGAAGATGCGCAGCTTGAGGATCTTGGCCAGCAGCTTGTCAGCAATGGCCTCGGTGTCGCCGCGTTCGGCGCAGACCAGAACGAGCAGGCCCGCGTCGATCTGGCCGATGGTGTGACCATCGACCTCGACGCGGGCCTGTAGTACGCGTTGGAGCAGGGCGAGCATGCGGCGTTTATACCGCGAGCTGCCCTTCGCGATTTACTTGGGGCGTGCGACCGATTCCAACGGGCGCTTGGCCATGGTCCACTCGTGCATGGAGCCGTCGTAGAGCTTGACCTGCTTGTTGCCCAGCAGTTCGGACATCACGAACCAGGTGCCCGAGGCCTGGTGGCCGGTGTTGCAGTAGGCGATGGTCTGGGCCTGCGGGTCGGCACCGCTCATCTTGAAGATGTCGCGGTAGGTGTCGGCACCCATGATGCGGGCGGCATCGCCGCCCTGGCTGGACATCAGCGTGGTGGGCACGTTGCGGGCGCCCTGCAGATGGCCAAAGGCGCTCACGGAGCTGGGCTTGCTCAGGCCCAGGAAGGTGGCCGGGTCGCGCGCGTCGACCAGCTGGGTCTTGGCGGCCAGGGCCTTCTCCACGTCGTCGGCCGTGGCGGCCAGCTCGGCGCTGCGGTCGGCCTTGACCACCCAGTTGCCTTCGGCTGGTTTGACGGCCGCGGTGCTGACCTCACGACCTTCGGCGATCCAGCCGGCGGTGCCGCCGCTGAGCACGGCGATGTTGTCTTCACCATAGACCTTGAACTGCCAGTACAGGCGGGCGGCATCGTTGAAGTCGATCGGCTCCATGCCGGCCGAGACCAGCACGACCGGGCGGCCAGCCACCACACCCCAGCTGCGCACGAGTTTCTCGAAGTCGGCGCGCTCGGGCAGCATGCCGCTGAGCTTGAGGCCGTTGATGGTGCGCGTGACACGCACGGTCTTGTTGTCCACGGGCACGGCTCCGTCGATGTGGCCGCCCAGATCGACCAGCGTCTTCTTGCCGGTCTTCTTGTCGGTCTCGAACTCGGGCGTGAGCGTGAAGGTCTTCTGGTTGCCGCGCACGTCGAGGATGGTGACGTCGGCGCGGTTTTTCGCGAGCCATTCACCATCGACCACGGGGCCGGGCACGTTCAGGGCCAGTGCCCACTGCGACAGGCCCAGCAAGGCGGCGCCTGCAAGGTAACGGATTTGAGTCTTCATCTGCATCTCCTGGTAGAAATCATTGAGTCATAGGCCCGGCTGCCGACAAGGCATCCTGCGGCCAGTTCACGGGGTGGGAACTCCAGACGGCCACGCGCCGGTCGGCCCAGGCCTGGGCCGGGGTCTGGTCATGGCGCGTGCAATGCCGCGCCAAGGCCGCATCACGCTGCAGCAGCATCTGGCGCAAGGGCTTGGCATAAACACACACCATGTCGGCCAGCCACAGGCCGGCGCCGGCCAGCGGGCCGCGCAGGCGCAGCTCGAAGCCGGCCAGCTCGCGCACCAGCGAGCTCGCGGCCGCCCAGCGTTCGCCGGTGACCCACTGGTTGGTGGTGAACCAGCACAGGGGCAGGCCGCGTGCGTCCAGCGCCAGGCCAGCGAAATGGGTCAGCTTGCCCTGCGGGCTGCGGCGGAACAGATGGATGTGGCCATGCTCCTGCGGATGGCGCGCGCTGTCTTGCTCGGTGCGGTCATGCGCATGGAAATAGAACTGCCAGCGGCCGCTGCTGTCGATGGCATCGTGGCGCGGGTAGTGCGCCCAGATCTCGAAGCGTGTGCTGCGCCCGATGAAGGGAAACAGCATGGAACGCCCCTGACGCGCCAGGCGCAGCTGCCGCGCGAGCGCACCGTGCGCGGCGCGCGCGGTGAGGTCATGCGAGGCGGCTGCAGCCACGACAGCTCCGCTCAGCGGCTCTTCTTGCCGGCCTCGGGCGTGCTGTCGTCCCCACTGCGGCGACGGCTCTTGCCGGCACAGGGGTTGCCCGCGCAGGGGTTGTCGGCACGGCTGCGGCGCTTGGAACCGGCGCAGGGGTTGCCGCTGCAGGGGTTGTCGGTGCGGCTGCGGCGTTTGCTGCCGGCACAGGGATTGCCCGCGCAGGGATTGGCGGCACGCGCCGGGGCATCGGCCGTCTGCGCCACGGCGGCGACCGGCACAGCCCCCAGGGCAAGGGCCAGGGCCGAAACCAGCGGAGCCAGGGTGTTGCGGGGATGTTTCATGGAAAGTTCTCCTGAAAAAATTGGTTCAGACCTGACCTGCCGCACGCGCGCGGCGCTCGAACCAGCCCCCGAGCACGAACACGCCCACGGCTGCGCCCACCATGGCGGCCAGCACCAGCCACTCGGGCACACCCAGTGCCTCGGGCAGACGGTCCCCCTTGGTGAATTCGCCAGCGGTCGTGAGCGCGTCGAACTGCGGAAAGAAGCCGGCAAAGATGAAGGTGCCGATGAACAGGCCAACGAAGAACACCAGCGCGTCCAGACGGCCGGTCATCAGGCCCACGGCCGAAGTGCCGGGGCAGTAACCGCCCACGGCAAAACCGGCGCCGATCAGTGCGCCGCCGGCAGCGATGGCCCACAGATAGGGGATGGGCACGTAGAGGCCTGCAGCTTCCACCAGGCCGGCCAGTTCCAGCACGTAGAGGCCGACGGCCGTGAAGACGATGGCGCCGAACATGACCTTGAAGACCGACCAGTCGGTCAGGCGGAACTGGGCGGTGAGCTTGCAGCCGCTGCCGAAACCGGCGCGCTCAAGCACGAAGCCGAAACCGAAGCCCAGCAGGATGGCGATGAAAGTCTCGATCATTTGACACCTCCACCGCTCAGACGGGCGGCGATCAGGCCGGCGGCGAAGAAGGCACCGAGGAAAACGAAACCGGCCACGCTGAGCACGGCCGCGCCCGACAGGCCCACGCCGCTGGTGCAACCGGCGGCAATGCGCGCGCCGAGGCCGGCCAGGATGCCGCCGGCCAGCGCCTTGAGCAGGCGGCCGGTACGGCCGGCGCTGGCGGCGCCTTCGATGCGCCAGGCCAGACGGCCAGCCAGCCAGGCCGAAACCAGCGCGCCCAGAAAGACCCCCAGCACCTGCCAGCTGATCCACGAGGACAGCACGGCACCGTCTTCGACCATGGGGCCGAGGTAGTCGTTCGCCAGCGTCCACTGCGGCGCGGCGATGTCGCCCAGCCAGGCGGTGAGCCGGGTGGTGAAACCGGTGGCGCCCAGGCCATGACCGGTCAGGATGAAGGTCAGCAGCAGCACCACGCCCAGCGCGAGCGCGGCCAGCCAGGCCGGCCAGTAGGGCTTGCTGCCCGGCAATTCACATGCATTGGAAATTTCCACTCGGCCTCCTGCAACCATAGATGATTCGATCCGCGAGGATATACCCCCAGGGGCTTATTGACAAGCGAAGTATAGGCCGAATCGGCGCCGCTGCCGAGGGTCATGACCCGCGGGGAACGCCCCGCTCAGCGCAGGGTGGCGCGCGCCTGCGCCAGGCGCTGGTCGAGGTAGGCGCCGTAGAAGTCGGGGATGTAGCCACCCACCAGGCGTTCGGCCACCTCGGCGCCGTCACGCCCGAAGAACAGCACGGTGGGCGCGATGCGAATCTTCCATAACCGCACCAGGTCGTCGTGTGTCACGGCCTTGCCGCCGAAATCCAGCACGCGGGTACGGCTGCGCATGTCCACCTGCGCCACGTGCAGGCCTTCGTGCTCGTGCATCGGCGCCAGGTAGTTGTTGCGCGCGATCTTGCAGAAGGGGCAGCCCTCCAGGCTCACCATGACCACCAGCGGTTCCCGCCGGGCCAGCGCAGAGGCCAGCTCATCCTTGAGGTTGTGCGCCGCCGGCAACTCGGCCGCCTGCGCCGTCGTGCCCAGGGCCAGCGGCAGCGCGGCCGCCGCCAGCAGCAGGTCGCGCCGTGCGAAACCCGGGCGCTTCATTTATCGCCCTCCTGCTCCAGCAGCAGGTAGGTGTTGTAGGCGTTCATGCGGTTGGCCACGCGGAACAGGGGCAGGTGCTCGAACTCGCTCCAGTCGGTGTTCTTGTAGGCGTCGTCGAAGGGCTCCAGGTTGGCGGCGGCCTTGCCCATGCTGGCACGCAGGTAGCGCAGGTAGTCACGCGTGAGCTGCATGTCCTTGCGCGCCTCATGCGAGAGCGGGCCGTGTCCGGGCACGATGACACCGGCGTCGAAGGTCAGCAGTTTTTCCAGCGCGAGGATCCAGTGCCGGCTGTCGGCCTTGCCCACATAGGGAATGCGGCTGCGGAACACCAGGTCGCCGGCGAACAGCACTTGCTCGCCGGGCAGGTAGACGACCAGGTCTTCTGGGGTGTGCGAGGGACCGACGATCCTGATCTGGAACTCCACACCGCCGATTGTCAGCGTCTTGTCGCCCGCCAGCCACTCGTCAGCCTCGACCAGGCGGGTCTCGTCGTTGACCCAGGGGGCCAGCTCGACACGCGAGGCCTCCAGCCGCAGGCGGGCGGTTTCGGAATTCATGTACTCCCTGGCCGCGCCATGGGCGATGATGCGCGCGCCCTGGGCCTTGAAGGCCTGCAGGCCATAGATGTGGTCAGCGTGGTAGTGGGTGACGATCACGTGCGTGACGGGCCGGGGGGTGACCTTGCGGATCTCGGCCAGCAGCCGCTCGGCCAGTGCCGGCGAGCCCAGCGCGTCGATCACGACCACGCCGGCCGGCGTGACCACAAAAGCCGCGTTGGAGATGAAGTTCTGGTTGGCGGGCGAGCCCAGAGCCGAGACGCCTTCGACATACCAGGCCGAGGGCGACACCTGCTGCGCCACCATGGCCGGCCCCTCGGCCCGGGCCCCGCTTGCCAGCGACAAGGCCAGCGCGGCCGTCATCAGCCTCGCCGCCCAGCGGGCCGCATCCATTGCACATGTACGCATTCGAACTCCAAAACGGGGCTGCAAGCCCTGCCCTTGCTTTGAGATGGGTCAAGCCGCTAGGATGCAATTATGTTTAGCATCCAATATAAGCATTTACTAAATTATGATGCAGCTTCATGAACCTGGCAACACTTCTTGAGCAGCATGGCGAAAGCTTGGCGCTCGCCATCGGCGGCGGCGTGATCGGCGTGCTGTTCGGCTTTTTCGCCCAGCGCTCCAAGTTCTGCCTGCGCGCCGCCACCATCGAGTTCTGGCACCGCAAGTTCGGCGAGAAGCTCTCGGTCTGGCTGCTGGCCTTCTCTACCGCCGTGGTACTGGTGCAGGGGCTGATCGTGCTGCACGCGCTGGACACCAGCACGGCACGCCAGATCGCCGCGCGCGGCAGCCTGTCGGGCGCGCTGATCGGCGGCCTGCTGTTCGGTGCCGGCATGATCATGACGCGCGGCTGCGCCAGCCGCCTGCTGGTGCTGTCGGCCAACGGCAACCTTCGCGCCCTGCTCTCGGGCCTGATCTTCGCCGTCACGGCCCAGGCCGCGCTGTCGGGCGCGCTGGCGCCGCTGCGTCTGCACATCAGCAGCTGGTGGACGGTGGAAGGCGGGCCGACCCGCGACCTGCTGGCCATCACCGGCATCGGTCATTGGGGTGGCTTGGCCTTCGGCCTGCTGTGGTTCGCCGCCGCGCTCTACTTCGCCATGCGCAGCGGCTGGGGCCTGTGGAAATGGGTGGGCGGTATCGGCACCGGCCTGGCAGTGGCCGCGGGCTGGTGGTACACCTACCTGATCTCGTCCAACAGCTTCGGCGTGGTGCAGGTGCAGGGCCTGACCTTCAGCGGGCCCTCGGCCGAGTGGCTGATGCGCGTGCTGTCCGCGCCGGCGCCGCACATCGGCTTCGACTTCGGCCTGCTGCCCGGTGTGTTCGCCGGCTCCTTCATCGGCGCCCTGGTGGGCCGGGAGTTCAAGCTTGAAGGCTTCAAGGACGGCTACAGCATGCGCCGCTACATCGCGGGTGCCATCCTCATGGGCTTCGGCTCCATGCTGGCCGGCGGCTGCGCCGTGGGTGCGGGCATGACGGGTGGCTCGGTATTCGCCCTCACGGCCTGGCTGGCGCTGATCGGCATGTGGGCCGGTGCCGGCCTCACCGACCGGTTGATGGACAGCCAGAGCACCACGCACCAGACCAGCGAACGGGTGACCGGTACACAGGCCAATATGAAGGCGCCCTGAAATCTGCATGCGGCTCCTGGGTCTCTGAGGGTAAACACCCGGGATAATCAAGCTGACGACTCGCTAAATTAGTCGTCATTGATATTTCTTCAGTCAGAGGAGCACTTCATGCGATTCACTCCATTCCTGGCGGCCCTGCTGCTGCTGGGCAGCTACGCCGGCAGCGCCACCGCTGCCACGCCGCAGGACACCGTCAAGCTGCACCAGCGTGCACTGGCCGCCACCTGCGCCAACTGCCACGGCACCGAAGGCCGCACCACCGAAGGTTCGGCCATCCCCTCGCTGGCCGGCATGCCGCGCGAATACATGGTGGCGCAGATGAAGGCCTTCCGCGAAGGCACGCGTCCGGCCACCGTGATGCACCAGCTGAGCAAGGGACTGACCGACCAGCAGATCGAGACCGTCTCCACCTATTTCTCGACCCTCAAGCGCTGAGCAGGAGACCAGAACCATGAAACGACGCAGTTTTGTACAAGCTTCACTGGCCCTCGGCACCGTGGGCTCCCTGTCGATGGTGGGTTGCGCCAGCACCGCCACCCTGCCCGCCAAGGCCAAGGTGGTGGTGATCGGCGGCGGCTACGGTGGCGCCACCGCCGCCAAATACGTGCGCATGCTCTCCAACTACCAGATCGACGTGGTGCTGGTGGAGCCCAACGACAGCTTCATCTCCTGCCCGATCTCCAACCTGGTGATCGGTGGCTCCAAGACCATGGGCGACATCACCACGCCCTATGACAACCTCAAGAGCAAGCATGGCGTGATCCACGCGCGCGACCGTGTCACGGACATCGACCGCAGTAAGAAGACAGTCACGCTGGCCGGCGGCGCCACGCTCGGCTACGACAAGCTGATCGTCTCGCCCGGCGTCGACATGATGTGGGGCAGCATCGCCGGCCTGAAGGACGCCAGCGCCTCGGGCCAGATCCTGCAGGCCTGGAAGGCCGGCCCCGAGACCGCAGCCCTGCGTCGCCAGCTCGAAGCCATGCCCGATGGCGGCGTCTACGCCATCACGGTCCCGCTGGCGCCCTACCGCTGCCCGCCCGGCCCCTACGAGCGCGCCAGCCAGGTGGCCAGCTACTTCAAGAAGGCCAAGCCGAAATCCAAGGTGCTGATCCTGGACGCCAACCCGGACGTCACCTCCAAGGGCCCGCTGTTCAAGAAGTTCTGGGCCGAGAACTATGCCGGCATGTTGGAGTTCCGCGGCAACCACAAGGCCATCGCCGTGGATGCGAAAACGAAGACCGTCAAGTTCGAAACCTCGGATGACGTGAAAGCCGATGTGCTCAACGTGCTGCCGGACATGAGCGCGGGCCTGATCGCCATGCAGTCGGGCTTGGCCAATGCCAACGGCCGCTGGTGCAGCGTGAACTACCAGACCTTCGAGTCCACCGTTGCCAAGGACGTCCACGTCATCGGCGACTCGGTGCTCGCCGCACCGGCCATGCCCAAGTCCGGCCACATGGCCAACTCGCACGGCAAGGTGGTGGCCGCGGCCGTGGTGGCCCAGCTCTCGGGCCTGGAGGTGAACCCGCAGCCTCTGCTGACCAACACCTGCTACAGCTTCGTCAATGACAAGCTGGTGGTGCACGTGGCCTCGGTCCACCAGTACGTCGCCGAGGAAAAGACCTTCAAGACCGTCCCCGGTTCGGGTGGCGTGTCCAGCGCCCCCAACGAGCTCGAGGGTATCTACGCCATGAACTGGGCGCAGAACATCTGGGCGGATACACTGCTTTGACACTGCCGGGCCCGGTGGCACACCGGGCCCCTCCCTGCCGGCGCTGGCCGGCTTTTTTCTTGCCAACGAATTCAGGAGTTGCTCATGTACAAATTCATCACCCCCCTGCTGCTGGGTCTGGCCGGTCTGTTCGGCCTGCAAGGCGCCGCCCAGGCCCAAGCCACCCCACAGGTCAAGGCCGTGTACCACATCAACACCGACGTGAACACCGTGCCGGCCATCCTGAACAACATCCGCAACCACATGAGCGCGGATCCCAAGGCCAAGATCGTGGTGGTCACGCACGGCGCGGGCATCAACTTCCTGCTGCAGGACGCCAAGGACAGCCAGGGCCGCGAGTTCAGCGGCGCGGTCAGCGACCTGGCCGGCAAGGGGGTTGATTTCCGCGTCTGCAACAACACGCTGACAGTGCGCAACATCAACCCGGACCGCCTGTTGATGGAAACCAAGATCGTGCCCTCGGGCGTGGCCGAGGTGGCACGTCTGCAAGCGCATGAGGGCTACGTCTACCTGAAGCCCTGAGCGCAGGGAAGCTCAGCAAAAAGGGGCCCGTCAGGCCCCTTTTTCTTTGGTCGTGTCCCGGCGCTCAGGCCGCTGGTGAGGCCGAGGGCTCGGCCATCGGAGAATCGAAATTCGCATCCATGGCGATCTGGGTGCAGACGGCACGGCACAGCGATGAAACGCGGTCGTCGATGATGCGGTAGTAGATCTGCACGCCTTCGCGCCGCTTGCCCAGCACGCCAGCCTGGTACAGCGTGGTCAGGTGCTGCGACATATTGGGCTGGGTGGTGTCGATCTTGCTCAGCAGATAGCTCACATTGCGCTCGCCATCACAGAGGTGGCTGATGATCTTGAGCCGCATGGGCGCCGACATGACACGAAAAACCTCCGCGGCCAGTTCGAAAACCTGGTCTGGTTCGGTCACGGTGGACGGGGTCGCCTGGATGGAACGCTTGCTCATGACGTGGCGAATCCTAATATAAGAACATTCTCATTTTATACAACTGCCCCCTGATGAATAGGCGGGGCAGCCTATTTCGGCTCATGACGCCCCCGCAATGTGCGGCTGAGCAACAGTACCGGAATCAGGCCCACCAGCACCAGGGCCAGCGAAGGCAACGCGGCCTCGCCCAGGCGCTCGTCGCGCGCCAGCTGGTAAGCCACCACGGCCAGGGTGTCGCTGTCGAAGGGCCGCAGCACCAGGGTGGCGGGCAACTCCTTCATCACATCCACGAAGACCAGCAGCGTGGCCGCCACCACCGAGCGGCGCAGCAGCGGCCAGTGCACCCGGCTCAGCAGGCCCCAGCCCCCACTGCCCAGCATGCGCGCGCTGTCGTCCAGGCTGGCCGGTATGCGGGCGTAGCCGCTCTGCACCGACTGCGGGGCCACCGCCACGAAGCGCACCAGGTAGGCCCAGACCAGGCCCAGCGAGGTGGCCGTGACCCAGTAGGCCGCACCGGCCTCGGGCCAGCGGGCCTGTACCCAGCCCACGGGCAGCAGCAGGCCCACGACGATGACGGCGCCCGGCACGGCATAACCCAGGCCGGCCAGCCAGACCACGGCACGCGTCAGCACGTCGGGCAGGCGGCGCAGGGCATAGGCCAGCAGCAGGGCCAGCGCCACGGCCAGCACGGCACTGAGCAGGCCCAGGCGCACGCTGTTGCCGGCCCAGCCGAGGAAACGATCCCAGGGCAGCTCGCCCCAGTCCGCCAGCAGCGGACGGAACATGAAGAGCACCGGCGCCACAAAGCCCATCAGCAGCGGCAGGCCGCACACGAGCCAGGCCGCGATCAGGCGCGCGCCACGCAGCGGCACCGGCCGCGCCTCGGCCCCGGCCTGGCGAGCAGTGCGAGAACTGACGAAGCGCAGGCGCTGGCGCGAGCGGTGCTCCAGCCACAGCAACACGGCCACCAAGGCGAGCAACAGCGTGGCCAGCTGGGCGGCGGCGATGCGGTTGTCCATGGCCAGCCAGGCCTTGTAGATGCCGGCCGTGAAGGTCTGGATGCCGAAGTAGCTGGCCACACCGAAGTCGGCCAGCGTCTCCATCAGGGCCAGCGCCACACCGGCGGCCACGGCCGGACGCGCCAGCGGCAGCGCCACCTCGCGGATGCGGCGCGACAAAGGTGCGCCCAGCAGGCGCGCCGCCTCCATGAGGTGGCTGGCACGCTCGGCCAGGGCCGTGCGCGCCAGCAGGTAGACGTAGGGATACAGCGCGAAGGTCAGCACCCAGGCCGCCCCGGCGGTGTTGCGGATTTCAGGAAAGACCCGCCCCTGCAGGCCGGTGATCGCACGCAACCAGGTCTGCAACGGGCCGCTGTACTGCAGGAAGTCGGTATAGGCATAGGCCACCACATAGGCCGGCATGGCCAGCGGCAGCAGCAGCGCCCATTCGAAAAAGCGCCGGCCCGGGAAGTCGAACAGCGTGACCGCGGCAGCCGACGAGAGACCGACAGCGATCACCCCCAGCGTCACCAGCAGGCAAAGCCAGAAGGTGGTGGCCAGGTAATCGGGCAGCACGGTGCGCGCCATCTCCAGCAGGATGTCCGTAGCCTGCGCACCGGGCGCACCGCCGGGCAGCCAGGCCCCCAGCAGGGCCAGCACGGGCAACATGAGCGCGGCGGTGAAGAGCAGCAGGAAGAGATGACGGAGCCGTCGCAGGGGCATGGAATGGTTCCGTAGAGGGTGGCAAGGCGTAATGAGAATTGTAAGCATCTACAATGAGCCATCATGTTCCTCGAAGTCTCCCAGCTCGAAGTGCGTTACCCCGGCGCGGCCCAGGCAGCCGTGCGCGGCGTGTCCCTGGGCCTGCGCGCCGGCGACATCGGCGTGCTGATCGGCCCCTCGGGCTGCGGCAAGACCACGCTGTTGCGTGCGGTAGCCGGGCTGGAGCCGGTCAGCGGCGGCGAGATCCGCCTCTCGGGCCAGGTGGTCGGCAGCGCCAGCACGCAATTGGCGCCGGAAGAGCGCCGCATCGGCATGGTGTTCCAGGACTACGCGCTGTTTCCGCACCTGGACGTGGGCCGCAACGTGGCCTTTGGCATTGCCCACCTGCCGCGCGCCGAGCGTGCGGCACGCGTGCAGGAAGTCCTGGCCCTGGTGGGCCTGGAAGGCAGCGAAACGCGTTTCCCACATGAACTCTCCGGCGGCCAGCAGCAGCGCGTGGCGCTGGCGCGCGCTCTGGCCCCACGCCCGCAACTGCTGTTGCTGGACGAACCTTTTTCCAACCTCGATGTCGAGTTGCGCGAGCGCCTGGCACACGAGGTGCGCAACATCCTCAAGGCGGCCCAGGCCACGGCCCTGTTCGTCACACACGACCAACTCGAGGCCTTCGCCATCGGCGACACCATCGGTGTCATGCACCAGGGCCAGTTGCACCAGTGGGACGATGCCTACACGCTGTACCACCGCCCGGCCACGCGCTTCGTGGCCGACTTCATCGGCCACGGCGTGTTCGCACCGGCAACCATCCGTGAAGTCGACCAGCAGATCGTGGTGCAGACGCCGCTGGGGGAGCTGACCGACGTGGCCGAATGCCCCCTGCCCTGTGCGTTTGCCGGCGGTGAGTGCGACGTGCTGCTGCGCGCCGACGACATCGTGCACGACGACGAGGCACCGGTGAAGGCCGAGATCATGCGCAAGGCCTTTCGCGGTTCGGAGTTCCTCTACACCCTGCGCCTGGCCGGCGGCCAGACCGTGCTGGCCCATGTGCCCAGCCACCACGACCACAGGATCGGCGAGTGGATCGGCATCCGGCCCCAGGTGGACCACGTGGTCACCTTCAACCGCTCATGTTCGCTGCGCGGCGGGGCGATGTGCGAGAAACCCTGTTCCGGGCAGACAGTCGCCTGCGAAAACCTGGGCTGACGTCTCAGCGCGGCGCCGGCGGCTGGCGCAATTGCACGATGGTCTCGCGCAGGCCGGCCGCCCAGGCCCGGCGTTCGCGCCCCTCGGCCCTCTGCAACTCACCAAAGACGATGCGCACCGTGATGCCACGGGCGCGCACCGTGCGCCAGACCGAACCCACCAGGGTGTCGTCTCCCACGTAACAGGGTGCCAGGCTGCGATCGCCGCTGTGCGTGTCGATGAACTGCAGAGCCACTGGCTGCACCGGCGCGTCCGCGGCGATCGCCGCCTGCAGCAGGTTGGCGTGGAAGGGCAGCAGCTCGACGCCCTCGCCGGTGGTGCCTTCGGGAAACACGGCAAGCACATCACCTGCGCGCAGGCTGTCGGCCATGTGGTGCACCACGCGCATGGCGTCGCGCCTTGACTCACGCTCGATGAACAAGGTGCCCACGCCGCTGGCCAGCGCACCGATCAGCGGCCAGGCCTTGACGTCGGCCTTGGAAACGAAACGGCAAAAACGTGCGGCGTGCAGCGAAGTGATGTCCAGCCAAGAGATGTGGTTGGATACCAGCAGCAGGGGGCCGGGCAGCGTTGCGTCACCCTGCACCTCCAGCCGGATGCCCAGGCGCGCGATCATTTCACGCGACCAGACCTGCACCCGTATTTCGCGTTGCTCGGGGCTGAGGCGCGGAAAACGCAGCAGGACGGTCAGCAGGCCGGCGACGATGTGCGTGCAGGCCCGCAACAGCCGCCAGACGGCGCGCCAGATCGAGATATGTTCTCTAGCCCCCACGCTCTCGCACTCCGTGTCGTTCGCTGCCCCCCAAGGGGGCCGCAGTCGCCTTGGGGCGGCCCGGCGGCGACTCAGGCTGCCTGGTATGCAATCTGCCCACCCACGATGGTGCAGCGCACGCGCGCGGGCAGCTCGTAGCCGGCAAAAGGCGTGTGCTTGCCCTGGCTGTGCAGAACCTCGGGCAAGACGGTCCACTCGGCCTGCAGGTCGAAGACGCAAACGTCGGCCACACCGCCCACCACCAGCTGGCCGGCGCTGGCCTGCAGGGTGCCCAGGGCACTGCCCAGCACGCGCGCCGGCTCGCTGGTCAGCACGGCCAGGGCGCGCGTGAGGCCCACCCCGCTTTCCTGGCCCCACTTGAGCGCCAGG
>JAXMMJ010000023.1:0-4353 GCA_034366585.1 Hylemonella sp.
GGCAGCTCGGGCCGGCCCGGCCAGCGCAGCGAGGACAGCACGGGCGCGGGCAGGCGCTTCAGCGCCAGGCGCTGGTTGGCGTCGTCCAGCTGCAGCGGTGCGGCGGGTGTGGGCGTCACGCTGAGCACCGAGCCCAGCACGCTGTTGGGTCGGTAGGTGGCCAGGCCCTTGAGGCCGGCTTGCCAGGCCTGCAGGTACAGGTCCTGGAAGTCGGCATAGGGGTAGTCGGCCGGCACGTTGACCGTCTTGGAGATGGCCGTGTCGATATAGGGCGCCACCGCCGCCACCATGCTCGCGTGCGCCTGCGCGCTCATCTCCAGCGCGGTGACAAAAGCGGGGGTGAGCGGCGCGGCCGCACCCTTGAGGTGACGGTACAGGCGCCACGCGTGGTCTTCCACCGCGTATTCCTTGAAGCTGCCGTCGGGCATGCGCTTCTTGCGCGTGTAGTGCCAGCTGAAGGCCGGCTCGATGCCGTTGCTCGCGTTGTCGGCAAAAGCCAGGCTGATGGTGCCCGTGGGCGCGATGGACAGCAGGTGCGAGTTGCGCAGGCCATGCGCACGGATCTTGTCCTTCAACGCCGCGGGCAGGCGTGAGGCAAAACGCGGGCTGCTCAGGTACAGGTCGGCGTTGAAGAGCGGGAAGGCGCCGCGTTCGCGCGCCAGCTCGCAAGAGGCGTCGTAGGACGCGTCGCGCAGCGCTTCCGAAATCCTGCGCGCCATCTCACGTGCTTCCGCCGTGTCGTAACGCAGGTTCAGCATCACCAGCGCGTCGCCCAGCCCGGTGTAACCCAGGCCCACACGGCGCTTGCTGCGCATCTCCTGCTCCTGCTGCGGCAGCGGCCAGACGGTGGCGTCCAGGACGTTGTCCAGCATGCGCACCGCGGTGCGGCACAGCTCGGCGAAACCGGCGAAGTCGAATCGGGCATCCGCCTCGAATGCTGAATGCACCATGCGCGTCAAATCGATCGAGCCCAGGCAACAGCAGCCATAGGGGGGAAGCGGCTGTTCGCCGCAAGGATTACAAGAAGCGATGCTCTCGCAGTACGAGAGGTTGTTGTCGCGGTTGATCGTGTCCAGGAAGAGCACACCGGGTTCGGCATGGTCGTAGGTGGAGCGCATCACCTGTTCCCACAGGTCGCGCGCGCGCAGCTTGCGGTAGACCCATAGACTCTGATGACTGCCCGTGTCCTGCCGCAGGTAGGCGCCTTCGGCCTTCTGGGCCGCGCCGGCTTCGGCGTGGTGCACCAGCTCGATCTCGCCATCGGTCACCACGGCCTGCATGAAGGCGTCCGTCACGCCGACCGAGATGTTGAAGTTGCGCAGGTCGCCGGAATCCTTGGCGTGGATGAACTCCTCGATGTCCGGGTGATCGCAGCGCAGCACGCCCATCTGCGCGCCGCGCCGGCTGCCGGCGGATTCCACCGTCTCGCAGGAGCGGTCGTACACGCGCATATAACTCACCGGGCCCGAGGCACTGCTCTGCGTGCTGCCCACCCAGGCGCCGCGCGGGCGGATGCGCGAGAAGTCGTAGCCCACCCCGCCGCCGCGGCGCATGGTCTCGGCGGCCTCCATCAGCGCCACGTAGATGCCGGGGTGGCCCTCGTCGTCGTGCGCGATGGAGTCGCCCACCGGCTGCACGAAGCAGTTGATCAGGGTCGCGGTGAGGTCGGTGCCTGCCGCCGACTGGATGCGCCCGGCCGGCAGAAAACCCTGCTGCAGCGCGTGCAGGAAACGGCCCTCCCAGTGCGTGCGCTGGTCGGGGGCTTCCTGGGCGGCCAGGGCGCGCGCCACGCGCTGGTTCACCTGCAGGATGCTCTGCTCATCGCCCTTGGCGTATTTCTCCAGCAGCACTTCCTCGCTGATGCTCTGCGGGGCCAGGGCCTGGAGGGCCGGTGTCGGGTGCGTTGTGTCGCTCATGCATGACTCCACGTTGTTCTGAACGGGATGCTAGGGAAGTGCCGGTTGGAGGGTTTGCGGCAAATCAAACCCTGGCGCCATCCCCGTCGGGCGTTGTTTCGAGGGGAACGCACTTGCCAGTGTGGCACGGTCTTGAGGAAAATCAAGCCATGACCATATCCACCTTCGATGACCTGCTGGCCACCGCGCGCCAGCAACGCGAGCCCCAGCGCCTGCTCTTCGTCTTTGCCGCTGCCGAGCTGCCCGAGGGCAGCACGCCCGAGCAGGCCGCCCGTTTTGAGGCAGGTCAAGGCGGGGCACTGGTGCCGCAGATGTGCGTGGACAAGACACCGGAAGAAATTGCCTCGTTCGCGGCCCTGGCCGGTGAAGCGCAACAGTTCGGTCAGGCCTGGAAACTGGTCTTCGTGGCCGCGCTGGGTGGCCGTGACGGCCAGGCCCCCAGCAGCCAGGATGCCGATGCCCCCTTGCAGCGCATGGTGGAAGACATCAAGCGCGGGGCGCTGGGGAACTACATTCCGTTCAACGCCAGGGGCGAGGCGGTGCAATTGGGGTGATGCGTACATCTGCATGAGTGATCACACGGCGGCGTGACTCAACGCATCCAGCGGGCTGGTCGTGCCACCCGCTGCCACCTTGAGCACATGCGTGTAGATCATGGTGGTGCTCACATCGCTGTGGCCCAGCAATTCCTGCACAGTACGAATGTCGGTGCCGGCCTGCAGCAGATGCGTGGCGAAGGAATGGCGCAGGGTGTGCACGGAGACATGCTTGTGGATGCCGGCCTGGGGCAGGGCCTTCTTGAGGGCACGTTGCAGACGTTCTTCGTAGAGATGGTGCCGGCGTTCGATGCCGCTGCGCGGATCTGTCGAAAGGGTGGGCGAAGGGAACACCCAGTGCCAGGCCCAGGTCTCGCCCGCGCGGGGATACTTGCTGTCCAGCGCATGGGGCATGTACACACCGGGACGCTGAGCCTCGCGGTCGCCCGCCCATAGCGCATACGAGGCAGCCATCTGGTCTTTCAGGGCAGGGATCAGCGATCGCGGCAGCATCACCACGCGGTCCTTGCCACCCTTGCCATTGCGCACCACGATCACGTGGCGGTCGAAATCCACATCCTTGACTCGCAGGTTCAAGCCCTCGGCATGGCGCATCCCGGTGCCGTACAGCAGCCGGGCCAGCAGGCCCGTTTCGCCCCGCATCAGGTCCAGCATCTTCTGCACTTCCTCGCGCGTCAGCACGGTGGGTATGCGCTTGTGCGGCACGGGACGGCCGATGTCCTGCAACCAAGGCAGCTCAATGCCCAGCACCTGCTGGTACAGGAACAGCAGCGCACTCAGCGCCTGGCGGTGCGTGGACGGCGACACCTTGCGCTCATTGGCCAGCATGGTCAGGAAACGCTCCACCTCCTGCTGCCCCATGTCCTTGGGGTGACGCAGATCGTGAAACCGGATGAACCAGCGCACCCAGTACACATAAGTCTGCTCCGTGCTCAGGCTGTAGTGCAGATAGCGGATGCGCTCACGCACCTGGTCCAGCAAGCGCCCGGACTGCAGGGGCGGGCGGCCCAGCAAAGTGCGGGGTTTGTCGGTTTTGTTGATACTGTTCATAAAAACAGTATCTTGATTATCGCCAATAAAATCAAGGCTTCTGAGACATCAACCACGCCTTGTTAGTCTGCAATCGACCCTGTTCATACGACAGGTTTGCCGGTTTACGCAGTTTTGTTCATGGTTTGCCCGTTGAGGCAAAACGGTTGAAACCCGATATATTTCAAGCACTTAAATCAATAAGCGGGAGGCGCCATGAACTTTGTTATGCCGACAGATCTGCGGCCTATATCAAGTTAGACCTCAATGGGAATGCTTGCGCCCGTGCTAGACGCCTTTCCCGAGTGGCGTTCTCTCGTTCGTAAAGAAAGGACCGATGACGGCTCGTCGGTCGAGGTTCTGGAGGTTCAGGCTCCCGCCGGTGCGAACGTTACGCACGGTCTAGTCATTGACACATCGAATGACGAGATCACCGTTGGATTCGACGTCTACCACTCGCATTTTGATGAGTGGGTTGGAGATGGCACGCACTTCGGAACGATGGCGGCTCTGGAATTCGTTCGGCAAATTGTGTCCGAGCGGGTGGCAGTCATGTCATGGTGGAACGGCGAGCAGTGGTGCGGTTCAACCCAGGTCGAGGCGGGGCAAGCACTGGAATTGCCGTCGTGGGCTGGTGCACCCACAATCGACCGCATACGAGTGCGGTCATGGCGAGGAACGCTCAATGCGGACGTTGAGGTCTAACATGTCGTATATGGACTCCCCCACAAGTGCAAGAAACTGACCGAGTGGGGACCGTTGGGTAAAGCGCCTGCAGTCGTATATCCGGCATCTGAGGTGGGATCTGAGTAGTCCCGTGCCGACATGGAATCTGCGTCACCGCTGCGCCA
>JAXMMJ010000024.1:0-4796 GCA_034366585.1 Hylemonella sp.
CACCAAAGGCAGCTTCCAGACCGTGATCCCTGAAAGCAACGCCGCAGTGGTGAAGAACGCCGACAAGGTCAAGCGCATCATCTGCTGCTCGGGTAAGGTGTCTTACGACGTGGTCAAGAAGCGCGCGGCAAAAGGCGTGGACGATGTGGCAATCCTGCGTGTGGAGCAGCTCTATCCGTTCCCGCTCAAGGTGTTTGGTGCCGAGGTGCGCAAGTATCCCAATGCCACCGACATCGTCTGGTGCCAGGACGAGCCGCAGAACCAGGGCGCCTGGTTCTTCGTGCAGCACTACATCCACGAAAACATGCTCGATGGCCAGAAGCTGGGTTATGCCGGCCGCGCGGCCTCGGCTTCGCCGGCGGTGGGTTATGCCCACCTGCACCAGGAGCAGCAGAAGGCGCTGGTCGAAGCGGCCTTCGCCAAGCTCAAGGGCTTCGTGCTGACCAAATAAGGGCAGAACGGTTTTTCAAGGACTGCGGGGCGCCGCTGAAGGCGCGCCCCGCAACACTCAAAAAGATACGGAAAGAATCAAATGGCTATCGTAGAAGTCAAGGTCCCGCAGCTGTCCGAATCGGTGGCAGAAGCCACCATGCTGCAATGGAAGAAAAAGGCCGGCGAGGCTGTCGCTGCCGACGAGATCCTGATCGACATCGAGACCGACAAGGTCGTGCTGGAAGTGCCGGCCCCGTCGGCCGGCGTGCTGGCCGAGATCGTCGTCGGTGACGGCGGCACCGTGGTGGCTGGCCAGGTCATCGCCCGCATCGACACCGAAGGCAAGGCCGGTGCCGCGGCGCCGGCCGCTGCTGCCGCACCCGCAGCCGCTGCGGCCGCAGCGCCTGCCGTGGCCACGGCCTCGGTTTCCGCCTCCAAGGCCGGCGTGGCCATGCCCGCTGCCGCCAAGCTGATGGCCGACAACAGCCTGGCAACCGGCTCCGTGCCCGGCACGGGCAAGGACGGCCGCGTGACCAAGGGTGACGTGCTGGCCGCCGTGGCTGGTGGCGGTGCCAAGCCCGCTGCCATTCCCACCGGTGCCCCGACCTCGGCCCTGCCGCAGGTGGCCGCGCCGCGTCCGCAGCTGGGCGAGCGCCCCGAGCAGCGTGTGCCTATGACGCGCCTGCGCGCCCGGGTGGCCGAGCGCCTGCTGCAGTCGCAGTCCACCAACGCCATCCTGACCACGTTCAACGAGGTCAACATGGCCCCGGTGATGGAGATGCGCAAGCGCTTCCAGGAGAAGTTCGAGAAGGAGCACGGCGTCAAGATCGGCTTCATGTCCTTCTTCGTGAAGGCCGCCGTGCATGCCCTGAAGAAGTACCCGGTGCTCAACGCCTCGGTGGACGGCAACGACATCGTCTACCACGGCTACTTCGACATCGGCATCGCGGTGGGTTCGCCGCGCGGCCTGGTGGTGCCCATCCTGCGCAATGCCGACCAGATGAGCTTTGCCGACATCGAGAAGAAGATTGCCGAGTACGGCGCCAAGGCGCGTGACGGCAAGCTGGGCATCGAAGAGATGACCGGTGGCACTTTCTCCATCTCCAATGGTGGCGTGTTCGGCTCCATGCTGTCCACCCCCATCATCAACCCGCCGCAGTCGGCCATCCTGGGTGTGCACGCTACCAAGGACCGCGCCGTGGTGGAGAACGGCCAGATCGTGATCCGCCCGATCAACTACCTGGCCATGAGTTACGACCACCGCATCATCGACGGCCGCGAAGCCGTGCTGGGCCTGGTGGCCATGAAAGAGGCCCTCGAAGATCCGGCCCGTCTCCTGTTCGACATCTAAAAGCTACTGCGCGACCTCATGGCGGCGTTGCGGGTCCCGTTCGAGCAATCCTCACGTACCTTGAAGTACGTTCCGGTTGCTCGCCACCCGCGCCTTGCCCTGAGGCCGCTCGCTACGCTTTGAACAACCGATTGGAATACCTATGAGCAAACAATTCGACGTGGTCGTCATCGGTGGCGGCCCCGGCGGCTACATTGCCGCCATCCGCGCCGCCCAGCTGGGCATGAATGTGGCCTGCATCGACGAGTGGAAGAACGAGAAGGGCGGCCCGGCCCCGGGCGGCACCTGCACCAACGTGGGCTGCATCCCGTCCAAGGCGCTGCTGCAATCGTCCGAGCATTTCGAGCACGCCAACAAGCACTTTGCCGAGCACGGCATCACGGCCAGCGACGTCAAGATGGACGTGGCCAAGATGATCGGCCGCAAGGACGCCGTGGTGAAGCAGAACAACGACGGCATCCTTTACCTGTTCAAGAAGAACAAGGTCACCTTTTTCCATGGCCGCGGCTCCTTCGTGAAGGCCGTGGACGGTGGTTACGAGATCAAGGTGGCGGGCGCGGCCGAGGAGAGCCTGGTGGCCAAGCAGGTCATCGTGGCCACGGGCTCCAACGCCCGTGCGCTGCCGGGTACGCCGTTCGACGAGGTCAATGTGCTGTCCAACGACGGCGCGCTGCGCCTGGGCGCCACCCCGAAGAAGCTGGGCCTGATCGGCTCGGGCGTGATCGGACTGGAGATGGGTTCGGTCTGGCGCCGCCTGGGCGCCGAGGTCACGATCCTCGAAGGTCTGCCGACCTTCCTGGGCGCGGTGGACGAACAGATCGCCAAGGAAGCCAAAAAGGCCTTCGACAAGCAGGGCCTGAAGATCGAACTGGGCGTGAAGGTCGGCGAGATCAAGACCGGCAAGAAGGGCGTGAGCATCGCCTACACCAACGCCAAGGGTGAAGCCCAGGCGCTGGAGGTGGACAAGCTCATCGTCTCCATCGGCCGTGTGCCCAACACCATCGGCCTGAATGCCGAGGCCGTGGGCCTGAAGCTGGACGAGCGCGGCGCCATCGTGGTCGACGGCGACTGCAAGACCAGCCTGCCGGGCGTGTGGGCCGTGGGTGACGTGGTGCGCGGCCCCATGCTGGCGCACAAGGCGGAAGAAGAGGGCGTGGCCGTGGCCGAGCGCATTGCCGGCCAGCACGGGCACGTGAACTTCAACACCATCCCCTGGGTCATCTACACCAGCCCGGAAATTGCCTGGGTCGGCCGCACCGAGCAGCAGCTCAAGGCGGATGGCGTGGCCTACAAGGCCGGCACCTTCCCCTTCCTGGCCAATGGCCGCGCACGCGCGTTGGGCGACACGACCGGCATGGTGAAGTTCCTGGCCGACGATGGCTTCCGAGCTGATCTCCGAGGCCGTGGTGGCCATGGAGTTCAAGGCCAGCGCCGAGGACATCGCCCGCATCTGCCACGCGCACCCGTCGCTCAGCGAGGCGACCAAGGAAGCCGCGCTGGCAGTGGACAAGCGCACGCTGAACTTCTAAGTCCGCAGGGTCCGGGTTTTGGCGTCCGTCCGCGAAGCCTACGAAGCCGAGCTCAAGACGCGGGGTTACGCGAGTGACCCCGCGCAGCTGCGCGCGGTCGAGGCGCTGGAGCGCTGCGCCACCGAATGGGCCGAGTACAAGGTCAAGCGCTCCAACGCGATCAAGAAGCTGCTCAACCATCCGGACATTCCCAAGGGGGTGTACATGTACGGCGGGGTGGGGCGGGGCAAGAGCTTCCTGATGGACTGCTTCTTCAATGCCGTGCCCCTGGTGCGCAAGACGCGCCTGCACTTCCACGAGTTCATGCGCGAGGTGCACCGCGAGCTGGCCGAGTTGCAGGGCACGGTCAACCCGCTGGACGCGCTGGCCGAGCGCATGGCCGACAAGTTCAAGCTGATCTGTTTCGACGAGTTCCATGTCGCCGACATCACCGACGCCATGATCCTGCACCGCCTGCTGGCGGCCCTGTCCAGGAACGGCGTGGGCCTGGTGGCGACCTCCAATTTCAAGCCCGACGACCTGTATCCCAACGGTTTGCACCGCGATCGCATCCTGCCGGCCATCGCCTTGCTGAACCAGACCATGGAGCTGGTCAACGTCGACAACGGCACCGACTATCGCCGCCGCACCATGGAACAGGTGCAGCTCTACCACACGCCGCTGGGCCCGCAGGCCGATGCCGCCATGTCACAGGCCTTCGACCGCCTGGCCGAGGCGCACGACGAGGACCCGGTGCTGCACATCGAGGCGCGCCAGATCCAGGCCCGGCGCAAGGCCGGTGGTGTGGTGTGGTTCGACTTCAGGACCCTTTGCGGGGGGCCGCGCTCGCAGAACGACTATCTGGAAATCGCCACCCAGTTCCATACCGTGTTCCTGAGCGACGTGCCGTACATGCCGGTGCGCATGGCTTCAGAGGCAAGGCGTTTCACCTGGCTGGTGGACGTGCTGTACGACCGCCGGGTCAAGCTCATCCTGTCGGCCGCCGTGCCGCCGGAGCAGCTCTATACCGAGGGGCCCCTGGTGCACGAATTTCCGCGTACAGTGTCACGACTGAACGAAATGCAGTCACGCGAGTTCCTCGAATCGGAACGTCGTGTGGTCGACACCAGCCTCACATGAAACGAACCCTGATCCTGCTGGCCGGCCTGGGCACCCTGGTGCTGGCCGCTGCGCAGCAGCCGCCGTCCTACGACCCGGCGGGTGAGCGCGCCCGCATCGAGGCCGAACGCCGCCAGGCGCTGGAGCGTTATGGCCAGGAAGAGGCCGACTGTTACCAGCGTTTTGCCGTGAACGACTGCCTGAGCCAGATGCGCAAGCGCCGTCGTGTCACGATGGAAGAGTTGCGTCGCCAGGAAATCATCCTCGATGACGAGCGCCGTGCCGCGGCTGCCGCCGAGAAAATCCGTCGCACCGAGGCGCAGGCCGCCGAGCGCAACAGCGCGCTGGCACAGGAGCAGCGCGAAGCGGCGCAGAAGGCCGACCAG